>CAYOEV010000046.1:0-4711 GCA_964403075.1 uncultured Roseivirgaceae bacterium | reverse complement strand
GTTTCCTAAAAAGAGACTACGACCAACTTTCTGAGTTGGGCAAAACCCAGTCACTGACCTTGGGAGAAGCCTTTAAAGCCAGGAACATTGTGCCCGTGAGCGTGACAGGAGGTTCACTTAAAAGGCATTTACAAACAGCTACACATTGTCTGCAAGCCTTGAAGGAAACCCCGGTAGCCTATTCCGAAAATGATGCCTGGAATGAGTACGACCACATGGAGTTACTTAGCGCATACGACCCACGTTTTGCAGATTTTCAGGCACTGTCGGATTATGTATCTACACACCCTCACCCCGGAAAGGCCATACAATCACTTTTAAATGCAGCCCTTATTGACTGGATCAAAGATCGGCTCACGATTCGCCGCCAATGGAAAACATTCAAAGAGGAAATTTGGACCGCAACCCATGATTGGGGTGCAAATCTTAAAGGCGACGACGTGGGTTGGGTTTTTACTTCGGGTGGACCAATTTCTGCTATTATGATGCAACTTCTCAAATTGAAAGACGAACAGTTCATTGAACTTCAAGGCAAGTTGGTGAACACCAGCGTCACAAAAATTCGTGTGAGCAAAAGTGGACTCTCGCTGAGTACTTATAACGACTTCAGCCACCTGGACCATAGACCCGACTGGATCACTTACCGTTGAAGCACATGGAAAAACTTGATTTACTGAACCTTCGATGTCCCCACCAGTCTGCTTTTATCACCGGTGCCGCCTCCGGGTTGGGTGCCGCATTTGCGCATGCCCTGGCCGAAGATGGGTGGTCGTTGTACCTGGCTGACATAAATACGGAAAGATTACATCAGTTAAGCGCTGAGTTGGGTGCAGCCAGGCACGTGGCGCTTTATACTTTGGATGTTAGCGAAATAAAAAAATATGCCCAAGTAGCCCAAAAAGTGCGCACGCAAACGAACGTGGATCTGGTCATTAACAATGCCGGAATTGGGGATGGGGAGTTGTTGCAAAATTATCGTCCCGAATTATGGGAAAAAATGATCCAAATCAACCTGATGGGTGTGTATTACGGCTGCCACCTGTTTGTCAATGACCTTGTGCAGCAGGGGCATGGGATGATCATCAATATTGGAAGTGCTGCCGGTGCCATGAATGCCCCGGGCATGTCGGCCTACAATGCGGCCAAAGCGGCCGTTTACAGTTTGTCCGAAACCCTCTACCACGAATTGCGCCCACAGGGCGTGCAGGTTAGTGTGGCAACCCCTACCTTTTTTCCCACAGGCATCATGTCTTCGGCTAGCGGGTCACAACCCTTCGTAGAATTTGCCACACATCAGATGAATAACAGCACCACCCATGCGACAGAGATGTCACGAATAATTTTAACTGAGGCCGCCAGGGGTACTTTTCATATTGTACATCCTAGAGAAGCAAAAAAGCATCTTTTTATTAAGAAGTGGTGGCCAAAGTCGATCTCCAAAAGATATGAGCGCTTGATGAAAAGGTTCTTAAACAAGTAATGCCTGCTATCCCTGCATCTGCTTTTCAAAACCATTCATAAGATCGGTCACATCAATAATCCAGTCCAACCTGCACCCTGACGTCGTCCAATAATTGCATCAGATTCAGGCTCAGTTCATGTGGTAGAAGCGGACTTTCCACCAGCCCCCTGCGCAAACAGTCATTGACGTGGTCAACTTCATGCACGTAGCCGTTACCGGAAAGCGGTAAACTCATGGTTTCTTTTACCTTTCCTTGCACCACAATGGACAACTCCGAAGGTGCATGAAAGGGTCGATGCAGTTGGATGGAGCCCGCTGTCCCATGAATCCAGGCTTCGTTCGTTGTTTCTACAGCAAATGTGGCGTGTAGTACCGCGACTGCCCCCTGCGCATATTCCAGGATCATGGTACAGGATTGATCCACCTGCTGCTCAATAAAAACCGCGCTTGCTTGTAGTTTGGAGGGCATACCCAAAATCAATAAACTGATGAATAATGGATAAATACCAATATCAAGTAGCGCACCACCTCCCATTGATTTTTTGAACAGGCGCTCTTTACTTATGTCAGGTAGAAAGCCGAAATCTGCTTGTATATTTTTTATTTCTCCAATGGTGCCGGCATCAATCAGTGCCAGTGTTTTATGTATCACCGGAATGAAACGCGTCCAAATGGCTTCCATCAAAAAGAGATTTTCCTGTTGCGCCTTGCCAGTCATCATCCGCACTTCCATCAGATTCATGGCCAATGGTTTTTCGCACAGCACCGCCTTACCACGTTGCATAGCCGCCAGACTCGCTGACAAATGTTGTGGATGACGTGTAGCCACGTAAATCACCTCCACCTGCGGATCGCAAACCAAAGCTTCATAACTCCCGTAGCAATTGGCTACACCGTGGCGTTCACCAAAATCATTTGCACGTTGTTGGTCTTTGGAACCCACTGCGACAAGCGCGGCGTTGGCCGCAATGCCTAAATCGTCCGCCACTTTATGTGCGATATTCCCACAACCTAAGATGCCCCAATTGATGGTGCGTTCGTGTGACATGCGTGCCTTACTTCCGAGGTGATTGATTAACCGACCAACTTTCCCTCCATCCACCTATTGATCTGCTTTTCCAGGATTTTTAATGGCAAGGCTCCATTCTTCAGCACCTCATCATGGAATTCTTTCATATCAAACTGATCACCTAATGTAGATCGCGCTTCCTCGCGCAAACGAATGAGGGTTTGCTCCCCCACTTTGTAACTCACCGCCTGGCCAGGGGTAACCATGTACCTTTCAATTCTTTGAATAGCCACTTGCTCAGTAACTGGTTGGTTTTCGAGAATGTATTGGATGGCTTTTTCCCGACTCCAGCCTTTCGCGTGCATGCCCGCATCCACTACGCATCGAATGGCACGCTCCATATCTGCACTTAACCTGCCAAGGTATTGGTAAGGATCTTTGAACATACCTAACTCGATACCCAGCGTCTCTGCATATAAGGCCCATCCTTCTCCATAGGCACTCATCCAATAGGATTTCCTGAACTCAGGGAGGTCGGCCTCCATTTGAAGTGCAACCTGGTAGTGATGGCCAGGAATGGCCTCATGCAGAAATAAGGTCTCCATCTCAAAATAATTGTACGCTTTCGCATTTGGCACTGTTTCGTAAAAGATTCCGGGTCGCTTTCCGTCTCTCGAAGGTGGATTATATTGAGCATTGGCTCCGGCCTCCCTGAATTTCTCGGTGGCACGTACTTCAAATCCTGCCTCAGGTACCAGATTAAACATCTTTTTAAGGGAAGGTTCCATCTTACTTTCAAACGATCTGTACCGTTCTAAGACTTCTTCCTCCGTGTGGAAAGGAAAAAATTGCGCATCCGTCCGGACGTGTTCGAAAAATGACAAAAGATCACCTTCAAAACCTACAGACCGTCTCAACGAGTCCATCTCCTCCTTTATACGGGTTACCTCACGAATGCCCAGCTCGTAGATTTCATCAGGTGTCATATCTAAGGTGGTATAATAATCCAGCCAGAACTGATACTCTTCTTGCCCATTGCTATTGTCCAGCAAACCCGTGGAAGTGCGGGCCCTTGGGATGTACTGATTTACGAGGTAATCGTTGAGCTTACGGTAAGCCGGTTGTAATGTTGTTTCTATGGCCTCAACATAAGCCCTTTTTAGATCTACTGCCTCCATGCTATCCATTTCTTCAGGCAACTCTTGCAGCGGTCGATAAAAAATACTTTCTTCCACCGGTGTCTCATAAAGCGGACGAAGCTGACTGGGTAGTTTGACCATTGATGCCCGGGGTACCGTATTTTTCAGTTCCAAACCTTCGGTCATGTTTTCAATGGCCTGATCTACCCATTGGTCGAAATGGGCCATTCTTTTTATAAAGTTTTTATAATCCTCTGCTGTTTTAAAAGGAACGAAGGAAGCGCCGGCTGCCAAAGTGGCAAAATTTTGCGGGAAACTAAATACGAATTGATCGACTGGTCTATTTATTCCATAGCCATTCGATAACTGTCTATTTTCCATTTCAAGTTTGTAGGTCAATAGTTCCACGCTGAGCAGATCGGCGTTTGTTAAATTTGTCACATCCAGATTGCTCAGGGTGTCCAGATATCTGAGATTAAGCGCAAGTTGCTTTTTGATATGCTCAGGAGAAATGTTGATGGCCAATCGATCGTTGTAGTCATTGATGCCATTTGCCGTGGCAGCCAACGGATTCAATTCGTAATTGGCTGCCGCATAGGCATCCAATATGCCATTTAATTGAACATCCATCGCCTCTTCATTAAGCGTGGTGCAAGCAGAAAAGACAAGGATAAAAAGCAAGGATAAATTTTTCATGAAAGATTCGTAGTTAGAAAGACAAGTAATTCTCAAGATAGTTAAATCCCCTTTGACACACCTGTCTTACAATGACGTCAAACAAATGAATGACACTTCGTCACTGCACATACGTTAACAATCTCAGCTAAGCGCGCAGGGCTGACCCCTTGGGACGAAACGAAAAAAGCCAGCTTGTGCTGGAGCTTTAATGAGTGTAGTCACAAGGAGGAACGAACGTTACAATCAGTCCGGTGGACTGATTGAGTGAGGGGCCAGCAAGCCAGGCGTGCAGGGCTGACCCCTTGGGACGGAACGAAAAAAGCCAGCACAAGCTGGCTTTAATGAGTGTGGTCACAAGGAGGACCGAGCGTTACAATCAGTCCGGTGGACTGATTGAGTGAGGGGCCAGCAAGCCAGGCGTGC
>CAYOEV010000045.1:0-9149 GCA_964403075.1 uncultured Roseivirgaceae bacterium | reverse complement strand
CTGGTTTGGGACCAGGGGGTCGCAGGTTCGAATCCTGCCACCCCGACAAGAAAAGAGCCTGGAGATCCTGTCTTCAGGCTCTTTGTTTATCAACAACACACATTGAAAAATTCAGCAGGTATATTGAATTCACCAACTTCACTGTTCTCGACCACATGTTGAAGCCCCTGAAGGTTTTTGCCCCTTGGTTCAAATATCAGGTTTGTAGGTACCGGGGTTCTAGCCTGTGCTTTTTTGATCAAAGCAGCACGCCGGCTTAATTCAAGCCATTTTTAATTTATTGACCACAGACTAATGACGACTGAAATAATCATACAAATTCCATCTAGCAATTCAATAGCGCATGGATTTCGACAATTGAAGACTTTCTTTCGTGGCACTTCTGCCCGTTAGTTTGCTTAGGCTTCAGTTTTTCCCCTCATGGCGCGGCCGACGAAGAAAACACAGGTAGCTGCAAACACCAGTAGTGCAATCACTTTATACGAAAGGCTCGTATTGTCCATTTTGCTTGCATCTCTACTGGTCCAAATAAAAAGATCCATGTCCAGATAACCCGCTTTAACGGCAGGGTCTTCTGCCAATATGGCCTCTGCTTCGCCGATGGTCTCTACATTAAAAATGTATAGCCCTCGGTATTGCTGATCAGTTTTTAACGGACCTGAGGCCACCAGTTTTTTGTTAACTCTTAAATAATCGAGGTAGCGCACATGCCCTTCATGTAATTCTGCGATTTCCAGAGAATCGGTGATATTCCCACGACCACCAATCACCATTCCAACCACGTATGTATTGGTCACATAGAATTCCTTATCGTCCTTCGCTTGGGTACTCTTTTGGGCAAAAACCACGAAAGAACTACACACGCAACAAATGCTGAATACAACTTTGATCATATTCCTTTAATTACCTTTCAACGAAAATAGTCAGATTTATTCAGTCCGACCTCTTTCGGTAAATATACGCGCATCATAGGCAGCTGACTTCAGCCATTTCCGGTATTAAATACCTTTTACCAGTTTCAAGTTGGCAACATATAGATCTGGTCCGTTTTGTTTCTATTTTTTTGTAAGACTGCCCTCGGAATTCAAAGACATCTCCACTGCTCAAGTCTTTTAGGAAAGTAATGGGTGCCCCATCAAATTTACGGAAGGTCTCATGTAGTAGCGGATCTGAACAGCTTGCTGCTTTCGGTTTAGAGAAATATTGCCGTAAAGCCTGTAATACATAAGGGGGAAATACTTCTTCTGACAACACGGGCTGCGCCAATTCTTTGAACTCATTTTGCCATTCCTTGCCGTGGGGTCTTATCCGGCGGCCAAACCTCTCAAAAGCAGTCAAATGAGCAACCTCATGGAGGTAGGTGATGAGAAAGGCATATGGATTCAAGTCATTATTTATGGTGATGGTTTGTTGGCCTAGCCGATGGTCGAAGCGGTAATCTCCCAGTTTACTTTGCCGGGATTTTTTTATTTTAAAAACAAAGTTGTGCGCAGCATACAATTGAACACAATAGGTGATTGCCGCCTCTGGCACAAAACGTTGAAAGACTTCTTCAGGACTCATTTTTTCCTAAATACCACTTGAATTGGCACCCCTTCAAATCCAAAATGGTCGCGTATTTTGTTTTTCAAGTACCGTTCGTAAGGTGCCCGAATATGTTGTGGGAAATTACAGAAAAAAGCAAAAGTGATGCCTCGCGTGGGCAGTTGTGTGACGTATTTTATTTTGATATATTGTCCGCGAACAGCTGGGGGCGGATAGTGTTCGATGTCTTTTAACAGGGCTTCGTTCAATTTTGAAGTAAGAATTTTTTTAAAGCGATTTTCATGAATTTCCAAGGCCATTTCAATGGCCTGAAATATGCGCTGTTTGTTTAGCACGCTGGTAAATACCATCGGAATGTAGCCGAGTGGACCCAGTTTTTCCTTCAGACCCTTCCTGTATTGCTCTGCAGTCTGGTGGTCTTTGTCCACCAGATCCCACTTGTTGACCATTAACAATGTGCCTTTTCGGTATTTGTCAGCCAGGCCCAGTATACTCATGTCTTGCGATTCAAGGCCCGTGGTGGCATCAATCATTACGATGCATACTTCCGAATCCTGTAGCGCCTGCAAAGCCCGCAAAACGGAATAGAATTCAATGTTTTCATGAACTTTGCTTTTTTTTCTGATACCTGCTGTGTCAGTAAGAATGAAATCTTTTCCATACAGATTGTAACGGCTGTCGACAGCATCGCGCGTGGTCCCTGCGATATCCGTTACAATACTTCGCTCTTTGCCCAACAGGGCATTGAGAAAACTGGACTTGCCAACATTGGGTCTGCCTAAAATGGAGATTCTAGGCAATGATTGTGCTTCCTCCCGAGGCTCATCTTCAAAATGGCTAACCACAGCATCCAACAAATCACCCGTTCCAGAACCTGAGGCAGCGCTTACCGCGTGTAGATCAGTTTCCAACCCAAGTGCATAAAATTCGGCTGCATTCATTTCGTACGCCTGCGTATCTGCCTTATTGGCTACAAGAAGAATGGGCTTACCCACTTCACGCAGCACATTGGCAAAATCCTTATCCAAAGGATGTAATCCTTCGTGACAGTCCACCATAAATAGAATGATGGTGGCTTCACTAAGGGCTTCTTTGACTTGCTTGCGAATAGCCTCCTCAAATATATCGTCAGAGCCTACCACATAGCCTCCGGTGTCTATTACCGTGAATTCGTATCCATTCCATTCGCTTTTACCGTAATGCCTATCGCGGGTGACGCCGGATTCGTTGTCCATTATGGCTTGTTTCTTCTCAATCAAACGATTGAAGAGTGTGGATTTCCCGACATTCGGTCGGCCGACGATAGCGACAATGTTTGCCAAATCAGTGGATAGTTAAAAATGAAAAATGCTAATAACCGAAATCCTTGAGCGTTCGCTCATTTTTGCGCCAGTCTTTTGCCACTTTTACTCGGGTGTCTAAATGAATTTGCTTGCCAAAAAAGGATTCAAGATCTAGTCTTGCTTCAGTACCTACTTTCTTAATGGACTGACCGCCCTTACCAATCAATATTCCTTTTTGGCTATCTCTTTCCACAAAGATGAGGGCTTCTATGCGAATAATCTCATCGCTTTCCTTGAATTGTTCCACGCGCACCTGGGTGCTGTAAGGAATCTCCTGTTGGTAGTTAAGAAAAATTTTCTCTCTCACAATTTCTTCAACAAAAAAACGCTCTGGTCGGTCGGTAAGGGCATCCGTAGGGTAGTAGGGTGGGTGTACGGGTGTCAACGCCAATAGTTCATCGAGCAGTGCGTCTACACCTTCTCCGGTTGATGCGGAAACCGTATGTATGTGAAGTTCGGGATATTTTTCATGCCAGTAGCATACCTTATCGTACACCTGACTACCCTTGGCCTCATCAATTTTATTGATGACAAAGCGTAGGGGTGTCTTGGTTTCGCGTGCCATGTCCAGGTATTCGGGAAATTCGTCCTTGTCCTCTAGTGATACCACGTAAACCAGTACATCTGCATCTTCAAGTGATTGGCGCACATAATTCATCATTTTTTCCTGAAGGGCGTAATTGGGTGCTATCATACCAGGAGTGTCAGACACAATCAGTTGGTAACTGGCCGTACTGAGAATTCCAAAAAGACGATGTCTCGTGGTCTGTGCCTTAGGACTTGTAATGGCCAATGGCACCTGCATTAATTGGTTCACTAATGTGGATTTACCCACGTTGGGTCTTCCCATTACTGTTACGAACCCAGATTTGAAGGCCTCATTCATGGGGCCAAATAATAACTTTTTTAGTTCTTAAGTAAAGTTCCTCTCTAAAAATCAGGTGGTTGCAGGTAGATCACCATTGATTTCCATTGACTTTACTTCTGTTTTATGGCCAAATGGCTAACTAACCAACTCCCATTCCAGTCCACCAACATACTTGTGCGAAATTTTACCTTCGTCATTCATCGCAAGTAGGTATATCCATTCATTGTCGCACAATTGGCGAATGGATTCATGTCTGGACAGAATTTTCCCTATTTCATTTACAGGTGCTTCAATGACCACGTTGAGTCTGTTTGGTTCATGTTGATATTTTTCTCCATCATGGATGGACTGCCAGGGCAGGCCCGTGCGAAGATCGCCGGCAAAACCTTCCAATACACCTAGTCCGCCCACTACATTGTGCAGGGTTTTGTTGCCTGCCCCAAAACGTTTGTTGTCCACTGTTGAAGCAAAATATTGTAGGTTGATCCAGGAGGTGACCACCATGGGAGCAGTCATGATCACTTCCAATACCTTGAAACCTTCATCTGCTTGCCAATCGTAACTGTGCATAAATGCCTTACCGCCTAAATCTAGCGCTGTCGTACGCTTCCTGGAGGCTACAATAAAAGAGGAACAGCCCGCCAGGCCCCACTCCGGTCGAACCTGAGACCAATCTTTGCTTCGCTTGATTACCTGCCTGGTCGCATCTGGCCCAGTCAGTTTCATGCGCGCACCCCGCTCTTTTCGTGTCAATTCACCTGCCAGCAATAAGGATTGCTTCAAATCTAACAGTCTCGATTTTTGTCCCTCTGAAAGTTTCATTCCCCCGGTAAACAGGGTGACTTCATCGGTGGTGGTGTCATGTAAACCAGCAACGAAAATGGTGCTCTCGGGAATATTGATATCAAGGGCGCGTAAACCCGCGCGAACTTCCTCATCATTGAAAATTTTTGCGGCCACTTTGGCGTTGGCTTCGCCTGAACTACCGCCACAGGCGCCGCAGTCGAGTCCGGTACCATGTGGGTTGTTGACGGTATTGCCACCATGGCCGGCAATGAGTACAATGGGTGCAAAATTGTGGGTTAAAGACATCCCTTTTAGGGCCATTAGGGCCATTTGGATGCGATCTTCTATTGAAATACCCATCGAGTCGTCGGCTGGATCTATGTGTACAGACACGCCATTTTGGTGGGTGGTTTGCCGAAATAAACCCATTGTTACGGGTCGGGTGATGCCCAATAAGTCGGTAAAAAGTTTGGGTAAAAAGTAAAGTCCCAATGGGCTTACAAATCCAAAACAACTGATGGCACCAGATTTAAAGCCCTTCGCGGCTTTGTGAAAATGCATCCAGATGTGCTTTCTTTTGATGGCCATTTTCTCAGCTTTCACGTCGGGTATACTTTCTTTGATGCGATGAGAAGTGGGAATCAATACCGGGCACTGGTCCGAACCTTCCTGCTGCCCCAATGGTACGTAGGTAATTGGAAATCCGAAAAATCCAGCAAAGCCGAGCGTGGCTATTCCGTCATTGACCGACTCCAGGTTTCTGCGAAAGGTCTCCGAACGAACATCTATGCAGAATACTGCCTGGGCACTGACAGGTGAGGTAGCGGGAGCGCCATTGCCCTGGTTATTGATCATTTCAATCAAGCTGTTTTGTTTAGCGATGTCGAATGCCTGTTGCAATATCAGTTGATGTTCCAGTCCTTTGTTCTTTTTAGGGTCTAAAAGAAGCGTCTCATTGGCTATTTTGGCATTGTTCCAAGCAAATTCCAGTTCTTGATAGGGTAGTAGTTTCATGAGTGCATACTCCCAAACGAGCAGAATGGTGAGGAACTCTTCCAATGCCTCACTTTCCTTACCGGATAGGCGCGCGTCCCAATCTACGCGCGCGGCAACACCTGCCCAGCCGTTCATTTTCATCAGCAATGTATGCAAATAGGCCGGGCAAATGTCCTTGGGTAGGTCAAGTGCCTCGAGTGCCGAGCCGGCAGCTTCTAAATGGTTAATGGACAAGGAGCTAACCAATTGCCTAAAACCTTTCAGACCCATGGCTTCGGTGCTGAAATCCACCTCTGCTTCCTTTTTCCAAGCCTGATACAAGGAGGCCGAGCCATCGGCTGTTTGCCAAATGGCTTGGTGGGTATCAAAATATGCCGATGCCCAAAAGGAAATACGGTCTACCATGAATCGTCGCCATTTTTTGCCGTTGATATCGCTGGCTACGTCGGAAAGGGTTAGCACCGTTTGTCGCGTAGTAGTTTTATTATGGGCAAGAGCCTCTGAAAGGAACGTTTTGACATCAGTGGAAGGCACTGACTCGTTTTTACTTATGGCTTGTGCTACGTTCCCTTCTGTCATATGTCCTGTGCGGATTGCCTGCAGGTAGAAGTCAGTGGGTAGGGTGGCCTGTGCATCACTTGTTTTATTGAGAAAATCCATTGCCTGATCAAAGGTCATGTCTGACATACCCAGGTAGGGATTTACGGCAACGAAACGGTCCAGTGGCCACAATGGAGCAATTTTACGTGCACCTTCTTTCAATAATTTTTTGATAGTATAGTGGTCGGTTTGAAGTAAAGTGGTCATTTCTTTAATACTTAATTTCAAATGTTTTTGTAGATGCTATCTTTTTGGCCTGCGCTGCCAGGTCGTGGTGTCCATCTTCCTTCATGTCGAGATTGGCCCACTTGAATTTGTCATTTTTTAATGAACCAATGATCCTGTCGAAAATCACGTTGGCATAAAGACCATTTCTGAGGTGCACACCCAGGCGATATGCCTTTGCTGAATGTCTGAATTTTGATGCCAGTGATTGAATGAATATGACCATAGTGAAGAGTATCAATACCGTTATTGCAACCCATTTGATCACATCGTTTAGCTCGTGGTTTGTGGGTATGTCTGAGCTTAATAGGTTGCGTATTCCTGATTCCAATGAGAAAAAAGAGAGTGCCGTAAATAGTGCCAGTGCTCCGGAGAGTAACCATGTAACAAGGTAAGTGCTGGTATCTATTGTATACAATAATAACTGGCTCACGCCTAGCACCATGATGCCACCGACAACCATGAGATGAAAGTCATCTTCAAGCCTGATGCCCCATAGGTAGCAGAAGCCCGCGTAGATGGATGTGGACATCATCAGGCTGATTAGGGCATGGATCGGCTTACCATTTCTGGATGATTTGGTCATGCCTCCTGCCCTGATGCGGTCAACTGCACTGCCTGATGATAAAAAGGAATGGGCTTTGTAAAAAGAATGCGCCACCACGTGCAGAATGGCCGCCGGATAAACGCCAAACCCGCAGAGCATAAGCGAAAATCCCATATGTCCCACACTGGAATATCCCAAGGAAATTTTAATACTCGGCTGGGTCAGATAAACTACCGAGGCAAATAGCGCTGTAAATCCACCTATGATGATGAGAAAGAGGGCGGCTGCTGTTGACTCAATCATTAAATAGCCCAAACGTACCACTAGAAAGGGACCGGCATTCAATAAACCCGCATGCAACAGGGCCGACACCGGGGTAGGGGTTTCAACTACTTCTATCAGCCATCCGTGTGTAGGAAATTGTGCCGATTTAAGCACTGCAGCACCTGCAAGCAATAATGTGGCCCAGACGAGCGGTTGATTGAGGCCCACCGTATCATTCATAAAAGTAAAAATGTTGCTCAATTCGCCTGAACCCACGGTTTGGTAGATGATAAGCAGCGCACCAAACAAGCACAGATCTCCAGCCCGAGCCACCAGAAACTTCTTTCTGGCAGCGGCCACTGCTTGTGGTCTGTTCCGGTAGAATTTAAGCAGATAATGAAGACAGATGCTTGTGATTACCCAGAAAATAAAAATCTGCAGAAGATTCCCCGCCAGGACGAGCAGCTCTACAGCTCCTATGGTCGCAGTAAGCCGACTAAAAAAAACGCCCTTTCTGGTATCGCCATCCAAATAATTGTCACTGAACGACAGAATTACAAAGCCGAGTAGTGTTATCATGGTGAACATCAAAGTACTGAGCCCGTCAAGTCGTAAGCTGAAACCCAATCCGCGATACCCAATAAGTGGGGTTTGCATGGGACCCTGCTGGTAAATCAGATAAACACATAATAAAGCCACACCAATGCCTGTAAGGCCAATGAATTTAAAAGGCCAGATGTGATGACCTTTTTTCAGGTTAAGCCATGCATAGAGAAATAAAAGACCCGGTGCCAGCATAGGGAGCACAGCAAGTAGCGTTTCGGTAGGTGTCATGTAGAATGCATTGATATAATTGGAAGCAAAACTAGCAGGCGTTATTCATTAAATATTATTTATATTTATAATAGTATACATAAACGTATATTTATGCATTATACACTACATCAACTAAAAATATTCTTAAAAGTAGCTGATCATCAGAGTGTTACAAAAGCTGCTGAAGACTTGCATTTAACTCAGCCGGCGATTTCAATACAGTTAAAGAAATTACAGGGCCAATTCGAATTGCCACTTACCGAAGTGGTAGGACGACAGCTTTACGTGACGGATTTTGGGCACGAGATTGCCGAGAGAAGCCGTAAACTACTAGAGGAAGCCGAAGGCATCAAATACACCATCGATCAATACAAAGGCCTGCACACAGGCAAAATAACAATCTCTGTGGTATCTACTGGCAAATATGTAATACCCTATTTCCTTAAAGATTTCATGGATTCTTACCCGAATGTGGAGCTTTCGATTGATGTATCTAATAAAATGAGCGTCATTGAAGGGATGAGAAAAAACGAGAGCGATTTTTCTTTGGTCTCAGTCATACCCAATGACATGCATGTGCATGCCATCGAACTAATTGATAATCAATTAAATCTTGTAGGGAATATTGAATACCTGGGCAAGGTACGTACACCCAGAAGCCTGGAGAGGCTCACTCTGCTTTTTCGGGAAGAGGGATCGGCCACTCGAAATGTCATGAAAGAATACTTAAGGGAAAACCATGTACGAGTGGGAAAATCAATGGAGTTGGTTTCGAACGAAGCGGTTAAGCAGGCGATCATTGCCGGTTTGGGACTATCCATCGTGCCCATGATTGGGCTACGTACAGCCCTGGCCCGCGAACGTATCCAGATTTTTTCTTTACCCGGGCTACCCATTGTTACCAAGTGGCACTTAATTTATAATAAGGGAAAAGCACTCACACCTGCACAACAGGAGCTGGTAAAATACATTGAAAAAAATAAGCAGCGGATTTCAGATGAGCATTTCAGTTGGGTGAGAAAAATGTAAAATTGTCACATGAGCCCATTAAAAAAAGGCACCTACCTATCGGTAACTGCCTTTTTGTTTTAAGAGTAGCGGGGAGAGGACTCGAACCTCCGACCTTCGGGTTATGAGCCCGACGAGCTACCAACTGCTC
>CAYOEV010000044.1:0-11120 GCA_964403075.1 uncultured Roseivirgaceae bacterium | reverse complement strand
CGCTCTACCCCTGAGCTACGTCGGCTTTCACCGGATGTGCCAATTCTACCTTCTACCTCTGCCCGCCCATCCCGAAGACAAACGCTAACCAGGAAGTTGTGACCCTGGCCTCAACAGCACCAGGCAATCTGCCTGTTTTGACTCGGGGCAACACCTTAAGCGCTTATTCCAAACATTAAAACAACTGCTCACAAGTGGTTTCCCAACTTAGAGCGGGTGACGAGGCTCGAACCCGCGACCTACAGCTTGGAAGGCTGTCGCTCTACCAACTGAGCTACACCCGCATTGCATACCGAGGAGCCAGCGAAGCGGTAATTACATTTACCGAAAATCGTCAACCCTTGGCCAATTAATGTCAGCTGTCACCAAAACGATGACAGGCGCTGTGGGGGGAGCAGGATTCGAACCTACGAAGACATAAGTCAGCAGATTTACAGTCTGCCCCAGTTGGCCGCTTTGGTATCCCCCCTCACAATATAAAGAACGCACCTTTTCAGTCCTTCTGAAAAAGGAAGGCAAAAGTATAGGGTTTTTTTCTTTAACCAAAATGGAAGGTGAACAAAAGATTGAAGGAAAAACGGTCCCGGGTTTTGATCTTTTGTAGAAATTTTTCATTGACCACGATGTCTAGCTATATTTTTACAACCATGAAACCGATCCACGTCCTCACACACGACCTCCGAGTCAAAGTACAACAACAGGAAAATCAATGGCTAATTGATGAGCAACCAGTCGATTTCAAGCTGATGCAAACGGGCAATCTTTTCATTGTACACACCAAGGAAGCCATCTACGAGTTTGAATGCTTGAGGCAGGAAGACCAAAAAATCACTCTCAAGGGGCCTTCTGGAGTAACCACCCTGCATATAGAAAATCCATTGGATGCGGTTCTTGAAAAAATGGGTATTCATTTGGCTGCAACAGTCGCATTGAGCAACGTCAAATCACCCATGCCCGGCGTCATCCTCGAGGTGAACGTAGCCCCCGGATCGGAAGTAAAAAAGGGAGACAAGCTGTTGGTTTTGGAAGCGATGAAGATGGAAAATGTGATCAAGTCGCCCATTGACGGGCAAATAGCAAGCATTCATGTGACCAAAGGAGAAAGCGTTGAAAAAAACCATGTCCTCATTACTTTCTAGCAATCAGTTAAGGCATCCTATATTTGTGTGACTTAAATAGCGATGAAATACCGACGCGTTCTCCTCAAGTTAAGTGGTGAAGCCCTGATGGGCAACCAACAGCACGGCATAGACTCCAGTCGGCTTCAACAATATGCCGAAGAAATTCAAACGGTGGTTAGCGCAGGTGTTGAGCTGGCAATTGTGATAGGGGGTGGCAACATCTTTCGCGGAGTAGACTCCAACAATTTAGGTATAGACCGTGTGCAGGGAGATTACATGGGCATGCTGGCCACGGTTATCAACGCCATGGCTTTGCAAAGTACCCTGGAGCAGTATGGCATGTATACCCGGTTAATGTCTGGTCTAAAAATGGAACAAGTATGCGAGCCCTTTATTCGACGTCGCGCCATTCGTCACCTGGAAAAAGGCCGCATCGTAATTTTTGGTGCAGGCATCGGGAATCCCTATTTCACGACCGACAGCACCGCCAGTTTGAGAGCCATCGAGGTAGAAGCCGACGTGGTACTTAAAGGCACCCGTGTGGATGGGGTGTACTCAGCCGATCCGGAAAAAGATCCGGAGGCAGTACGCTTTTCCAATATCAGCTTTCAGCAAGTATTTGAAAAAGGACTAAGCGTGATGGACATGACTGCCTTCACATTGTGCCAGGAAAATAAATTACCCATCATCGTGTTTGACATGAATCGTCCCGGTAACCTGATGAAAATACTAAACGGAGAAGAAGTCGGCACGCTGATCAACTAAACTTTTACTTTCATGGAAGACATTCAGTTTTATCTCGACAATGCCAGAGAAATGATGGAAAAGGCCATCGATCATGCCAAATCGGAAATGGCAAAAATTCGGGCTGGAAAAGCCTCTCCCGCCATGGTCGACAGTTTGGAAGTGGAATACTACGGCACCCCCACCCCTTTGAATCAGGTGGCAGCAGTCACCGCACCCGATGCACGCACCATTAGTATAAAGCCCTGGGAGAAAACCATTATTTCAGACATTGAACGAGCTATCATCAACAGCAATCTGGGATTGAACCCCCAAAATGACGGGGAGTTGATTCGAATCAATATTCCCCAATTGACCGAGGAGCGCCGAACCCAATTGGTCCGGCAGGCCAAAGGAGAAGCGGAGAGCGGGAAGGTGAGCATTCGAAATATTAGGAAAGATACCAATGAATCGCTCAAAAAGTTACTCAAAGAGGGTATGTCTGAGGATGAAGTGAAGGCCGCTGAAGACGAGGTGCAGAAACTTACCGATACATATACCCATCGCATCGATGAACTCCTGGGTCATAAAGAAGCAGACATTATGACAATTTGAGCGAAGTGCCAAGCCGCTTCGCAAGCGCCTGAACTTTTTGATCATCCGGTCTTAACGCAAGTTCACCCGCCCATAAGATCACAGACTCGCCATTTTGCAGTCGCATGCACAGTTGCCCGTTGATCCACTCAAGTGCATCCACCCGCCCCAACGGATGCATCTTTAGTTGCACTTTCCTACCCATCAGTAGCGTGTAGGTGCTCCAGTTCTTTTGCTCGGGATCAACAGAAATCACCCGTATGGACGTCCACACCACGAGCAAACCCATACCCATCACCACTATGGTCAAGAATCCCAGAACATTTGGCACATAAAACGGCATCCACCAGGTGGTGACCACAAATAACCCGGAATAAATCCATCGGGACTGGCTGGATAACCACTTGCCCTGATTAACAATTATTGGCTTCATAGAACGAAAGTAGCTACTTGTGTAAACCCAAACTTCCCCCGCATGGTTAAATTGCTGTATGATCTCAGGTTTTTCTGTTGTACTGTTATTCATGCTAGGCGGGCTGGGTTTCCTGATGTCGACTCTTTTAGTGAGTCGAATGCTAAGACCTAATAAGCCAAATGTGGAAAAAAATACCATCTACGAGTCAGGCGAGTCTCCTGCACACGATGCCATGGGGCCCTTCAATATACGGTTTTACATCATCGCGCTGGTCTTTGTGCTTTTCGAAGCAGAATTAATCTTTCTCGTGCCGTGGGCGCTCATTTTCAAAGATGCTGACCTCATGGAAGCTACGAACGGAAGCTGGGGCTGGTTGACGATGACGGAGGCCTTCATTTTCCTGGCCATCCTCACCATCGGCCTGGCTTACGTGTGGGCACAAGGACTGTTGGATTGGATAAAACCTTCTACCCACACCACTATTTACAAATCTAAAATACCAAAATCTGCTTATGAAAGATATACCTGAAGGCCTGACAAAATCAGGAGATGGTGGGATCATCGTGTCTAACATTAGCGACCTCCTTAACTGGGCGCGGCTGTCCAGCCTGTGGCCCATGGGATTTGGCCTGGCTTGTTGTGCCATCGAATTCATGTCTACTGCCGGGCCAGGCTACGACCTCGATCGTCTCGGGGTGATCCCGCGTGCCTCGCCAAGGCAATCTGATGTGATGATCGTGTCCGGAACTGTCACTTTCAAAATGGGCGACCGTGTAAGGCGCCTGTATGAGCAAATGGCTGAACCACGCTATGTAATATCTATGGGCTCCTGTGCCAACTGCGGCGGTCCTTACTGGCAACATGGCTATCATGTGGTAAAAGGCGTTGACCAAATCATTCCGGTGGATGTTTACGTACCTGGCTGTCCGCCCAGGCCGGAAGCACTGATTGGAGGTTTCCTGAAACTGCAAGAAAAGATTCGCAAGGAAAACCTATTGAGACCAAAGGCACTGGAAAGACTTTTACAGAAGCAATCAACCGATGCATGAGAGAAAATAGCAAGGACATGCAAGACCTCCTGGCCGCTCAATTTGGCACCATAGACTGGCAATGGATAGAAAATACCCAACCCCTCCAGGCAATCATCCCTGCTGACCAGCTGTTGGAGGTGGCAGCGTTTCTCCATACCCATGAAAAATGCTATTTCGACCAGCTGTCCTGCCTCTCCGGTGTAGATATGGGTCGGGAAGCCAATGTGATGGCCGTGGTGTACCATTTATATAGCATTCCTCACGACGTTTCGCTTGCACTAAAAGTGATTCTGGACCGCGAAAAACCCCACCTACCATCGGTGGGTGATATCTGGCGAGCCGCATGGTGGCACGAACGAGAGACCTACGACCTTTTCGGTATCGTCTTCGAAGGCCATCCTGACCTCAGGCGCATACTGCTCCCCGAGGACTGGCAAGGCTTTCCCCTCCGAAAAGATTATGAAGCGGCAGCTACTTACCATGGGATGTCCATTTCTTACGATAGGGACAAATGAAGCAGACTTACGAATACAATCCCGAACACCTGACCAACAGTGAACCACTTCGGTTCGATGAATCCCGGCTCAAGGCGGAGGAAATGATCTTTAACCTGGGTCCACAGCATCCATCTACTCATGGCGTACTGAGGTTGGAAGTGATCACAGATGGAGAAATTATCAAAGAAGCCTACCCACACATCGGCTACCTGCACCGGTGTTTCGAAAAGCATGCCGAAAGCCTGCCCTACAACCAAACACTCCCATTTACCGACCGAATGGATTACGTGGCCGCCATCAACAATGAGTGGGCCTTTGCCAGAGGGGTTGAACAGATGTTGGGAATTGAAGGCACCCTTCCCAACAGGGTCGAATACATCCGCGTGCTGACGGCTGAACTGAACCGGCTGGCTTCCCATTTTATTGCCATCGGTACCTATGGGCTGGACATTGGGGCCTTTACCCCTTTTCTCTGGTTGGTGAGAGACCGTGAGCACATCCTGCGCCTGCTAGAATGGGCTTCCGGCGCCCGCCTGCTGTACAACTACATCTGGGTGGGTGGATTGTACTATGACATTCCCGTAGGTTTCGAAGAAAGGTGTAGAGAATTTTGTGACTACCTGGTGCCCAAACTTAAAGAAACAGAGGCGCTGCTGGTACACAACCACATTTTCATCGAAAGAACGGCCAACGTGGGGATCATAGATCCGGACCTGGCCATTAACTATGGCATTACCGGACCCATACTGCGAGGCTCTGGCATGCGCTTCGACCTGCGACGTGTAGATGCTTACAGCGTGTATCCCCAATTGGACTTCGAAGTGCCTGTAGGAAGAGGGGAAATGGGCACAATAGGCGACTGCTGGGACCGCACCTGGGTACGCCTTCAGGAGTGCTTCGAGTCGGTCAAAATCATCCGTCAGTGTGTGGATCAATTGTTGGGTCCAGAAAAACGAACCCGTCTTTTCGATCCCCGCGCCCTGGTACCAAAAAAGATCCGACCCAAAGCCCAAAGCCTGTACACAAGAAGTGAAAACCCCAAAGGTGAGCTGGGCTTTTATTTCGAAGCCGACGGCCGATCGGACATCCCCTACCGATGCAAATCGCGCGGGCCCAGTTTCTGTAACCTCAGCATACTTCCAGAGCTATCCCGAGGTGTCATGCTCGCAGATCTGTTCGCCATTCTAGGTTCACTCGACATCGTAATGGGCGAGGTAGACCGGTAAGTCTTGATGCAATCAAAGCATCTTTCCCTTTTCCCTACGGGTAAATAAAGACAGACTCGGATTTACAGGGATCAGTGGCTGCCGCAATCTTAAGCGACACACGAATGGAAAAATGGTCAATGCCAACAGCCATTGGCTAAAGATTTGAGACCCATATACACACATATACAACGGTGTACGTTAATGTGTGGGCGATTATGCGGATTGATAGCGAAAATCCATTGGATAGAAGTCCTAAACAAATTGATTTAGATTCATCTCTTAATGAGCTTATAATTGGTCGTTCGGGTGCCCTCGGTGAGTACAAGAATGTACGTGCCAGCGTCAATGTGCTGCAATCCCAGCTGCTTGCCAGACACTTCCTCAAGCACCAATCGGCCTGCTAGATCAAACAACTGAACCTCCACTAAATTTTCCGTAGATATATTTAAAAGAGACTGAACCGGATTTGGATATATCAGGACTTCCATACCCTCGGATAAACCCAATACCTGATTCACATCTGTTACCTCAAAAGATTCAGCGTCGGAGGCAGCAGTGTAGTTATCGTTACCAGACTGCGACGCTGTCACGGTTACAGTGCCGACTATACCATCTAAACTGATAGTAGTTCCTGAGATCGTAGCGGGTCCCGTAACTGTGAAGTCTAAAGGTAAGCCGCTGGTAGTAGTGGCCACTACATTCAAAGGGCTGGCCGTAATTAATTGATCATTAATGGGTTCAATGGTAATGGTTTGATCCGCTTTGTTGATTATAAATGTTCGCACCACTTCCGGCGCGGCATTGAACGAAGCGTTTCCTGACTGGTTGGCAGCAATTTCCGCCATTCCTGCTCCTGTAATGGTTACTTCATTACCTGACAACATTACAGGCCCGCTCACTACCGAATAGCTAACTGGTAAACCAGAAGAAGCTGATGCACTGAGGGTGAATGAAGACTCCCCAAAAAATTTGTCGGTGATTACCTCAAAAGTGATGGTCTGATCTTGTATGCCCGTATCAGTTGTGAAGTTCCAAAAATCTTTATCGCTCCAGGATGACGCCGCATTGCCCGAGGCATCCGTAATGAAACCGGCAAACTTGTTGGATATATAGTATTGAGTACCTGCCTCCAACACGGTGGAGGGAGTGAGGGTGATGGTCCCCCCGCTGACTGAGGTATTGGATTGTCCATCAAAGAAATACTCCAATTCAATATCGGTTGCGTACTCAGTCAAGGCAAAAGAACCACTATTCAAAAAAAGATCCTCGTTGTAAGCAATGGTTATGGTTGGGGTCAACGAGACACCTATAGCGTTATCTACAGGAGACCGTGATACTTCAATGGGGGCTGTATTATCTGAGCCTGTCGTAAATATCCATTGCGAGCGATTCACGGATGCTGCTGCGTTGCCGGATAAATCCTCGACGGTATTGGCCGGCATACCAATGGAATATTGCACGTTTTCGACCAAAGGCGAGGATGGATTTAACGTAATAGTAGACCCTGAGATTGACCATTGGCTGCTGGGGATGGATTCTATGAAAATTGCACCGGTATTTTGATACAACTGGAAAGCTAGGCCGCCCGATACTGCTCGAACATCTTCACTGAATGTGATGGTTGGATTTATGCCAGAGGAATTGCCCGTGGACCCAGACACTGGATTGCGACTAACTACTGTTGGGGCGGTAACATCCGCGGGAGCACTGGTCGTGAAATTGAAGGCTGTCTCATTATCTAGGGCCCAACCCTGAAATAAGTTTCCCTGCAGGTCGGCGATGGTCCCTGTTTGTAGTTGAACATAGTATGCGGTGGATTGTGCCAGCACAGAGGTGGGAAGTAAGCGCAGTTGATTGCCATTAATGATACTTCTGTTCAACCCAACTTCTCCGTCATCCGATACCCTGCGGACAGACATCCCTACTGTACTGATAATTTGGATGTCTTTGTCGAAGCTAAGAATGATGGCTGAATTGGTGGCAACTCCAATGGCATCGTCCAATGGTGAAGTCGCCGTCAAAAACGGAGGAGAAGAAGTAGTAAAATTGAAAGTTGACGCAGATGCAATGCCACCAAAAAACAAGTCGGACGAATTTTTCAAGGCACTGGAAGAAATTAAGATATGATAATTGGTTCCCAATTTTAAATCCGCGTTTGGCATGATCATCACGTTCTTACCGGCAATATTGACCACAGATGGAACCACATTCCCCGTCCCAGTTTCAATCAATTGAACGGCCGACAAATCAGTAGCGATGATATTGTCATCAAAAGTGAGGGTGATGGTGGACGATATATCTATGTTTATGCCGTTATCCATCGGGCTGGTAGATTGTAAAGTGGGCGCAGTTAAATCTACTGTGGTGAAATTCCAGACAGTGGCGTCATCAAAACCAAAACCAACGAAAGTTGAACCATCCGGGGTATCAGTCAAACGACCGTCAAGTACCTGCACGTGGTAAATGGTGTTGGTTTTAAATTCATTGGTTGGATTGATGGTGAGCTGATTGCCACTAAGCGTCAATCGAGTATCGCCACTAACATTCTGAAAACTTTCAAACACCACTCGATCACTTGGGGATGCGCCTTCCCAAATGGTTAAAATAGTACCAATAACTTTATAATACATTTCTCTGTCAAATGTCATGATTAAGGTTTGGTCAACTGGTACCGCCTCTGAATTATCAGCAGGTGTTAAAGTATTAATTGGTAGTTGTTGCCCATTAACAGATAGAAGCCCGCACGCAAGAAAAAGGGACAGTAGACCTTGCTTAATTTGAGAAAAATTGACGAGAAAAATTTTCATTGTGGTGAGGATTGTAATATTTACTTTAATAAAATTATTTTCATTTACTCATGAAGATTATAACTCACTCCCTGTTAAAGGAATTGATTTTCAACATAGGTGCCACTTCTTCTCGCAAGGACTGCCTTTGAAGGTAACTAGCTTGGTATTTTTGTAAAAACCCTTATTTCCTAAACTAAAAATTGATAATAATTCAGGGTGATTCACATCGACTACTCTATAAACAATGAGTTATATGAAAATTTAGAAAGGATAAGCACGAGATGTACTTTTTTCATATAATCAAATCATTAAAGAATTATTAATATAGCTAAATTAGATTTCTATACAACTCTTACGCATAAGTCCTACCGCATCACTGATAATATACCATGCTTCCATGCAAGCTGACCATCGCAGTAACGGTGGGTAAAAGGTTGGTTATAGCTGGCACAAACCTCCAGATGGTACTTTTACACTCAGCAGTCCTTTGTTGGTCCTTCATCGCAAAACCCGATTGATAAAACACGCTTACACCACAAGCTCTCAATTAGCAGGGAAGGAGACCGTTTTGCAATTGTCTTGCGTACATCTGACAGCCACAGAAGAATAATGCTCATCAAAATTGTTAGAAGCTAGTTACTAATTATAACCATTACAGTCGCCAGAAAAGCAGCCCAATTAAGCGCCGAAATCCTGATTCGCAAATTTGTAACGCACACCCATCTGACCGTTATTCAGTGCGTATGCATTATTTTTCCGTTCTGTGAAAATCTTAACCACCGAACAAATTCGCCAGGCGGACGCCTATACGATCGAACACGAACCCATTGGCAGCCTGGAACTCATGGAGCGTGCGGCTGAGGCTTTTGTAGATCAATTCCTGGCGCTTTTTCCGACCCCACAACCAGTAGCAATTTTCAGCGGGGTAGGTAACAACGGGGGCGACGGCCTCGCCATTGGCCGGCTGCTTACGCAAAGGGGCTGGATGGTGTCCATTTTTACCATTGGCAACCTGGAGAAAAATTCCGACGATTTCCTGCAGAATTTTAGGCGCCTGCCTTCCGCCATTGTAAATAAATCACACCTGGAAGAGCGGGGTCAATTTCCAGACCTTGCAGCAGAGCACCTGGTGATCGATGGTCTCTTTGGTTCCGGCCTGGATCGACCAGTGGAAGGGGTCTTTGGTCAACTCATTCAACACCTCAACCAGTCACCTGCCACCATCGTTTCCATAGACTTGGCTTCCGGCCTTACGGCGGAAGGCACACCTCCCGGTGAAACCATCATTGAACCTGCACACACCATTTCTTTTCAATTGCCCAAGTTGGCTTTTTTTCAGCCCATGTTAAGCGCCTATGTGGGCACCTGGCATGTAGTAGATATTGGGTTGAACCGCGCATACATTGCAGGACAGTCCACCGACTTTTCATTGACCGAAGCCAAACAGGTGAGCCAGTGGCTACCCCAACGCATGCGTTTCGATCACAAGGGCAAAGCCGGGCAACTGCTACTGGTGGCAGGGGGTAAAACCACCCTGGGTGCTTCTTTACTATCTGCCGAGGCTGCCCTTCGTGCGGGCACTGGCCTCCTTTACGTGCACACCATCAAATCAGGTCGCGCGCCTTTTCTACATCGCCTGCCAGAGGCCATGGTCTATGAAGACAAGCAATTGACCAAAATTACCGACATAAATACGGAAGTGTCGCCAGATGCACTGGCCATGGGTCCGGGTGTAGGCACGGATGCCGCCACCTACGAGGCTTTTAAAAAATACCTCACAAGCAACACTGCCCCATTGGTATTGGATGCCGATGGCCTGAATCTGCTTGCGGCACATGAGGATCTCTATGACGTGCTCCCCGCACACACCATACTTACCCCGCATCCCGGGGAATTTCGCCGCCTGGTAGGTAATTGGAAGGATGATTACGAAAAACTGGTACTATTAAAAAAGTTAGCGGTCGACCGAAAAGTGACGGTGGTATTAAAAGGAGCCTTCACCGCCATTGCCGGTCCTGATGGCAAAATAGTTTTCAATCCTACAGGAAATCCCGGCATGGCTACCGCCGGTAGTGGAGATGTGCTTACCGGGGTAATCGGTGGACTCCTGGCACAGGGTGTTGAACCCCTTCATGCGGCTATCCTGGGGACTTACCTACACGGAAAGGCCGGTGATTTGGCAGCTGCCGAGACGGGCATGCTGAGCCTGCTTGCCACCGATATCATTCGTTTTTTACCCGGTGCGATACGGGGAATAAGCGAAAGGTGATCCCCCAATGTTAAATAATTTTAAAATCTGAGAGATGTCTTGCCAACCGTGGCAATATTTTTGCGTATTTTGTATTTAGTGTACAATAGACTGATCATATTGACGTTAGGGCTTATTTTCTCGATGAGCTTATATGCCCAAGACGCGTTTTCCAATAAGAAGGAAACGAGGGTCAGTTTGTACCCAAACCCGGCCATTGAATACCTCGAAATCAAACTGGATGATTCCACCCTGGAGAAGGTGGAATTTGAGTTGCACAGCATCATCGGCAACCAGATGGTCATTCAAGTACGTGAGATTGGCGAAGACCGTTACCGCATTCCGGTGAAAGAATTTCCCACCGGTTATTATTTCCTTGTGGTCAAGGACGAGAAAACCCGATACAAGAAAGCCATCAAGTTTTTGAAAGACTAGGCAGTCCTGAAGATTAGAGCCTGTCTTAGTTCACCTCTTTCTTTCCTTAAAAATACCAA
>CAYOEV010000043.1:0-12769 GCA_964403075.1 uncultured Roseivirgaceae bacterium | reverse complement strand
GAGAAGATATGGTTTATTGAACGAAACCTTTCTTGCACCCGCCATCGATGACAATTTCGACGACGAAGGCAACCTGCGCAGTCAGGAGGTTTTTACAGAATTCCCTATTCCGTTGCCAGACACCAATTAAAACAGTCATTCATTCATAAAAAAGCCTCCGAGTGGAGGCTTTTTTATTTTTATGTGGATAAACGTCGCGTCAGCCCGCTACATTTTCCCCGAAGCTGCCATGCCCCACCCACGATGAGATGGGCTTGCGCGACCGCTCCTCTTTTTCTCTGGACCGCAATGGCTCATCGAGTTGTTCAGGTTTTCCGAATCGTCCCAAAGCAATGGCTGTAATAACTTCGTATGGAGCTTCAATCCCAAATAATTCACCCGCTTGTTCCGTATGCACTCCTCCCATCTGGTGAAATCCTATACCCAGTGAGGTGCCTTGAATCGTCATGTTTGCCACGGCCAATCCCAGGTCATGCTGCGCGGTACGATTGGTCTTATCATTTCTCGAGAATGTAGTACGGATAATGGTCAGTAGCAAAACTGGCGCTTCCCTGGCCCAACCCTGATTGCCTTCCATCAAGCTTTTTACCATTTTGTCGTGCGCCTCCTCACCTTTGCGGGCATAAATGAAACGCCAGGGCTGTTCATTCATGCTGGAAGGTGCCCATCGCGCGGCTTCAAATAACTGATTCAGTTCCTCATCAGTGATGTCTTCTTCACTAAAACTACGCGGACTCCATCGATTGGCCAATAGATCTACTATTGGATGGTCAGTGGGTGTATGCTTGTGGTACATATTTGGTTTTTATAAATATCTCTATTCAGGGACATACATATATCTGCAAAGGTTCAAAACTTCCACCGGAGCATGGCTTTAATCTCGGACCTAAGATTTCCATTGATCGCGTCCAGTCCACTGCCGATCTCGTCGCGGTCACGAAAACGGGTTTGCGCATAGCGTAACCATATATCAATGGAACGGTTAATGGTGTACCGCACCATCGCATAATTGCGCGAGCCACGACCACTATAGGCCGGGATGGAAAAGGCATACAATACATCCCGTTCGTATACATATTGGGCGTTATCAAAATCGTCGGTTTCAAATAAGGCCATACGCGCACTGAAACGCCAGCGTTCAAAAGTAAGGTTGACATCCTGCACAAGGGCATACCCTTTACTGAATCCCTGTCCTGCCCGCTGGGTACTGCTTTGCACCCGACTGCGCAGCATCAGCCAATGGTTGGCCTGATAATCCAAATTTATCAGGTAGTTTGTTTTCACCACCGAAATCAACCCACCTAGCGTGGCCTCAGGATCGCTTTCCTCCGTTTGCTGTTGTCTTATTTGCCAGTAGGTACTCCACGTTTTATTGGGTCGAAACGTCAGTCGACTCAACCATTCATAGCCTTTAGAAGGGGCATCTACGTTGAAACGAAGCCATGGAAATCGAAAGCGATCGAAGTAAGCCGTCCAGTTCCATTTCCTGGAAGGCCTGAATTTGAGTCCCCAATAAAGTCCCTCTTCATTGCGGATGGCGCTTCCCTCTGCCAACCCATTGGCGTAGAAGGAGTGGTAATCCCGCGAATAGGAGCGCCAGGCGAAGGCTGCCGACCACGCCTGGTTGAAGGCAGCCACCACCCCGGCCAGGGCACCGATGCCTCCTGAGGACGAACGAGCCGCTTCGCCGAAAAAGGTAGCGTTGGAAACATTCGCGTGCACAAAAAGGCCACCAACTTCATTGCTTAAGCCACGGAAATAAAATTGGTTATAGCTCTTTTCTGTCGGATCAATTCGGGAATCAAAAGATGTACGCAACCAGGTCGCCCCTATGCGCACCATGGGCGTCACCTCATGCCAGAGTACAGCCCCTGCGTTTTGCTCTAACACGGCATTTCTACCACTGCGCTCACTTTCGGTACGGTGTAAGCCACTGTTCAATATAGAATTTACCGCTGCTTCATCACTCAAAGAATCCGGATCATTGCCCGTTCCATCTTGCGCCAGCATGGAATAAAGTAGGGTGAGGTACCATTTCTTTTGGTTCAGCGTTACAGCTGCACCTCTAAAAAAGCCCGTCTCCACCACAGATGTATAAGGACGGATGCCGAGGGTATTACGCGGGATGACTTCAACGGTCTCTGCTCCTTTTCCAGGGTTAAATCCCGCACCAAAAACCAAACCCTGGCCGACCTGCAGTTGGTAATCCCCCACTATCCAGCGCGCCACCCACTGATGTTTTTGTTCCATTAGGAAATGGGCCGACACGTAGTCGTATCCCCACTGACCATTGTCAAAAGTCAAGGCCTCTCCTGCATCCTTTTCGAAAGTGATGCCCAGGCTGTAGCGATTGCGTAACACTGACCGAAATCGTCCATAAATTTTATCGGAGCTCCCTGCGTAAGGCTTTATTTTAAATGTATCCCCATTCTGAACGGTTGTTCTGGGACGGTAGCCTTCCCGGATTTCCAGCCCTTTCGTCCACCGAAACAAAAGTGTGTGACTCGCCGATTGTACCGGCTTTTGGGAGAGCTGCACGGCCGTCAGTGGGGGCGATACTGCTGCAAAGGGAAGCATTCGTTCAATGGTGGCCTGATCAAACCCCGGAATACTTTGCAACTCATAGATGGAAAGCAGCTTTCCCTGCTCGCTTCGATAGTCAAAAAATGCGCCCAGCTGCTGAGGAGAAAGTAAATACAAGCTGGCCAATTCAGCCCGGGACACTTCGTTTAAATTGAGGGGAGTGGTGTAATACAACAGCAGCGATTCATACAGATCCTCATAGTTTTCCTGTACTCCCTGAACCTGAAAGATGCGTTCGGCAAATTGCTCCAAGTCTAATTCTGTGCTATCAGGCAGTTGGGCAACTACCTCGCCAGCGAGGAACATCCCTACTAAATAAAATGCACACGTTATCGCTTTTGCCATTGATACAGAATACCCAGTGAGTGACTGTCTCCAAGATTAGGGTCGTTGCCATAGGCGTAGTCCACGAGGAAATCCAAGAAAGACCATCCCAGGCCAAACTGGGCACGGGTAGGTCTTGTGCGAATGCCCGTGCGAATGGCCAAACTGGAAACGATCCGATACTCCACTCCAGCACGGAAAACCTCTGGATGATCCAGGTCCTTTTCCGTATCCATGTTCAGGACCAGCTGGTCATCCATGGGCCTGATCGAAATGCCCGCCCGCATGACCACTGGCAGACTTTCTTTTGTACCCATTTCCGTACGGAGGCTGCCCTGATTCAAATTATGCATACCGGCGCCAAATGACAGGAATGGCAAAAGATCCACCTGCCCCCCAAAGTCCAGCGTCCAACCCGATTGCTGACCAACTGTTGCCACATTAAAACGCTGGTGGTTTAACTGAACGCCCAGAGATACCTGGTCTAACCGATGGGCCAAGGTTAAGCCCATGCGTTGCTCCCTGAACCACTGGTCACCAAATTGAAAAAAAGAAACGCCCCAATTGAACTTGTCGGCAGCGTGTACATAGCCCCCGACAAGACTTCGAAAACCCGGTACCGATGCTACCTGACGGTAGCCTGCCATGGCTACGTCCTGATCCAAAGTAGCGATGCCGGCAGGTTGATGGAAAACTGACCAGGCGTCATCCAGTGTGGCTACCGCACCTGCAAGTCCGTCTGCCCGGCCTCCAAAAGGATATTCACCATCCTGTGCAATACCCAGGAAAGGAACGAGTATGACCCAAAATATGCACTGCCGTTCCATGTATCTAAACTATTGATGACACGTTATTGATTGCGTAAAGAGAAGTTTAAGCTTAGATTACCTTATGCGTTTCATGCTATGTTATTTATTATGTCTGCCTTTTTTAATCAGCGCACAAGACTCCATCTACTATGCCAATGGCGAGCTAAAGGCCATCGGTAGTCTGGCAAGCGGCTTGCGAGAAGGCCCTTGGACCCGCTACTATCCGGATGGTACACTCAATGGCCATTTTAATTACAAGGCAGGCGAACTGCACGGAGACCAGCGTTATTACGACTTCGACGGCAAATTGATGGAGCACGTCACATTTATAACTGGCTTGCGAAAAGGCCCTTCGCAGGTCTTCTACCCCTCAGGACAGGTGCAGAAATATGGCCATTATGACCAGGATGTTTATCATGGCGAATGGATCTTTTACTATCCGAATGGTACCATTAAGCGAAAAGGCACCTATGACCACGGCGTACCCACGGGGGCCTGGCAGTTTTTTCATGAAAATGGCAAAAAGCAACAAGAGGTCACCTTCATTGACGGTAAGGAGCAGGGTCCGGTGATTTTTTATGATGAAAATGGCGAGGTGTCATTCATGGGCCAATACGTTAGTGGCCGTCAGGCAGGTCAGTGGTACCTGATCAATCACCATGGAAAGAAAAAGAAATGGAAAAATTTCAATTAAAGATCAGCCCGGAAATTTAAGAAAAACTGAGTCTGCCCGTCACTGGTATAAGAATACTCCAAACGAATGACAAAGTCATAGACCGTTACAATATCCAAACCGAAGCCTGCCCCATAAATTAGTTTATCAGTGAGCAGACTGTTCACCTGATTGTTGGGATAGTTCCGAATGTAGGCAGCATCGAAAAATAGTTTGCCATAGAGGGCCAATGGAAAAGTCTGAAACTGTCGAACGGGCATGAAACGGGAAATGTCCCATTTATTACTGAAAATCTTTTTTCTAGCTGAATTTTTACTAAGCACAAAACGCTGACCCTCAATGATTTCTGTTTCAAATCCACGTACGTATATGTTTTGATCAAAGCCCAAACCATAATAGTTAAAATAAGGCGCATTGGGCGATGTAATCATTCCGGATAGCGACGTTCCAAAATAAAAATCATTGTTCAGGTCAACGTACTTGGTCCCCCGAATAAAGAATGTCCACGTATCGAGGTCATCAAAAACACCAATTCCATCCTTATCAACAGTTGCCGTGAAGGTACTGCCATGCAAAGGATAGTTTCTATTGTCCCGACGGTCAGTCAAATAGGTGTAATTCAAGGATAAGAACTTTTGGTTGGTCGCCTGATCGCCAAAATAGTCAGGGTTTAACGCTGCGATGGTATCTGTGACCGTTGTGGTTTGGCCACCGATGGAAAAGAAATGGAAATTGTAAAAGGCCTTTCGGTAGGAGAAGGTAACCGACGCGTTGCGAAGCTGCCGCTGTACTTCGTCTGAATCTCTAAACTGGCGTATATGTTCCCGGGTTTCGAAAAATGTGTTGTTGTTATCCAGCCAAATAAATTCCGGCATTATGCCGATCCTTTGTTTTTTGTCTATGTATGGAATGAGGTAGTTGAAGATGAAGCGATCCTCAAATCCGGACTGCAGCATAAAACGAAGTCGTTCACCCCGACCCCTGAAATTATATTGCGTGACACGCAAACCATAGTTGACCCTTTGGAAGTTGGCCCCCTGGTTCACCCACCAGTCGTTGAAGTTGCGGTCGGCCAATCGAAAAATCGGAACCGGATACAAGTACCATCGTTCGTCCACCTTAATATTCAGGTCTACCGTAGAATCATTCACCACCTGAATTTGTGGCTCTACTTCGTTGAAAAGGTTGGTGTTGTAAATCTTGTTGCGGTCGAGCTTCAACGTATCGTTCAGCCGAATCAGCGATAGCTGATCTCCCGGGGCTACAGACAACTCCCGGGTAATGATTTTTTTACGGGTTTTGCGGTTGCCCTCAATGGTGACCTCCCGAATGGATAGTGCCCGACTGCTATCGGCGATAATGACCGTATCTGTGGGCGTGGTGCCGGAAATAGGTACTGTTTGTGCCCATGCCGCGACCGATGACCATCCCATCAAAATCACAAAATAAATTCGGAACATTAATACTTCTTCAAGGCTACCTGACTACACTATGCTGGGATGAGGAGGGTAAATTTGAACAAAAACGGGCAAATGACACGTCTGATTGTATCAATGTTGTGTAAGGATGCGGACAGCAATAGTTTTGCCGCATGCGCAAGTTACTGAAAGGTTTGTTTTTGATACCCATTTACATTTATCAGTATGCCCTTTCTCCCCTATTTCCAAGTACCTGTAGATTTGTACCTACTTGTTCGCAGTATGGCAAGGAGGCTATTTTAAAACATGGTCCTATCAAGGGAGGCTGGCTTACACTTAAACGAATCAGCAAATGCCATCCGTGGGGTGGTCATGGATTTGATCCCGTACCGGATGCTAAAAAATAACTATGAATCCACAAGAACTACGCTGGCTATTGCTCGGCATCATTGCCTTTGACTTCATCCTGGAAAGGTGTCTGCACATCCTCAACCGCAGGCATGCATCCCACCCAATTCCGCCTGAGTTGGCGGATGTGTATGAGAAGGAGAAATATAATACCTCCCGACATTACCAGCGCACGCTTTCGCGATTTGGTACCGTTACTTCCTCTATCACATTTACAATTACTTTCTCGGCCATCGCGCTCGGTTGGTTCGGGGATCTTGATGCCTGGATTCGATCCTGGGCTCCATTCGATATGCTGAGCACCCTTTATTTTTTCGGCATCCTTTATTTTGCTTCAGACCTGCTTGGCACACCCTTTTCCTGGTACAGGACCTTCGTGATCGAAGCTCGTTTTGGCTTCAATCAAACGACGGCAACCACCTTTTGGATGGATAAAATCAAGGGATATGTGCTGACCCTGATCATTGGCGGGATTCTCCTCAGTGCTTTCATCTATCTGGTTCATCGTGTGGGCAGCGACTTTTGGATTTATTTTTGGCTACTACTCATTGCCTTCAGTTTGTTTGCCAACTTCTTCTACGCCACGCTGATTCTGCCATTGTTTAACAAACTCAAAGTCCTCGATGCAGGTGAACTGAAAAATGCCCTTGAGGCGTACAGCAATAAAGTCAATTTCCCTTTGAAAAACCTGTTTGTCATGGATGGGTCTAAACGATCCAGCAAGGGGAATGCCTTTTTCACTGGACTTGGCAAAAAAAAGAAAGTCGTATTATTTGACACGCTCATAGAAAAACACGAAACAGATGAGTTGACCGCGGTATTTGCCCATGAGGTCGGGCACTACAAAAAAAAACACATTCTTATACAAACGGTCATCAGTATTCCGTTGACAGGAGGTATGCTGTACCTGCTATCGTTAATGATTTTTAGTAGTACGGTATCCTTTGCCATGGGAGGAGAAATCACAGCGATCCATTTGAATGTGTTGGCTTTTGGTATTCTCTATTCTCCATTGTCGAACCTTACGGGCCTTTTTGGAAATTGGCTTTCAAGGAAATTCGAGTACCAGGCGGATGCCTATGCCGCCACTACCAGCGCAGCACAACCAATGATCAACGCCCTAAAAAAAATGAGCCAGGATCATTACACCAACCTGACTCCCCACCCGGCTTATGTATTTGTGCACTATTCTCATCCTCCTTTGTTAAAAAGGATACGCGCTCTAAAAACTTACGCAACCTAATGGTCATGGAAGTAAAACCATATAAAGAAAAGCAAGCAAGCAAAAAAGAACAGGTAGCCGAGATGTTTGATAACATCAGCCCTAAGTACGACTTTTTGAATCATTTTTTAAGTCTGGGCATCGACCACTATTGGAGGAGAAAAGCCATCGCACAATTGAAAAACGATCGACCGAAGTTGTTGCTGGACATCGCCACTGGTACAGGAGATTTTGCCATAGCCGCCTTGCGTCTGAATCCTGAGCGCGTCATCGGTGTCGATATTTCCGAGGGCATGCTCGCTATTGGCAGAAAAAAACTTAAAAAACGCCAGCTAGATGATCGTATCGAACTGCTGTCCGGAGATTCCGAGGGTTTACCATTTGAAGACAATAAATTCGACGCGGTCATCGTTTCTTTTGGGGTACGTAATTTCGAGAATCTGAACGGTGGCCTTGCGGACATGCGACGTGTCTTGAAAACAGGTGGAAAAGTGGTGATCCTTGAATTCTCGAAGCCCAAAATATTTCCCATGAAACAATTGTACCAATTTTACTTTAAGCATGTCCTGCCCCGGGTGGGTCGTCTGGTTTCAAAGGACGCCTCTGCCTACACGTACCTACCGGAATCTGTACAAGCCTTTCCGGATGGTCAGGATTTTTTAACTAAACTTGAGGGCGCAGGTTTCAAAGACACTGTATGCAAGCCATTGACATTCGGCATCAGCTCCATATACACCGGTACCAAATAATCGTTTTTTTGGTAGTGGCTCTTTCTTGGCCTGCCAAAGGACAGAACAATCCAAGTGAGCACCTGACGGAGTACGATGATCAGTTCATCCATTATGGATTTCTCATCTCCCTTCACAATTCCAGGTATCGTACCTTGTACGATGATGCCTATGCCACAGATGGTTTCGACACCCTTCACTCGGTGGTGCCGAGCAATACGGGTGGTTTCAAGCTGGGCTTTGTGGTAAATTTCCACCTACTACAATACCTGGATTTTCGCATTTTGCCTACCGTGGGATTTTATGAAAACAGCTTATTGTACCGACTGACTGACGAAACGGTGGTGCGTGAACTGAAAGATGCAACGATGGTAGAATTCCCGATGTTGTTGAAATACAAATCGCAGCGGCGCGGCAATTATGCCGCCTACCTGGTGGGAGGCATTAATCCTTCTTTTGAGGCAGTGGCACGAGACGACGAAGAAATCTCCCGAGATGCGTTGGCACTCAAACGATGGAACCTTTCGTTAGAATTTGGTGCCGGCATGGACATCTATTTTCCATTGTTCAAGTTTTCGCCCGAAATTCGATATTCGCTGGGCCTCACCAACATGCTGGACGCCGACAGCAACAGCCCTTTCAATGCACCTCTCAAGCAGTTAAATATGCATAATATTGGCCTTTTCATCACTTTCGAAGGTGGCCCATCGACCGGTAAAACCCGTAAACTGGACGGACCTCTTTCCCGAAGTAGCAAACCCCGTAGTCCCCGAAAACAAAAATGAAACCCATCGCCCTGATCACCGGCGCCACCAGCGGCATAGGCGAAGCCACTGCCCATGTGCTGGCATCTAATTACCGCCTCATCATCTGTGGCCGTCGCCTGGAAAGATTACAAGCGCTCAAAGAAGCATTACCTACAGAGGTGCAGTTACTGTCTTTTGATGTGCGGGATCGCGAAGCAGTACAGCAGGCCATGGAATCGCTAACAGCCGATTGGCAGGCAGTAGACGTACTTATCAACAATGCTGGTAATGCACATGGTCTTGACCCCATTAACCGGGGTAGCCTGGACGATTGGGATGCCATGATTGACATCAATGTCAAAGGCCTGCTGTACGTCAGCCGGCAGTTGATTCCAGGCATGGTGGAGCGAAAGTCCGGACATGTCGTGAACATTGGGTCGGTCGCAGGCCTGGAAGTTTATCCGAATGGGAACGTATACTGTGCGAGCAAGCATGCGGTAGACGCCATCACCAAAGGTATGCGCATGGACCTACACGTGCATGGAATAAGGATTACGAGCATCAACCCCGGCCTGGTGGAAACAGAATTTTCCATCGTGCGCTTTAAAGGAAACGAAGCAAAAGCCCAAAGGGTATATGAGGGCTACACGCCACTACAACCCAAAGATGTTGCAGAAACCATCGCTTTTGTCTTGTCGCGACCGGCACACGTGAACATTGCTGATCTGCTGATTCTACCCACCGATCAGGCCGCTAGCACTTTGGTCAAAAAGAAATAAGTGGCACGGATACATGGCAGTGGGCACACATTCTTTTCAAGGTTGTATAGCTTTAATCTATCCATTTACGAAATGATCACCTAAAAACCTCCATTTTCAATGAATAGGATTCTCCTTCTTGGAGCAGGACGCTCAGCCTCGTCTCTCATTGACTACTTGATTAAAAAAGGCACTCAGGAAAACTGGCACCTGCGCATCGGCGAACGAGATCTCTCCCTTGCGGAGGAAAAAACAGCCGGCACAAAGGTAGAAGTATTTGCCTTTGACGTAACAGACGCAGACCAGCTTCAGGCAGAAGTCGCGGAAGCCTCACTTGTCATTTCCATGCTGCCCGCACGATTCCATATACTGGTGGCCACAGCATGTGCAGGGATAGGCCGTCATCTGCTTACGGCCTCCTATTTAACCGATGATATCCGGGCACTGGATAAGGATTTTAAACAAAAAGGCGTCAAGTGTTTCATGGAAATGGGATTGGATCCGGGTCTTGATCACATGTCGGCCATGAAGGTAATTGATCGACTGGAAACTGAAGGACAACGCCTGACAAGCTTTGAAACCTTTACCGGCGGCTTGCTGGCTGATGACGGGGAAAAGGATAACCCCTGGCATTACAAATTCACCTGGAATCCACGAAATGTGGTATTGGCAGGTAAAGGCATTGTCAAATTCCTTCAGGAAGGACGGTATAAGTACATTCCCTATCACAAACTTTTTAGCCGTACCGAACTGATCCACATCCCCGGACATGGTTATTTTGAAGGTTACGCCAATCGGGACAGCCTGAAGTACCTCGATGTATACCAACTGGAGGGCATCCAAACCCTCTACAGAGGCACACTTCGAAGACCCGGATTTTGCAAGGCCTGGAATATTTTTGTTCAGCTTGGCCTCACGGACGACAGCTACAAAATGGAGCAGGTGGGGCAAATGACCCACCGGCAATATATTAATGCCTTTTTGCAATTCAATCCCCATGATTCGGTAGAACTTAAGTTGGCCCATTACATGAATTTAGGTTTGGAAAGCGAGGAGATGTACCGCCTCCATTGGCTCGGTATTTTTGACAACATTCCCGTGGGCATAGATCAAGGCACTCCGGCCGAGATCCTTCAACATATACTTGAGAAAAAATGGACCCTGGATCCCGAAGACAATGACATGATCGTGATGTGGCACAAATTTGACTATCTGGATGGTGAACGTTCGAAGCAAATTCAGTCGCACATGGTGGTCTATGGAGACGATCGTACCCATACTGGCATGTCCAAATCGGTGGGCCTCCCTCTGGCTTTAACTACCGAACTGATTTTGCAAAATAAAATTGACCTCACCGGTGTGCACATCCCTACAACTGCCTCCATTTATCGCCCCCTCCTGAGCAGGCTAGAAAAAATGGGATTCGAATTTTCGGAAAGAGAGACGATCTCATAAGGGGAAAGTCTTAAGACACCATAAGATACCAATGTCAGTTGTACCCCTCCGCCTGCAAATTGAAGAGTTCGGCATACAGCTGACCATTCATTATCAATTCTTCATGGGTGCCCATCTCCAGCAGCCCACCATTCTTAAGTACCAAAATGCGGTCGGCAATCCTCACCGTGCTGAACCTGTGGGAGATAATGACAGCGGTTTTCCCTTTGGTCAGGGCGATAAAACGCTTGAAAGTCTCCGATTCGGCACGGGCATCCAATGCCGAAGTTGGCTCGTCTAAAATGAGTACATCCGCATCTTTCATGTAAGCACGTGCCATTGCTACTTTTTGCCATTGGCCACCGGAGAGCTCTTTGCCATCTCTGAATCGCTTACCCAACTTTTGATCGAACCCTTTCGGTAATTCCTCAATTACCTGACTGGCCAGGCTTTTGGCGGCTGCATCACTGATACGGGGTTGATCGTGTAATGCCCTGATGGCACCGATGGCAATATTTTCGCGAACTGTCAAATCGAACTTGACAAAATCCTGAAAAATGACCCCAAAGCGCTGGTAATAGTCGATGGGGTCAAATCGGTCGATTGGCACACCGTCAAGCAGAATTTCTCCCTCAGTGGGTTCATAAAACTGAAGAAGGAGTTTGATGAGGGTCGTTTTCCCCGCCCCATTTTCACCAACCAGCGCAAGCTTTTCACCCACCTTCAATTGGAAACTGATACCACGCATCACCCAACGTTCGGTATTCGGGTATTTGAATCCCACATTCCGAAATTCAAACCCTTCCCGGATTTCATCAGGTAATGACAGTTTGTTATCCTCTTCACGGTGCACGGTGCCGTTCATTTGTGGATACGGACTTAAATCCAGGAATTCAAAATAATCCTGCAGGTACAATGCCCTTTCGGTAATCGCGGTGAAACGTGTGAATAGCCCTTGTAATTTGCCTCTCAACCGATTGAAAGAACCGGAAAGAAAGGTTAAATCACCGAGTGTCAGCACGCCTGCCACGGTGCGCAGGACAATGAATACGTAGGCGCCATAGTAGGCACTCGTGCCCACGACATTAAAAAAAGAACCCCAAATAGCCCGTCTTTGGGCAAGATTTTTACTTTCCAAATAGTACTGTTCGGACAAGTCCTGGAAACGGTCGGCCAGATAGCCAGCCAGTCCAAAAAGCTTGACTTCCTTGGCAGTAACATCACTGGCTCCGGCATAACGGAGGTAGTCCAGTTCTCGTCGTTCCTGGGTCCAACTCCTGGACAAGGAATAGCTGGTGCCACTGAATTTGATTTCATTGAGTATAGTAGGTACAATAGACACAATCAGCAGGATGATCAGCCAGGGTTCAAAGGCCACCACACCCGTAATTAAAGATGCAATCATGACGAGGTCCTGACCTTGCGTTAGTACGTTGGACAGGAGCCCTACCCGACCGGTGGTCTGCTGTCTTGCGCGTTCCAGCTTGTCGTAGAATTCAGCATCTTCAAGCTGTGCCAGCGTAACCTCCGACGTTTTGCGAATGATCTGAACCGAAGAATTGATCGAATACTGATCTCCCAATAACGCATCTGTCAGGTTGGTCAGTCGATTCAAGATATCCGACCCTATGGCCAGTCCGAATTCCAATCCTATGAGCATCCACAG
>CAYOEV010000042.1:0-13368 GCA_964403075.1 uncultured Roseivirgaceae bacterium | reverse complement strand
GGACACACCTCAAACGCCGTATGATGAGCCGATACGGGATCGGGTTCTGCTTCCCTTACAGACAATGCCATGGTACTACCGCTAGGCGAACCAGCATAAGCCATAATCGGCTGAGCTCCCATGTCCAAGGTCCATTTTACCGAAAGCTCGGGAAAAGACCACACATAAAGATCACCGTTCCACAAGCCTATCAAATCTCCATTCTGATCAAAAGAAAGCTCCGTCGCACCGGGAGGTAAGGGAATAATTTGTTGAGTGGTATCCTGTACATTCAGGAGCTGATAAGTGGTTTCGTACCGATTGTCTGGCATGTTCGTACGTTGTAAACGGTACATCAAAAATTCCCCATCCGGGGTAAATTTCAGGTCCGAAATACCCACTGCACGTGTAGAAAATTCTACTAGATCGAAAACTCTCGAAGTCTCCTGTGCCGTTAGCACCTGCACCATTGCACTAAATAAAATGGAGATGATATAAACTTTAAATAGTTCAACTTTAACCATAGATTATAATGTTTGTGGTGATAAATACACTTCTATCGGTAGATTATTTTATATTTATATCATTTGGTACACTTAATTTAGTTAATCTTTTCAAATTTCACGACAGATGATATGGTTTTTAGTATAGGAAACTTATCACCCAAAAGAGTCATTATCTTTGTAATCTAAGCGCAAACGTTATGGCGATAGTTGAAATGGTTATGCCCAAAATGGGCGAGAGTGTAATGGAAGGCACCGTGCTCACGTGGCTCAAAAAAGTCGGCGACACCATCGAGGAAGATGAATCGCTATTGGAGGTGGCCACGGATAAGGTAGACACCGAAATACCAGCCACCCATGGCGGCATACTCAAAGAAATTCTGGCCAACGAAGGTGATGTGGTCGAAGTGGGCAAACCAGTGGCCGTGATTGAGACGTCCGGCGAGCAATCAGCCCAAACAACCCAAGAAAAAACACCCGATCAGGAAGTTGTAAAGGAAGCGGAAAGTCTGGTTGAATCGGCCATGGCCTACGGAAGTTCAGAACCCAATGGTCATAAAGTGCCAAGAACGTCTAATTCCGGTAGATTCTATTCACCACTCGTGCGCAGTATTGCCAATGAGGAAGCCGTGAGTTTAGAAGAGCTAGAAAAAATACCTGGGAGTGGTAAAGAAGGACGGGTAACCAAAAAAGATATAATGAATTACCTGGATAAACGTACTGGGGTGGAAACCACCGCGCCACCCGTACAGGATTCGAACGGACGGGTAGCATCCATGGGCACGCACCAGACACCTCAACCTGTACCGGTGAGTGTGAATGGCGAGGATGAAATCATAGAAATGGATCGTATGCGCAAGATGATTGCTTCGCGCATGGTCCAATCCAAGCAAACCTCTCCGCACGTCACCTCATTCGTAGAGGCAGACGTTACGGCCATGGTGAAATGGCGCAACCGCATAAAACAGGAGTACAAACATAAATACGGACAAAGCATCACCTTCACACCCATTATCATAGAAGCCATTGTTCAGGCGATCCGTGATTATCCCATGATCAACGTGCAAATAGACGGGGATCGGATCATAAAAAAAGGATCGGTAAATATTGGTTTAGCCGTAGCCCTGCCCTCAGGTAATCTGATTGTACCGGTAATTCATGGCGCCGATAAACTTAATTTATTGGGTCTCACCGAAAAGGTGAATGACCTGGCCAAGCGAGCCCGGGAAAGCAAACTGTCTCCAGACGAATTGCAGGGAGGCACCTATTCCGTTTCAAACGTAGGCTCATTCGGCAATGTCATGGGCACGCCCATTATTGTGCAACCACAAGTCGCCATCATGGCCTTGGGTGCTATTCAGAAAAAGCCCTCAGTAATTGAAACGCCGGATGGTGATCTCATTGGCATTCGTCACAAAATGTTTCTCTCCCATAGTTACGATCACCGAATAGTAGACGGCGCACTAGGTGGAATGTTTGTGAGACGGGTAGCAGATTACCTTGAGCGTTTTGACTCCGAAAGAACCATCTGACCACACCCAACAAGCCGTTAAAAATATTCGCACGGCATTTTTTCTCAACCTCTTTTTTGCAATTATAGAGGTCATTGGTGGGCTGTGGACCAACAGCATTGCCATACTTTCAGATGCCCTACACGATTTAGGAGATAGCCTTATTTTAGGCATCTCCTGGTACCTGGCCAAGGTAAGCGGTCGACAGAAAACGGAACAGTTTTCTTACGGATACAAGCGATTTTCATTATTGGGTGCCATCATCAGCAGTCTGGTGCTTTTCGCAGGATCCATTTTTATTATAACTGAAGCCATTCCAAGAATGCTAAACCCTGAGCAGCCCAATGCAGAGGGCATGATCTGGCTGTCGCTCGTGGGTATTGCTGTAAATGTATTGGCGGCCATGCGTTTACAATCAGGGAAAACAATGAATGAGCGGGTCGTTTACCTGCATTTGCTGGAGGATGTGTTGGGCTGGATTGCCACACTCATTGGAGGTATCGTCATGAGCTTTTCGGAGATACCTCAGCTTGATGCAGTACTCGCCATCGGGATCGCCTGCTACATTTTATTCAATGTTTTTAAAAACCTGATTAAAAGCATCAAAATCATCTTACAGGGCACACCTCCTGACATGAGCCTGGCTAAAATTAGGGAGAACCTGATGCAATTGGAAGAGGTGGAACAAATCAACGATTGCCATGCCTGGTCTATGGATGGTGACTACCACGTACTGTCTGTTCATTTGATCGTGGCCGAGAATAAAACACTGAAAAAATTGAACATCATCAAGACAAAAGCCAGGAGTCGACTGCGTGACATGGGCATAGATCATTCAACCATCGAATTTGAGACCCCTGATGAAGACTATGGGCCTTGCTAAGGACAACGATCCTGCCATTCGACCGATATGCGCTCACCCACCACCCTGGCTTTACTGACCAGCTCACATGCTTTCGCCGTTTCGTTTTTTTGCCAATAGGCCTCCGCCAAATAACCATACAATGGCTCTATAAACTCGTTGGCTGCAATGGCCCGCTCAAAAAGTACAATGGCGCGATCGAGATTGCCGCCCTTCAGGTAGTAAATCCCTTTGTTGCGGTATGCCCAGCCATTGGAGGGATCGGCGAGGATGCTCGCATTAATATCGGCCAAACCTTCATGCAATCGGCCCATTTCTAGATAGATCAATCCGCGATTGTTTAAAAAATAGGGGTCTTCCGGTCGTAAGTGCAGTGCCCGCTCGATGTGGTATAAGGCCTCCTCCAGAGAATCTTGTTCCAGGTATATCTGGCTAAGCGTACTCCAAACTTCTGGCTGACCCGTGGAAACTGGCTCAACCTTTGCCAATACATGCTTTGCCTCTCGGTATCGCCCTCCAAAGTAATGTATGGTAGCCATGTTGATCAATGGCTCTACCGAATCGTAACCCAACTGCATGCTGCGTTGGAAGCTTTTCATGGATAATTCATACGCCCGTGTTCGAGACTGTAACACGCCATTGTAAAAATGCAGAAACGCGGAATCTGGCTTCAATTCAAGCAGATGTCCCAAATCCTCAAGGGCATTATCGTATTGTCCGATGGCCTCGTAGGCATACGCGCGATTGAGCTGACAAGCGACATAGTCTGATTGCAAGATAAGGGCCTGGTTGTAATCCTGAATGGCTTCATAGGGATTTCCACTTTCCATATGAGCCACACCACGATTGTTGTAGGCCTCAGGAAAAGTTGATTTTATTTTAATAGAATTGGTGAAATGAGCAATCGCCTCATCGTATTTGCCAGCATCCAACGCATTGTTTCCCAATTCAAAAAATTCCTGCCATTTACTTTCATTGGAACTGCAAGCGGTCAATAACAGGAATGAAAAAATGAAATATTTGATCATAGAAAAGCCAAATCAGAGGTAATAGCTTTAAAACAATACCAAGACTTAATTAATCCCCGCTGATCGAGCCTCCCGAACTGTAAAGCTTATTGACATATTGCGGCAAACCGTAGTACCTGCCAGATCCCCCACTGCTGGCCAAAGCATCTAGCTTTTTTGTCACATGTATCACCATGGCGCCCCCGCTACTGACCTTTACGTCCGCGTTCTCACTCATGAGATCTTCCCCATCGTAAACGCCCCCGCTACTAACGGTTGCTTCCTGGGTGTTCACACTCCCGGCCAGTGCGACATCACCGGCACTGCTCACGGCGACTTCCAACTTGTTGGCAGACAGTTGTAGCGATACATTGGCACTGCTGCTGGCAGACACCTCCGCCCGATCAGTCTCCAATTCGAGTGCCACAGTTGCTGAACTGCTCGCCTTTACCTGGAATGTGCCAGATGAATGAATTTTCCCCTGGCACGACATTTTGGAGGCACTAGTCGCCTGAACGCCATGCAGCTTATTGTAAGTAACGTAGATGGCTATAGCTACATTTCGATGCGCACTTCCTTTGAGGTGGATTTTTAGCTTACCATCTGTCACCTCAGTCAACACATCCTCAGTATCATGCCTCGCGCCATTGACCAATATCCGGGCAGACTCCTTAGGGCCCTGGATGAGGATGACCTCAATCGCTTCAGCCGAGGCCACTTCATCGAAAGAAGGAAGCTGTCGCGTTTCTTCTTTTTGGGCCAAAGCGACCAGACCAACCAATATTCCCACCACAATGAGTAAAACCTTTTTCATACCCCTTTTTATTTTAGAGATTCTGGAAGAAAGTAAAAGGTTGCATGTCTGTTAAATGAATGTTCATTCACCAGTAAAAGACGCGCGATAAGTTTCCCAGGCGGTGTTTTTATAATGGTTTTCACTTATAAAATGAATGATGGCGTTCATCTGTGGTGCCTTTATATATCCTGGCACGGGTTGTATGATACGCAACTGCTCATCAAGAAAGACTGTGGTAGGATAGCTTAACTTATTATTGGTCAGCGCCATGGCCATTTCATGGACACCTCTCCGGCCAGATGTTTTATACTGGAAAGTTTTGCCATCAAATTGAATATCTCCCTTTTGTTCTGCATTTAACTTAATCGGATAGAAATGGGAGTTGATGTAACTGGAAATATGCGTGATTGAGTAGGTGTCCTTATCCATTTTTTTACACCAACCACACCAGTCGGTGTAGATATCCACCAATAATTTTCTGGGTTCCTGTTTGTGCAATGCGATGGCCTCTTCAAAAGTCAACCATTTTATCTGGGCAGTTAGTGATTGGCAGCTCAGGAAAAAACCAAGTAAAATGAACGTCTTCCTCATGGTTTTACAAACGGTCGATTGTGTCATTGGTTAATTTCGTTAGGCTGAACGAATTCAGAAGGTCGCACAGCATACATTTGCCATCATGCTCAAAGTTGGTTGTCTTTCGGACACACATGGCTTTTTGGATTCCTCTATTCAAAAATACATCAAAGACCGGGATTTGCTGATTCACGCAGGTGACATAGGCTCAATCGAAGTTTTAAATACACTCCAAAGCTGGAAACCCACGCTGGCCGTTTGGGGAAATATAGACCACCTGTCTATTCAAATGGCCACACAGGAATACCTAATCAAAGACCTGAATGGTCTCCTCACCCTGATTGTTCACATTGCTGGCAAACCACCCCGATACAATGCCCGGGTTAGCAAGCTTATCCGGACACACCGACCCAATTTATTGATCTGCGGCCACTCTCACATACTCAAAGTGGCCCCAGACCCTGAGAATCAATTGTTATATATAAACCCCGGTGCATGCGGCCACCATGGGTTTCACCTCATGCGTACTTTAATACGGTTCGACATCCAAGAAGGTAAAATTAAAAATCCCGACGTCGTAGAGCTGGGAAAACGAGGATCATTGAAGCACTGAGCAATTACTATTTCCATCGCCTGAACTGAAAAACTATTGACTGGTGTCGCGGGTATTTAATTGTCGAATAGTCTTAAACTCACTACCCTCCTTCCATTGCGGCCAACGATCACTGTTGGCCAATTGATACCCAATCTCAAAGTACAACTGGGCGTCTTGCATGATGCCGCCGAAGTCCCAGTCATCGCCCCATTCGTCTGCTGGCCGATGGTAAGCCTGTACATTGTATTCGTTTTTCTTTTCCGTCATGTATTCCACACCCTGCAACCGATGTTCGTACGCGCCATAGGCATAGAGCGCCGGAATGCCAACCTTGGCGAACTGGAAGTGGTCGGATCGGAAGTAGAAGCCCTTTTCTGGTTCCGGATCGGCTATGATATAACGATCCTGCTTTTTAGCTACCTCTTCCGCCATTTCCTCCAAATCGGATTGACCGTAACCGACGACGGTAAGGTCGTTGGTTGCACCAAACTCTTTCAAACCGTCCATGTTCAAGTTGGCAACAGTTTTATTGACAGGATAAATGAGGTTTTCGGCATAATACTGAGATCCTAGCAGTCCTTGCTCTTCTGCAGTAACCGCCAGGAAGATGACCGAGCGCTTTGGTGCCTGACCTTTCTTGAAGGCTTCCGCAATACCCAAAAGGGCAGCAACTCCTGAAGCATTGTCATGGGCGCCATTGTAGGTAGAATCGCCGTCAACAGCAGGACCTATTCCCAAATGGTCCCAATGCGCACTGTATATAATATATTCTTCAGGTTTTTCCGAACCGGTAATCTTTGCCACTACATTTTTCGACTTGTCTCTTTTGATACCATTCTTTACGAAGGTAGTGGCGCCAAGACCTAGTGAAATAGGTTTAAAATTTCTATCACGGGCCTTTTTGACGAAATTTTTCATGTCTACTGCAGAGGTCTCAAACATTTGAATGGCGGCATCTCGGGTCAACCAACCTTGTACGGCACAGCGATAGTTGTCTTGGGGATCCAAATAAAGGCTTGCGCCTGACCAGGAATTCCTGACCACTTCCCATCCATAACCTGCGGGCACCGTCTGGTGTATAATGAAACATCCTGCCGCCCCTTGTCTGGCTGCCTCTTCGTATTTGTAGGTCCACCGACCATAGTAAGTCATGGTTTCCCCTTTGAACAGCGTACTGTCGGCAGAGCCAAAACCCGGGTCATTTACCAACACAATAACCGTTTTACCTTTGACATCCAGCCCCTTGTAATCGTCCCATCCATATTCCGGCGCCACAATTCCGTATCCTGCAAAGACAACTTCCGAGTTTCTGAGCGTATTCATGGCATTTACGCGCGCCGAATAGGCCACATAGTCTTTGCCCAAATAAAGTGTCGTGCCATTTTTTTCACCCGTCAAAGCCAACACTTCAGCAGGTTGTGCGTCCAGTTCCACCAGAGGTACCTGCTGGAAAAAGCCACGTCCATTGCCTGGCTCTAGTCCCAATTGTTGAAATTGTGTTTTGAGGTAGTTAACTGTTTTTTCCTCACCCGAGGTGAAAGGCTTTCTCCCTTCAAATTCATCCGATGCCAGGGTACGTACGTGGGCCCGCAAAGTAGCTTCCAACACCTTGGGCAATGTTTGGGTTGAAGTCTGGCAAGCGCCCAACAGGGCAAGCCCAAAAATCCAAAGAAAATTCAAATTATGCATTTACGTTTATGATTAGGTCTTCCATGGTATCCCCTTCCCATACTTTACAACTCATGGCCTCACGAAGCACTGCCGGCTTCAATATCGCACTACCCACGAGCATCCGGGCACATTCCTGTATGCCTTCAATGATAGATGGATGGGGATGAATCAAACCAGCCAATTCCAGAATACTCCTATCCATTAGAATGAGCAGCGCCACTGCCTGAATGGCACTGGACGCATGTTCCCCCACCACGCGCATACCCAGGATTTTCATGTCCTCGTCATTGGTCACCAAAATTTTAATAAACCCCTGCGTGTTGCGCATGGCCATGGCCCGGGGAATACAACGGTAGTCGATGCTGACCATTTTGTATGAAATGCCCTTTTTTCTGGCCTGTATTTCATTCATCCCGACACCCGCTACCTCAGGTTTGAGAAACATAATGGTAGAGATGTTGTCATAGATAAGCGACTGCGCAGGCTTACCGAACATCTTTTCAATGGCAAAACGACCCTCCAGTTCGCCTACATTCACCAATGAAATATCGGCCGTAATGTCGCCCACAGCAAAAATATTGGGTATGTTGGTTTGTGTCATGTGGTCCTTAATACCCCGTGTGTCTAATTCAATTTTAAGGGACTCATCAAACAACTCCTCATAGTTGGGTACCCGGCCTACAGAGACCAAAGCCTTCTCCACATGAAAGATTTCCTTTCGACCATCCGTATACTCGAGGGTGTAAACCACCCCATCCTCATCGGTCCGCATGTCAATGAGCTGTGAATTCCGGTGAATGACTACTCCATTTTGTTCCAGGTTTTTTTCTATCACGCGTACCACGTCTTCATCCTCGAAGGGCAGTATGCGATCTCCTTTATCAATCAAGTGTACCTGCGTTTGGCCGAAGTTCGAAAAGATGGTCGCAAACTCGCAACCAATGACCCCTGCACCAAGAATCACCATGCTGGATGGGAATGCATCCAGTTTATCCAGCCCATCACTGGTAAAAATGTGGGTTTCATCAATAGGTATATTAGGTAGTATTCTAGGACGGCTGCCGGTAGCACATACGATGAAGTCCGTGTGTACCTCCATATTTTCTTCTTCGCCGGGTCTTTCAATTTGTACCTTATTGGGCGTAAGAATCGTGGCAGTCCCCTGAACGTAATCCAGAAGCTCTTTATCAAGCCCGTGATTGATGTTTTGCAGGTGGTGTTTGAGCAAATGGGTTCTCTCCTTGACCGCTTCGCTGACTTCCTTTTTTAACTCTTGGAAAGAAAAGGTGAGACGGCCTACGCCCATACGCTCATTGTTGCGGCGCATGATACTCGCCTCCCGTGCCAGTTCCCACCATGTTTTGGACCATAAGGCACCATTGTGGATGCCTGCACCCCCGAGGCGTTGCTTTTCTATTAAGATTACCTTTTTGTCGAAATCCACGGCCCGCATCGCAGCTGCATATCCGGCCGGACCCGCCCCGATAATACACACATCATACTTCTTCATAGGAGTGCACTCTTAATCGGGCGACAATCTACTTAAAATCACTAAGAAACACTAAATCACCATCAGCTGCTGATATTGTTGGAAGAGAAAGCGGAGCGATCTGTGGCTGTCAATAAGGGAGAGCTCCACTTCTTCCAGAGACATCCATTTGACCTCTTTAATCCCCTCCCCTTTCTGTGGTTTTATTTTTTTATCGTCCAAACAACTCATGGCATACCAGGTGGTCTTTTTTAGGATATACTTCTGGTTCTGCATGTAAGTATGCCAGATGGCGTCAACTTTCTTTTCTATTTTGACGCTTGCACCCGTTTCTTCTTCTACTTCTCTCTTCGCGCATGCTTTTATGGACTCCTTTTTGTCCAACTTACCCTTGGGTATGTCCCAGATACCTCGCCGATGGATCATTAAATATTTACCATTCTTTTCCACAATGCCCCCGGCCGCCTCTATCACCGTAAAACGAGACTTTATGTATGCTATCAATTCTTTTTTGCTTCTGGTGACAAAGGTGATCATACCCACCTTCCTGTATTTCTTCTTGGTCATTAAATGCAACAACTCATCTACCTTCTCGAAAGAAGGCTGCTGAATAAGCACGTTGTCTCTCAATAGTTTTGGTACAATATCCTGAGAGGGGGCCACAATGGTACTGAAGGCATGCAAAGGACCCAGTCTTTTCATACCGATTATACGCACCGGAATGTCATTTATGAAAATATTCACAAGGAGGTTTGAACAGAATACATGAGTAAATCAAAGCATTTGTCTTGAAAAACAAAAGCTCCTAAGCACATAAAATACTAAATTTGAAGGTACATGAGTATTAGGATATTCGACCCGCAATTGAGCAGTAAAATTGCCCAGGCCCTTCAATACATTGGCGCCATTCAATTGCGGCCGCATGATCCCTTTACATGGGCCTCAGGTTGGAAATCTCCCATCTATTGCGACAACCGACTAAGCCTGTCTTTTTCTGAGACGCGCACGCTGATCAAGCATTCGCTAGTGAAAGTAATTGAAAGCGTTTATCCTGAAGTAGAAGCCATTGCTGGCGTAGCCACCGCAGGCATCCCACAGGGCGTGCTCGTGGCAGATGCCATGGACCTGCCTTTTTTATATGTGCGAGCCAAAGCGAAGGACCATGGCATGACTAACCGTATTGAAGGCCATGTGGTCAAGCACCAAAAAGTGGTGGTCATTGAAGACCTGGTTTCTACGGGCAGCAGTTCACTCAGTGCTTGTAAGGCATTACGCGATGAAGAAGTCGATGTGTTGGGAATGGCCGCTATATTCACGTACGCTTTTCCATTGGCTGAAAAGAATTTCGCCAAACAAAATGTGCCGCTTACCGTGCTGAGTGATTATCCTTCCCTGGTCAACACATTGACACTGGATGCGGGTACCATCGATTTGTTGAACCAATGGCGCGAAGATCCTGAGGGCTGGGGTAACCGCTAGTCAACATGTAATGTGAACTGCCAATCTCCTGGCTGCGGATTCATCAAACCTGAACCAGAGCTCGGGTTCAATCAACTCCAACTCGGAAAGTGCAAGCGATCCGTCTTCCAACCAAATACCATCTACCCGTGCATAAGCAGGCAATTTCGTACAGCATCTCACAATCTGTTCTGCCCAGATAATCTCATTTTTGGTAGCTTGATGGACTTGAACTGTGCCACCAAAATCATCCTGCACCCTGAACTCGCCAGGCTTGGCCCGTTTCAGCACGGCATGAGTAAATTGTCCCCCGATGACCACAAAGGTTACTTCCCCCCGATCCAAAATGCGCGGTTGAAACTTTTGTAATAGCATTGGCTCCAGGTTGATGAGATTCCTGAACTGTTCCTCATATCTAACTAAGTCTTGAGTGATAAACCTATAAGTATGGCGACCACCGGCAGAAATGGCTGGTTTCATCACGATTTCCTGCCAATTGTGTTTGCTGAGCTGTTCCTCAAGTGTCGTCTTATTTCCTTGATTTAAAAAAACGGTGGGCGGAATTTGAATACCTGCTTTTTGAAAGTGTTGCAGGTAGCCCTTATCCAAATTCCATTTTATTAGCGAGGGGGCATTGATAATTCTGGTCTGCTGGTGAACCTTATCAAGCCAACTTCGAAAAGCAGGTAGGTGCTCAAAAATGTTCCAGATCGCACGGATAATTATGCAACGCGTAGATGACCATTTGAATGAGGCATCCTCCCAACCTACGCGAACGACTGAATGGCCTTGTGCTTGCAAGGCAAGCGAGAGGATTTCATCCTCTGTCAATATGTTTTGAATGTATGCATTGATACGTGTAGGCTGCACGTATTTCTGCTGAGTAACCAATACCACATCGTATTCCATGACGCGATATTAGAAGGAAAATCTTACCTGGTCAAACGATGAATAAGACCGCGAAATAAGTACGAATGTGCAGGCCAGGCCAGCCACCAATACAGGCTTCCCCAACGACTTGATGGCTGAAAGGTCAATTGTTGATGCAACACATTGCCTTCCCACCAATAATGCAGCCACGACTTTCCTGTAAGGGCAATCGCAGCTTTAAGCAAGAGTATACCCTTCGTTTCATCAGCACGATCTACCGTCCAATAATCCAGTTGATCGCCCTTTTGTAATAAATCTGGATGTGCACGCTGGTAACGAGCACCCTTTCCACCCATCCACTGATCCATTTTCCCACGTACCACCCACAGCCATGTAGCGTAATACCATCCATGCGGACCACCCAAATGCCACAACTTGTGAAGGGCCCGCGACTTGTTAGCTGCTGCTCTTTTTCTAAAATCTTTGTGTACGGCCTCGGTGGGAATGTGACAAGTTTTAGCCTTTGGCATTTAAGGCGTCAATTTCCCCGGCCACTTTTTCTGCCTCTGCACGTTTCAGGTCACTTGCTTTTCTATCGGTATGACTGAGTTTGTACGACTCAGCCATCAATTTTTCATATTTCTTTTGAAGCTTCTCGGCAGGTGATGATTTAGAAAAAAGTCCCATGTTTTTATAAATAGTAACTCTCAATTTACCTGATCAGTTCTTAACGTCGAAACAGCAGGACGAAAAACCCACCGATCTAGCAGAAAGGTGGCAATGACCAATAAAAACAATGATCCGCTCGTGAATGCGAAAGTTTGCGGTATAGACCAACTATTGGCAAGGGGTGCAGAGAAAAGGGGCGACAAGAACTGTCCCAAAAATATGGCCGAAGCCATGGCGCCGGTAGCTCTTCCCCAACGTTTTTTGTTCACATGACTGAGCAAGCACAAGTTACCATTCGGCATAATCAGCCCCATGCCCAGACCACCCACACCCAGACCGATCAATATGAGGGCATAACTATTGGCCAATGCGATAATTTGGTAACCGATGCCCATCAAACCAAAGCAAAGTGCATAGATCTGCATAAAGGTTAGACGCGATTTGATCTTACCATAATTGAATGAAATCAAGGCCCCAGTCATGGTTGATATGGAAATGGCCAGGCCCACCATCGAATTGGATACCCCAAAATTTGACTGGAGTAAAAAAGGTAATTGAACGGGCATCACATAGAAGCAGAGCATGCCAAGAAAACCAAAAGTTAGGATTAGGGTTACCAAACCAGGTTGTTGGAATCCACCCTTCGACACTTCATCTTTTGGTGCGGTCTTTACCTCAGGCTCTACCAATACCCAAATTGTACCTGGTATTAGAATAAAAGCAAACGCATACAACAAAAAGGGGCCTCTCCAACTCCAGTCTGCCAACAAGCCTGCAAGATTGAGAAAAAGCACACCGCCAAGCGCCATGAAACTCGCCTGTAAACCGAGCAATTGATTGCGTTCGCTTTTCTGAAAATAATCACCAATAAGGGTAGTCGCCGTGCTCATCACACCAGCTACCCCCACACCAAGCAGCGCGCGCGAAATGAGCAGTAGGATAAGATCATCAATAAAATAACCAGAGACGCCTGAGACGGCATAGAATAAAAGCGATGTATTCAATATACGTTTCCGTCCAATTTTGTCGATAAATACCCCTGCGATCGGAGCCAGCAAAGCAATGGCAAGCGCTGGCATGGTCAGCACCAGCTTCCGGAGGGCTTCTCCCCCCTCTGCCTCGTAATGATGGCTAATCTCCGGTAAGGCCGGCGCTATGATGGCACCAGAAAGGACGGTGAGCATCGAAGCGCTCAGCAATATCGCCTTGGTGAGTGATTTATTCTTGAGTGGACTCATGAAAAGCGAACGCGGTACCCCAGTCAGTCGTTCGACGCCCACCATGAATGATCTTTTTTGTTTTAATTTTGTTTTGTGTAGTGTCTGGGATATTAGCTCAGTTGGTTTAGAGCGCTGCCTTGACAGGGCAGAGGTCACTGGTTCGAA
>CAYOEV010000041.1:0-13570 GCA_964403075.1 uncultured Roseivirgaceae bacterium | reverse complement strand
TCAAATTCTTTGGAATGCAAAAGCTTCCAACTTTTGCCTGCTTTGACGTAATGAAAAACGGAACAATTGAAAATGACTTTATCCGACTCCAAAAGCATCTTGAGGAGAATTTTAGATAATCGAAACTTATCAGCAGAAGCGAGTATAGTCCAAATCACAAGGGTTACGGCTCTTGTGATTTTTTTGGATCTTAATTTTCTCAAATTGGCTACAATCGTTCTAGATTATAGGCTGTTGGAAACTTCCTGGACTTTCTTTTCAATTCAGCACTGACCATGAATTATATTTTCACTTATCATTTAAGCACTTAAGTTCCAATTGCTTATAGCCGATCTGCTACCCAGTTTTTTTTTCAGTCCATTATAATATTTATCCCTGTCTGCATTGTTTGGAAGTCCTGCTACTTGTCCATCACCTAATTCCATTATTATCCATTCTCCATTTTTCTTTTTTGCAACATCCATTGTAAAGAAATTACTTTCTATATTCTTAGCAATATTTTGAAAGAAATCAATATCTGGTTTTTCGGAACCATAATCCCCCTCATCCCAATAATTGAATATTTGAACAATTTTTTTATTTAAGAAAATAATTCTAAATTCTTTTGTCAATGGCATTTTACTTTTAGAGTGTTCGGTTAGAAATTCTAGTTCGATAAATTCGCGAAAAACAATTCCTTCGTTCAAATAGTCTCCGCGCAATTCAAGAAAACGACTGACTATGTCTTGAACTTTCTTTTTGTCAGATGCGTCTGGAATAAAGCATGCCTCATTCCAATTATGCTTTTCAGATTTAACATAATCCTTCACGATTAATGGATTATTTCTAAACTCATTTGTAAGTCCTAAAATATTGTCTTTGGAAATATCTTTAGTCCAATTTGATTTTGGTGTATGGTCAATTATTTTGTCCTAGGACTCTGGTAAGTAATGGCAATGTTTGTATTCGGTTAGATTGTTAATTAACTGAATATTCTTACTTAAAAGTCTGTTATAAATTGTTCATAAATTTTTGGTGTCATCATCCATCCCCGATAAATACCAAATTTCATTTTATCACAAGTGTGAATGTATTTTAGGGCAGTAGCTATATTGCCATCTTCCAATTCCTCAAAGCTAAATATCTCAGTTTCAAAGCCATTTTTCTTTGCTGCAATCATTTCGCTTTCATAGTCAGCCTCAACTATTTTATTATCAATTACACTATCGTTAAATATAATTTTCATAGTAGAGTTTTAAATTATTTAGCGGACATGTATATCAAAAAAAGGCGTTTTATAAGTGCGAAATCCTCGATTAGGTCCAAATTGTAATACTTGCTTGAAGCTTTATTCTTACTGTGGATTTGCCTATTTTTTACCATACAGGTTTATGTGTTGGTTTTAATTTCTTTTTCCATTCTTGATTTCAGTTCCCGAACGTGATTCCAATTTGTTTCATTTTGTGGAACGTTTTCTAAAAGTGAAAATTGTCTCCAAAAGTTTACCTCTCTTTCTTTATGTTCTTCAATCAATCTATTCTTATCAATCTGTATTCCCTCCCAGTCTTTTTTAACTGCCAATTCAACCTGTGTTTCCATCTTGTCAAAGAACCTTTTTCCAAAATCTTGAACCATATAAATGAAGTCTGAGTAAGGAATTTCAATGCTATTGTTTTTAGCAGTCCATAAGTCAATTCCATTCTCAAGTTGAAATTCCACATTCCAAACGATTCTAATTTTGTCGTGATTTCTGAAAAATGAGAAGTGAGGTCCACCTATTAAATGACCAGAATCAAAGTTTCTGTTATAAGTAAATGAAATTAATTGATCGTATTCTTCAAAAAAGAAATGGTTATATCCATCTTCATCCGTATCATTTATGTTTAACCACTTTGTGGTGTCATTAAAAAAGTTCTCTAAGTTATCTGTGATTGCATAAATGTCATCTGGAATGGGTTCACTAATCTGCTTGAATAACTCAGTGAAGTCTTCGATGAACCGCACCAATGGATACTCATTGAAAGAAGTCATTTGATTTCCAAAATATTCTCGTGCCTCTGGTGTGTATTCGTATAAGGTGGTACCGGCTAGTTCAATCCATAATTCTCCATCCGTTAACCAAAACCAACTCATGCTCAAGTCACCATCTGTCCCTGCTGGCTGGCATTCATCAATATGTTTTAATCTGAAGTGGATCATTTTTCACTGCTCCAGTTTCTGAATCTTTATTTGCTCTTCTACCAGGATTGCTGTGCAGCCTAAATAAAGTTGATTTATTATTTGGCCCAATACCTTTGGGAAAATAGGCATTTGGTTTTTTGCTTGACTTATAAATTTGGTTTTATCCGCTTGGGCATGAACAGATAGGGAAGCAAAAATCAAAATAAATAAAGCAATTATATTTTTCATTGGGTTAATTATTTTATTGCCATACAACTACCAACTAAATGCATTACGTTTATTTTACTTTTAGATATTTTTTCTAAGTGATTGATAATTAATTCTACATCGCATTTTAAGCGTTGATATACTTTTGAAAACGTTCATTTTGTCTCATGCCATGAATATAAAAAATTTTTCCATGCAAAAAGGCCTCATGCCAGATACACCTGACACCTGGTTTGGCTGGCTTGTTCGCAGGCGGCAGCCTGTCAACGTGTCGTAGTGAGATAATTTTTTCGACATTTCATTTTGGCTGGATATGCCATTTGCGATCTTTAAGCTTTGCGTATGGAGAGTCAATCATTTTTTCAGGAGGTGCTACAGGTCGCCCGCTTGATTCCAAGGGGTCGGGTGACGTCCTATGGTGCCATTGCCAGCTTCCTGGGTACCACCAGCAGTGCCCGAATGGTGGGTTGGGCATTGAACCAGTCCATGAACGACCGTACGGTTCCTGCCCATCGGGTGGTGAATCGAATGGGTGTGCTCACCGGTAAAATTCATTTTCATCCTCCCGAGCGCATGCAGCAACTGCTAGCGGATGAAGGGGTGGAGGTGCGCAACGATCAAATCATCGATTTTGAAAAGGTCTTTTGGGATCCGCTAAAAGAGCTGTCCCTATGAATCAGTTGGTTTTGGTGATTGGTCTTGTAGCAATACCAGACCCGTAAAGGTAAGGGCCCCGTTGAGTAGCAGAATTTCAAAGCCAAACTGATAGCCCCACAACCATGCCTGGCTATTGACATTGATCAGGTAGGCCAAAAGTGGTGCAGCCACTGCTATGGCAGGTACCCACCTGTCTTTCACCTGTTTTTTGGTTAGAATACCAAAGGCAAAAAGTCCAAGAAGGGGGCCATAGGTATAACCGGCCGCTTTGAATACCGCCACAATTACGCTGTCGCTATTGATGGCATGGAAAACCAGAATAACGACAAACAGGAGGATGGAAAATCCGAAGTGCACCCAAATTCTGAGTGTGCGCCGCGAGGCATAGGTGTCAGGTGTAAAGTCCAGGAAGTCTACACAAAATGAAGTCGTCAGCGCGGTCAGCGCAGAGTCGGCACTGGAGTAGGCGGCCGCTGTAATGCCCAGCAGGAAGACCACGGCACCAAATAGGGTAAAGTGGTTTACGGCCAGCTGAGGAAAGAGGTTATCGGATCGCCCGGGAACCAACAGTTGGAAGGCTTCAGCATATTGATACAGCAAAGTACCCAAGCTTAAAAACAGCAGATTGACCAGCACCAGCACGATACAAAACCAGAACATGTTTTTTTGCGCATCTTTAAGTGTTCGGCAGGTAAGGTTTTTTTGCATCATGTCCTGATCCAGTCCGGTCATTACAATGGCGATAAATGCACCGGAAAGAAATTGTTTAAAAAAATTGTTGCCGCTCTGCCAGTCCCAGTTGAATACCGTGGTACGTCCATCCGACTGCAGTGCTTGGACCAGTCCATTCCACGAATAGCCCAGTTGGTCTTTGATGAAAAGGATGCTCACGACCACTGCAAGCAGCATGAAAAAGGTTTGCAGCGTATCCGTGTACACCACAGTTTTTATGCCTCCACGAAAGGTATAAAGCCAAATCAGCGCCACCGCCGTCAGTACGGCCACCCAAAAGGGAAGGCCATATGCATCGAAAAAGGCAATCTGTAATACGCCTGCCACGAGAAACAAGCGGAACGAGGCACCAATGACCCGACTCAGCAGAAAGAAGAAGGCACCGGTTTTGTACGACCAAAAACCAAAACGTTGATCCAGATAGGAATAAATAGACACCAGATTCAGGCGATAGTACAGGGGCAAGAGCACCGCGCCAATGACCAGGTAACCCACCATATAGCCCAGTACTACCTGGAAATAGTGAAAATTGGAATTAACCACTTCACCGGGCACAGAAATGAATGTAACACCGGAAAGCGAGGCACCAATCATCCCAAAGGCCACCAGGTACCAGGGAGATTGCCGGTGTGCCGTATAAAAGGCATCTGGTGTAGCATTTTTGGCGGTGAAATGTGCAATGAGGATGAGAACCAGAAAATAGCCCAATACGATGGCGCCAACCAATAGAGGAGACATAGGAAAAATTTTGGAACTGTGAAACTAACTGTATTTTTGCACTATGATGACGTATGCAGGTTTTGATTGGGAGTGGCAGAAAGAAGAAGTCACCCAGGAGGTAATAGTCGAAGAGGAGGAACGGGATCTGGTGGTGTACAATGACGATTTCAACACCTTCGAACATGTGATTGAGACGCTGATCCGCGTGTGTAAACACGCACAGCAGCAGGCGGAGCAATGCACCTGGCTCATACATTACCGTGGTAAATGCGCAGTGAAAAAAGGCAGCTATGATGAACTAAAGCCGATGCGCGAGGGAATAACTGAAGCAGGTATTAAAGCTGCTATCGTCTGAAAGTAAATGGAATATCCATCCAGGCTCATTGAAGAGGCCGTCACCCAAATATCCAGACTGCCAGGCATTGGCAAAAAATCAGCCATACGTCTGGCTTTACATCTCCTGAAGCGGCCCAAGGAGGAAGTGAATCAACTGACCGAGGCCATTGAACGCCTGAGGACAGACACCCGGTATTGCGCCACCTGCCATGTGATTAGTGACACTGCGGCCTGCAGTTGCAAGACACCCCATTGCGATGCCTCGCTGGTATGTGTGGTAGAGGAAATCACCGACGTATTGGCCATCCGAAATACGGGTCAGTACAATGGCATGTTCCATGTGCTGGGTGGCCGCATTTCTCCTATGGATGGTAAGGGTCCCGACCAGGTGCACATTCAATCGCTGCTCGACCGCATCAATGGGGAGGAAGATGACATCAAAGAAGTAATTCTGGCCCTGAGTGCGACCATGGAGGGAGACACCACGGCTTACTACATCACCAGGGTGCTTAAAGAAAGTGGGGTCAAGATAAGTACCATTGCCAGAGGCATTCCGGTGGGTAGTGAATTGGAATTCACCGACGAAATTACATTGGGGCGCAGCATTGTGTCCCGCACCCGAATGAAATCGTGAGCAACCAGGTGTAGCTGAAAGGCTGCAGATAAAAGACGACCCCCTCCGGGATGCCCTTTGGCGGTTGGTCCAATGTCAAAACCAGGTACAGGTAAAACCGCTTCTGATTATATTCGCTGTCATGAAAAACATGCGCTTATTGTTGCCCATGATGTTCCTTTCTTTGATTGCTGCCGGTCAAGGCAACCATGAAGAGGTAATCAAACGCATTTACGATGAAGCCCTGGTACGAGGAGAGGTTCATGAAAACCTGCGTGTGCTCTGTAAGGACATTGGCCATCGATTGTCCGGCACTCCTCAGGCCGCCGCGGCAGTGGAATATACACGGCAACTAATGCAGTCCTATGGATTCGATACCGTTTACCTTCAGCCAGTGATGGTGCCACATTGGGAGCGGGGTCCCAAGGAAGTCGTACGGGTGGTCAATTCCGATAAAATGGGTTCTCTCACACTGAATAGCATTGTACTGGGCAACTCGGTAGGCACGGGCCCCAAAGGTCTGGTAGGAGAGGTAGTAGAGGTGTCCGGGGTCCGGGAGGTGGATCAGCTGGGCAAGCAACTGGAAGGTAAGATTGTCTTCTACAACGGTTCCATGGATAAAACAGCCATACGCACCTTTAATGCCTACGGCCGTGCGGTCCTACAGCGGGTGTACGGGGCCTCAGAGGCAGCCAAGTATGGCGCCAAAGCGGTAATTGTTCGATCCCTGAGTATCAATGAGGATGACGTGCCACATACTGGTTCGGTAGAATACAAGCCATTGATCAACCAAATCCCCGCCATCGCCATTAGCACGAATGATGCAGAGTTGTTGAGCCACTTGCTGGACGGTCAGGACGATCTGAAAATGTACGTGCGCAATGAAAGCCGGATGCTTGCTGACAAGCTGAGCTACAACGTCATCGGTGAATTGCGTGGAGAAAAGTTTCGCGAAGAGATCATTGCTGTAGGCGGCCATCTGGACTCCTGGGATGTGGGAGAGGGTGCACATGATGATGGTAGCGGTTGCATGCAGGGGGTGGAAGTATTGCGTTTGTTCAAGGCATTGGACCTGCGACCTCAGCGTACGTTGCGTGCGGTCATGTGGATGAATGAGGAAAATGGATTGGCGGGTGGAAAAGAATATGCACGTGTGGCGGAGGAAAGGGGAGAGCGTCACATTTTGGCCATCGAATCAGACAATGGGGGCTTTAGGCCTTATGGCATGGCCATGGTCGGGTCGGATGATGAAATTCAGAAAGTGCAGCAGTGGACACGCTACTTTGAACCTTACGGCGTTTGGAATTTTAAAGAAAGCGGTTCTGGTGCCGATATTGGTCCATTGGCCTTACAGGGTACTTTGCTCATGGGGCTGCGCGTAAATGGGCAGCGCTATTTCAATTACCACCACACCCCGGCCGACGTGTTTGAAACGGTAGAAAAGCGAGAATTGGAATTGGGCGCAGCAACCATGGCCTCCATGGTTTACCTGGTGGACCAGGAGGGTTTAAATGACTAGGTCCAACTTGCTTTGAAACAATTGTTCTGCCAATGGAAATGACTACCGATTATAGTCCTCCTACAATTTTCCAGGACCCTCCCTTTTTACGAAAAACTTTTGTCATCCTACCTCGAAAAAAGCCTTCATTATTGAAATTGTAGGAAACGATGTAGTCACCGGGTTGGATGACAATGCCTGGCGCATTCATGGGCTGCCCGGTCGCTTTGGCTTCTTCGTAATTCAACACCTGCTTATCTGCTGCAATCAGGTAATCGGTCATGGGCCTTTTGCGCAGAGATTTATAACTATCTCCATTCGCAACTTCGGTGACCATCAGAAGTAAATTTTCCTTATCTGAACCTGGCCTTTGAATTCTGACATCTTGGTAACTGTCGTCATAAATGGAAATAAATCCTTCCACATCACCCGCATGGAACGATTTTAAGCTTTTTAGCATGAGCGCATCTACCGTACTTTTCTCGTTCTGGGAAAAACCGATGACGGCAAACATTGTGGTGGCTAGGAAGAGGAGCTTTCTCATTTTTTTACTGTTCAACAAGAGGCTTCCTACAGACGGTTCATTTTATCAGTCATTTTGTAATTGGCACTTTATTTCCGTTTGCCATAATTGAACAAATTGTACGACCAAAGGATGGCTATTGCGAAGGCCAAGACAAGAAAATACCAATTGGGCTTTCCCTGGACATAGGAATGCCACACATACCACGTGCTCATGACGAATACGAGGAGCAAGCCGGCAGAAGCCAAAATTTTAAGTTGCCTGGGATCCAATATTTACAAGTTAACAGAGTAACAAATTTACGAAACAGCCAAAAGGGTAGGGGGTAGGCCCTACGGCTCACTCCCTATTCTCTGATGACCTAATGCTCACCGATACGCCATGGGCATCACACGTTTTTTGCTGGCTTGCTCGTACGTGTAGCCCCATTGCAATAACCGATCTTCTTCAAAAGGACGGGAAATGAAGGTAATGCCCATCGGGCGTCCATCTTTTTGGTAACCCATTGGCACCGTGAGGCAGGGAAATTTTGCCAGGGCTGCATAGCCGGCGGCCCAGTTATTGATGGACAGCACGCCGTCCAGGTTTTGGTCGGTCATGGGTGTGTCGAAATACTTTCGGCCTTCACTGAGCAGGCGCTGGCGGATCTCCGCCAAGCTTTCCGGCGTGAGGGTGGTATCCACTACGCTGGCAATTTTCCCCTGGCCGTAGGGAATGCGCCGGGCACTATCTTGCCTGTTGCTGGCCAGGACATCCGCCACGCTTTTCACCGTCACTGCCGGTCCGGTATACTGCTGTAAGTAATTGGCCAGATCGTAGAACATGTCTCCACCGAGCAGCAAACCAAAGCCTTCAAAATTCATTTCTGGAGGTGTAATGTTCACCATCGTGGCACCCAGATTTTGCAGTTGCTCAACGGCTTGCTGAAAGAGGGTGTCTTCCAGATATTGGGCCATGACCCCAAATCGAAGCCCCTCCATTGAAAATTTTGGATCTATGGCCTCCAGATAGCCTTTACCGGGTCGGTCAACAGAGGCAGCTTCATCCTTATCATAGCCTGCAAGTGCATCCAGGAGTATGGCATTGTCACTTACCGTTCGGGTCATTGGGCCGGGCGTATCCAGGGTAGAAGAAATCGGCACGATGCCTGTTCTGCTGAGCAGTCCGATGGTTGGTTTTAAGCCGGCAATGGCGTTGGAACTGGCGGGGGATAGGATAGATCCGGAGGTTTCGGTACCCACGGCAGCCACGGCATAGTTGGCGGCCATGGCAGCGCCACTGCCTGCACTCGATCCGCCTGTGTCGTGTTGACCCCTGCCATAAGGGTTGAGGGTTTGCCCACCCAGGGCACTAAAGCCGTTGGGGCAATCGTTGCAATTATAGTTGGCCCACTCACTCAAGTTCACTTTACCCAAGACAATGCCCCCTTTCTTTTTAAGCTGACGAACGATAAAGGCATCCTGGGGTCGATTCTCCATCAACGCATGAGCCCCGGCGGTGGTAGGCATGCCGTCTGTATTGACGTTGTCTTTTAGAAGTATGGGCATTCCAAAAATTGGATGATTTTTTTCAGATTGATTTTTGTCGGCAGCACGTGCTTCTTCTACAGCATGGGGATTGACTGCCAATAGGGCGTGCAGTGTTTTGGTGGAATCATTTTCGTACAGTGCCATGCGGTACAGGTACCACTGGATCAATTGCACATAAGTCAGGCGACCGTTGCTGACATGATTTTGCAGGGTGCGAATGTCTTGCTCCAAAATCAGGGGTTTCAGTGCATGGTACTGCTTTACAGAGAAGCCGGCCAATTGTGGCTCTATGAGCTTCCAAATGTCGTTTTTGTCCGTGATTCTCGACTGAACCAGGCGGTAACGTAAACGCTCATTTTCATGATTGGCATTGGCCGCAATAATGGCCGATTCATCGTATGGCACCCAATCGGGGATGTCAAAAGGAGCTGGTTGTTGCTGGCAGCTGAATGCCAGTAGAAGCAGTGATAAATAAAATAGTTTGTACATGGTTTTTTTTAGTTCTTGGTGCAACACACGTGTGCACATGGAGCAGGAAACTACCCTTTAATAGGATAAAAATATAAAGTTCAATCCAGAATAGATGCAGTCCAAGCATCCAATCGAAGGAAAGAAACTTTTCTTCACCTACATATGAAGGCTCTACTCTTTGTCAGATTGGTCATTTTGGGGAGTACTTGGGCATAGATGATTGACTGCATCGTCTTAGGCTGGTGTCTGGCGGTTCACGTCTGATATTTTCAATGGGTACAAAAAAGCCACTCAAAATGAGTGGCTTTTGAATATGACCATTCGCCCTTTAACTGGCACAAAACTCTTTCAAACGTCGGTTTTTACCCGGTTCGCGCAATTTCTGGAGCGCCTTTTCGCGGATTTGTCTGACCCTTTCGCGTGTAAGTCCCATGGCTTCACCTATTTCTTCAAGTGTAAACGGATTTTCATGGCCGATGCCAAAGCTCATCATAATGACTTCGCGTTCACGGGCAGTAAGCGTGGACAGTGCGCGCATGGTTTCTACCTTCAATGAGTCATTGAAAACCAATCCTGCATCGGTAGGGCCTGTAGTTTCATTTTCCAATACATCCAACAATGAACCAGACTCATCTTCTCCAAAAGGCGCATCCATGCTCATTTGTTTGACTTCAGCCCCAAGGGTGTTGCGCACCTCGTTGGGCTTCATGTCAAGAATTTCAGCCAGTTCTTCTTCCGTCGGTTCACGCTCAAACTGCTGCTCCAATTCGGCATATGCCCGGCGAATCTGGTTGATGGCGCCTGATTTATTCATTGGCAACCTTACAATCCGCGATTGCTCGGCCAGGGCTTGCATGATGGATTGTCGAATCCACCAAACAGCATACGAAATAAATTTAAACCCTTTGGTTTCGTCAAATTTCTTGGCTGCCTTGATCAAACCCAGATTCCCTTCATTGATCAAGTCATTCAACGGCAAGCTTCTGTTTTGGTACTGTTTGGCCACCGACACCACAAAGCGTAAGTTGGCTTTCACCAATTTTTCCAGCGCCAACTCATCGCCCTCACGAATACGCTTGGCAAGAGAAACCTCTTCATCCGGGGTAATCATCGGCACATTACTTACTTCCGTGAAGTATTTCTCCAGCGTATGGCTTTCCCTTCTGTTGGTAATCGACTGGGTAATTTTTAATTGTCGCATATTTTCTAGTCTTCTTTTTAATTTCTTTACTCCCTGTTTTTACCGAGCGCTGTTAAGCGGTCGCGCACAGGGAAAGTGGTAAAACGCGTGGGTGGTGGGAGTGGTAACTATTGAGTCTGAAGCCAATGTTCCTGACAGAGGGAAACTTCGATCGTTTCTGATAAAATGTATAATCAAGAATGGTCAACCCAAAGGTGTATTCAATACCAAAAAATAACATTATCAATGCGGTGATAAATCCGGGTGTGCAACCTTTAGGTAACAAACCAAAAACAAAATTAATTGCTTTTAAATTACGTGTCAAGTAAAAAAAAGTTGTAACAATAAAAACCGGCATTAGGAGCCGGTTTTTCGGGGCTTTCGCCGGTGGTTACCTTAGCCGTTCATCGATACGAGGAACTCATCGTTATTTTGTGTGCCTTTCATTTTAGAGAGCAGAAATTCCATGGCTTCACTACTTGTCATGTCTGCCATGTACTTTCTCAGTATCCAAACCCGACTAAGTTCTTCTTTGTCCATCAGCAGATCTTCTCTTCTGGTTCCGGATGCCGGCACATCAATGGCCGGATACACACGTTTGTTAGAGAGTTTGCGATCCAGTTGCAGCTCCATGTTGCCAGTACCCTTAAACTCTTCGAAAATTACTTCATCCATTTTGGATCCGGTCTCAATCAGTGCGGTGGCGATGATGGTCAGGGAGCCTCCATTTTCCACATTTCTGGCCGCGCCAAAAAATCGTTTGGGTTTGTGCAGCGCATTGGCGTCTACACCTCCTGAAAGAATTTTACCAGAAGAAGGCACTACCGTGTTGTGGGCCCTGGCCAGGCGCGTGATGGAATCGAGCAGGATGACCACGTCGTGGCCACACTCGACCATTCTTTTGGCCTTTTCCAGGACCATGTTGGCCACTTTAACGTGCTTTTCTGCCTGCTCATCGAATGTTGAAGCCACCACTTCTGCTCTCACACTTCTGGCCATATCCGTGACTTCCTCCGGACGCTCATCAATCAAGAGGATGATCAGGTAACATTCCGGATGGTTTTCAGCGATTGCGTTGGCCACGTTTTTCAACAAGACCGTTTTACCTGTTTTGGGCTGAGCCACAATCATGCCCCGCTGCCCTTTACCGATGGGCGCAAACATGTCCAAGATTCGGGTGGAATAGTTGTCAGATTTACCACTTAGGGTCAGACGTTCCTGCGGGAAAAGAGGTGTCAGGTATTCAAAGGCAATTCGATCCCGGACCGCCTCTGTGGTACGTCCATTCACTGAATCCACACGAAGCAGGGCAAAGTATTTTTCGCCATCTTTTGGTGGGCGGATGTGTCCGTTAACCGTATCGCCCGTTCGCAGTCCAAAAAGCTTGATCTGAGAAGGTGATACATAGATGTCGTCAGGACTGGCCAGGTAGTTGTAATCGCTTGACCTCAGGAAGCCGTAGCCATCCTGCATGATCTCTAAAACGCCTTCTGTAGCAATGACACCTTCAAATTCTTTGACGGTCTCGTTGTATTTTTCTTTTTTGGCTTTGGCCTCAAGGCGCGCCTGCTCTTTTTCTTTGCGCCGATCGTCCTGAGGGAAATTTTTAGCCTGCTCTCTGTTTTCGTTGGATGGGTCTTGCCTGTCTGCAGTTTCCCTTGTCTGATCGTCAGATGAATCTCTTGGTTGGCTATCCTCGTTGGTTCTCTTACCGCGAGGTTTTCCTCTCCTGGGCTGTCGCTCCTGTTTTTCTTCTTCGGCAGTTACTTCTTCCGAAGCGTTCTCGTTGGCTTCCGAGGGGACCATCACAGGGGATTCCTTTTTAATTTTCTTCACCTCGTTGTCAGGCATGGTGGCTTGTTGATCCAGAATTTTATAAATTAAATCCTGCTTAGAGGTTTTTTTAACTCCTTTGATGTTGAGGTCCTCGGAGATGGTGCGCAACTCTGAAAGGAGCATTACACTTAAGTCATCTAGTGTGTACATTGAAATGGGATGGATTGAAAACTTGTGCTATTAATTAGGTTGATCAATAACTATCTGGAACATTCGTTCTTCGATCGAATAAAGTTTGTTAGTTTTTGAGGCCCTCGCTTACTATAAAATAAATCAAAACAGGTAAGGAAAGCGTCAGATGATTGCTTTTGAACGTGCGCTTGTGATTAACGTTGCGTTCTTATTTTAAGCAAAGCTAAAAAGAACGTTCCAATGTTACAAATTTCTCAAATAGAAGAGGAAAAAGATCGTATCGTCCATGCCCTTGCCAAGCGAAGGATGACAGACATTGGCACCCAACTGGAACAAATTGTCCGTTGGAATGAAACGCGCAAGCATACACAACAACAGCTCGATAATGTATTGGCGGAGGCCAATCAGCTGGCACGAGAGATTGGGAGCCTCTTCAAATCGGGTCGCCAGGAGGAGGCAGCCGCGGCAAAATCCCGTGCGGCGGCATTGAAGGAGGAAAGCAAAACGCTCCAATCCGCGTTGAAAGAGGTATCTGAAAAAATCGATGAGGCACTCTTCCAAATACCGAATGCGCCCCATGTACAAGTACCGGAGGGATCTTCTGAGGCGGATAACATTCAGTTGAAAATATCGGTAGACGACCTGCCAGAACTGCCCGAAGCAGCCAGCCTTCCCCACTGGGAACTGATTGAGAAATATGACCTGATTGACTTTGAGTTGGGCACGAAAATAACGGGTGCCGGATTTCCGGTGTACAAAGGCAAAGGGGCGCGGATGGTGCGCGGGATGGTCAATTATTTTCTGGATCAGGCCATTGAAGCTGGGTATCAGGAAGTACAAACCCCTTTATTGGTAAACGAAGATTCGGGGAAAGGCACTGGCCAATTGCCGGATAAGGAGGGGCAGATGTATCAGGTGACGGCGGATAATCTTTTTCTCATACCCACTGCCGAAGTGCCCATTACCAACATTTACC
>CAYOEV010000040.1:8233-14308 GCA_964403075.1 uncultured Roseivirgaceae bacterium | reverse complement strand
GCACTGATCCTGGCAAATTGTAGCCCAATTGCACGTTTTTCAATCTAACAAATGAGCCATCTTCAATGTTCAGCAGGTCTGTGGCCCGCGTATAATTTCTGTTTGGATCCCCCACCGTAAACCTGGGCACCTCATTGGAAGGATTCGTGGGCGTCCAGCGATCCAGAATGTAGGTTTGCCGGTTGGAAGTAGAGATATCCGGACGGTTGATGCCATTGAACAAGTCATTGCCCAATTGCCCGGTAAAGAGCGCATAAAAATCGAAGCCTTTGTACCTCAACGAAATGTTAGAGCCCAACGTCCAGTCCGGAATCGGTGACCCAATTACGGTGCGGTCATCGTCAGAAATAATGCCATCTCCATTTACATCCACAAATCGAATGTCGCCGGGCTGCGCCGAAGGTTGGATCGGCGTACCATCCGGACCAATATGCGCAAACACCTCCCCATCATCCTGGAAAATACCGTTTGTCTTGAAACCATAGAAACTGGTCACCGGCCTTCCTTCTATCGTTCGGGTGACCTCCCCAGCCAGGGCCCAGTTGGCGCCCTGAATAAATCCGGCCTCATTGGCTACCTCCACCATGGTATTTTGGTTATAAGCGCCATTCACACCTATCGAGTAGTCCAGATCTCCCGCTACGCTTCTCCAGGTAAAAGAAAATTCCAAACCTTCATTTTCCATGGTACCCACATTATTGAAACTAGGTGGAAAACCGATAATAGAAGGCAAAGTAGTCACTTGCAACAAGTCCTTGGTCGTTTTCTTGTAATAGTCCAACGTCACGGTCAGTCGATTGTCGAACAAGCCGGTTTCTAGACCAAAATCCAACTGCTCTGAACTCTCCCACTTGACGTCAGGATTTTCTACAATGGCCGGAATGGCCCCTTCCTGCGTGCCATTGGAAAAGTTGTAAGCAGATGCGAAATCCACCGTGGCCGCATAGGCAAAGTTTTGAATTCGGTCATTGCCATTTTGGCCCCAGGAGGCACGAAGTTTCAAAAAACTAATGGCCGGAATATCCGGGAAAAAGGGTTCCTCATTGATCACCCAACTGGCACCAAAAGACCAAAAACCGCCATACCTGTTGTTGGCACCAAATCGGGATGAACCATCACGTCTGTAGGTAGCCGAAAAGGAAATGCGGTCCTTGTAATCATACAACAATCTGGAAAATACAGATGCCAGTCTGTACTCGTTGGCATCTCCGCCAGCCGTTTCCAGAGAATCTATGGATAAGCTCAGGAAACGAAGATCCGGATTGGTGGTGTCGATGCCTTGTCCTCCACCAACTACATTTTCAAAATCGGTGGCCAGACTGGTAATACCCACCAGTCCATTCAACCGGTGGTTACCTATCTCGTAGGTGTAATTGGCTGTTTGTTCTGTCTGAATGGTCGAAATCTGCTGCACCTGCTTGCTCAGGCTGGTGAGGACGGTGTTGTTGGTGGTGCTACTCAAAAAGAACAGGGGGTTGTAACCATCCAGGGTTACATAACTCAGATCTGTGCCTAAAGTAGATTTGATTTTAAGATTTTCTATCGGCTCAATCTCCACAAATAAATTTGCCAGTATTTGGTCTTTGGTTACCACCTGATTGAGCAATTCCAACCGGGCAAGAGGGTTGACCACCTCACCACCTACATTGTTCGAAATTGCATAAATCAGGCCATCCGAATTGGTGACCACCGGATTACCTGCATAAGGCACCTGACTTAAAACGGCAGGATCTGATTCAAATACAGCCGTCAACGGATCCAGGTTCAGGGCACTGCTAAACGCACCGTTGAACGACCCATTGCTCGTTACACCTCTCGTTGTGATATTGGCGTATGAAAAGGTATTGCCCCAAGACAACCAATCCGTCACCTCAGTGGTGGTATTGAGTCTGGCGGTATATCGTTCAAATTTCGACTTGTCACCGCCAATGATCCCCTCCTGACTGAAATAAGACACGCTTGATGCAAATGAAGTGCGCTCAGAGCCGCCAGTGATAGATACCTCGTGGCTTTCAATGGGCGCGTTGTCTTTGAACAGGACATTTTGCCAGTCCGTATTGTTCGCAGGAATTTCATTGGCATCAAAAGGTACGCCGGTCAGACTACTGGCACCGGCCTCTGCCATCAGCGCCTGATATTGCGAGGCATTGAGCAATTCTACCCGATTGGCAGAGCTTTGCAAACCATAATATCCTGAGTAAGATATATTGGTCAGGCCTTTGGTTCCTTTTTTAGTGGTAATCAACACCACACCATTGGCTGCGCGCGCACCATAAATGGCTGTAGAAGCGGCATCCTTCAGTACCTCCATGGATTCAATGTCGCCCGGGTTCAGGTTGTCGATACTATTCACGGCAACCCCGTCCACCAGAAAGAGTGGTTCAGAGTTGAAGTCTGTACCTATTCCCCGTATTTTAATACCCGGCCGCTCGCCTGGCTGACCCGACTGGTTCAATACCTGCACACCCGCGGCCCGGCCCTGAATGGCCTGGTCTATGCTCACCACCGGCGTCTTTACGATCTCGTCCGCACCTACGGACTCAATGGCACCGGTGATTACTTTTTTCTTTTGAATACCATAACCGATGACGACCACTTCGTCCAGTTGCTCGGTGGACTCGGCCATCGCTACCTCGATGGTGGATTGATTGCCTACCGCAATTTCCTGAACTTCGAAGCCAATAGAGGTAATTACCAATACGGCCTCGCTGTCATCGACGGTAATGGTGAAGTCACCATTGAAATCTGTAATTACCCCATCAGCGGTACCTTTTATTAACACAGTAGCGCCGGGAATGCCTTCTCCGGATGCATCTGTAACCTTTCCGGTAATTGTCCGGCTTTGTGCCTCTACCTGCGTAGCGGTGGCAAGGGCCAAAACGACCAACAATACCTGTGTCAGTAATTTTTTCATGAATTATTTTTGGTTAGCAAAAGGCCATTACAACCTTTTTGGTTAGTTGTCTTGAAAAACGCGGATGTAGTCTACCACCATGCGCTGTGGAAATTGTGCGGTTCCATCCGGGTTATTCAGAAAGTCTCCGCCTACGGCCACGTTGAAAATGAAGAAAAACGGCAAATTGAACTCCTCCAGGTTGGTGGGGGTCGTGCTCACTTCATAAAACTTCACGTCATTTAATAGAAATTCTATGCCCGTTTCATCCCAGATCATCGTATACACATGAAATTCATCGTTCAGGGTCCCTGAAGACAGTTGTGTACTGCCTCCTGTATCCGCCTTGGTACCGTCATTGTCCCAATGAATGGTACTTAACGTTTTATTGGGTTCGTCACCGCGCATTTCCATGATGTCTATTTCTCCGCAACGTGGCCAGCCCACTTCATCGATGTTGGCACCCAACAGCCATAACGCCGGCCACAAGCCGGTACCGATCGGCATTCGGGCGCGGATGTCTACCCGCCCATAAGTGAATTCAAACTTGTCCTGTGTTTTTATCCGGGAAGAAGTATAGCTACGACCACCAGCTGCTTGCTGACGGGCAGTGATATTTAAAAATCCGTCTGCAACAGTGACGTTGTTTTGCAAATAATATTGCAATTCATTGTTTCCCCAACCACAAAGTCCGGGACAGCCATCACCAATCTCGAAGGTCCATTTGGCCGTGTTTAAGGCAGCGCCTGTAAACTCATCCTGCCAGATCAATGTCATGCCCGGATAGGACATGGGTGACGTGAAACCAGCACCGGCATCTTCCGTGATAATTTCTATCTGCCGATTTTCACGAATAAATCTGCCAGATGCGCCAAAGGCTTTGATTTCTACTTCAAACACATTGGCATTCTCGTACACGTACTCAACTTCACCCGTGGTATTTACGATGGGCTCGCTACCATCTCCCATATCGAATTCATAGGAGGTGGCGTTGTCAGCCGTGGCGGTGATGTCCACTTTACCCTGCTCGGTAGCTGATACCGATACCTGCACCACCAGGTTGGAAGGATCTCCAGCTGAAGGGTTATCCGATGAAGTGTCATCTCCGCAGGAAAATGCGGATAAAAGAAACACTGACCAGGAAATTTTAAAATAAACATAAGTGGATATGCTTCTCATACTAGTTTGAATTAGTGTGGTAAAACCAAATTAATATAGAAATTCATGGAGTTACACTCACGGCAAGAAACGTGAATAGATTTAAAATAAAGGGGTGTAGGATTTCCACACCCCTTTAAAATTCAAAATGAAAATTAAAAGTTACTTCCGAGTTTAAGGGTTTTGCTGTACCAAATTATCCATGTAGTAGATGTCCCCATCACACGTTTCACCTTGCTCAAAGTAAATGATGAAAGAAGTGTAAGAATCGCCGGAGTCGTCATCTGTAAAATCAAATGTTAACGACTCCCAGGCACCAGTACCCGTCATTGTTGCAGTTCGCTCGATGCTCGGTTCTGTATCAGGGAATGGTGCTTTTTCGAATCGAAGTTTAACAGTTGCCGCTTGGTCCACTCCATAAACGTCTAAAGTGAACAAACCTGGATCACTGCTGAAGTTCCATGTTTCAATAACATCTGACGTGTTAAAATCCGCTGCCATACCCGCGAAACCTTCACATCCACCTGATTTAGTGATGCGTAGTGCTCTACAGCTGGTGTTGTCACCCTCTGGGAAAGGATTATCAATTCCTGTTACGGCAATACCACCAAATGCTCCAAAGTAAGGCAAATCCCCCTCCCAAGTAAGGTTAATACCGGTCTGCGGATCAATGACATTGGCAACATCTTCATCACATTCCAAAGTTGTTACTTGTTGACTTGATACAGCTTCCTCTCCCGAAGCATTTGCAGTCGTTAGCGTTACAGTGTATGAACCATCTTCCGCGTAAGTGTGTGTAGGATTTTCCTCGGTGGATGTGGACTCATCACCAAAATCCCAAGCAAACGTGACTGCATTGTCATTCGACGTATTGGTAAAAGTAAAAGTTTTGTTGTCGGTCTCACTTTGCTCAATACTAAATGAAGATGTAGGAGTGGCATCAAGTGGCGGCTCTAATCCCGCATCCTGGTAATGAACATATCTACCCTCCCAGGCCAGGTCGGTGTAAATAAAATTAACGATCATGGTATCTACCATGGAAGTGCCACCTTCCGCAAGTCGGACATCAAAAGTTACTTCTGATACCGGCACGGTCGTTTCTCCGGTAGTTCCCAACTTAGGAACGGCGATCCAGGCACCCTGTCCGGTCAATGTGATTTTACCGTCTGCTACATTGTAAGCAAACGCATGCGTACCAGAAGCCCACGCGCTAATGTCCGCACCATCCTTGTTGACCAAGTTTTCGGCCGTAGGCTCGAAGCAGGTTTCAAACAAAGGATCCTCTGAATCATAAACACCAAATTCTCCCCAGAATCCGTCGTTGTCTTCGAAAATGTAAGCTCCTGCACGGGTGAAAGTAAATTCATGTTCGAACAAGCAATTTCTACTTCCGTCATTGACTAATGCGAAAAATTCAAAAGGATTGGCAATGGTTGCACCCACACCCAAACAAGGTACCGTATTGTCGCGCAACAACTTCCAAGTCTTCGACTCAATGCCTGCCAGAAGTGTCAAGGCTTGATCCGGGTCAGTTAGGGTGATGTCTGCAGAAAAATCATCGGTGTTGCCATCGGCATCGGTAGCCGTCAACGTTACCGTGTACGTATCAGCCTCTGCATACGTGTATACCGGATTTTCATCGGTACTGGTGCCCGTGTCGTCTCCAAAATCCCAGGCAAAAGACACGGCATTGTCTGTGGAGAAGTTGGTAAAGGAAACCTGTAAAAAGTTGGTGGCATCCACCTCCGACTGGAAACTGGCGGTAAGGGTAGCGCCATTTGGTGCTGATCCCTCGTCATCGTCTCCACAATTCACCAATCCCACGGCCAGTAAGGCCAGCACGAATGGTACTTTTAAAAATTTGAGTACTGTCATTTTTGATTGTATTTGATTTAATAATTATTTCATCTTAAAATGATCGTTCGATTTGTGTCGAATCAAATTATTTTAATTAAAGACATGACCAATAGTACCGCTTTCTATTGTAGAAGCCCACCAACAGGACCAATTATTTACCACATCAA
>CAYOEV010000040.1:1350-8223 GCA_964403075.1 uncultured Roseivirgaceae bacterium | reverse complement strand
TTAATAATTATTTCACCTTAAAATGATCGCTTGAATTGTGTCCGTCTCGATTATTTTAATTATCACTATTCCCAATGTTACCGCCTCCTGCCAGAGAAACCCAATTTCACACCACATCAAAAACTCATCAGTTGTAGTTATACATTACATCATAAATGCTTATTTTGGCATTTAAAACGTTTGAAATGAGTTTTTTTATTTCTCAATGGTGTGTGAAGGTTTTCGTTGGGTGTGTTCAAACATTTGTCACTTTTCTATGCTTTAATATTATTTTTTTTAGTTCCGCTTTACATGCTCAGGGTCTGAAACGGCCCATTCCCACCTTGCCTCTTACCCGGCATTTTGATTCCAGAACCTACCAGGGGGGCATTCAAAATTGGGATATCCGGCAAAGCAACAATGGGCTTTTATACGTAGCCAATAATTTCGGACTTCTGGAGTTTGACGGTTCTCAATGGAAAAGATACGACGTGATTCAATCCACCAAGCTGCGGGCTTTACACACCAGCCTGGACGGCCGGATTTATGTGGGCGGCTCCAAAACATTTGGTTATTTCCATCCTGACTCAAGTGGTCTTAGCTTTCACAAAGTTGATATCCCCGCTTCTTTTGGCACCGATGAAATTTGGAATCTCTTTCCCACAGATCAGGGCCTGCTAATCAGTGGGCTCAACAGCCTACTCATCTGGTCCAGCGATACCCTCCGAAAAGTAAATCTGTCGGGGGTAGTTCCAGGCCTGGCCCAACAGGTCGACGGTCGCATATTCGTCAATGGCACCTCCGGAGGTATCTACGAATGGATCAAGGGGAGCCTTCAAAAAATTCAAGGGTCAGAAATTTTCAAAGGGGACCTTAACGGTGTGCTCTCGGACGACAGGGGCACCATTTTTTTCCTTTCTGATGAAGGACGCTGTTTTAGATGGAATGGCACCTTCCTTCCATTTACCACCCCCCTGGATGGGTTTTTGTCGCAAGCTTTGATCAATGTCTCCTTGAAACTAAGTAACAACCAATTCGTGATCGGCACGCAAAATGACGGTTTGGTGATTACCAACCAGCAATTTGAACCCGTTAAATACCTCACAAGAGGGCGCGGGCTCAATAATCGGAGCGTGTTGTCCTTACATGAAGACCCATTCAACAACCTTTGGGTGGGTTTGAACAACGGCCTTACCTTGGTTGAGTTGGGCTATCCGCTCACATTAATCAATGAAGAAATGGGGCTGGAAGGTACCGGCTATGCAGCGTTACCACTTGGTCGAAAACTGTACCTGGGTACCAGTAATGGTTTATTTATCAACGAAGAAGACCTTGAACTCACGGACGGTGAATATCGGCAGCTCTTCCGGCTCCTACCCAAGAGTCAGGGCGTGGTAAACAACCTCTCGAAAATCAACAATGAAGTGATACTCAGCCACCATTCCGGGGCTTACACGGTGCAGGATGATCGACTCCAGCCCTTCTTTGATCACACAGGCACCTGGAAATTCATGAGGTTGCACAAAACAGACGAATTGATCGGTGGTACCTACCAGGGTTTTTATCGCTTCGGGAAAAAAAATGGCTTCTGGGAGCTTGAGGAGCCGCTGGAAGAACCCTCAGAATCTGCGCGCATTTTTGAGTTTGAGAATGACAGCACCTTATGGATGACCCATGGGTACAAAGGAGTTTACCGAATTGTAGCGGATCCTGGCTGGCGTCAGGTACAATCCGTCCATCATTATGGTGGAGAGGACGGGTTCCCGTCCGACCTGCTGATCAATGTTTACAAAATCGATGGGGCGCTGCTCTTTACTAGTGAAAAAGGCCTCTTTACCTACGACGAGGCAAAAGGCAAGTTTGTACCACATACATTTCTTAACAATCTGCTGGGCCCGGCGCACATAAGTAAACTGGCCACTGACGCCCGGGGCAACATTTATTTCATACAGGATGGCCAAATAGGGTTTTTAAAAAAAACCTCCATCGGTCGCTACAAACTGAAAAGAAACACCTTCAGGCGTGTGAATCACCTACTGAGCGACAACCTGGAAAACATTGCCATCATCGACGACCAAAACGTGCTCTTTGGGGCAAAGGAAGGGTTCATACATTATAATCCGCTGACGGACCTTTCGCCCAAACAGCACATGACGGTACTTATCCGGAGTATGGAAACAGAGAGTAACCAGAAACATAGGGTGCTGCATGCCAATTTTTTTCAAAATGTCAGCTTCACAGAATTGAACAGCATACGCTTTAACTTTTCTTCTCCCTACTTCGACGGCCTGGATGACATTGCATTCGCTTACAGACTGGTGCCCTTTGAAGCCGGGTGGTCTGAATGGACCGGTGTGAATTTCAAAGAATACACCAATCTGGCTCCCGGTGCATACACTTTTGAAGTGAAAGCCAGAAATATGTACGGCCAGGAGAGCGACATTCAAACCGCCACCTTTACGGTGGTGCCTAAGTGGTACGAAAGTCAGCTGGCCTATGCTTTATACACCGTAGCTGGTTTCATGATTTTCGGCCTGATCGTATTTGGGCAGCAACAAAAACATAAAAAGGAAAAAGCCGAGCTCACCCTGGAAACTGCCCAACAAATTAAATCCAAAGAAATTCAGATCGACGAGGTAGCCAAGAAGTCCAGCGAAACCATCGAAAAATTGAAAAATGAGCGCCTGGAAATGGAGGTCGCACATAAAAACAGCGAGCTGGCCGCAGTGACCATGCAGCTGCTGACGAACAAGGAATTCATGGTTGCTGTGCGTAAAAAAATTGAAGAAGCCCTACACAAAGGTACGGAAGACCGCGACCTGGAGAAGGTGCTTAAATCCATTGACAATAACCTGAAACAGGAAGACTGGTGGGAACAATTCTCCTATCATTTCGACCAGGTGCATGAACATTTCTTGCACCGCCTGCAGGAGGAAGTGAAACTTACCCCACAGGAAATCAAGCTAAGCGCTTTTCTTCGCTTAAACATGACGACCAAGGACATTGCCCAACTGATGAATATCTCAGTCCGCGGCGTGGAATTGGCCCGCTACCGTTTCAGAAAAAAATTAAATATCGATCGGGAGACCAACCTGGTGGATTATTTGTCAAGATTCTAAATATTATGAAATGAATTCTTGTATAAATACAACTCGTACCGATCTCACACGTATAATTTTCATCTAATGTAATTTTGATTCCACTCATTATGCTTTCAGAAAAGACGCGTTCCCTGAAATGGAGAGAAGTTTATTCACTGGCTGCGCTCAATGCCGCGGTGGTCATTAGTTGGATTGCCTACCATGAGTACCAACCCGTGCTCATGGAGCAAATGAATCTTACCCACCTCATCGACTTCATGATCATTGCCAAAGCGGTTATTTTGGTGATCATTCCGCCTTTCGCCGGGTGGGTGGCAGATCGTATCCTGAAAAAAAATGGTAAGTACATGATTGTCCTCACGGTGGGCATCGGTGCCACAGCCATGATCTTCATGATCGTGGCTACTTTGTTAAGCACCGATCACCTCATGGATGTCAGCGGTATTTTACCGGTAATGATTGTCCTGTGGCTGATATCCATGAACTTGTTCATTAGCCCGGCCAACTCCATGATCGAGGCTTTCGCACCTGCACAAAAATTGCCCATTGTCATGGGCTTTTTGTTCTTGGTAACCGAAATGTTGTATGCCCTGGAGCCGGTAATTGTGGCATTGGTTTCCTTTTTGGGCGATACCCTCACTTTCATTGTTGGCGGCATACTCATTTCAGGCACGGGCTACCTGTTTTACCGGGTGTCTTCGGATGAGGTCTTACAAAGACGCAAAGAGCTGATGGAAAAAGTCAAAACCAGTACCTTCAAGCAAACTACTTACGCTTATTTCGCCATAGTGGTGATCGGCGTGTATCTTGGTTTAGGTAAAGGTTTTCTGGTTGAATTTCTACCGGAATATTTAGGCAATCTTTTTCCAGAACAAGGCAAAAACGCCAATTTGATTTCTTTTGGATTTTTAGGGTTATCAGCCGTTCTGGGTTTTGCCATTTCACGTTGGGTGGCAAAATTGTCACTGAGCAGGGTGATCCTAAGAAGTTTCTTCGTCCTGTTGGCAGGTATCGGCTTGCTACTGATCTCCTCTAGTTTCAGCCTTACACTCATCGCTTTTCTCATCGTAACCATCAGTTTTACGCTGATCAACATCACTGGACTCCCTTTTGTCTTGAGGAACCTCGACGTTCGCCATGTGACCTACGGTGTGGGTATTTACATTGGGGCATCGGAATTATTCAATGGCTTCCTGGAATACCTGTATCGATAGGTTGAGAAAAAGGAATACAGGTATCTTCTATATGCATTTTTAAGAATTTGCCAGCCTTTATAACCGCTTTGGCTTTCTCCAGGCGATCCTTGTCGGAAGAAAAAAAAGTCACACGAGCGAAGGCGTACAGGTGCTGGGCAATGTTTAAGTATGTGTCTGATCCCATTTTTGCCTGGCCGATGTGAGCCAAAAAGGCAAAGGGGCCTACCTGTCGCTTTTTCCGGAGGGGTTACAAACCATCTACCATTAAGCTGCCGCTGTCACGTGACCACAGCTTATTTATCAGTCTTTCATTGTAACCTTAAGCATAATATCAAATGGAAAACAATAATGTCTTAAGACAATAATGCCACAACTTGGACGCTACCGGCCCATTCAAATGGTTCACCAACGGTTTTTCCGCCCATCAATCGAGCCAGAGGCGCGCCTGGTGAAATCACCTGATAATCCTTACCCTCCAATGAAATCTTGCCAATGGCTGCGGCCAGAAAATAATGATTCCCCTCACTGGTTGTCACCAGGCTCCCCTTGCCAACCTCTGATTTCGGCTCTAGCGAAAGATTTTGAATGGCCATTTTTTGGTCCATCAGTCCGGACAATCGACCCGCCAACTGCTCCTTTTCGTTCATCATCTGGGCACGGGTGGTCTCATATTTATCTCCAGCTGAACTCTTCGTCTCTTCGTTGGCCGCTTCCTGAAGTTTGTCCATTTCTTCCTGCACCAACCTCATTTGATCATTCAAATGCTTCAAACACCTGATCAACAATTGCGATTTAATTGATTCGCTCATCCTGCATAAATACCTAAAATTGAATTATCGGCAGAATAAACTTGCCGATAGACTAAATTCGTCTGAAAATACAACCCACCTTCCTGTGAATAGGTGCATCCTCTTATTATTAACCTACCTTTTGCTGCCGTCAGCACAAGGTCAGCAAGCGACCATTGACAGCCTGGAGAAGGCACTCGCAGATCATACCGCACCTGACACCCATCGGGTAGACTTACTCACTAAAATGGCCTATCTGGTCAATCAGAACAGTCCGGATACGTCCTATCTGCTGGCAGACAGTGCTTACCGCTTGTCATTGGACCTGAACTACCTTTCGGGGCAGGCCATGTCCTTGAACCACATGGGAGGGGCACTTTTTTACAAAGGAGCCTACCCCGAAGCGCTGGACTACTCCCTGCGCGGTTTAAAGCTGTTCGAGGTGCTGGAAGATTCTGCAGGATTGGCCCAGAGTTACAATTCCATCGCTATTAATTACAGCATGCAGGGACAATTTGATGACGCGCAAACATACTTTATCAAATCCATTGCCATTTACGATGCCCAGAGCAACTATGCTCAACTGGCCCGCGCCTACAACAACCTGGGGCGCATCAATTACATGATGGGGCATTATGAACAGGCCATCCAATACTTGAATTTGGTCCGTGATTCAGACAAATCACCACTGAACTTGTACGCCAGTGTGACGAATACGCTAGGAGATGTCTACCAGAAACTAGACCAACCACTGGTAGCGAAAAAGTATTACGAGGAGGCCTATCAGATCGTAGACTCCCTAAATATTCCCCGACTGCTTACTTACAGTACCAGAGGACTGGCAGAAATCCACCAGATACTCGGACAGCTTATCCAAAGCAATGCCTTTGCCCTGCTTACACTGGATCGATCGAAGGAGATAGGGTATCTGGAAAATGTAAAAAACAGTGCTTATATCTTGTACGAGAACTATGAGCATCAGGACAATCCGGTGATGGCATTGCATTTTTTCAAACAATATGTGGCAGCCAAAGACAGCATGTTCAGCCAAACAAAGGAACGAGAGATGCGGGCCCTGCGAGAAAATTTTCAGTTGGCACAAAAAGAAAAGCGTATTGAGTTGCTGGAAGCGGCAGGGGCACTGCAATATCAAAAAAACAAGAACCAGACCAATATCATCTGGGCTGGCCTCACCATTTTGTCTTTGGCGGGGCTCATCATGCTTATTTTATTCAGAAACAACCAAACCAAAGAGCGGACGAGTAAAAAACTACTGGCTCAGTCTAGAGAATTAGAGGCCGCCAACCAGATGAAAGACAAACTATTTTCCATTATTTCCCACGATTTGCGAAGTCCGTTTAATTCCCTATTGAGCATTACCAAATACCTGAATGAAATGGATATTTCACCGGATCAGCTCAGGAAAATCAGTCACCAATTACACGCCAACGTAAAATCACTGGCCGACATGCTCAACAGTTTGTTGGAATGGGCCAAATCCAACATGAGCGGTCAAGAAATGGAAAAAGAAACCCTGTCTGTAGGGCAACTGATAAAAGAAAATCTGGATGTGTTTAAGGACTTGGCGTTAGAAAAAAATATCACGCTTACCTATGAAGATGGCATTGAAGCCCCGCTATACGTCCGAAAGGCGCAAGCAGCCAGTGCATTGCGCAACCTGATCAATAATGCATTGAAATTTACCAAACCCGGAGGCACCGTTCACGTGCAAACAGCAGACGCGGGTGCTTTTGTAAACTTTAAAGTCACCGACAATGGCGTTGGCATGAGTGAAGAAATCATGAGCAA
>CAYOEV010000040.1:0-1340 GCA_964403075.1 uncultured Roseivirgaceae bacterium | reverse complement strand
TGGGGCTTCTGCTCTGCAAGGAATTCATTGAAAATCAGGGCGGCACCCTCGCTGTGACCAGTGAAGAAGGTAAGGGTACAACTTTTAGCTTTACGCTGCCCAAAGCTGTGTAGTGGACCATTGTGTAAAAATAGTCAGCTTGGCAAAATGACAGATTGCTGATCCTTGGAGAAGATGACCTACATCATTGGCGCCATGGGGGTGACCACCGCCCTTTTTGCCTGGGCCAACGCCTACGGGCTGGGGTTGACCTATGACGCTTACCTCTACCTCGAGTTGTCCAAACAGTTGCACGAAGGCCATTGGAACGCGCCCGGACTCATCATCAAACCACCGCTTTACCCCCTATTTTTAGGGTATTGGTCACCCGGTTACTGGACCTTGATGAATGGAATTTGTCTGGCGGTGACCACGGGCGTTATGGCGTGGATGGGTAGCTTTTTACAATGCCCATGGTGGCGCTGGGGATTTTGGCTGGCTTTGGCGCTGGCAACACCCATGTACCTGGTTCACGCTTTTCTGTGGACAGAACCACTCTTCATGGCCGTGCTTACCATGGCATTGGGTGCCTGGCTTCAGTATCAGCACACCCGCAGGTCGCTATGGCTGTTGCCGGCCATACTTTTTCTTCTACTATTGCCAGGTATTCGTTTGGCCGCCTGGTTGATGATCCTTCCCGCCTTGCTGTTTCTTACACTCAAACATGGCAGACGATACCAACAGTTACTTTTCATCGGGCTCTTGATACTGCTTCCTTTTGGCTGGTGGTCGCTTTTTCCGGAAAGCTTTGTGCGTCGCTCGACCAACCTATTGGCGCCATTTCGCGGCGATTGGGTCCGATACCTCGACAACGCCGACAGTTACCTAAAAGGATTGGGCCTATGGTTGGTGCCGCTGGCTTTACCAGACCTGCTGATACAACTGGGCGGTATAGCCCTGCTCCTTTTGGTGGTGTGGCTAGTGGTCCATTACCAGCCAAAACACCCGGTGATGACCCTTCCTTCAGTAGTTTTTCTGGGCTACTACCTACTGCTACACCTGGTCTTCCGGGTTCCTTTTTACTCTGCGGAAAGATATTTGGCTCCATTGTATCCCTGGCTCCTGCTGAACGTGTTTTGGTATTTGGATCGGCAAGCGGCCTATCGTTCAAGGAGTCCGCAGCGGTTACTCCTGTTTTCCTTTCCGGGTGGTTGCTCTATTCGGGCCTGCGTACCTTCAAAAACCTGAACCGCTGGCGGGAGCAAAGGAAAGTGATCAATGTCGATGGCCTTTCCAGGTGCCCCCATACCGATAACCAGACTGGAGTTGACATTTGGGCAGACACTGCGGACAAACGAACC
>CAYOEV010000039.1:0-14409 GCA_964403075.1 uncultured Roseivirgaceae bacterium | reverse complement strand
ATGACTACTGGCTGATACAAAAACAAAGCAAAAGAGAAGCTTTTAAAAATGCCAAGTTGAAACTACGGGAGAAATACAAGCATCCCTATTATTGGACGGCTTTCGTCATGATCGGAGAATAGTGAGGGCCAGCTTACCAGCACGCTATCACCCAATCCGCCCCATCGAACGGATGTGAAATAAATACCTAGCGGCAGACTTATTTGCTGACCTGCTATTCCAATTACAACTATTTTTTTGATCTCTTGAATTCCCCCACGCCAACAAAGGCGCCTATGGTTTTATTGGAAAGGTGAAAAGGAAAATTTGGTGGACCGTAGACCGGGAGGGGTTTAAAAAGAAAAACCGGGATTTATGACCCCCCCTTTCTGCTTCGGTACAATTTTGACACTTACATTTATTTCAGCTTGGCCTGTTTCATATATTCCACGAAGAGTCTCACGCTCTTTTCTTCTTTGGCATTAAAAAGAAAGGGGGCCACGTCTTTGGCCATTTCAAACATATTCAACGATTGACAATGCCCCAGCAGGGCTCCCCTCAATGACTCGGGATCGTGGATGCCTTGTTTGAGCTGTAAATAATCATAATTAGGGGTGATTCCTTTGCCTAACAGAAAGACCACATCAAAAAAGTCTCTCCCCTTAGCTCTTCTCCGGTTGAGAATGGCGTAAAACTTTTGGGCAAGTAATATATCCGGTGGGGTCGTCCTTATTTCCGTAAACACGTCGAACTTGTTGAGTAAGTACCGATCAGGTTCAAATTCAAAATGCTGAGGTTCGGTGTCCAGCTGAATAAGAATTTTCTCTTCTTTATATCCACTTAAGCCTTCATGAAAAAGCAGCCCGGGGAATCTGATATGGCAATGAAAGGCCCCTTTGTATGTATGCTTGATTTCTATCGTATGTCCCTCCTTCTTCAAATTCTTTTCTATCACTGCCGAAATAGACATAAAGTCCTGCTCAGTGAGATTGAAATTATCAAAATCCAGGTCTTCTGAGAAACGGGTATTGTCATGCACCAATCGTAAACAGGTATCCCCCAAAAAGCATAACTTTTCACTTAAGGTGCTATGATCAAAAACGATTTCTAGGATCTTGTATTGCAAATATTCACGAATGATGAATCGTTTGAACCCCTTCAGATGATCGGGATAGTACTTTTCTATTTGATCAAGGCTCAACATACCTCCATGTGTTCTAATAAAATCATACTCCTTTTGGTTAGTGCTTTGCTATGAAATAGCCTGAGGTATTGATGGAATTTATCCAGGTGCAACAGTTCTCGTAGCCTTTCCTGATTGAGTCGCATACCCATTATCTCTTTTTCTGATTTTATGTGCGTGTTGAGATACAAGTAATCGAGCAGCAGCTTTTCCGGTTCAGCTATTTTGACCGGAAATCCATGCCGTTCGACAATCTGGTAACCAAAGAATAATGCGGGTTTCACACGACTGTAAGCATAGGCTCCTGCAGGGGTATCAAAAACAATCGTTTTATTGGTCGATAGCGAAGTAGTTGTGAAAACCGCCTCGGGTATTAAATGGTAATATTCGAGAGCAGATTCCATGGAAATATAAGCGGGGTGGTAAATGCGATTGGCAATCCGAAATCTCATAGGCTCATCCACAAGTACATCAGCAAAGAGATACCAACGGTTAATGATTTTCCTGATGTAACCCTTACTTTGCCATTCTACTAACCTACGCGAATCAAAGTCTGGGAATGACTTTTTGATATCGCCGATCGAGAATAAACCATTTTGGTCCAATCGCTCTCTGAAAGTATGATAGTTCAATTCGTTTCCTTTTTTTGTTAAAATTAACAATTTTAAGAATTAAGTTGAACCGGACCAATGGATGATCATCCAAACCAATGGAGCCAGAAACGATGATTCAGACCTCTGGGAGCACAACAGTTTATAGTACTCCCCATGGTCACGATCCTTGATGCTGAATTTTAATCCTTCCTTTTATCAATATTCAGCAGCCTGGTGTCGTTGCATACAGGAAAAGATTCACGGACCCGATTAACAGGAAGTCCAGGGCCCTTAACTAAACATCGAGTAAAATGACTGTAAAGATGCTGCTTACCCCAAATTCTCATTGGCAATGATTAGAGTAGCTCAGTTGCTTCAATCCTCGCCTATTGATTGGCGTAGTAGACCTTTGCCCCTACTTTCACGTACAAGGTGGTGGAAGAAGCAGCCGAACCAACGCATTGCAGCTTAATGTTACCAAAACCTAAATAGCATGAATCTCAACTTGCGCACACCTGCTCAATTAATTCATCAATGGGCCAAAGCGGCTGCACCGTTCGCTTTGGGCCTCTCCCTATTCTTAGCCCATTCAAAGGCACATGCCCAGGGATGCAGCAGCGCTGGCTTTTGTACGATGGGTGCGTTAAAGGCAGATCAGAATTTTTCCCATGTCAAGCAGTTGAAATTTAACTACGTAGAAATCAACCAACTGCTTGCTTATTCGGGTCTTGGAGAAGAAATTCATGCGACCACTTTGGACGCCTCTTTCAGCCTGGGCGAGAAAAACCAATTCCAAATCAGATTGCCTTATGTATGGGTAAACGGACCTTTGGCCAATACGCAGGGGGTTGGGGATGTTTACCTGGCCTTCACCCGCACTTTGGTGAAAGAAAGAGATTACTCAATCAATGCCACCATCGGGACGAAAATTCCCCGGTCCAGCACCAATCTGGCTACTCCCGACGGCTTGCCATTGCCTCTGTACTACTCTCCAAGCCTGGGAACCAATGACCTGATCGTGGGGGCTTCCTACATCGATCAAAAATGGTTGCTGGGTATCGGATATCAGGCGCCTGCTTTCAACACGCGCACTGACAATCAATTTGCCCCCGAAGCGTGGGTGGGTACCGAACGGGAAAATCAAGCCGAAAGATATGATCGTTCCGTGGATTATCAACGTGGCGCCGACCTCATGATTCGACTGGAGCGCAACTTTAGATACGGAAGAATCAACTATTTTATTGGTGCCATGCCGGTGTTCAGGTTTACCGCTGACGAGGTAACCAACAGTGCCGGGGAGCGAGAGCTGCTGAATGACTCAAGAGGTCTGTCGCTTACGGGTATTGCGGGTGGAGGATACAGTTTTAATGCGTTCCTGACTGTCAAGCTTTTTTATGGCCACACGCTTCTGAGCAAAGAAGTAAACCCAGATGGACTGTTAAAAACGTCGGTAATTACGCTGGCTGCCAAATATAAGTTCTGATGGAACCGTACAACAGAATTTTCATGTGTACCCTCTTTCTGCTCACCGCAGAAATGTTAGTCCTTGCGCAATCCAACCCTTTACAATCGGGTATTGAGGCACTTGAAAATTCAAAATACAACGAAGCGCTGGACTATCTGGAGCGCGCCAACAGGGAGTTAAAAGACGTTTCCATCGAAGATTACCTGTTGAGCAAAACCCTCACAGGGCATTGTCTTATTAAAATCAATAAATGGGATCAGGGCATCGGGCTCCTACAAAGGAATATTCTGGAGGCGGAAAGATTATCTGATCAACCGGATTACTGGCGTGTTCAGAATCAATACTACATAGCCGATGCACAATTCAATCTGGGAAAGTACGATTTAGCTGAGGAAACAGTCAAAGCCAACATTGCGGCCGTTTCTGAGCAGCAGTACCCGATGCTGCTTGCCAGGAATTACAATCTACTCGGAATCATTTTATGGGAGGAGGGCAACAGCAACCTGGCGTTGGAATACCTGGAGAAGAGCATTTTGATCAATGAGGAATTGGAGACGGCTGAGCTCGGCACTGCTTACAACGATTTGGGATTGATTTATCAGGATATCGATTTCAATACGTCACTCAATTACTATCAAATGGCCTTGGATCACTACCAACAATACTATCCTGAAATCCATGCTAAAAATGCCCTATTGCTCAGCAACCTCGGCCTCGTCCACTTTGACAACGGTGCGCTCGATTTGGCCCAAAACTATTTTCAAGAGTCAAAAGCAATCTGGGAAGCCATATATCCGAACCAAAACCATGCGAGCAAGGCCTACATGCTCAACAACCTGGGGCGAGTAGCTCAGGAAAGGGGTGAATATGAAGCCTCCCTGCAATACTTCCAGGAGGCGCTGGCCATGTACCAGGAGTTGTATGGAGTCAGACACCCCGAAATTGCCAATACATGGAATCTGATAGCCACCAGCCACCTAAAAAATGGCAATTTCGAGGATGGGTTGATCAGTGTTCAGGATGCTTTGATCGCGAACAGTGAAGGATTTGAAAGTATCATTGTCGAGGAGAATCCGCCAGTAAGTGATTACATCAGTTGGAAGACTTTTTTATCGAGTTTACTGAACAAATCCAAATTGCTGCGCCAACAGTACGTCGCTAAAACCATTAGGATCAGAGACCTTCAGAACGCCATGGCTGCCCTGGAAACGGCCGATTCTGTACTCAATGTGGTGAGACAAAGCGCCAGCAGTAAGAAAGACAAATTGCTGCTCGGCACCATTTCCTCCCAGATCTATCAGGAGGCAGTCTCGCTTTGTTACTTCCTCTCAGTTGAAACTCAACAATCCCATAAATACTACGCCAGGGCTTTCTATTTCTCGGAGAAAGCCAAAGGGATTGTGCTGCTCGAATCGATCAATGACAGCAAGATAAAAGCCTTCAGTGGCATACCGGATTCCCTGTTACAGCAGGAAAAAGACATCCGTCGGGAGATCAGCTTTCTTGAACAACAAATGGCGTTGAGACCCGCAGCGGGCGCAACTGATGCCAAGGAAAGACTATTTGAGTTGAACAGAACCTACGAAGCCCTGCAGCAAAATCTGGAGAGCAATTATGCCAACTATTTTAATCTGAAGTACAGTATCCGCCCGGTTGCGCTTTCAGCACTTCAAAGTACGCTGAACCCGGAAACGGTTGTCCTGGAATACATGATCACTGAAAGAGAAGTCTATGTGTTTACAATCAGCCGCAAAAAGGTAGCGCTGACCAGCCTTGCGAAAAACGATCGTTTGGATGCCCTCATTAACGGACTTAGAAATACCGTCCGATTCCAAGTAAAGGAATATTACGTAGACCTGGCTCACCAACTGTATAAAGAGTTGTTCCCCTCTAAATTGAAAAATTCCTTTGAACATGTGGTGGTGGTTCAAGATGGCCGACTCACGGCACTGCCCATGGAGTCGCTACTGGCTAAAAAGGTCAATTACCAGAAAAAGAATTACACCGAGTTACCTTATTTGGTCAGGGAATATGCTTTTAGCTATGCGTATTCTGCCACACTGTGGTATCAAAACAGCCTGAAAGTAAAAAATGAAAACAAAGAGATCGCCCTACTGGCGCCCGTGGAATTTCAACGGCAGGCCAATCTCCCGGCAACGGAAAAGGAAGCAAATGAAATAGCGCGGGTCTCCACGCAGAACGACTATGCGGTAAATATTTTCCTGAGAGCGCAAGCCAATGAAGAAGAAATTAAATCTGGGAAGCTCGAGGATTACGCCATCATTCATTTGGCTACGCACGGAAGGGTAGACGAAGTGAATCCAGACTTGTCTTATGTGAGTTTAGGCCGGAAAGGATCCGAAGACGGCGACTTATTCGCGGGGGAAGTCTACAACCTTCAATTGAATGCCGATTTGGTCACGCTCTCCGCTTGTGAGGTGGGTTTGGGGAAATACAGCAAAGGGGAGGGTGTGATTGGGCTCGGGAGAGCCTTTATGTATGCGGGTGCCAATAACCTGATCTTATCGCTCTGGAAAGTGTCGGATGAGGCGACGTCTCAGCTCATGATTGATTTTTACACGACTGCGTATACAAACCAAAAGTCAGGGTACCACGCCGCGCTCAGACAAGCCAAGCTTGGCCTGATCAGTCAGGAAAAATTGGCTGCGCCCTATTACTGGAGTGCCTTTTTTCTGGTGGGCAACTAGGCCTGACCGGAGTTTTCGGAAGAAGTATTTTAGAAGAAGAACAAGTCAAGTACTAATGGATCAAATGTAGATTACCGCGCTATGTAACGCGCTAACTGGTTTCTTTTAAAATTGCCAATAGCCGGTCCACCTGCGCCTCCAGGGTAAATCGGGCCCGGTAGTCGGCCACCAACCCAACAGGGTCCAGTTTCACTTTCTGCGTGTACAGCATCTCCAGCTTTTCCAGCAAGTCCTCACCATTTTCTCTTTCGAACAAAAACCCGTTCTCGCCATGGCGGATGATCTCCGGCAGTCCGCCCGTATTGGAGGCCAGCACCGTAGCCCCCTGACTAAGGGCTTCAATGGCGACGTTGCCAAAGCCTTCGTTGATAGATGGGATGCAAACGAGGTCGGCCCACTTAAAATAGGAAAGCATCACTTCATTGTCCACGTAGCCAGTGAGGCAAATGAACCGACCTAAATCCAAGGCGCGCACACGATCCTTAATTTGACCTTCCAACCCTCCGCCACCCACTATCACTACCTGTATCTCCTCGGGAGACAAACGACGCAGGTAATTTGCTACGGCGTCCAAAAAAAACAGGTGTCCTTTGGCCGGATGCAAACGACCCGGTATCACGATGTGGTAGCGGGCTTTGACAAAGTGCTTCTGATGTAGAAATTCTTCCGCTGCACGTTTATCTACCTGCCTCTCCGGTACCGCGTTATATAGCACATGACCGTTCCGAATGGGTAGGTGTGCGCCAATGTTTTCTTTCACCGCTGCCGAGATAAAAAGATGACCATGATCGTACCGCCGGGATAGCCATTGATTGAATTGGTGAAACAGTTTTTTCGACCAGGTGTTCAGCGGGTTGGCCTCGAACTGCATAGAACGGTGGTAACACCAATGCTTGTACCCAGCATGATAAAACCATTGATGCAAGCGGCCTAGTAAATGACTGAGCGGAAGAATAGATACCACTACATCCGGTTGAATCTTCTTCAATACGCAAGCTAAACGGATAAGTGCTGACGGTGTTTTGATCAATGACTTAATACCTAATGTTCCTATTCCTCTTATGCCTAAAACATGAATATTTTCTGAAGGCATTTTCAGATGCCCAATTAAGTCCACGTGATGGCTCAAAACCACCAAATTGACCGCTACCCCTTGCCGCTGAAGGAAATTAACCTGATGAATGATTTGATATTCAGCTCCACCAGGTTTTAAGCTCGGAATGATATATAAAATAGGAACTGCAAGAGAAAAATTCACACCGACATGTTTAATTTATTTCTTTCCAATGAGACAATTTAATATTTAAAAGCTGAGCCGTGCTATCAATTTCATCTGAATACATAGACAGTATTCTTTTTTTTGCTCTGTGCTTTGCTGCTTCTGTTTCAATATTCTCGTATTATGCCTACGAAATGTCTGATATAGCCAATTCGTGGTTTTTTTTGAATAAATCGAACGGGCCAATTGCCTCACTATTGGATGTGGATATTTAATCCATCGATGCAAGGTATTATTATAGTTTTTAGTTGCAAGATTATAATTAAAAAAATTAATTACTACATTCAAAGGGAGATTAAATTGTAGACCTTGGTTGTAGACCTTTTTTGGATCTTCAACCACATAATCAAGTAAAATTACCATTACATTTTACTATTTCATCATTCTTATGCGCATTCACTTACAAAAAGGTATAAAACGTATAACTAAGTCCTTAGAGAGATGACTTAATCAACAAAGAATTATTACGAAAGACATATTTAGAAAAAAACAATATTTAAGCAAATCATAACGCTAATAAGCCATCTTAACAATTCATAATTAATTCCAATTGGCTTAACTAACGTCTGAGTCTAACATGGTTCAATTGCCAGTACTTGACCTTTCGAATAGTATACACTATGGCCGTTGGAAGTATACGTTTAGCGATTCTAATCATACTATACTTTACAATTATAAAAGTAGCTTTCAGGATCGCAATTATTTTATTGTAACTACCATCAGTTGACTTAATAAATTTCTTACGATATTTACGAAATGAGACAAGATCATTCTGAAGACTGGAATTAATCATAAGCTGGTATGTCTTTCTTTTTATAAACCCAATATAATTTTTACCCAAATAATCCTTGTGTTTTTCCAGAGCTATAAGAATATCATCTCCCCATAAATTAGTTTTAGTCCCCAAGCTATCCTTTAGATCACGCTTATAATACAATGGAACATCTAAATAAATAAAACGTGCTACTCTAGCCTGTCTTAGATGCATGTCAAAATCCTCTGCCATTAGACTTTCATCGTAAAGTCCCGTTTTTTCATAGACATAATTAGGAACTACAAATGTTGGTGAAATGAACTTTACATTACCATTGAGCATATCATAAAAGATATCAGATCCACTACCAGGATTTTTATATGACATCTGCATGTTAGTCAGAGAAAAGTGTTGAACAGAATTCTCGTCCACTACATATGCATCACTGTGTAAGACAACCATTTCACCCGTGTACTTCCTATACTCCATAACATTTCGGTGGATGAAGTCAGGGTGGTAAAAATCATCAGATGCCAAAAGAGCAATAAGATCTCCTGTACTCTTTTTTATACCATTATTTAGGGTTGTACACAGACCTTTATTCTCTTGTCTTTTGATAAGCATGCGTATTGGAGACTGGAGAGCCAGTTCTTCAATAATAATCCAGCTATCATCATTAGAGCCATCATCTACTACAATTAACTCAACAGACTTATAAGTTTGATCCCATACGCTTCTAATGCCTTCCTCAATAAATTTCGCGTGATTGTATGAGGGCATTACAACAGTTACAAGTGGATCTCTTTCCTCCTTCATTTTTTCTTTATTTTATTCCTGAACATCCTCCACAAAGCCCTCAATGACTCCACCTCCAGTATCTCCAGCACCTTTTGTAGGGCATAGTACGACACCCCCAGCCCCACACCACACACCAACAGGCTGCCTACCCACGGCCCGGTAAAACGGAGAAGAACAAAGGACAACCCAAAAATAGTGCTAAGCACCCACAGGTTGCGCACCACCCGGCGCTGCCAGGTAAAGCCGTTTTGGCGGTTCACCAAAAAGTACATGCCCAATAAGTACAAAGCGTACATGCCAAAAAAAGCCATGGCTACCCCAATTAGTCCATAAATCTCTCCTAAAATAACCACCAATACCACGTGTACCAGGTTCGCGCCGATTTCGGCAAAGAGATAAGTGACAGATCGCCCCCGAGCAACTAAAACAAAAGCCATCGGCCAGGAAATGGTGCGAATAAACACCCCCAGGATCATCCACTGCAGCAAGCCATAGGCGGGCGCATATTCCGGGGTGTATAGGACATTGATGGCCACGGGGGCCAGGGCCAGGGTAAACAGCAGTCCCGGAGCAGCCAATATCATCCCAACCTCCGTCTGCTCGTTGATCAGTTTGATTTCTGCTTCGGGAGAATGAGCCACAGCCGCGAGCCGGGGGTAAAAGTCTTTACCCATCGCTTGCAATACCACGTTGATGTAGATGCCGCTGATGCCCATCGCCGCCTGGTACAGTCCGGCCGCCCCGAGGCCCATGTAGCGGATGAGGAACACCCGGATCAGGTACCCCGCCAGGGCAGTAGCCAGCGCGGCGCCCATAAAACCCAATCCCAGGCGAAGCATGTCCTTGGCCCGCTGCCAGGTGGCAGACCAATCCAATGGCACCCTTTGTAAGAAGATCCGGCGGGCAAAATAATAAGCGACCACGTATTGGCCCGCCGCCAACACCACCAGGTAAATGGCGATGCCACCCTCCCGGTAGAAGTAGATCAGCGGAACGGCGATTGCTGTACTCAACAGCGCGCCAGTAATGGACAGCAGCGCCAGGTCCTTGATCCTGCGCATGCCCTGTATCAGGGCACTTTGGCCGCCCACGATGAGATTAAAAAACACGGCAACGGCCAGGAGCCGGATCGCGAACGCATAATCTTCGTGCCCGAAGGTGAACCGAGAAAGTGGTTCGGCAAGCAGCACGGTAGCAACAAGGCCCGCCAACCCGGTCACCAGCACGGCACGGCGCTGGGTCTTCACCGTGCGGGCCAGTTCTTCTGCTTCCCCCCTGGCATGTGCCTGCGCAATGTCCCGGACGCTTGATTTTGATAGGCCCAGGCCCAGTACTGTTTGTACCAAAGCAGTAGAAGATTGCAGCGCAGCAATTAAGCCGGTACCGCCCGGCCCCAGCACCACGGCAATGACCTTGGCGCGGACCAGACCCACCAATACGGTGATAACTTGTGAGCCGCCTACGAGACCGGTGGACTTTAGTATGGATTTGGAACTGCCGTTATTCACGAGTGAATGAATCGTTCATAGAATCTCTGACTACCTATGAATAAACTTTTCGAATGGCTGAGACAACCGCTTCCACATGATCTTCCGTCAGTCCCACCCAAAGGGGCAGGCTCACACAGGTGCCGGCCAACTCCTCCGCGATCGGAAAATCCCCCTTTTTAAACCCCAGCTGATGGTAGCAGGCCTGCAGATGTGGGGGAACCGGGTAATGAATTTGTGTACCCACCCCATGGGCTTCGAGGTAAGCCCGCAATTCGTCTCTGCGTTTGGTACGGACAACGAAAAGGTGGTACACATTATCCGCTCCCTCTGCCACCTCCATCAGACCTATGCCGGGGAGGTCGGCCAGCTTCTCGCGGTACCAGCCGGCTATCTCGCGACGCTGCGCCGTCCAAACATCGATGTATCGAAGTACGACATTTAAAAAGGCCGCTTCAAATTCGTCTATGCGGTTGTTGTAGCCCACCACCTCATTGTAATACCTTTTTTGGGAGCCGTAATTGCGCAGCACCCGGATCTTTTCGCCGAGGGCTGCGTCATCCGTCGTGATGGCACCCGCCTCGCCCAGTGCGCCGATGTTTTTGGTGGGATAGAAGCTGGTGGCATTGACCTGTCCAAAGCTTCCGGTCATCTTTCCACGGTAGGTCGCTCCGTGTGCCTGGGCGTTGTCTTCCACCACATAAAGGCCATGTTGGTCTGCAATGGCCATGATGGCATCCATCTCACAGGCCTGTCCATACAAATGCACCGGCATGATGGCCCTGGTTCTGGCGGTGATGGCCGCCGCTATGCGTTCAGGATTCAGATTGGCTGTCTCCATTCTGGGTTCTACAAAAACCGGGGTGGCTCCGGTGTGACTTACGGCCAGTACGGTGGCGATGTAGGTATTGGAGGGCACGATCACTTCATCGCCAGGGCCTATCCCCACGGCTCTCAGCGCCAGATGCAGGGCATCGAGTCCATTGCTGATGCCCACACAATGCGCCGTTTGGTTGTACCGGGCATAATTGGATTCAAACTCCGCTGTCCCCCGTCCCAACACATACCAGGCACTGTCGTAAAACTGCTCGAAAACCCTTAAGGTCTCTTCACGCAGTTCCTGATTGCGTTTTTCGAATGAAAAAAACGGTATTTTCATTTTAGGTGCTTTGAGAATACATGAGTTGTTCTTCCCAATTGATAGCCCAACTTACTCCAAACCCTGAAAACTGCCCGATTCGTACTTTGCGTATTCATATGTGCGACATCTATCCCTTTATGCTTGAAATGATAGGTCATTTCTGAAATTAACTTTAAATACCATCCTTTATTGGTTTCAGCAGAAACTGCTGAAAGCACCATTTTTGATACTTTTTGTCCTAAATGGTTCCAGTCTTTTTCATAATAATCACCCGTAAGAAATGAATCGGGAGCAACACCAGCTTCATCCGGGACCATAACAATATCGCTGTAGCCTTTGATCGCATTCTCAATATATGTAGAAAGAAATTCATCGGCTTTCTGCGTAGCAAATATGGCGTCTGCATGAAATCGATCGTACCGATTGCGCATAAACGATGCAACCCTCCTTAGATTAATGATATCATCTGTCGTTGCAAACCGAGTGTCATATCTTTTTGGAAAACTGTAATCCTGCACATGGTCATTATAATAATGCAGTCTAGTTTCAATTAAACTAAACCCTGCAGAACCAAGTAACTGAAGAGTTTGAATATCCTCAGATGGAACTTCCATGAACAAATAGTTGAATCCATCCTTTCGAAGGGCATCCAGATGTTGTGCAAGCAAATCATCCGTTGCCTTCCATTTTTTTTCGTGAACGCCCGCGATGAATAATATTTTGCCAGTCTTAATGCCAAAATAGTTGGTGTCCCAGTCTAAAAATTTATAGAACAAGACAGTACCATTTGCTTCATCCATTAATTGACTACAACCTTCAAGACTCTGGCTAAATATTTTCGAGTTACTTTCTTCTGAAACCGTACGTAGAAAAGAATAGGGTGAATAATAGCTCTTAATGTTCATATCATTACCGTTGCCGTCCCGTCTATACAAAGCTCTCCATTGCCTTTGTAACATTTTGTGCTTAACGTGAAAATTGGCTTTCCTGCTTTTTGGGATTCCACTATCACCTCAGCCATTACCTCTTCATCAATAAAAACTGGTTTTAGAAAAGATAGATTTTGAGCTAAATATATCGTACCTAATCCGGGGAGTTTGACACCCAGAATCGCACTAATCAATGATGAAACCAGTAAACCATGCACGATTTTTTTTCCAAAAAGGGTATTTTTCGCATATTCATCATCAAGATGAATCGGATTGCTATCACCGGACAATATTGCAAAAGCCTTAACATCCTCATCACTAAATGTTCTTTTAATAAATTCCCTATCGCCTATTTTCATTTTGCCTTACGCGTTTTGATTCAAGGTATTCCTCAAAATCCCTTAAGTAATCTGTCTCATCGTATTCATGACTGGTCAACACCAAACAAATCGCGCCTGAAGAAAAATTAATTTCTGAAGCCCAGATCATGGGAGGCACATGAATCCCGACATTCGGTTGACTCAAGCTGATCACTTTTTGGCTTTTGCCATCATTGATCAATACCTCAAACGCTCCACTGGCAGCCGTGATGAATTGGTGACATTTTTTGTGTGCATGGGCACCACGGGACTCACCACTGGGTATATCGTAAATATAAAAAACCCGCTTTACCTCAAACGGTATTTCGGCGTGGCCATTGATGGCCGTAATGTGTCCGTTGCGATCCCCCACCTGCGGTAAAGTGATCAGGGTACAATCATTCACATTTGGAAAATCAGTCATGCAGTCGAAAAAATTCATCGAAATCACGAAGGTAATCCTCGGGGTCGTAAGAGGTGCTACTCAAATGAAGACTGAGGGCATTGGTAGAAAAGTTTTCCATGTGCCGCCAGGTCATCGGCGGCAGGTATAAACCAAAATAAGAACGGTTGAGTGAATATTTCTTTTTTTCACCGCTGACCAGGGTCACGACGACATCAAAGCTGCCACTTAGTGCAATGATCACCTCTTGCTGTTGTTGGTACGCATGGCCTCCCCGGATTTCACCTCCCGGCACGTCGTAGGTCCAAAATACACGCGCAATCTCAAAAGGGAGCTGGTCATGGTTCTGAAGAAACGTCAGGTTTCCCCTCGGGTCCCGGATTTGCGGTAGATCAATAATGTAGGACAAACTCAAACCTCTTTGTATTCAGAGCAAACATACTTAAAACAAAAAGTATACAAATAAAATCAAGCTGTTTACGCTTTCACGACAGACAAGTCTACGCAGCCCTTAATAGGCACTTACCTATCCCTGGACCTTCCTACCACCTGCATAACGTTGCATCAGGTTACACCAAATATTTATCAGACAGTTACCTCTCCTTCACCTAAAATACCCAAATGATCTAAAGCCAATTTATTAAAAATCAGACCGTACAATACCCGCGCGTTTATAAGTTCCTCGACGTCTTTGAATACATATTCATATATTTATATTAATCTTGCATTGGTAAATAATGTGTGCAGCATTGGCACACTCATCGAGTTTTTAACAAATCTATTAACTATCTATTTATGATTATTACAGAAGAACTGATCGACCGCATTGAATCACTCGGCGGAGGATTGATGATCAAAGACGAAAAAGGAAATCTTTATCCCATTCAGGAGGGAATTAAAGGTACCATCGTAGAAGTAAATACAGACGACCTGACCAATGCTCTGGTCACAGAGATTACCGGATCAGAAAAGTGTGGTACGAAAGAATTACGCAAGGCATTGAAACTATTCCTATTTCTTTACGAAAATACGGTGCCTACCTCACGTAAAAATGTATTGAATGGCGAAGGTTACGAAACGCTATCCAAAATAAAAGCCTGATTGGTCGACCGAAGGTACTTAAAACAAGCCCTCCTTTAATCAGGACGGGCTTTTTTTATAAGATGATAGGCATGCTACTATCTAGCTTAAAGCTAAGGAATAACCTGAAAGCAAAAAGTAAACACCCCCCTGTAACACTGGGCTTGTCGAAGTGTGAGCCAATCGAAGTGTGAGCCAAACAACCCGCCCTGCAAGCTGGCCATTCGCTAAAACTGTCCACCGGACAGTTT
>CAYOEV010000038.1:0-15467 GCA_964403075.1 uncultured Roseivirgaceae bacterium | reverse complement strand
AACGAAGGAGCGTGGTAAGTGATGTGTCAGTGAGCGTAAGTCAGGGAGAGATTGTGGGTCTGTTAGGTCCGAATGGTGCCGGCAAGACCACCACCTTCTACATGATCGTAGGCCTGATAAAGCCAAATGAGGGGAGAATTTTTTTGGATAAAGCTGACATTACAGATTTGCCCATGTTTCGTCGTGCCCAGCGTGGGATCGGCTACCTGGCACAGGAAGCCTCGGTTTTCCGTAAACTTTCTGTGGAGGACAATATATTGAGCGTTTTGGAAATGACCAAGTTGGGCAAGACGGAGCAAAAAGAAAAAACAGAGGCTCTGCTGGAAGAATTTAGTCTGACACATGTAAGAAAAAATCTTGGCCGTGTGCTGTCAGGAGGTGAAAGGAGAAGAACAGAAATTGCACGAGCCCTGGCGGTAGATCCGCATTTTGTCTTGTTAGATGAACCTTTTGCCGGAGTGGACCCGATTGCGGTGGAGGAAATTCAGGGTATTGTTGCCAAGTTGCGCGAAAAGAATATAGGCATACTGATCACTGATCACAATGTGAATGAGACACTTTCCATCACCGATCGCGCGTATCTTATGTTCGAGGGCCGCCTATTAAAGGCAGGAACGGCAGAAGAGTTGGCTGCAGATGAACAGGTGCGGCGCGTATATCTGGGTAAGCATTTTGAACTGAAGAGAAAGATTTAAGTATGGCGTTGATCAATTCCATCATTTCATGGGTGATGAAAAAGCGCATCCACCAGATTGAGTTGTTCATGAAATACCCACATGAGGTGCAGCATGAGTTAATGAGTCAGTTGGTGGCCAAAGCATCTGATACCCAATACGGAAGGGACCACGATTTTAAGTCGATAAAAAATTATGAGGATTTTAAGGGCCAATTACCTGTCGTTAGTTATGAGGAATTGTTTCCGTACATCGAACGGTTGATGAAGGGAGAACAAAAAATATTGTGGCCTTCTGAGGTGAAATGGTTCGCCAAATCTTCTGGTACCACCAATGCCCGAAGCAAGTTTATTCCGGTGACGAATGAAGCACTTGAAGACTGCCATTACAAGGGGGGTAAAGATCTGCTCTCCTTATATTTCAACAATTATCCAGACGCACAAATATTTGATGGCAAAAGCCTGGTGATCGGAGGTAGCCACCAATTGAATCAATTCGATGCCAATGCTAAATCCTACTACGGAGATGTATCGGCTGTATTATTGAAAAACCTTCCCTGGTGGGCGCAACTCTACCGCACGCCGGGTCTGGACGTTGCCTTGATGGAGGAGTGGGAAGAAAAAATCTGTAAGATGGCACGCATCACAGCAGACGAGAACGTGACCAATATTTCTGGCGTGCCCACCTGGATGGTGGTCTTACTGGAAAAAGTCATGGAAGTGAAAGGGATTTCAAATATATTGGAAGTCTGGCCCAACCTGGAGGTCTTCTTTCATGGGGCGGTGTCTTTCACGCCTTACCGCGACCTGTTTCAGCGGCTGATTCCATCCGACGAGATGCGATACATGGAAACTTACAATGCATCGGAGGGTTTTTTTGGTATACAGGACCTAACTGATAGTCAGGAGATGCTCCTCATGCTTGATTATGGCATTTTTTATGAGTTTATACCCATGCACAACGGGGAAACGGAGGAGGGTAAAATCGTACCACTGGATCAGGTAGAATTGAATAAATGCTATGCCATGGTCATTACCACGAATGGCGGTCTCTGGAGATATAAGATCGGAGATACCGTTCGTTTTACCTCTATTGCACCTTACCGGATCAAAATTGCCGGTAGGACCAAGCATTTCATCAACGCTTTTGGAGAAGAGCTGATCATTGAGAATGCAGAGGAGGCCATTTTTTTTGCCTGTAATGTGACCCACGCGGAGATTGACAACTTCACCGCTGCCCCTAAATACCTGGATGAAGGAAAAAAAGGAAGCCACGAATGGGTCATTGAATTCATTAAGATGCCCAATGAAATGGACAGGTTTGTACAGGTGCTGGATGAAAAATTGCGTGAAGTAAATTCTGACTACGACGCCAAAAGGTATAAAGACATGGCGCTAGACCTTCCCGTGATACATGCCGCTCCGGAAAAGACTTTTTACAGCTGGATGAAAGCGCGTGGTAAACTTGGAGGACAGAACAAGGTGCCACGTTTGAGTAATTCCAGAAAATACATTGATGAAATACTGCTTATTTTAAAAAATTTAGATGACTGAACCATGAAGTTTATATCTCTCTCATTCATTTTATCGTGTACTTGTGGTGTAGCGATGGCACAATCTCCCGAGGAGGTCGTAGCCAAAACTTTTGATCAGAACCAATCGATCCAACATTTGAAATACATGGCTTCAGATGAGCTCGCCGGCAGAAATACGCCATCTGAAGGCCAAGACAAAGCGGCCGACTACATTGTTGAGCAATTTAAAGCTTACGGTATCAAAGCTTTAGAGGAGCTACCTAATTACAGACAGGAGGTACCTTTTATCAAGAAAAGTGTTGCGACGAAAGGTACCATCATGGCGGGTGAAAAAACTTTCAAAATGGCCGATGATTTTCTGATAATGGCCGGCAACGGATTGGACTGGAAAGGGGAGTTGGTATTTGTGAAGGTGCTCAACGAGGAGGTTCTGGCTGAAATGGACCTAAAGGATAAAGTTGTTTTGACCTACTGTGGAGACGGAGTATCCGTAAGTCCTCAGGCCTGGTTTGATATGATTGGTGGCAAACGCAAGCTGGCCAGAGAGGCAGGCGCTGTGGGGGTCATAGAACTTTACAATTCGCCCAGCCTGCCCTGGAATTTTCTCGTCAACTACTTCAATCAGGAGCAGGTGCTGTTAGGTGAAAAGGACGAGGACATTATTCCAACCTTATGGATGAAGGAAAGTCAGCGGGAAACGCTTGAGGCCTTACAGGAAGCCAAAAAAATTGCCATTGACATCCCCGAAGTAGCTATTGAAACTTTTAATGCCGCTAATTTGGTTGGCTATGTCCCTGGTACCGACCCGGAACTGAAGGATGAATATGTGATATACACTGCCCACTACGATCACGTGGGCATTGGTAAGCCGGGTGCGGAAGGTGACACTATTTACAATGGCGCACGTGACAATGCGGTAGGCGTAACTGGTGTATTGGCTGCCGCAGAAAATATGGCCAAATACCCGGCCAAAAGGTCGACAATCTTCGTAATGTTCACCGCGGAGGAAAAAGGTTTGTTAGGTAGTGCCTGGTTTGCAGACCACCCGCCGGTAGCGATGAATCAGGTAGTTTTTAACATGAATATTGATAACGGCGGTTATAACGATACAGAAAAAGTAACAGTGATTGGTTTGTCAAGGACAACAGCAAAACCCCATTTTGTAAATGCTGCAGGCATATATGGTTTAGAGGCCATTGACGATCCCGTACCAGAGCAAAACCTATTCGATCGTTCAGACAATGTGCAGTTTGCAAAAAAGGGAGTGCCGGCGCCCGATTTTAGCATGGGCCTTGTGGCTTTTGATCAGGAGATTATGAAATACTATCACCAGGCGGGTGATGAAGTGGAATCGCTGGACCTGGATTACGTGACCAAATACTGGCAGGCTTATTTGCTGGCCGGTCGTTTGATATCCAACGCACCTGAAGCTCCCTTTTGGGTAGAAGGCGACAAGTATTACCCCATAGGCGTACAACTGTATCGGAGATAATTTTGGCGGATAAAAAACTTTTTCTTCTGGACGCCATGGCCCTGATTTACAGGGCCCACTTTGCCATGAGCAAGGTCCCGCGTTTAACTACCAATGGCATAAACACCGGAGCAATTCTGGGATTTACCAACTCGCTGTTGGAGGTCATTACCAAGGAAAAACCTTCCCATCTGGCGGTAGCATTTGATACGCTGGCACCCACCTTCAGACATAAGGAATATGGCCCCTACAAGGCGACACGTGAAAAGCAGCCCGAGGAAATTGGGATTGCCATTCCTTATTGCAAGAAAATTTTGAAAGGAATGCATGTCCCCATCCTGGAATTGGATGGGTTTGAGGCAGATGACATCATTGGCACCATTGCCAAAAGTGCGGCAAAACAGGGATATGAAGTTTTTATGATGACGCCGGACAAGGATTTCGCACAACTGGTGGAGGAGCGAATTTTTCTTTACAAGCCCTCTCGAATGGGTAATGGAGTAGAGGTGATGGGCATCCCGGAAGTGCTGGAAAAGTTTGGCATCGATAAAGTCGATCAGGTCAGAGATGTCCTGGGTTTAAAGGGCGATAGCGTAGACAACATCCCAGGCGTGGCAGGGATTGGTGATAAGACTGCCTCAAAGCTGCTCAAGGAATACGGCTCGGTAGAGGCTATCCTCGAGCATAAAGATGACTTGAAGGGCGCCATGAAGATTAAGTTTGAAGAAAATGGAGCGCTGGGTCTGTTATCCAAAGAATTAGCCACTATTAAAATAGATGTTCCCATCGACTTTGATGAGGCTGTCTTTGCCTATCGGGAACCCGATCGTGACCAGTTAATGCCTGTACTGAATGAGTTGGAATTTCGTACCATTGCCCGGCGCATATTCCAGGAAGAAAATGGCATCAAGGGCGCTGCAGCCGCTGACCAATTGGGTCTTTTTGCACCTCCCAGTGGGGAGCTTTTGACCAGAAAGACCGTCTTAACTGAAAAGCCCAATTACGTATTGGTGGACAGTAAGGAAAAGGAAACTGAGCTATTGGCCTTATTAAAGTCCTCCAAAAGCTTTTGTTTCGATACTGAAACCACCAGTTTACACACTCGTGAGGCCCGATTGGTGGGCATTTCATTTGCTGTAAAAACCAAAGAGGCTTTTTACCTACCCTTGTCCGGAGATGTAACAGAAGATCGGACCACCTTAGCGCCCTTCGAAGAAATATTTGTTGACCCATCTAAAGTAAAAGTGGGTCAGAATATTAAGTACGACTTTCAAATATTACGTAACTACGGATTGGTGCTCGTACCTCCCTTTTTCGATACCATGCTTGCCAGCTTTTTACTGGATTCGGACACTCCGAACAACATGGATACTTTGGCCGACAAATTTCTCGGTTACCGGACCATTTCTTATCAAGAGGTGGTAGGACCTAAAGGGAAAAAGCAAAAAACCATAGATCAAATACCCGTGGAGCAGGTAAAGGACTATGCGTGTGAAGATGCGGACATTACCCTGCAACTTAAGGACAAACTTGAAAAGTTGATTGTGGAGCAACAGTTGGACAAACTCCTGCACGATGTAGAAGAACCGTTATCGCTCGTGCTGGCGGATATGGAATACGAAGGGGTAGCGATCGACGTGGAAGCGCTGAAGGCCATGTCTCAGGAGCTGGATGAGGAAAGCCGAAAGACACAAGATGAAATCTTCAAACTAGCCGGTTTGGAGTTCAACATCGGTTCACCCAAACAGCTTGGCGAGATACTTTTCGACCGGATGAAGCTGGTAGAAAATCCAAAAACGACCAAGACCGGTCAGTATGCCACCGGGGAAGAAATCCTGTCCAAGTTGTCCCACGAGCATCCGATTGCAGCGAGAATCCTGGAATTCAGGGAATATCAAAAGTTGAAATCTACTTATGTGGACGCGTTGCCCAAGTTGATAAGCGTAGTAGATGAGCGTGTGCATACAGATTACCGGCAAACGGTAGCTTCCACAGGTCGACTTAGTTCGAACAACCCGAATTTGCAGAATATCCCGATCCGCACGCCAAAGGGCAGAGAAATTAGGAAAGCTTTTGTCGCGCGCTCTGCCGATTTTTTGATGTTTTCAGCCGACTATTCCCAGATTGAGCTTCGAATCATGGCAGCGTTTTCTGAAGATGCCGCGATGATGAATGCGTTCAAGGAGGGCCGTGACATCCACGCGACCACCGCTTCCAAAGTATTTGAGGTGGCCATCGATGAAGTTGAGCCGAACATGCGCCGGAAGGCCAAAGAAGTTAATTTTGGAATCATTTATGGGATATCGGCATTTGGTTTGTCTCAAAATCTTAATATCTCACGAGGTGAGGCAGGAGACATTATCAAAGCTTATTTCAAAGAATTTCCTGATGTTAAAAGGTACATGGATGTGTCAGTGGAAAAAGCCCGGGAAAAGGGTTACGTGGAAACGATTTTAGGTAGAAGGAGGTATCTCCGTAACATCAATTCTAGAAATTTTACCATGCGGGGTTTTGACGAAAGAAATGCCATCAATGCACCCATTCAAGGAAGCGCAGCAGACATCATCAAAGTGGCGATGATCAATATTCATCGATGGATGCGGGAGGAGCAGGTACAATCCAAAATGCTGATGCAGGTACATGATGAATTGGTTTTTGAATTGCATAAAGACGAACAGGATATCTTGCCAGGAAAGATAGTGACGCTGATGAAGGAGGCCCTTCCGCTGTCGGTACCCATGGAAGTGGGCACTGGCATTGGCAAAGACTGGTTAGAAGCACATTAGAAGGGATTGTAGATTTTGATTATGGTACCGAGCAGGGTAGACATCGAGCAGGCACATCAGCGGATTGAGCCGTACATCCATGAAACGCCTGTTTTGACCTGTGCCTCTCTCGATAAGTTGGTGGGTGCTCAGCTTTTTTTTAAATGTGAAAATTTTCAGAAGATAGGTGCCTTTAAAATGCGGGGAGCTGCCAATCATATTTTTTCTACTGACTCCGCGAAAGGTGCCAGAGGTTTTGTGACGCACAGTTCGGGCAATCACGGTCAGGCCGTGGCACACGCGGCGCAGTTGTATGGCGCCAAAGCCTACATTGTGATGCCTGAAAATTCTGCGCGTCCCAAGATGGAAGCAGTAAAAAATTATGGTGCAGAGTTAATTACTTGTGCGCCCAATGACCAGGCGCGGGCGGAAATGAGTGAGAAAATCCGGTTGGAAACCGGCGCTTTGTTTGTTCATCCTTTTAATGATTACCAGGTCATAGCCGGTCAGGCTACTGCAAGTAAGGAGTTCATCAAACAGGTAAAAGGGCTGGACGTATTGATAACCCCGGTAGGCGGAGGTGGGCTCGCTGCGGGAGCCGCGCTTTCACTCAAATACTGGCAACCGGAAACCGCTTTGTGGTTGGCAGAACCAGAAAATCTCAATGACACTGCGCAATCGTTTCGTGCCGGTGAACGATTGGTCACTGACAAAAAACCTTCACTGGCAGATGGTTTGCGCACGAACGTTGGCGATTTGACTTTTCCCATCTTGTTGCAACACGCCAAGGGCGTGTGGGAGGTGTCAGAGAAAGAAATGATCGCAGCCATGCGGCTGATATGGGAGCGTATGAAGATTCTGATTGAGCCGTCCTGCGCGGTGCCCTTGGCAGCAGCCATCAAATACCAGAAGCTATTGAACGGACGCCAGGTGGGTATCATACTCACCGGCGGCAATGTGGATCTTGACCATCTCCCGTTTTGACAAAGCCTCATTTGCTGGTCATTGCCAATCCTGCTGCCGGATCTGCCAAAAATTATCGGCGTCAGGCCGCCATGCTTCAGGCGGAACTGTTGGTCAGGGATTGGTCATACGATTGGCATGAGACCGCTGCTGACCATCCCATTGCCACATTGGTGAGGGAAAAACAGCACCAACATTCAGATATTTTGGTGATCGGTGGTGACGGAACCCTGCACCATACCATCAATGGAATGACGACTCCGGTGCCGCTAAGTATTGTTCCAACTGGCACGGGGAATGATTATGTCAAAAATTTGGACCTGCCCAAAAATCCGGATAAAATATTGGACATGATTGAAGCCGATCAAAGACTGCTTGTAGATCTCGGTGTCTGTAACGGACGTAAATTTCTCAATGGCATTGGAGTGGGCTTCGATGGGCAGATTGTAGCCGATATGTTGCAGACGTACGTACCGGTTTTAAGCGGACATGCCAAGTATTATTACCATGTGCTACGCATATTGAGTACTTATCGAGAGCGCGATTTGACCTACCAGCAGGCAGGTCAGACGCACGTGAAGAAGCTATTGCTATTGACGGTGGCCAAGGGGACTACTTTTGGAGGAGGCTTCAGGCTTACCCCGCAGGGTCGGCTGGACAGTGGAAAACTGGCCATTTGTCAGATCGGCCGCATCGGACCGGTAAGAAGATTTCTGAATGTGGGTCGTTTATCTAAAGGCACGCATGCACATTTGAAAGAGGTCACCCTGTTCGATACCGAATCGCTTTGTATATTAGAACAACCACTCGTGGAGGCACACATCGACGGGGAATACCTGGGCAAACCGCCTTTCGATATAAAAGTTTCACCGCGCGCATTATCGATCCGCGCGCTTGGATTTAAAAAGACGTGATATGAAGATTTTTCATTATTCGGTACTGGTGATGGGTCTGGTGCTCTTTGCCTGCAACCTCACTGAAGCGGGAAAAGAAAAAACCATTAGAGACACTGCCATAAGTGCGCATCGTGGTGGGCCTGTACCGGGGTATCCCGAAAATGCGCTCGAGACTTTGCAACGCACCAGTCTGGAAATACCGCATGTTCTGCTGGAAGTGGATGTACGCGCTTCTGGAGAAGGCACGTTGATTTTACTTCATGACGAAACGCTTGACCGCACCACCACCGGTTCGGGTCCCGTGGACCAAACAAACGATTTGACCTTAGAGCAATTGATGCTTGTGGACGAAAATGGAGATCTGACGAAATTCCACATCCCTACGTTGGCTGCAGTGTTCGACTGGCTACCGGGTAGTGATGCATTTTTAAGTTTGGATATCAAAAGCCGGTCGTTGTTCGATCCGACTTTGGAACTGGTTCGTTTCAAAGGGGTTCTGGATCGAGTGGAGTTCATCACCTATTCTGCAGATGCTGCGCGTCAGTTATACGAGTTGGAGCCGGAGGCGCACCTGTCGGTGGCCATCAGGAATCCGGAAGAACTGGAGCGCATACGGGCCATCGGTATTTCAGGCAATCAGTTGGCGGCATTTACTGGCCAGACACTCCGCGATGAATCGCTTTATTCACTCATACACGATTTTGGTGCCATAGTAACATTGGGGACCATCGGAAACCTGGACCGTAAAGCGGCTACCCAGGGCGACGGGTTATACACGGATTGGATGCGTATAGGCGTAGATCGGATTGCCACTGATCGACCTTTTGTGGTCTATGAGAATATAGGGCCTTAACCAATTTATTTGGGGTATTATTCTTCGCTGAGCACGCATTGCCTGTCCGGTGTGAGGGAATGCGAAGTCCTGATTATTTCGCTCAAGCGGTAATGAACAGCCGGCGGCCACTTCCCCGGCGGATGAGCACCCATTATCTTGGAAATGTTTTAATGTGTTCGTTGTGATAACGAAAATCATTCATATTGACATGGATGCATTTTACGCCTCTGTAGAGCAGATGGACCACCCGGAGTTGAAGGGTCGACCTGTGGCAGTAGGTGGTAATGGAGAAAGGGGGGTGGTTGCGGCAGCCAGCTATGAAGCCAGGAAATTTGGTGTCCATTCGGCCATGCCGTCTGTCATCGCTGCCCGCAGATGTCAGAATCTTATATTTGTAAAACCCCGCTTCGAACGGTACAAGGAGCTATCTCACCAAATCAGGGACATTTTTTATGATTATACCCATTTAGTTGAGCCGTTGTCTTTGGATGAGGCCTATCTGGACGTGACGAAAAATAAAACAGGCTCATCGTCTGCGACTTTCATTGCGCAGGAAATCAAACGGCGAATCCGTGTAGAAACCGGACTCATCGCCTCTGCCGGCATTTCTTACAATAAGTTTTTGGCCAAGACAGCTTCTGACGCCGACAAACCGGATGGTTTGTATGTGATACTTCCGGAAGAGGCGCTCGATTTTCTTGAACGATTGCCTGTTCGCGATTTCCACGGTATTGGTCGGGTGACAGCCGAAAAACTCGTGAGGGCAGGCATCTTTACTGGCAAGGATCTCAAAGAAAAATCGCTTGAAGATTTGAAACGACGTTTCGGGAAAAGTGGTCAGTATTTCTATGACATTGTTCGAGGGGTGGACCATAGGGCCGTTCAGCCCCACCGGGAGGTGAAGTCCATTAGTGCGGAAAGAACTTTGGATGATAATATCGTAAAGAGAGCAGCAGTATTGGAGGCATTACAACCTGTGCTTGAGAAAGTATGGTCGAGGTATCTGGAAAGTGGGAAAAGGGGTTTTACGGTCACGCTTAAATTGAAATATACCGATTTTCAACAAGTAACCAGGAGTCAAACGCTGGAGGAGCCAGTGCACACATTTGATTCGGTACAGCAGGTGGTGAACGATCTGGTTACGCAGGAAATCTTGCGACCGGAAGGCATCCGGTTGGTCGGCATGGGTCTATCAAATTTTAGGGAAGTAACTACCGAAGCAAATCCACAACTTACCTTGCAGTTTTAATGCAGTTGAACGGTCCTCTAAGATGATGATCGACCGGCGCATCAAGTGCTGGGTACAGAAAAGAGGAAGCAGATAAAAGTTATCTGTTATTTATCAACTCGGCCCAGGTGAAATACAATGAAGTCGCCCGTTATCAAATGAGGCTGGTCTAACTTTATCCAACAGCAAAGTACAATGAATGAAAACATTTTTAATCTGTGCCATTTCGTGCGCGCTCTGGGTAGGGTGTGGTACAAAATCTACCAAAATTCCTAAAAATGCCAGATCCATCGAATCAGAAATGCAAAGAACGAAGGCGCATTTATATGATGTTTCCCATATTGAAAGGAAGTTCCTTGACATTCCCTATGCCACTTTATCGGCATCTCAAAAGCTGGATATTTTCCTCCCGGATGCTATGGAAGGACCTTATCCGGTCGTGATATTCGTTCATGGCGGGTCGTTCAGTGGAGGCGATAAAAGAGATGGTGAGGTGAAGCCACCACTGAAAGGATTGGAGAGGGGCTATGCCATTGTGGGAGTCAATTATCGGTTAAGTCATGAAGCACTTTTTCCGGCCAACATCATGGACATCAAAGCGTCCATTCGTTGGGTAAAAGCCCATGCGGATGATTATAAATTGGATACTGCACGGATAGCTATTTGGGGAGATTCGGCCGGAGGGCATCTGGCGTCATTGGCAGGCGTTGCCAGCGATGAGGTGTTGCTGGATGATCTGTCCTTAGGAAACCCGGACCATGACAGCCGCATACATGTGGTGGTAGATTGGTACGGGCCCACAGATTTTCTGGAGATGGATGCGCAGTTGATGGCTAACGGAGATGGGGAGCCCTTTCACAATGAGCCCAGGAGTCCGGAAAGTGTACTTTTAGGCAGACGCATTACAGAAGTTCCCGATCTGGTAGCTCTGGCTAATCCAGAGAATTATGTCACCTCGGACGATCCTGTGTTTTTGATTGAGCATGGTGACGAGGATCCCATCGTGCCCGTGCAGCAATCTGAGCGATTTTACCATAAGCTGGTGTCTACATTGGGACAAGAAAAAGTAACACTTCGGATACTTGAGGGCGCCGGGCATGGCAACATGCCCTTTTATCGAAAAAGTAATGTGGACTTTGTTTTTGACTTTTTAGATTATCATCTCGGTGTCATGAGGCCAGATTCGTTAGAGATTCTTAAGTGATACACAGGAATGTATACAGATGGTGCGCCTGAAAAGGACTGTGGTACGCTCCGACCATCGGACCGTTGAAACAGTTTAAGTTAGAATGACCAAGTTGATCAATGTCCGCAAAACAATCGGGACAAAAGTTTAGCGTTGGGTTGAAATTTTCGAGCGATATTGAATCCTTGGCACAGTGTGATGGCGTCATTGGGTGCTATTTGTCACCCATAATACGGATGTACGTTATCTTGCTGAGTAGACAACAATTATTCGAGAATCAATGAAAAACCTACTATTTGTCCTCTCTGTAGTTGGCATGACGGCTTGTAACCCCAGCTATCTGGATGCCTTGCGTATTGTGGAGCAATATGAGAAACAGAGGCCTTACGAATTTTTAGAGGTATCAGAAGACAGCTGGAAGAACATGATCAATCAAATCGTAGTAAGTGGTGTAGTTACAAATAATGCCAAAGCAGCTACCTACAGTGACTACGTTATCAATATTGATTTTATCACCAAAACGGGTACTATAATCGGATCGGACCAGCATATCGTTTATGAATATTTACGTCCAGGCCAGAGGCGGGAGTACAAATTCAAAACTTTTGAATACGGAGAGGCAGCTAACGTCAAGGTGACGATCCTTAGAACAGATATAGAGTAGATGTAATATAGTTTCTGTTAATCCACGCATTTACTAAGGATGCTTCGTCAGCCACTGTTTTCAATCGTCGCTAGGCTGTGCAAGGGGGCAAAGTATTAGCCCTCAGGCCGGACAAGCCCTTCACTTTTGTCTTGACATAAAAACGACGCTAAAAAGTCAAGGCAAAATACTCGCCTATCCATCTACTGGCGTGCCCAAGCCCGGGTGCCTTGCGTGGCCATCCTGCTTTCCATGCGGCGAATTGAGTAAGGCCAACGTGAAGGTTTGGGCATTGAAAATTGGCCAAATGTTTGCAAAACGCTCTGCCAGTCATAAAAAAAGCACTTACAAATGATTGTAAGTGCTTGATTATCGCGTAGTGGGCCCAATAGGACTCGAACCTATGACCCCTTGCTTGTAAGATAGAGATGCCAATTTATATTATGAGGACAAATGGCTTTTTAATATTTGAATTGCACATTCTTTGGTACTCGTTAAGAATTTTATAATGGGACTAAATCACTATTTGGAAAATGAGAAAGTTTGCCGTTTTGTTAATTGGATTCATGATGTTCTCATGTGAAAAGAAATCAATAAATGAATGCTCCTTTGAGCATTTTAATACTATGGCTGGAATTAAAAAACCGGGTTTAAGCGAGAGCTTAAATAATTATTGGCTTGAGAATTTGTCAGAAAAAGGTAAAGGGGTGATTATGGCTGATTTCGGAAATTATGATAACACTTCAACGTTCATTATTTATTCTGTTCTGTCAGAGGATATTAAAAAATCACCTCCAAACCATGATACCATGTTGAGAAAAGTCCCAGTTCTTTTTTACACAGGATTGGAACGTCACATTTTGTTTGACAGTGTGTATTTGAGTAACCTTGAAAAAGATGTTTCCCCTTTTTTATACGAATTTGTTGTAGATGATGAAAATAATATTCTTCAATTGCCACCAAACTATAATCCAGTAGTTTGGAAGATAGAGTTCGAGGGAGATAGTCTCATTAAAGAGGTAAGATTGAATTGATACTTGTAGAAAGCCTCTGGATACGAGGGTTTTTAGATCAATCCAAGTTCAGGCCTTCTATTATTTGTTTGAGTTCACACAGTTTAAGGTCTGCTTTTTCACCTTTATCATAAGTGGTGAGCAGACAAGTAGTTTTGGTTTCTATGTATAGGTAGGTGATTTTTTCGCTCTTCCGGTTTTGCAAACTGGAAGTATGATCGTAGGATTTATAATCCCGCAAGATTTAGATTCAGTGTAAGCCTCCCCTATTTTTTTGCTTCTTCCTCAATTATTTACCGGATTATATGGTATCTGCAAGACATAAAGAGCTAGTAATCAGGAATTAATAGGTCGGTACACATATTGTATCGTTGCAAGAAGTATGAAAAGTACCAAAAACTATTTTTGGATTCATTTATTTAAGCTTACAGGAAAAGAGCCTAACATAAAAGATGTCTTGCCCATTGCCCTGTCTTCAATTATTGGCCTTACGTTGCTATTTCTCGTCATGGACTATCACCATAGAGTCGTTGCTTTTAAAAAAGTTGAGTTGGAGAAACTAAAAACGGTCGTGTCTACTACCTCTGTTATTATTGATGGGGATTTACATGAAAAACTCTCTCGTCAATACCGAACCAGAGATGAAATAAAACTTAATGGACAGGATAAAATTTATCAGGAGTTGCGGGATCAACTTTTTGTTATTAAATCATCTAATAATTTGACAAGTGATATTTATACAATGGTTTATGATTCTTTGGCTAAAGAATATGAATTTATTATTACCTCTTCTCAAAAACCTTATTTCAGACATAAGTACATCAAGTATCCCAAAGATTTAAATGAAATTGAATCGTCCGTTTGTATTTTTGACGATTACGAAAGTGAAAATGGCCGCTGGCTGTCAGCTGTTGCTCCAATACGTAATTCAAATAATAAGCTGGTGGGCTTGATTCAGGCAGATACCCGATTTGATCCTTTTATACGCAATGCAATGAAAAAGCTGACGATGAGAGCTGGCATTATGATCCTGTTTCTGCTTCCAATCATTTATGCAATTTATGTATACCTAAGAAGGCTAACATATCAATTTTCAAGCTTTCAAAAGAGGTTAATTCTTGAGTTAAATAAGATTAAAGAACAGAGAAAAGTAATTATTGAGAGGTCCAGACGCCTTAAAGGGGCTAATGAGGAAATTAGAAAAAAGAATAATGAACTGAGCGCTGCCTTACTGAATTTAAAACGGACCCAGCAAAAATTGATTGAATCAGAAAAAATGGTATCAATAGGAACCCTGGTAGCCGGTATGGCGCATGAAATAAACAACCCATTAAATTTTATAAAAGGCGGTGTTTCTTGTCTTAGACTGGTACTGGATAAGAAAAGAGAAAATCTGGACCGGGTCCAGGTAGAAACGTATTTTAATATTATAGAATCAAGTGTTCAAAGGACAACTCGTATCATTGATACATTGTCAGAAATTACTCATGCAGAGAAGCAGGCGCAACGGGAGGTGGTCAATCTTAAAGATATTTTTGAAAGTGTTTTGAATACACAAACGGCGATGACAAAACTGTCAATTATTATAGATTTAGAGGAGGTTTCTATTATAGCGATACCATACGAACTGCGAAAAGTTTTTTTCCATGTGATTAGTAACGCAATAGATGCAGTGATTTCAGAGGTCGATGGTCAGATTTCGATTCACGACAAGTATGATAGAAATTCATACAGTATCATCGTAAAGGATAATGGTGCAGGCATACCAGAAAAGTATCTTTCCAGTATTTTTGATCCGTTTTTTACCACCAAAGATCCTGGAAAAGGAGAAGGGTTAGGACTGTTTCATGTAAAAACAATAGTTGGCAAGTATGGAGGGGAGGTCCTGGTAGAAAGTCAGGAAATGATAGGAACAACTGTAATTATTTCCTTTTCTACTGACTTAATCCTTCCTAAGGATGCTGTTTTGGATCAGGTCAGAAAAATTTCATAGTCTTGGAGAGTATAATTTCATTTTCTGTAATCAAATAATTCTCTTGACAAATGTTCTCCAAGGAAATACAACCCTTTTATGCGTATCATGAGGTGAGTACAGTAGAGAGAAAGAGTGAGCCGCTTAAGGTAATTTAGGACCTGAGTACCAGAGTAGAAGCCCTCAGGCCTGGGCGGGACTGTCATGCTTGTCATGACATAAAAACGACGCAAAAAAGTCAAGGCAAAATACTCGCCTATCCATCTACTGGCGTGCCCAAGCCCGGG
>CAYOEV010000037.1:0-15713 GCA_964403075.1 uncultured Roseivirgaceae bacterium | reverse complement strand
TCACGGTCGAGGATGTGCTCGCCGGACCCGTCAGCCTGGCCGACGGCAGTACGGAGGGCATCGCCAACGTCGGCGACGGGCAGCCCGACCTGTTCGAGTTCGTCGCGCCCGAAGCTCCTGCAACCGGCTTCCGCTACCTGATCACCGATGAAGCGAACCGCCTGCTGACCATCGTCGACGGCGACAGTTTTGATTTCGACCCCACCGAGCCGGGCGTGGGTCGCGTCTGGGGGCTGAGTTTTACGGGCGAGCTGCTCGTAGAAGAAGGAGAGATCATTACCGAGGCGCCCCTTGCCGGCGGCTGCTTCGGCCTGTCGTCCAATTTCATCACCATACTGCGCAAATCGCTGCTCGGCGGCATCGTCACGCTGACCGACGGCAGTACGGCTACCGGGATCTGCGCCGTGGATGAGGCGCCCGACATCGTGGAAGTGCAAAATACCGGTGAGCTGTACAGCTTTTATGGCAACGTGGAAAATGCACGTAAATGGGAATTTGATGAAAATATAAGGGAAGTTGGCGAGCCGGTAGACAAAAGCCGTTGGGGCATGTCGCCACAGACGGTCAATGCCTACGCCAATCCACTGAATAACGAAATTGTATTTCCTGCGGCCATTTTGCAGCCCCCATTTTACAACTACACCGCTGACGCTGCGGTAAATTACGGGGGCATTGGCGCCGTCATCGGACATGAAATATCGCATTGCTTCGACGATCAGGGCAGCCGCTTCGACGCGGAAGGAAACTTGAAAAATTGGTGGACCGAAGAAGACAAACAGAACTTTGAAGCCAGAACGGCCCGACTGGTGGCACAGTACGATGCCTACCAGGTGGCTGACAGCCTCAATGTGCAAGGTAAGCTTACCTTGGGTGAAAACATCGGTGACCTGGGCGGTGTGAATGCAGCCTATGATGCCTTGAAAATCCACCTGAAAGAAAATGGCAACCCCGGATTGATTGATGGATTTACACCTGAGCAGCGATTTTTCCTTTCCTGGGCCACCATCTGGCGTACCAAATACAAGGATGAGGCCCTACGCACCCAGGTTCAGACGGATCCCCACAGCCCTGGACCCTTCCGCGCGGTGGGTCCGCTGGAAAACCTGGAAACCTTCTATGCAGCTTTTGACCTGAAAGAAGGTGATGAGTTGTGGAAGCCGGAAGCCGAACGTGTGAAAATTTGGTAGATCGTCCGGAAAAACATAAACCCTGAACCAAACACCCGCCAGCAAACTTGCGGGTGTTTGATTTATCCACTGCCAGTATTAAAAGCCAGTGGTGACGATCGTTATCGCGGGACAATCGACTGGTCTTTGGTCGACAACTCAAAAACGTATTTTTCAATTTCCTGGACCAGTTCGGGCAATGGTACCGATCCATTTTTCAATAAATGATAATGAAATTCCCGAATATCGAAGCGGTCTCCCAAGGCATCTTCCGCCTGCTTTCGCAGGCGCTTGATGGTGATCTCTCCTACCTTGTAGCTTAGCGCCTGACCGGGCCAACCAATGTACCGGTCAATTTCAGAGTTTATTTCTCGCATGGACAGGGCCGTGTGTTCGGCCATGAAATTCACCGCCTCCTGACGTGTCCATTCTTTGGCGTGAATGCCCACATCTACCACCAGCCTGCAAGCCCGCCACATCTCATAGGTATAGCGTCCGAATAGTTCGTAGGGTGTTTCGTACATGCCCATTTCTTCACCCAAAAACTCGGTGTAGAGCCCCCAACCTTCCCCAAAAGCCGAAATGTAATAAGATTTGCGAAAAGCAGGAACTTCCAGGTCAGACTCCGCCGCCAGCGCATTTTGCAGGTGATGGCCAGGTACGGACTCATGCAAAGTCAGCGCCGGCAGTGTGTAAAGGGTACGGCTCGGTAAATCGTAAGTGTTGACCCAATAAGTACCCGGACGCTGCGCTTCCCAACTTCCACCAACATACCGACCGGCGGTATACGTGGGCGCAATGGCCGCTGGAACTGGCGCTACTGTGAAAGGCAGGGAGTAGAGCCGACGAAAATAACGGGGCAATTGGGCCTCCGCCTTTTTACTGAGCCAGGCCGCCCGACGGAGGAGTTCCGGCCCAGTTTTGGCATAAAATTGCGGGTCGGTGCGAAGAAAAGTAAGAAATTCATCAAAAGAACCCGTGAAGCCCACCTCCCCCATCACGACCCGCATCTGCTGATCAATGCGTGCCACTTCCGAAAGGCCAAGATTAAATACAGAGTCCGGAGAAATGTTCAGTGTGGTGTAATGCCGTACCCGGTTGGCATAATATTCCTTACCCTCAGGAATTTCCGAGATGCCTACCTTTTCCGGACAAGCCGGCAGGTAGTCGGATTCTATAAACTGGGCCAATGCTTGATAAGCCGGCAACAACTGTTGAGCAACAATTGCCTCTCCCTCCACCAACAACGACGCCCACTCCGTGGCGACTATTGCCTCAGGTCTATCATTGAAGGGTGTCCCAAAAGGATGTTTTCTCCATTCCGCTGATAAATAAGGGGTCATCAGTTGAATCAGATTGCGCACCACCACCTGCGGACCGGTAATGCCCGCCTCCATGCCCATCTGCAATCTTTTCTGATGGGCTTTCAAATAATCCACATAACTGGGCAGCCATTTTAAGTAGGCACGGTAGTCCGCTGCATCTTCGAAGGGTAATCGCGGCAGGAAGAAGGTAGCCCGATTGAAAAAGCCCCCCTCCGCGTTGTATGGCATCAGGTAGGTTTGGTATTCCTCCTCGGTCAGCGCGTCGCGTAATTTCAACTCCATCACCGTCCGGCTGATTTGGTCGCTACGGGTCAAAGATTCAAGAGGTATGGCATTCATCTGGTCCAGCCATCGTCGAAAGGAATGGTTGCGCTGCTTCAGTTGATCAACCGTAAGCCAGGTAAATGTTTCCGGATGTTTTCCCTGCTGTATCGGGTTGACTAGCTTCTCCTCCAGCGAGTCGATAGATGAAAAAATGCGCGACAAAGTTGGGTGGTCGGTTTGTGCCTGAGCCAATACCAGGAAGGCAGAAAATAAGAGGGTCAGAAAATGTCTCATGTCTTAAAGTTAAAACTTTGTCGCCCAAACATTAATCGCTGTGCCTCCAACCTTTTGAATTATACACACGTAAGTCAAAGCATTACTACTAGTTTTGTTAGTAATAAACTGCATGCTGCATGTCTACTGTTCAACTGCTCATTCCGGACAAGTATTACCTGAAAGACCCCAACTCCAGTGTTTTGGGAAAAAAAATCATCGCTCAAAGTGTAGACCTTTTCGACGAGCTGGGTTTCGAAGAGTTTACCTTTAAGAAACTGGCCCAACGCATTTCCTCCACCGAGGCCTCCATTTACCGCTATTTTGAAAATAAACTCAAACTATTGCTCTACCTATCCACCCTGTATTGGAGATGGATGGAATATTTGATTGAAATTCGGGTACATTTTGAGAATGACCCAAAAAAGATGCTTAAAGAAATACTTAAAATCCTGACCTCGGGCGACGAGTTAAAAAACCTGCAGGAGAATGCCAGCATCGATATCAAAAAACTTAGGTCGGTGGTGATGATAGAGGCAGACAAAACCTACCTTACCAAGAAGGTAGACGAGATCAACAACGAGGGCCTATTCAGGGGTTACAAAGATTTGTGTCACCGGATTGCGTTGGTCATTCAGCAGGTAAGGCCTGACTACAAGTACCCACATGCCATTTCCAGCACGCTTCTGGAAGCCGCACACCAGCAGGTTTATTTTGCACAACATCTCCCTTCCCTCACAGAAATAGATCGAAACGGCCGACCCTTGGACGCCCAGGTATACGATTTTCTTGATGACTTAATGGAAAAAATCATTAACTGAATGAACCCCTCAACAGACACTTTATCCAACAAGGATATTCTCCAAATTTTACATCAGAGCGCCACCTGGCTGGATCTGGACCTGGATAGTAAAGTACTGCGCGAAGTGGATGATCTCTTGCGGCATTACACCATGGATGATGTACAGGAGTTTATCCGGGATCTTTCGGAACTGGGTAACGGCACGGGTATTTTTTATGTGAAAAAAGAAGTCAAACGCGCCGACTTCGACACCTTCATCCATCATTTTGATGCGCCCATGGTGATCCTGCTGCGTCACGAGGGCAAGATCGTGCCGGCCATGATCCACACCAATAAGAAACACCGAAAGGAAATCAATCTATTGTATCCGGACGGTTCTATGGAAATCGCAGATTTTGCCGCTTTTCACGAAGATGAAATGGTCAAAAACAAGCAAGGAGAACTGATCTTCCTGGCCGTTTTCGCAAACGAGAGCGTGGCTGGCAGTCTGACGGGGACCACAGAAGAAGACAAGCGCAGAACACCGGTGCAGCGCCTCTTCCATCTTTTAGCTGCAGAAAGAAAAGACATTTTCTATGTCTATGTCTACGCAATCATCATCGGTGTTACGAGCCTCATTCTACCCTTGGGCATTCAGGCAGCCATCGAGCTCATTTCTGGAGGTGTGTTTTTTAGCTCAGTGTATTTTCTTATCGGCATTATCATTTTGGCCGTTTTGGGCTCAGGGGTTTTGCAGGTACTTCAAATAACCATTGTGGAGTATCTGCAACGAAGAATCTTTGTGAAGGCGGCCTTCGAATTTGCGTACCGCGTACCGCGCATCCGAATGGAGGCGGTACTCAATCTCCACTTCCCGGAACTCATGAACCGCTTTTTTGATGTACTGACCCTGCAGAAGGGTTTGCCCAAGTTGCTGATCGACCTCTCTACCGGTATCATACAGATTCTCTTCGGGTTGCTGCTGCTTTCGTTTTACCACCCCTTTTTCATCTTTTTTGGACTGGCGCTGATATTCATGTTGTTCATGATTTTCTATTTCACCGGGCCTAAAGGTCTGCAGACGTCAATCGAAGAATCTAAATACAAGTACAAGGCTGTGTACTGGCTGGAAGAACTGGCCCGGGCCCTGTACAGCTTCAAGCTTTCCGGCACCACAGATTTGCCCATGAAGCGAACCGACCGGTATGTGAACAACTACCTTAAAAATCGAAAGAAACATTTTCGTATTCTCATTACCCAGTATTCCTACGTACTGTTTTTCAAGGCAGTGGTAACTGCGGGCCTACTGATCATTGGTACCATTCTGGTGGTGCAGCGGGAGATTACACTGGGACAGTTTGTGGCATCTGAGGTGATCATTATTCTTATCCTGAACTCGGTGGAAAAAATCATCATGTACATGGATGTGGTTTACGACATGCTCACGGCCGTAGATAAAATTGCCCACGTGACCGACCTGCCTCTGGATCAAACAGGCGGCATTGATGTGAAGGTAGAAAAAGACCAGGGCTTTGGAATTGAGATCCAAAATTTGCGCTATACGTACCCTTTCAGTAAGGAGCCCTCCATAAAAGACGTCAACCTAAACATTAACCCGGGTGAACACGTATGCATTAGCGGTGTGGGTGGTTCAGGTAAGACTACACTCATCAACGCCATGGCCGGTATGTTCACCACGTATGAAGGGTCGGTTACTTACAACAAATATTCCTTGCGAGACATAGACCGCGTATATCTGCGCGACCGCATTGGTAAGAACGTTTCCTCAGAAGATATTTTTGAAGGTACAGTGCTAGACAATGTGCTGGTAGGAAAGCCCTATCTGGATGAGGGCGACGCCATAGAAGCCCTGAACGAAGTGAATATATTGGACCACATCAATGCCATGCCGAACGGATTACATACACGGATGGTCAGTGCAGGTAAAGGATTTTCAGAAACGTTGGTTCAAAAAATAATTCTGGCGCGGTGTCTGGCAAAAAAACCCAACCTGCTAATTTTAAATGATTTTTTTAATAATTTCCCGAAGCAGGAGCGTCTGGAATTGATTCAGCTGTTGACGGACAAGCATCAAACATGGACGCTCGTTGTAGTGTCCAATGATCCCATGATCATGGCGGCCTGCGACAGGATCATCTACCTGAAGGATGGGGCCGTTCTGGTGGAAGGAAATGTACAGGAAGTTTTATTAAATGAAGAAGTCGTAGCCAATCTCAACTGATCAGTCATGCTGAATATTTCGCAAGATAACATTGATGACCAGTTTGCAGATAAGCAGCTGTATTCATTAAAAATTTTAAAAACACCCCACCTGAGTATCCAGTTGGCCAGGGTATTCATGGTACTCAGTGTCATTGCCATTGCCGCCATGTTCATGCCCTGGCAGCAAAACATTCGCGGTGGTGGAAAATTGACGGCGTTAGATCCCTCCAATCGGCCCCAAACCCTGCAATCCATTATTCCAGGGAGAATAGAAAAATGGAATGTAAGTGAGGGCCAGTTTGTGTTGGCTGGCGACACCATCGTCCAGCTCGCTGAAACGAAAGACAAGTTCTTTGATCCACAAATTTTAGTGCGTATGAAAGAACAAATCACCGCCAAGCAACAGGGCATACAGGCTTATGAAAATCAAATAGGTGCCTTGCGGGATGGACTGGCCGCGAAGATGGCACAAGCACGAAACAAGATCCGTCAAACCAGTTTGAAGGTGCAAAGCGACAGCATTGCCCTGGAAGCGGAAAAAATCAACTATGCCAACGCAGAAAATATTTTTAGCAGAAACAAGATCCGCTACGAGTCGGGCAACATTGCTCTGACCAAATACCAGGAACTCGAAAATAAATTCAACATGACGCGCGCAAAACTGGTAGAGCAGGAAAACAAATACCTGCAAAGCCAGGCAGACCTGTCCATCGTAAAAACGGATCTTTACGGCATTCAGGCAGACTACTCTGAAAAAATCAGTAAAACCACCTCCATTTTGCAGGAGGCAACGGGTGAGCTGTCTAAGCTGATCAATGACTACAGCAACGTACAGATCCGCCGGAACCAGTATGCACTCGTGGCCCCACAAAATGGCTATGTGGTAAAAGCTTTAAAAGCAGGTATCGGCGAGAACATCAAAGAAGGTGAAGCGGTGGCTACCATACAGCCTTCAAAGCCCGACCTCGCAGTGGAGATGTACGTGCAAGCCATGGATGTGCCCCTCATTGAAAGAGGCAGGAAAGTACGGGTGCAATTCGATGGTTGGCCGGCATTACAATTTTCAGGCTGGCCCAGCGTATCGGTGGGGACTTTCGGAGGCATTGTACAGGTGATCGATCGGGTGAATAATGGCACCAACCAGTTCCGTATCCTTGTAACGCCAGACCCGGGCGATGACCCATGGCCGGAACAGTTGCGGTTAGGGTCCGGTGTGAAAGGCTGGGTGATGCTGGAAAATGTACGGGTCTGGTATGAAATCTGGCGACAACTCAATGGCTTCCCTCCCAGTTTATACACCGAACCAGGCGGCGTTTCAGATCAGGTGGTGACTAAATCTGAAGGCCAAGCCCAAAGCAAAGACAAGAAATGAACGGGTGGGTTACCTTATTCCTGGGCCTGACTGTTTTTTCCCTCCAATGTCAGGTAATGGATGGGTTGCCAAACTCCCAAACAGACAGCCTGCCGGCAGATAGCGCACAAGTGCTCCCCTTGCAGGCCTTTATGGACATCGTGCTGGACAACCACCCGGTGGTGAAACAAGCCAACCTGGTAACAGATGGGGCCACCGCCATGATACGGGAAGCACGAGGCAATTTCGATCCCAAAGTGGAGATCGACTACCAAACAAAAAATTTTAAGGATAAAGAATATTACGACCTCTTCAATGCCACCCTGAAGGTGCCCACATGGTTTCCGATAGATCCAAAAATATCTGTAGACCGCAACGAAGGTGTTTTTTTAAATCCCCAAAACAGCATTCCCGAGGAAGATGGTTTTGAGCAGGTAAACTTGGGCGTCTCCCTCCCCGTAGGTCAGGGGTTGTTCATGGACCTCAGGCGCCTGGCCCTGCGTCAGGCAGAGGCCTACCAGGGCATTGCGGAAGCAGAAAGAATCAAACTGCTAAATAAAATACTCATTTCAGCTTTCAAAGATTATTGGAACTGGTACCTGAGCTACCGGGAATATTTGCTGCTGGCACGCAGCATAGACATCGCTGATGAACTCTTCCGTCGCATTCTCATCGATTACAACTACGGAGAGGCGGCCATGGTAGACACCATTCAGGCGAAAATCACCTTACAAACACGACAAGCTGATTTTGAAAAAGTAAAATTTAACCTGGAAAATGCACGCCTGCAACTGGCCACCTATTTATGGACCGCAGAGGGAGTACCGCTGGAACTGCGTAGAACCACCACGCCAGACACCCTCGCCTCCTTCGCCTTCATCCCTTCTTCTGACCAGCTGGCACAACTCATCCAATGGGCCACCGCCAACCACCCCGACATCCTAAAATTGGAAGGTAAGCAACAGCAACTGGAGTTTGAACAGCGCTGGAACCGGGAAATGTTCAAGCCACAGGTAGACCTCAGTTATTCTTTTATAAACACGCCTTTGACGCCCGGTGGAGAGTTTGTAAGCCCTGACCCCTCCGAAAACTATAAATTTGGTTTGGATTTTTCGTTTCCTCTCCTATTAAGAAAAGCACGGGGTAAACTGCAAAAAACACAGGTAAAAATTCTGGACAATACCTACGCAATTAACCGGGCTACCCTGAATATTCAAAACCAAATCCTAAGCAAATACGCAGAAATAGAAACATCGGGCAATCTGGCCATCCAGTATGAATCAATCGCCGCCAATTACAACCGACTACTGCAAGCTGAGCTCTTGAATGTGTCCACCGGTGAGAGTGATCTCTTCAAATTGAATATACAACAGGATAAGTACATCACTTCCCAAATTAAGTACCTGGAAAATTTGGTAAAATTTCAGAAAAATAAGATGGAAATCTTGTTCGAATCTGGCGTACCCTTCCTGGATATCAATCAGATAAACCCATGATTCTCGTCCACATCATTACCGCAAAAAAAGCGATGGCCGAAGAAATAAGTGACCTGCTGCTCCTGGAAAAGCTCCTGGTCGATGGCATCATTCGATCGGTGAACCAGCGGACCTTGTCTACGGATAGTACAATTGTAAATAAAAAACGCTGGCTGCTGGTGGGTAAAACCCGGGCCAACCTGTTTGAACTCATTGATAAGGAACTCCGACGCCTCTACCCTGAAAATCTACTTACTCTTTATTCCGTGCCGATTGTGCACATGGACTGGAAGCAGACAGCGCTATTGAAGGAAATGACACAACCGCAAAGAGAAACTGAGGCTGATGATCAGGCTTCCTGATAACAAATGAGCGGAACGACGCCCCTAACCCATTAGGTTCATTGTATGCGCTGCCCTCAATCGATGTAAAGGTGCTCTTGCGCCTCCTCAAAAGATTTTTTCATTTCCTGCTCCACCTGTGGGTGACGCACGCCGAACCATATGTTTACGGCCATAACAACCGCGAAAAATACAAAAGAGTACAGCACAGGTACATCCATTAACCATTCCATTGTATCACTTCATTAGGGTTGCACAAAGATTTCAGTGACGTAAAAGTAATAGTCATTTACTTATTTATAATAGCTATACTATTATAAATATGACCGAATGTTTCTTCTTTCAAGCCATCAATGACCCATGATTTACTTCTACACGCATGCGACAAACCTCACTCATTCAGTATCATAGGCAGATGACAGGAAGCAGCTTGTTCGGCCTATTTAATGTAAAACCATGATTTATGGTGTGCAGTCCTGTCCATGAACGCGTATACCAACAATTAATAGCAGGGAAAATAAGACTGCCCGTCATCCGCACAAGTCATCATATTTATTGTGATATGGATAGTTTTACTATTACCCACAATGGTCTATTCACGCCACAAGTGCACCATTTCCTGCGCATTTCTGACAATCACGGATTTCCATCTTTCATTGTGTCCGTCGTGGGATGAAAACATTGAAATAGTTGATAAATTGCTTAAATCCGTGCATTTTGGGCCTTCTACGGATGAAGCGTGTGCGCGTGGTTGCTTACCACAAAAGTCTATTCTGCCGACTGGCGTATGTCCACCGATAGACTGCATCTTCGAGCGATTGGCAAGCACAGGCATTCATTAAATCTCACATCGAAACAACTCCCCCGTTCCATCTGTAAAAACTTGACGGTAGCTGACTGAAAAGTGCGCACCCGCCACGTCGAATGAAATTTCAAATTTAATCTTGATCTGCCCCTTATCCCAAGCAGTTACCGTTGCTGTAAATTCACATTGTCTCAAGACATCCATTTTCTGTAAAAAGAACTTTTTAAGACGAATTTTGTTTACTCTGCGTGAATGTGCGTTCTACATAACCTTGAGAAAGATGTTCAAAACCATTCTTTACATCCTCTTTTTTGTCTTTTCACTGCATGCATTGGCACAGAAAAATGCACTTTCAGGGCAGCTGTTGGACGCCGAATCGAAGGAACCGGTAGAGTTTGCCACCATTTCTATTTTTTCAGGTGATCAACTGATCACTGGAGGGCTTTCGGATGCCAACGGAAATTTTAGCATTCCGGTAGACGCAGGCACCTACACCGTACGTATTGAATTCGTCGCCTATGCCGCCAGGGAACTTACTAACGTGGTGGTGAGCGGTAATACCAACCTGGGAAATATTGCACTGAATGTGGACACCCAGGAACTGGACGAACTGGTGGTAGAGGGTGAGCGCACCCAGATGGAATTGCAACTGGACAAAAAAGTATTCAACATCGGCAAAGACCTCAGCAACCTCGGTGGATCGGCCACAGACATTTTGGACAACCTGCCGTCGGTACAGGTAGACGTCGAAGGCAATGTTTCGCTCAGAGGCAGCGACAATGTACGCATACTTATAGATGGTAAACCCTCAGGTCTGGTAGGCCTCTCGAGTAACGATGCGCTCCGGCAACTGAATGGCAACCTGATCGAACGGGTAGAAGTCATCACCAACCCTTCGGCCCGCTATGACGCGGAGGGCCTGGCAGGCATCATCAATATTGTGTTGCGAAAGGATTCCCGACAGGGTGTAAATGGTAGCTTCCAGCTCAATACAGGCATCCCCGACAACCACGGCGGGTCTGTAAACATGAATTTTAAACGGAAATGGGTAAATTTTTTCACCAACCTGGGCATGAATTACCGAAGAAACCCGGGCAGTGGTGGTTCTTACCAGGAATTTGGTCGACCGACCATTGAACAAATTACCGAAAGAGACCGCACCCACGACCGTGGGGGGCTCAACTACAGCGGACGATTCGGTGCAGATTTCTACATCAACGACAAAACGACCATTACTACCTCCCTCCTGTATAGATACAGCGACGAGCTCAATAAATACCGCATCACCTACCGGGACTTCTTTCCTCCGACTGGCACGGACCCGGATTCCCTCACCATCCGAAAAGAAGATGAAGTAGAAGCAGATGAAAATCTGGAATATGCGGTCAACTTCACCCGCAACTTTGTCGGGAAGGGCCACAAGCTAACCTTCGATGTGCAATACCAAAACAACAACGAAGTGGAAGATGGCGATCAGGTGGAAACCAGCGGTGCTTTTGGCGATGCACAGGAAGAGGTGATCAACCAGCGCTCTTTGAATGACGAGCTGGAAGAAAGGTGGTTGATTCAGGGCGATTACATCCGCCCGCTCAGTACAAATGCCAAATTTGAAACGGGCTTTCGCATCACCGACCGATTGGTGGGCAACGACTATATCGTAGAGAATGAAATTGCGCCGGAAGTATTTGTGGTTGACTCAGGCTTCACCAATGAATTTGAATACCGCGAGATCGTATATGCCGGCTACGCCATCCTCAGCAACAAGTGGGGTGACTTGTCCTGGCAAATCGGTACACGTTGGGAGCTGACTGACCTCAACACCGTACTGAAAAACACAGACGAAAGGAGCGAGCAGTATTACAATAATTTTTTCCCCTCCGCTTTCCTGACCTACAACCTGGACCAGCAAAACTCCATCCAGCTGAGCTACAGCAGAAGGGTACGCAGGCCCGGAGGTCGTTTTCTCAATCCTTTCTTGTCCATCACCGACAGCCGAAATTTCTGGGCTGGCAATCCCGGACTGCAGCCGGTATTTACCGACAGCTACGAATTGGGCCATTTGTACAATAACAACAAAACCTCCATCTATTCCGGCCTTTACCACCGCCATTCTGATGGCGTGTACCAGCGCATTCGAATTACCGAAGGTGATGTAACCGTGACACGACCCTTTAACCTGACACGCGAAGATGCCTACGGTCTGGAATTTAATGTGGCGTTGGAGCCCACCAAATGGTACCGTGTGAATGGCAACGTAAATATTTTCCGATCGGTTACTTCCGGTGGCAGTGTCACCTTCGGCAACGACAGCACTACGTTTAGCTCCGCCACTGCCAATTCGTTAACCACCCGGTTGAGCAATAATTTCAAATTCAATAAGTGGTTTGATGCGCAAATCAATGTGAACTACCGCGCGCCACAAAACACGGTGCAGGGAAAAAGCCTGTCGGTCACATCGGTAGACATTGGCATTACCAGAGATGTATTGGATGGCAACGGCACCATTGCTTTCAACATCAGCGACCTGTTCAATTCCAGAATCTGGAGGAGCGAAACCTTTAATGAGCAGTCTTTTCAGGAAAGTGAATTTCAATGGCGCACACGGGCGGCACAACTTTCTTTCACTTATCGCCTGAACCAACGCAAGGAACGCGGCCGTAAAAACGGCGAATATCAAGGAGATTTCGAAGGAGGCGATTTTTAAGCCATAGGTACGCCACCCACAAGGTGGCTGGGCTATGGTGTGATCCACCACGAGACATTACTTACTCGGCCATCACTAAACGCAATTGAACCAACTAATCCATTCGCTTCAGCCACCTGCCCGCAAGGGGTGCCACGCGCAGCGTGATCACTTCCCCCTCTGCACGCAGTTCCTCTCCTGACAGCAGGTCTACGTACCGTTTACCATGTGCTTGCACTTGTACGTCATGCCCCATTTGAGACCGGTTGAACACCGCGATGACTTCGTCGTGAGCGTTACTTCTTGAATAGGCCAGCAGCATGCGCGCATCATCGGCCAGCAGAAATTCCACCTCACCATGTACCAACACCGGGTTCGTTTTTCTGATCTCAATCAGCTTTCGGTAGTAAGCCAATAGCCTATTATCTGTCTTTACCTCATCGGGAGGCAAAGACCGCTCGCCGAAAGCCTGGGCGCTTTCCGGTTCAAAGTGGTAATCGTCCCACCAAAGCGGCTTCCGGCAGTCGGGGTCGTCGGCACCCCACATGCCCATTTCGTCTCCATTCCAAATGTGAGGAGCACCCACAAATGAGAACTGATGAAGCAAGAGCATGCGAACTTCCTTCCAGGTATGGGCATCCGGTTTGTGCACCTTGTATTCCGGATTCTCGTTAAGTTTAGCCCGGTATTTGTAACGTGTATCGTTGAACAAAGAGGTGCTCAACCTGGGTGTATCATGTGAAGAGGTCACATTCATCATGGCCCTCATGCCCTCTTTGGACAATCCTTTCGATAACTCTCCCCAGCCTGACACAAACTCAGACGGTTTTTTTACCGGTACCCCCTGCGAAAAGAAACCCCTTGCCAGTACATACCAACGGTAATTCATCACGGCATCAAAAATATCTCCTTTCATGAGGGGGGCAGGATCCATGAATTGATCCGGATATTCATCCCACCAGATTTCACCCACCAGGTAGGCTTCCGGGTTGATGTCCTTCACTACCTTTCGATAATCACGCCAGAATCCTAACGTTACCTCGGCGGCTACATCCAACCGGAATCCGTCTACACCATCGGAGGGATCGCCATCCGCATTGGGGTCGAGCCATCTCCTGGTGATATTAAAAATGTGCACTTTCATGGACTCCGAGGTCATGTTGCCCTCATGAGGCCATTTGGCTTCCGCGTCGTCCAGGGTCTCCTTCACCACCGGCATAAGCCTCGATCCAAACCAACCTTCAATCTCTGTTTCATTTTCCGGGGTAGACGGATCGTCGTACGTTTTGATGGCAAACCAATCGGCGTATTTCGATTCCTTACCCTTTTGCCTTAGCTCTTCAACAGCCCAGAAGTCATGGCCTACATGGTTCCAGGAGTAATCCAGAATAACCCGAATGCCCCTTTCATGAAGCTTCTTAATGATATCCAGGAACATTTGATCGGCGGCAGTCCATTGCCAGGTATCCGGAGCATCACCGGTTTCCCGTTCCATCAACTTCAGGTCGCCTTTAGGATCGGGGCCAAACGTATGGTCGATGTGTCGCCAGTGGGTGGGGTTGTATTTATGTAAAGACGGACTGTCGTTGAGCGGATTAAAATAAACTGCAGTGACTCCGAGTGCCTCCAGGTAATCCAGTTTGTCCAGAACCCCCTGCAGGTCGCCCCCGTACCGGCGCATCTGAATTTTACCGTAAAAGTCCATCTCCTCGGGTATGTCTGCCATGTATTCTTCCTCCCGATACCAGTCCTGCGTCCACGGCGTCACGTGCCAGCTTTCCGGAATGGTGCCACTCTGGCCATTCACGATGTCTGCGGCTGTAGGGTCATTGGAAGAGTCGCCGTTTCGGAAGCGCTCTACGAAGATCTGATACCAGATGGCCTGCTGCGACCAGGCCGGTGCTTCATTAAACGGAGTGGGCATTTGATCCACTTGCGATGGCTTTGGACCGGAGCAACCGATGAGCGCGAGGATACACAGGGCCATGTATTTCATGCTTCAAGATACACAGAAGCTGTAAATTGAAGAAAGGGTGCCTTGATCCCGTTTAGTTCGTGGTCACCTGCCGCACCGAGACGCATTTATTGGCCTGGCAGCTTTTTCGACCGATGAGGAAATTGGTCCGAGCACCATACAACTCGCCCCGGGGAACACCCGTTTTCCGGTAGAAATTTAAAGCTTAACTCGAGCACTGGCCGTTCCTGGCGGTAGTTGGAAAGCCTTTACCAGCTTGCTGATATTCTTATCTGTTATTTACACCTTGAAACCGATTCAACACCATGACTTCGTCGTAAGAATTACTTCGTGAATAGACCAGCAGCAAAGGATCGTCGGCGGCAAGCGTGGGGAGTGAAATTGTATAGCATAGTTTTCTACACTGGAATAGCAGCCAAATCAAACGTTTGCTATCAGATAAACTTTTCTATAAACTTGATTATCAGTTACTTAATAAATAGTGTCAGTAGGCAAGATAATCGCAATGCGTTTATTTTGTTGTTGGACTTAATAAAAACTAATTCAAAATAAACGCAACACTGTTTCGAATATTTCGTTTATTTGTGCAGCAAAACTAATGAACATGGAAAGCATAGGCGAAACTAAAAGACCGACAAAAGAAGAGCAGAAAGCTGCCATGGAATCCTATGATGCGTTAGCTGCAACTTTAGAGCAAATTCACACTGATTATCCTGAAATAGAAATTGAAGAGACTAAAGAAAAAATCAAAATCCCCCTACATGCGCTCAGGCTTCTAGCTAAAATTCTTAAGGAGACAAGTCAAGGAAAGCCAATTTCAATTGTTCCAATTGCCACTGAAATTACCACTCAAGCAGCTGCAGAACTGATGGGCTGCTCAAGACCCCACTTGATCAAACTTTTGGAAAAAGGAGAAATTAAGTATACTAAAATAGGCAAGCACAGGAGAATAAAGTACCAAGATGTACTCGAATACAAAAAGAAGATTAAGGCAGAACAAAGAAAGCTTTTAATAGAAATAATGAAGGCTGACGAAGAATCGGGATTATAT
>CAYOEV010000036.1:0-15983 GCA_964403075.1 uncultured Roseivirgaceae bacterium | reverse complement strand
TATGAAAAAGCAAATCCGGAATTTAGTATCAATGACAACTCATTACTCCGTGAATTTGACAGCTATACCTTCGGATTCACAAAGTATTTCAATGGTAACAACATAAAATTACAAACCGCCATCACCTCCACAAATTACGGTACAGGTGATCAGCTGACATCAGGTGAATTTTTGTTTCAGATAAGATTTTAGCATAAAACAGGTAGTTCTGGTTCTATGTAAAATCCCAAGTAGATAGCTCTATGTGAATGTAGTAAGCAGCTCAAGCAAAGGATGCGTGCTTGATGAGTTTAGCTCATTTTCAGTTGGCCAATATGTTTGTTAATGGTAGGTTGATTTAAATTTAGCATGCTCATCCGCATTACGCTTATAATTTGTTGTGGACCTTCGGCTGAATTTTTCCTCATTCAAAGATTACCAACCCTTTAGGGCTATTAATTGCTAGAATTATTTTTCCTTTCTGGTCATTACAAATAACCTTTTTCACAGGACTACAAATGAGCCAACCAATAAACGGAAAAGGAGCAACCGATAAATTTCAGGTTATTGGGTAGCACTCAGGCACCCATGCCAACGTTCTGGTAAGGAGGTCTTGGTCCGATAAAAGCAAAGAGGTGTTGCATCAGTTGGCGATGCATCGAAATAGAAAAACCGTGGGAAGAGCCATCACATGTAAAACATAAAACCTCCAATCATACAATAATCAGAGGCTTTATTCAATTGTGCGTACACCCGGAAGGAGTCGAACCCTCAACCTCTGGAGCCGAAATCCAGCGCTCTATCCAATTGAGCTACGGGTGCATCTGTTAAATGGGAGGCAAATATAGCCAAAAAGCACATCCAGACATTCCCGCCTTTCTTTAAATTGGCGTAAGAAACGCTTCATGTCCGGCGTTTGTTAACACATCGTATGCGGTTACTGGTCATTGTATTATTTGTGTTTTTCATTGCCTCATGTGGCAACAGAGAAGCCAAACGGAAAGTGGAGCGCTTGGGATATTTGCGTGATCAGGTCGATCAATTGGAATCCATGGTTGATTCCCTGGTTAAAGAAAATCAACGCTTAGTTAAGCAGATGGGTACATCTGCTGAACTCACCTACTTACATGCAGAGGTCATCCAAACGCGCTACGATGTGCGCGGCAAGTATGTGATGGAAGGGCTTATCAACAATAGATCGGATCAAAACACCCCTGATTTTTACATGGTTATCGATTTTTATCGATACAACGAAAAACTTGGCACCAGGCAGTACGCCCACAGGAGACTGGGGCCCAAAAAAAATAAAAGCTTTACCTATGCCATGAAGGTGCCCACCGGACTGACTGACACTGTCATTCGCTTCATTCCTAAACTTTAAACCCATTAACCATCGCAGCCATGAGTCATTTTTCCCATTCCTCTGAATTCCTCTTAATGCGTGATGCCTGTCAGAAATTTTTCAAAACCTGGGGTATCCCAGACGAACCCTGGTTCAACGCCTCACTTACCTACAATGGGATTGCGGAAATCACCATCTACCGAAAGGCAGAACTCACCGTTTATCGCCAGTATGAACCCGAACTGATACTACTCCTGGAAAATGCGCTCGGACCCAACCGTGTCAAACACATCGACATCGAATTTGGAGACCTGATCGAGTCGGTTGAAGCACGAAACATTCGTTGGAACAAAAACCTAAACCTGAATTGATCGACAAAGATCATCTCTCTCGGTCGGCTCCTCCCAATTCTTTGTATACCCTAGGAAATGAATTAAAGATCCTGTCCAGGCCCTCCACGTGCCGTACCTGCATCTCAAACGGATCACCATCTTCGTCTCTGAATGTTACGGAAATGGTCGCATTGGTGACTGAAATCGGCTTTTTTATCTGCTTGACAATGGTAAAGGACTCCAGCAATAACTTCTCCTTTTCATCGTCCAACTCCTCTTCCAAACCATGGTTCAATTGCATGTAGCGTTGTTGTTGCTCTTTTCGGATGCGCAGATAGGAGAACGCCGTAAATTTTCTTCCCCAGGTGTCGCGTGTTCTCAGTTTATAAAATCCAGGTGCCAGTTTCATTCGCAGCGGAAGATAGATCATTACTTGCTGGGTAAATGACAATCGACCAAAGGAAAGTTCATGGTATGTTTAAAGCGGATTCCTGTTATCCAGCTGATCACCCGGGAATCCGGAACATGATGAATTGAATCGTACCTATTTTGCATGCCAAGAGGTTACATGCAGACGTGACCCTCGGCTCCTAGAAAAAGCCTGGTGCACCCAGTTGATTGATTCTTATCCTTGTGATGACATTCTTAGGATGCTGCGGCAGCCCCAACATCGACCAGTGGCCTTTTGTGCCACCAACGCTTCATTAATTGAAAAGTAAAAATGGCATGCGTGCCGTCCTGATTGATAAATACCGGATGCTACGATTGCTGGGACTCATCCATTAGCGATCTCTGACTGGCTGGCGCTACGAGCGGACCCTCGCCCAAGCCCAACCAGTCCAGTGTGGATTGGTAAAAGATATTTTCCTGATCTTCGATAGGTAGATTCATTTCTTCAATGAAACGGCCAATTTCTAGATCGCCCAGGGGGAAAGGATAGTCAGAACCCAGACAAATTTTATCCGACCCTATCTGCTCCAACACAAATCGCAGGTACACCGGGTCATGGGTGATACTATCTACCCAGAATTTACCCAGGTACTCCTTTGGGTTTACGGTGTTGTGCACAGCCACCAGATCCGGCCTGCGCTTGAAACCGTGCTCCATGCGCCCGAGCGTGGCAATGAACGACCCGCCAGCGTGCGCGAAACACACGCGCAATTTCGGATAACGTTCGAAAATACCCCCAAAGATCATGGAGGCCACAGCCCGGGATGTTTCCGCCGGCATACCTACCAGCCAAGGTAGCCAATACTTTTGCATGTCTTCCATACCCATCATGTCCCAAGGGTGCACCAATAGGGCCATGCCCAGTTCCTCACAAGCTTCAAAAAATTCAAAAAACCGGGGCTTACTCAGGTTGTGCTGATTCACATTGGAACCGATCTGCACACCGGGGAAGCCTAATCCCTTTAGGCGTTCCAATTCCTTGATTGACAATCCCGGATCCTGCATGGGTACCGTGCCCAGTCCCAGATAGTTTTTGGGATACTTTTCCACCAGCTCGCCAATGTGATCATTTAAAAACATGGAAAGGTCCAAAGTGTCCTCGGGCTCTGCCCAATAGCTAAACATTACCGGTATGGTACACACGACCTGTAATTGTGTGTCATGCTCGGCATACTCCCTAATGCGCAATTCCGGATCCCAGCAATTGGCGCCAATTTCCCTGAAGAATTTGTCGCCCTTCATCATGAGGGCATAACCTGGCTTATTATGTAAAAGATGAATAAATTCACCATACCCAAACTTATCTGCAAAATTTGGCAGCTTTTCTGGCAGGATATGCGTGTGCATGTCAATTTTGAGTGACTGTTGCATGTAACAAAAGTAAGGAATCTAATCGTTGCAGTGGCGCTCCTTCATTCAGGACGCCGCATCCATACCGGAGTCTTCTGCCCTATCCAAACACAGACACCCCGATGCAATTTCTCCCATGGCCAAGTAAGTCACGTCACTATTGTACCAAACCATAGAGGCGTAAGTATCTGTTTGACAGCAGGTTACGTCCCACATCATCGTCAATGTTTTGATCTATGTCCCAATCTGGTCATCATGCTCACTCAACAAAATAGGGCATGTGAACCTCTGCAGGTACTTCGGATTCAGGCATTTCATCTACCTAATGCAACAATTGTTGCCATTTCTCCTCAATAAATATTATTCTAATTCACTATATCTAGTTTGGCTTTTTGCGAATTGTACCAAACATAATAGCACAAGAACAGCGTCCCATCGATGCATCAATTGTTTTACGCACCACTTTTCAAAAGGATATCAATACACTTGTTTGATACTCATGCAGCTGTCTTTGTTCAGTAGCTCAAACTGGCCGCTTTCAAAATGGTAAAAGCTCACAGCCAGTATAAGAAATAAAGACAATCCGTCTAGGGAACCATTCGACATTAGGTTCAACTGAGCCGTGATAGAATCCATCGGCATTTTTAAGATCGGAAGCATCCCAGTATCGAAAGCATCAAACTGGCCATGCATGGGTTCATTTACCGGTTGATAAACCTTTGTATTGCCATTGTAATGAAAATCAGACAACCCGACCAACCGCGCGTTGATTTTAAAATTGGTCGCATTTTCAGGGTAGTCAAAGGTTTCGTGGGGAGTAAAGGATGGAAAATGGAGAATCAAATGGTCCTTACTCGATCCATGCTTCACATAGTACTTGGCACCAAAAATCTTATCGTAGGGCGACTCCGGATTGAATTCGAACCCTTGTAACCGCTGGCCATGGCGGGTCACGTAAATAGGACGTTGTCCGGTAGGCCCCTCCTCCAACTTGGCCAATTTTCTGAACTGAGCCGTCAATTTTCCTGAAGAGTAGGTCTCACAGATTTTAGATAAATCATGAGAAAAGGTGTTTCGGAGGCTCTTCGCAATGCGCGATGCTGCGCCAAATTCCTGTTGGTTATTTCGAAGTTCTTTGTAGGTGGACTGGGTTTTGATTTGTAGAGCAGTGGGACCGCCCTTTCGTGCGATTATATCACGGTCTACCCCCTTGATTCGGTATTTACGGTAACCCTTATCGAGCTTGATAACTGGTTTTGCAGATGTCTCCATTGGTAAGAAAAACTTAGGTTGTAACGGGTAATTATCGACATGCCCTAAAGTAATAAAAATCACCCAATTGGCCAAAATAAACCTATGTATTGCTTAAAAAATAAGAGCTATACAAGCTGATTGACTGATAGTTATGAGAAAAATGATGCATTTTCCGTTTTTTTTACAATAAACTGCGAGGCTGGTCCGCTGAAATAAGTAAATGCAATTTGGGAAAACCCACGCTCTTAACCATAAGCAATGGGCGAAAGTCACCGCGAGGAACGTGGTTTGGTCCCAAGCATCCCTACACAGTTTAAGGATTAATCACTACTACCAGGTTGCCCGACAGATAGTCGATATGGCAGCAATCCCTTCCCACTAAAAAATCCTCTTGAACCTTCAGCACGTTATTTAAATAACCGAGAAATCGCAGTGGGGTGCCAGAAAATTTCAATAATTCAATTTCTGAATCTGTGATTACAGGATAGGAACCGTCGAGCGTGGTGCTATTCACTGCAATGGGCAGGCTGGTTAGCAAATCAATGGTCAGAAAACTGTCGAGCAGAACGGGTCGGTCCAGGCTGTCAATGACCTGTATGGTCACCGCTCGAAACTCTTCTGTACAAATTACATTTTCATTACAGTCCGCCTGGTCGTCATCGTCACAGGAGATGGCTAACGCCATCCACAACCCAGCTATCATTTTTAAAAATAATTTCATGTTTTCTGTTTAATGTGCTTACACCCGAAGCTGCATATACCCCCAGTTACCATTGGATAAACGTTCCATGGTGTTTATCCAAATAGGCGTTGGCCCTACTGAAATGTTTGCAGCCCAAAAAGCCTTTGGAAGCAGAGAGTGGACTTGGGTGTGGGGCTTTCAATACCAGGTGATTTTGATCATCTACAAAGGCACCCTTTCGCTGTGCATAGGACCCCCAAAGCATGAATACCAGGTGTTTCTTCTCTTCTGCCAACACCTTTATGGCTGTATCTGTAAATTCCTCCCATCCCCTGCCCTGATGCGCACCGGCCTGGTGGGCGCGGACAGTGAGCGTGGCATTCAACAACAATACACCCTGCCGGGCCCAACGCGTAAGGTCACCCGAGCGAGGCGGTGTCAGGTTTAAATCTGATTGTAGTTCCTTGTAAATATTCCTCAGTGAGGGGGGGATGGAAATTCCATCCTTAACTGAAAATGCCAAACCGTGCGCCTGCCCCGGGCCATGGTATGGATCTTGTCCTAAGATCACCACACGCGTTTGATCGAAGGGGCAGGCATCAAAGGCATGAAAAATGGCTGCCGGTGGTGGGAAAACAGTTTGGGTACGGTATTCTTCCCGAACAAAGTCTCTCAATTGCAAAAAAGAGGCCTGTTCGAAATAATGCACCAACCGCTCACCCCAACCCGACTCTATTTTCACATTCATTTCTCCGTGGTTTTAAGAAATCTGTTAGATTTTTTTTTTATTTTAATAAGGTAAACCAACTATAATTGTTGCATGACCGCTGCAACTACCGAAGGTGTGAAGGTAACCGTTGAAACGGAATACATGCCAGAATACTCAAGTCCGGCACAGAATCATTATGTTTTTACTTACCAGGTCACCATACACAACCTCAGTAACCACACCATTAAGCTATTGACCCGCCACTGGAAAATTGAGGATGCTGCGCAAAAGACACGTGAGATCAATGGAGATGGTGTCGTAGGTAAGCAGCCCGTAATTGAACCTGGAGAAATTCACCGCTACGTTTCAGGTTGTAACTTAAAATCGGGACTGGGAAAGATGTCCGGATTCTACTCTGTGGAGCGGCTGGTGGATGGTAAGCCCTTCAATGTTACCATACCGGCCTTTTCTTTGATTGTGCCTTTCCGACTGAACTAATTGGCCTCCCCGCTTTACACGTCGCGTAAATACGTTGAATATCTTTTTCGGGCCAGTGGGCCATGGTTGTTGCACTCGCCATTTGTATATGGCTTGCACCGGAAAGTACTCCTTCCCTCACAAAAGTTTAGGTTCAATGACATTGAGGCGACCCGAAACGTGCAAAAATCATCTGTTGAGGGCTTAGACCTGTTCGATTTCAAGCACGGGACGGACCATCGCACCATGCTTGGAAAGGAGGCCGCTTCTTCTCCCTGCCGCCCAAAATTTGCTGCCCTTCTGTATCATTTGGCCCGTTACCTTCATGTTGATAGGGTCCTGGAAACGGGCACTTCACTTGGTTACACCCTTGGCTACCTGGCCCGAGGCTGCCAAGAAGCCCGAAGCATCGAAGGAATCGATACCGTGGCCCAAATCGCCAAAAAAAATCTTCAGACCTGGAACATCCCTAATGCGGAGATAGTCCATGGCAGACTAAGCGAAGTATTGATAGACCAACTCAAGGGATTTGCCCCCCAACTGGTTTTTTTAGATGCCGATCATAGAGGTGTATCTATTGAACATACGTTAGCAGTCTTGAAAGAAACCGACGTGCGGTGCATCGTGGTACATGACATCTACTGGTCAGCAGACATGACCAACTGCTGGCAAAAGATATGTGCAGACAGTAATTACCCTTTGACTGTTGATATTTTTCAGGCGGGGTTAATTTTTCCTAAATTAAATATGGAAAAACAACACTTCATTCTTCGTTTTTAATAATGCACTTAGTTTTGTGCTACTAATCACTGCAACATATGGAGTCGAACGAAGCAAACAACGAATCAAATCAGCAGGAGAAGGAACTGTCTCAATACCGTCCGGTTGAAGACCCCAATAAAAATCGACTACCCATTTTCATTGGGGTTTTGGTAGTGCTGCTGGCCGTAGCAGGATTTTTCTTTTTCCAAAACCAGCAACTCAAGGAGAGTGTCCAAAGCACCAACAAGGAGCTGGCAAATACGGTGTTACAGCTGGATTCCGTTTCCAGCGAACTCGATAGAAAAATCATCGAACTCACCCGGCTCGGGCAAGATGTAGATACGCTGATGAAAATTCGTGACGAACTCGACGCCGAAAAAACCAAGCTGCTTACCACCAACAGGGCCAATCGTAACCTCATTCTCCAACTGCAGAACAAAGTGGGCGGATACACCGAACTGTTGCTCCTAAAGGACGAGGAAATCAAACAATTAAAGGCGCAAAATGCCGTGTTGCTGGATGAGAATACTACGTTAAAAACTGAAAAAAATGTACTGTCCGATTCTATATATTCACTGGCCGAAACCACTAGTGAATTGAATCAAAAAGTAAGGGTGGCCTCTCAACTTGGCGTTTCAGGTATGAGCATCTTCGCGATCAACGATCGGGGACGTGAACGGGAAGGCGAGTTTAAAAATCGACATATTGCCAAACTCAAAATTGAGTTTTTTGTAGACGAAAATAAGGTAGCACCCATCGAAGGTAAGTCGCTGCTTGTGCGCGTGATCGGACCGGACAACAACGTTTTGTTTGATGTGACCCGGGGGTCAGGTTCATTTTCAATAGATGGCCGAGAGCTGTTTTTTACAGTCAAGAAAGACATACTCTATGACCGTAAAAAACAGAAAATCAGCCTGATTTATGACAAGGGTAGTGAATACGCCGTAGGTCGACACCAGGTAGAAGTCTATACCGATGAATATCTGATGGGACAGGGAAGCTTTGTGATCAAGTAATTGAAGGTCATTGAGGTCCTGGTGATCAGTAATGGTCATTTTTCTATTCTTAGTCTCCCAAAGCCCATGGTAAGCAAAAAGCTTCGAGCCGATTTCCTGAAAGAGGCAAAGAGACCAAGAAGACATGGATTAACTCGTCAATAATGCAATCCATGCAACGCGCTCAACTGATTTAATTGCGCATCATTCATGGTGAACTATTCATTATTTTTTCTATTTTTGCAGCCTTAATTTTTATTATCATTTATTGAACAACATGTTGAAAGACTACGAAACAGTATTCATACTTACTCCCGTTTTGTCTGATGTTCAGATGAAGGATGCTGTGGCCAAATTCAAAAAAGTCCTTACGGACAATGGTGCGGAAATCGTCAATGACGAGAATTGGGGCCTGCGTAAGCTGGCATATTCCATTCAGCACAAAACCACAGGATTTTACCAACTTTTTGAGTTTAAGGCTACGCCGGAGGTTATCGGGAAATTGGAGATAGAGTATCGCCGAGATGAGAAGGTGATGCGATTCCTTACACTCGCACTGGATAAGCATGCGGTGGAATACAACGAGCGAAGAAAGAAAGGCGCTTTTAAAAAGAAGGAAACTAAAAAAGAGGAGATATCGGCATGACGCTTCAAAACGAACCCATCAATAGAGAACAGAAGAAAGACAAATACTGTCGATTCAAAAAGAGTGGCATCAAATACATAGATTACAAGGATGCAGATTTCTTGTTGAAGTTGATCAACGAGCAAGGAAAGATTTTGCCCAGAAGATTGACAGGTACAAGTGTGAAGTATCAACGAAAAGTTTCCAAGGCTGTGAAGCGAGCACGTCACCTGGCGTTGCTACCTTATGTGGGAGATTCCTTAAAATAATTGATTATGGATATTATTCTACGAGAAGACATTAAGGGACTGGGCTATAAAAACGACATAGTCACTGTGAAGTCTGGTTACGGCCGAAATTACCTCATTCCGAAAGGATTAGCCATTTTGGCTAACAGTACCAACAGGAAAATGATCAACGAAAACATTCGTCAGGCAGCTCATAAAGCCGAAAAGCTTAAAAACGATGCCTTGGAAATGGCCAGTCAAATAGGAGACCTTACTCTAGAAATCAAGACGAAGGCGGGAGAAAGCGGCAAGATCTTTGGCTCCATTACAGCAATTCAGGTCTCGGATGCTTTACAAGCCAAAGGTTTCGAGATTGACCGAAAGAAAATAAGTGTAGACAATATCAAAGAATTGGGCGAGCACAAGGCAGTCATAGATTTTCACAAAAACGTTCATCATGAAATAACCATCCAGGTAGTGGGTGATTGATGCGCATTTGCATAAAAAATAAAGCCCGTCCCCAATAGGTGGACGGGTTTTTTTATATTCCCCTTCGTGTCCAAAACATCTTTTTATCTCGACTTCGACATCCAACCGCTGCCGGATCAACTGAACCTCAGTGACCCGATGGTAGTATTGGGTTCCTGTTTTTCCCAACACATGGGTCAGTATCTATCAGATCACAAGTTTGATACGCTGGTAAATCCGGCAGGAACGCTTTTTCATCCGTCTGCCATACATACCTGGCTGCGGCAGTCGACGGATTTCCTGGATGACAAGTGGTTGGTGAGCAGTGACGGCATTTACAAACACTACTTCGCCCATTCGCGCATCTCCTCCATTGATGCAAAAACACTCCGCGAACGTCTTCAGATAGCCAAACAACAGTTGGATGCACAGGTAGCACGTAGTCGTTGGCTGCTTTTGACCTACGGTACGGCTTGGGGCTATTGGTTGACTCGAGAATCGCAATGGGTAGCAAATTGCCACAAGCAACCTGACCGCCTGTTTGAAAGGCGCCTGAGCACGACGCAGGATTTGGTTGAAGACGCCTCCCAGACATTTGAAGAATTGTGGGAGCGCAATGCCCATCTGCAAATTCTATTAACGGTGAGTCCTGTGCGCCACCTTCGAGAAGGGCTGGTAGATAACAATTTGAGTAAGGCCCACCTCCTCTCTGCGACCCATGAACTTGTGGCCAAATACCGCCAGGTGCACTACTTTCCCGCCTTTGAGATTCAAATGGATGAATTGCGCGACTATCGGTTTTATGGGCAGGACCGCATACATCCAAGTCAGGAAGCAGTGGATTACATCTGGATTCGCTTTCAGGAATGTTGCATAGATGCCCCAACAAGAAAGTTTATAAAGGAATGGGCGGCCATCTGGCAGGCCCTGCACCACCGGCCCTTCCATCCGGAATCCGAAGTGCATCAGGTATTTTTAAAAGATACACTAGCGAAACTGCGGCAACTTCCAGCATCTGTAGATGTTAGCAAGGAAGAAGTCTTGCTGACCCAACAGCTAAACCCTCACCTATGAGTAATACCAACCATTTGGCACAATCCACCAGTCCTTATCTGTTACAGCATGCCGAAAATCCGGTAGACTGGTTTCCTTGGGGCAAAGAAGCGCTAGAAATGGCCGTTGTGCAGGACAAACCTATATTGGTGAGTATTGGCTACTCCTCCTGTCATTGGTGTCATGTAATGGCTCATGAGTCTTTTGAGGATCCCGAAACAGCCGAGTTGATGAATGCCCATTTTGTCAACATTAAGATTGACCGGGAAGAGCGGCCAGACCTCGACCAAATATACATGGAAGCAGTGCAGGTCATGGGGCTTCAGGGCGGATGGCCTCTGAACGTATTCCTGACACCCGATCAAAAACCTTTTTACGGAGGTACCTACTTTCCTAAAGCAGGCTGGCGTGAACTGCTTCTGGCCGTTCATAAGGCATTTTATGAAAATCGTGACGAGTTGGTGTACTCAGCCGAAAAATTTGCCATTGCCGTTTCTGAATCCACCATCCAAAAATACCAGATCAAGACGGAGAGATTTGCATTTGACACCACAGCGGCGGAGGAAGCACTGATGAAGCTGGCTAAAAAATTCGATCCACAGCATGGAGGATTTACGCGGGCACCCAAGTTCCCGATGCCGGTGGTTTGGACATTCGTTACACAGTCTGCTAACTACCAAACATTTGATCAGGCTACTCAGCACCTTCATTTGACTTTGCGGAAAATGGCCAGTGGCGGAATTTATGATCAAATTGGTGGCGGGTTTTCAAGGTATTCGGTAGATGGTGAATGGCATGTACCACATTTTGAAAAAATGCTCTACGACAATGGTCAGCTATTGAGCTTGTATGCGCATGCATATCGGCAACAACCGGATACGATCTATCGTCAAGTGCTACTGGAAACCACCGCCTGGATGCGCCGCGAAATGCAGCACCCCGAGGGGGGGTATTTTGCCGCATTAGACGCAGATTCGGAAGGTGTTGAAGGTAAATTTTACGTTTGGTCTTACGATGAACTGACACGGATCGCGGGTGATCATGGCGCATTGATTACCGACTACTTTGATGTAAGTATTGAGGGCAACTGGGAAGGTGCCAATGTGCTTAGAAGGAATTATTCCGATGTTGAGCTGGCAGCCAGGCACCACCTGCCCTTGAGCCAGTTGGAAAAAATAATCACCAATTTTAAATCTGTTGCGCTAAAAGCCCGGGACGAAAGAATACGCCCGGGACTCGATGACAAACGCATTGCCGGGTGGAACGGTTGGGCACTCAAGGGGCTATCAGAGACCTTCCAGGTTTTACAAGAGCCATCTATTCTTCAGGATGCGGAGCAAACGGCAGTTTTTTTAAAAAGCCTGATCCACGAGCATCGACTCATGCGCTTCCCAAATAGAATGTTGGAAGGATACCTTGAAGATTACGCATCGGTGATCCAGGCCTTCATCGTTTTTTATGAAACCACCTTCGATGCCAACTATTTGAAGGAGGCGCTGGCATTGACACAGACCGTTATGGACAGTTTTTTTGATGAGGCGGAGAGTTATTTCTTTTTTACGGCTGCGGACTCAGAAACACTTATCACGAGGAAGAAAGAAATATTTGACAATGTGATCCCAGCATCAAACTCAATCATGGCGCACAACCTTTACCGGTTGGGTATGCATGCTTATCGCGATGACTATCTGACATTGGCCAAACAAATGACTGCAGGGGTATGTCCCCTGATCAACCTGTCGGTAGAAGATCTGACCAATTGGGCAGCGCTGGCTCAACAGATGATTCATCCCTACCCCGAAATTGTAATCGTGGGGCCCGACTACAAGAAATTGGCCAGCTATTTTCATCAACATTATAAGGGTCAAAGGATTTTATCCGCTGCTCCGGCCGCCGAAGGCCTGGACATTCATCGAACCAAGTTGATAAAAGAAGGGAAAACCACCATTTTTGTCTGCTTTAATCGAACCTGCCAATTGCCGGTTCATACCATTGAGGAAGCACTTGAGCAATTACCATAAACACCTGGTCGCCGAGGTGGTCATCCCCCTGCCTCTTCCAGGTACTTTTACCTACTTGGTTCCTGATGACCTCATCGTTGCTGCTGGCCACCGGGTCATTGTTCAGTTCGGAAGACAAAAAATCTATACCGGCATCGTCGTACAGATTGCCGAAGCGGCTGAAACCTCTGGTTTAAAGTCCATCATTGAAGTCTTGGACGAAGATCCCATTATCTGTACCTGGCAGATAGATTTTTTTTATTGGTTGGCCGGTTATTACCTGTGTACACCTGGGGAGGTGGTCAAAGCTGCACTACCTGCAGGCCTGAAGTTGAGCAGTGAAGCCTACGTGAGCCTGAATCCGGACTGGGAATGGGAAGATTCAGCCATTTCGGACCGTGAAGAGGCCTTGCGTACGTATCTGGGTAATGGCGAAAAATCCATTGAGGACTTAAGCAGAGACCTAAACATCAAACGACCCCAGGCGCTGATCAAATCACTCAGAGATAAACAGGTGCTTCATGTTTACGAGAAGGTACAGGACAAATACCAGCCAAAAACAAGAAAAATGGTTCGATTGACTCCACATTTTAAGGAGGAAATAATACTGGAAACGCTCTTTGCTGAACTGGAAAAAAAGCCCAAACAACTGGATGTATTGCTTGCTTATTTACGGGAGGTAGATCGTGACAGCCAAGTGGGTATTTCCAAAAAACAGCTTGCCAAAGCGTGCAGCACATCCTCCATAAATACCCTGCTGAAAAAAGGTATTTTAGAAGAGTGGGAAACACCTGTTTCTCGCCTACCGGAGGTAACCGAAGGACCCGATTGGCTACCCGAACTCTCCCCTATACAGGCAGAAAGGCTGGAACAAATTAAGACCGGAATCAATAAACAGTCGGTGGTGCTCCTGCATGGCATCACCGGCAGTGGGAAAACTGAGCTTTATATCCAGCTCATTCATGAGGTCATCCAATCCGGAGGCACCGTGCTCTACCTCCTGCCTGAAATAGCGTTGACCACCCAAATCATCCATAGACTACGAAAAGTTTTTGGCTACGCTTTTGGTGTGTACCATTCACATTACTCCGACAACGAGCGGGTAGAAGTCTGGCAAAAAGTACTCAGCAAAGATTATCCCTTGGTTGTCGGGGTTAGAAGCGCCATTTTTCTGCCTTTTGACTCACTAGATTTGGTCATCGTGGACGAAGAACACGATACCTCCTACAAGCAATATGACCCTGCTCCCCGATACCATGCACGGGATGCAGCCATCTACTTGGCGCAACTACATCAGGGCAAGGTACTTTTAGGCTCGGCCACCCCTGCTATAGAAACTTATTACAAGGCTCTACAAGGAAAATTTGGGCTCGTCAGTCTCAATGAAAGATATGGTGCATCCAAATCACCGGGCATTGAAAGAATTGATTTTCGTCTCAGCAAAAAAAGAAAAGAAGTCACCGCGGAAATTTTCACGAAAACATTACTGGATGCCATCAGGAAAGCCCTAGACCATCAGGAGCAGGTGATTCTTTTTCAAAACCGAAGGGGATATGCGCCTTATCTTATTTGCGAGGATTGTAATGAAGTCATTGAATGTCCGAATTGTGATGTAAGTCTCACCTATCACCAGTACCAACAGCAGCTGATTTGTCACTACTGCGGGTACCGACAGTTTATGCCCAATCAATGTCCCACTTGCGGGAGTCCGCAACTGGTACATTCGGGCTCAGGAACGGAACAATTGGAAACCCAACTGCAGCCCATTTTTCCCGATGCCACCATACAGCGTCTAGATCTGGATACCACCAGGAGTAAGTTTAGCTACCAGCGTATCCTAAATGATTTCGAGGAAGGGAAAACAGACATACTTATCGGCACGCAAATGATCAGTAAAGGGCTGGATTTCGATCGTGTGAACCTGGTCGGGATTTTTGATATCGACCGGTTGCTATATTATCCCGATTTTCGGTCGCACGAAAGGGTGTATCAGTTGATCACGCAGGTAAGTGGAAGAGCCGGCAGAAAAAGCGGAACTGGCATTGCTTACATCCAAACACAAAACCCCAATCATCAGGTGCTCCAACAGGTGGTCTTGCATGATTACGATTCATTCTATCAAAAAGAGATTACGGACCGAGAAACTTATGCCTACCCCCCCTTTTATCGAATCATTAAAATCGTTTTGAAACATCGGGAGGCGCTGGTGGCCAGACAATCCTCAGAGTTGATGGCACAATACCTGAGCGAGGCTTTAGGTGAGCAAGTCATTGGACCTGTAGATGCCCTTATTCCGCGGATACGCAACTTTTACCATCGCGAAATCCAATTAAAAATCGGTGCAGGTAGAGATTTACCACGAATTAAGGATGCTTTGGTTGCCTGTCGCGAGCGAATCCTCACTTTACCAAATTATAAATCGGTAAAAGTAGTATTTGACGTAGATCCCATGTAATTACGAGGTAATTGTGGAAAAATACCTTTAAGGAGGTATTTGTAAATAATAATTAATAGCGAAATTACGTTCGCTAACCAGTCAATAAGCTATTGTGTTGCTGATTTACCTATCCATTTTTGGTCTGGCCCTGGCTATATCCGGAGCTGTGATCGTGTACAGATACGGTCTCCCTGCAAGTCTTTTTGCCGGTAACGTCAAAATATCCAACACTCACCGGGAAGTAAACAGAAAAGCCCAAACAGGTCTGGCGCTCGTGCTAGTGGGCGTCATCGCCCAATTGTCGGCCGTGCTTATCTCTTACATCGCTTCATAACTAAGTGTCTCACTTACTAATTATTAGTTACGTACTTTGCCTAATTTGGAATAGTTTTTGACCCAATATAGGTATGCAGAATAAGATCATAGAGAGCTATAGAGAGATTTTCGCCACGTACACTGAATTTGAGGGCAGTATTCTGGAAAAACACATCAGCAAACTCAAAGAACTAGACCAATACCTTCCACACAACTCTACTTTTTTCTCAATTACCAATACGACCAGTCGCTCGTTTGAGTATGTGAGCAAGAACTTTGCACACTGCTTTGCACTAGACATCAACAAGTTGTGCGCAGAGGGCATGACTTACTGGTGGAGTCGCATGCATCCCGATGAAATGAATTCCTGGCTCGCTTCACTTAACGAGCTAATGGTATTTACCCTTGCTAACTTCAGTTTGGAGCAGCGAAAGCAAATGTCCTATACCTGGAATTATCGCATACGAGATGTGAATGATGCTTACAAAAATGTGATCCAGCATACCACGCCCATGTATTTTGACAA
>CAYOEV010000035.1:0-18207 GCA_964403075.1 uncultured Roseivirgaceae bacterium | reverse complement strand
TGTGAGTCGTCGATGGTTAGCTGCAAGCCAGACAGGTTGAGGCCATTCAGTTCGTACGTCACCCGATAGGCCGTTCTTCTCAATTGTATTCCGGTGCCCACTTCCCAGCCATTGAAAAGGTGACGGGTAATATTGACTTCTCCTGAAAAACCTAAAATTGTTTGGGTTGTTTTTTCGTCTGCATCAATGCTAAATGGCGAATAGGTGTTTTGAATACTTGGTAAGCCATAAACAAGTCCCAATTTGCCTTCGAGCCTGAATATCGGCCAGGTTCGGAATTTATTCATCAACACCTTGATTTCTGTTGGATCTTCCAAAGCCAGGTCATGCTCCGGCTCCGCCCGAAGTAAATGCATCATGGAAGCATCCGCGGCCGCCTCATTGTCGGTGAAAATGTAAACCAAAGTCAACAGTTTATGCGCCCTCACCTCTTCCTCGCTGGAAAAATCTCCATTATCCAGACAATTCCAAAAAGCCTTGCTTGCCTGCCGATCCAAGATATCTAGCAGTCTTCCCCGGTCGTACAAGTCTTCCACACGCTCCAGCGAAGAGGTACAACTTATTTGCGCATGTAGACATCCTGCTAGCATGAAGGTTCCGATAGTGAGTGATATTTTGGTCATGCTATTCTCTTCTTGGCAATCCCTTTACAGTTTTCTCAAAAGGGATGTCCTCATCCACGTACTGGTTCCATTCGGTGACTGACATATTTCCGTTAGTGATATATTTAGTCAACTCACTGGCCATTTTATCCGGTTTTAGCGAAAACTTCCTGAGTAATCCATCATGACAAGCCGAAATTATATATTCTCCTGCTGGATCAAAACTGATCTCCGCCACCCAATCATTATGATCCGTAAGTCTTGTAGGTAAATCAAATGGGTTTTTTAAGTCCCAAAATCGAACCGTTCGATCGGTACTGGCACCGGCAATAAGGCGGGAATTTTTGCTGAACTCGACGTCAGTAATAGGTCCTCCAAAGCCGGTAAGGGTTGGTCCGAATTGTTTTCCACTTTGAATGTCCCATATTTTGATAGTGCCTGCATAGTTGCCAAAAGCCAAATACTTACCCGTCGCATCAAAAGCTACGGCCTCAATGGGATGGGTGTCATTGGACCATATTTTTTGTGGTTTGGCGTCAGCTTGTTCAAGATCCAATAAGTACACTTGACCGTTATTGGAACCACATGCCAACATCCGTCCATCGGGTGATAGGTCCAGATCTTTCACCTCACTTGGTGCTTTAAGTATTTCCACGGTTTTTTTGAAATTGCTCTTTAAAATCCGCCGGTCATCACCAGTGCTTACAAAACCCTTGTCCTCAGGCATAAAAATTAAATCATACACCGTACCGCCGCGATGACCAGCAATTTGCGTCGGTGGTTGCTTACGCTTAAGGTCGAACAATAAAATATTATTGTTTTCAGTACCCAGGGCCAGGTACTGTTCATTGGGACTGACACTTACCACTCGGTTGACATCCAAAACGGGCTGTTCGAAGACTACTTTCCGCTCTCTGGTTTCTACATTCCATTTAAATATTTTACCATCACTTCCAGCTGAGTATATGTGTTTACCGTCTCGTGCATGGTCCACAGACCTCACTGCATCGTCATGACCCCAAAATTGGTTGAATTTAAAGACTGTCTCCCCGTCCGCACCTAACTCACTGGTAGTTTTGGAGAAGGCGCCGTATACCCCTTCATAAATGTCTCCATCGTATTCACGGCTTACATCTCTATATTCGTCAAAAAACAAAAAAGCCTGCCGTGCAACCAGATTGCGCAGTTCCTCATCACTATTGATATTTTGAGACTTAATGGCCATCGAGCGTGCCAGCGCCTGGTAACGCAAACCCTCTGCCCGCGCCTTTTCGTCACGTGCAATTCTTGATTGCTTAAAAGCTTCAGTTTCATTGGCCTCTGCTTGTAGCTTCGCCTGAGTGGCTGCCACACTCTGCTTTTGGGCCTCTATTGCGCTGGCCTGGGCCTTCAAGGCATTCTTTTTGGCAAGGTCTTCATTTTTTTGCGCATCATCTCTGGCCTCATCTGCTGCTGCTTTCTGCTTTTTCGCCAAAGCAGCCTGCTCAATGGCTATTTCTTCTTGCTTCTGGGCTTTATCCAAGTTTTTAAGCGCCAATAATTCTTGCTTTTGTGCTTCCTGGGATTGTATGCCAGCAAATACGACAAAAAACAAAGAAACCAAGGCTGCGACTGCCAACACAATAACGGTCACCCGCATTCTGCGGACTGCCCTGCGCTGCAAAATTTCTTTATTGCGCTGCTCGGTGAGATAAGCTTTCTCCGAAGTCTCCAGGAATACCATCGTGCGTTCAAAGGCAGGCTGATAGCGTTCTCCCCATACGCGGGAGGGCCTGTTCTCTTCACGCCAATTCAGTGCCAACTGTAAATCTGGCATCTGCCACAAGCCCGCTTTTCCATCCTGGTATCTTTCAGCAGCCTCTGAAAGCTTCATGTACATCTCCGCAGCCATGGACTCTTCATCCAACCACCGCTTCAATCGATCCCAAATACGCATGAGACTTTCGTGAGAAATGTCCACCACCGTATCTGCGGTAAGCGCTGTGCCATATGGTGGCATCAGCAACGACCTGCCAGGTTCCCGAAATTTTTCAATCACTGGAATCACCTCGGAAATGGATACTCCGGCGATCTGGGCAATGGTTTTGAGGTTGGTCGGCCTACGAATGCCCTGATTTTCACTACCTCGCTCGGTTAATGCCTTGAACATCACCTCACAAATTTCTTGTTGACGCTTGTCTAGCTGGTCGTAAGCCTCGTTGGCATGCAGCGATAATGCCTCAGCCAATCGGCCAATGGCGTTGTAATGCCGGAGGTCCATGGCCTCATTAATCCTTCTATTTTCTGTCCAGAATTGCCATGTCCTCATCAGGGCATGCTGCAGAATCGGTAACTGATCCGGATTGTCCCCTACATCATTCAACAATTGCTGCGTCAGTCTGGGGGCAATTTTACCCCTACCCACAGCGACCGGGCCCTCTATTGCCATACGTTTTTGATCTCTTACCATCTGCGGGATCAGGTAGTGAGAATCATTGATCGCCTGAGTTAGATCGGGGAATTGTGCACAATCACCGATGAAATCTGAACGCATCGTGAGCGCCACGTAAATAGGCTGTTCAAATTGGTGGATGGCTTCCAACAACAAATTGACGAAAGCCGTTGATTCGTCCAGATCTTCACTTGATTGAGCCAACTTTTGATATCTGAATAATTCCTCAAATTGGTCGACCAGAATTAAAATATTCTCGTACTCATCTTTTCTAAACTGCTTGATCACCTCTACCAGCCCCAACGAGCTACTTCGTAAAACCGTGCTCAGTATGGTCTTTCGTATCAGTCGGTCTTCTTCGGGTAAGGAGGCAATATTTCTATCTCTTTTGAGCAGTGCCTCAGCAAGATTATCGATAGGTCCTCCCCCAGGACGAGTGACTACGATTTTCCAATCTGCACCCGCTTTGGTCATAAAACCGCCATAAAGCGTTGGAATCAGGCCGCAATACATCAAAGAAGACTTGCCACTACCTGAGGAGCCCAATATGGACACAAATCGGTTCTCAGAGAGTTTCATCAAAACCTCATCGCTCTGGCCCTCTCTACCAAAAAAGAGATGACTTTCTTCTATGCCAAACGGACGTAATCCAGGGAATGGATTGACCAACGCGGACATGTCCACAATATCTTGCAAGTCATTTGCAATATTGGGATTATAAATGCTCATGTGTGGCTTCCATTTTGTTTAAGAAAGGTTCCAACTGCTGAGGATTAAACTCGCCGGTATTTCCCAACACCATTGCGTCGTGCCGCAAAAAGTGTTCCACATCGAAATTATTTTTTCTATCCCGTACGTATATGGCTTTTGCTTTCATCGGTGTCAGGCGACCAAAACCTGGCGCTTTCATCAAATCCTGTAATTTCATACGGATCCAATCCTCTGTGGTACTTCCAAAATAAATAAGGGCGCCATCACATCTTCTTAAGTTTTCCTGATGTAGGTATCGAAGATCAACAATGTCTCCTTCATATGTTGGATAAACCACCCTGTAACCCTGGGCGGTAAGATATTTTTCAATGTCCCGCGTCTCTTTGACGTCCCTCTTGTCGTGAAGCAGGTAAATTAAATCCTCTGGCGATTCCAATTCACGTTGCGTCTGCAAATCTCCCATTTCCCTTCTTACACTGAACCTGCCACCTGTCATCAACTCTTCACGTATGATGTGCTTCAATTCCTGAAGAGGAATCTGTAATACCTCAGCTTCTTCCAGAGTGGCTGCATCTCCCTTCAAATCCTCAATAAATAGTTTCTGCCTTTCCGTAACATTTTTAAGTTCGGGAGTAATCCATATAAGCCTACTGAAGGGTTCTTTTTCTGACTCTCCCACTGTTTTGTTGTACTCCACCGTTTGATAAGTGAAGTCCGATCCAATTCTATTTTGAATTTCCACCACAGATAAATCGGACCCCTTCGGCTTATATCCATAATCTTCCCCTATTAGATGGATACTTAACCTGCATTTCTTTAAATCCTCCCGGACCATGTTTTCCAGACTTTTGGCCTCTTTAGGAAGGGAATGATTGGGTAAAACCTTGTAGCCATGCCGCATCAACTCTCGCTTGATTACATCTCGTTGAATAACCATGTCTAGCCCGGTGCTGGCTAGGTAGACCGTCTTTTCGCGCGGGTAAAAGCGTTGGTGCTCTTTCTCCTTACCTAAATGCGTGAGGTATTGATTCAAATCATAAGCCATATCTACCAACTTCATCCAGTAGCCCCTCTCCGCATTGTTTCCAAAAAACCTTTTGAATTCCTGGGCGTCACCCGTTAATGGGTCGATCAAGTAGAAATCATAAGTTATTAAATCCTCAAATTCCTCAAACTCAATATCAGGATCATAAGGGCCCTTTAACACCTTATAAAATCCAGGTATACCATTGACCACTAGCTCATCAGATGCATTCTTGTAGATACCATATTCGTTTAACCGCAGAACCAAATTTTCGTACGCCGTCAATGCGGGCGTTATAATGGCAATTACAGCCTGAGCATCTTCAAAGTCCACCGCCTCATAATCTTCTTCATCTATCATCATCACTTCTGGTGGTTCGGAACTGATTTGCTCCAACAGGATGGTTAAAAACTTATGGAAGTTGCTCACCCAACCTTTTTCTTCCCCTGACTCAGGCATGTTGTCTGCTTTAGCAAAACACAGAAATATTTGTTGTGATGCTTCCATTTACCATTGGCTAACCAGCCTATCATTTTTTTTTTAATTCACTCAATTTAAATAAATAAGTCCGCGGAGGTCTCCTCTTCCTTATACATAACTCCCTCGTGCAGCATTTGCATTACAGCTTCTGCCATCTCTTTAAAATTTGACATCAGGTCAATGAGGTCCTCCTTCTTTATCACCAGCAACTTTACGTTAGTCATGGCTTTGGCCGTGAACGGGAAATGGTCAGTGGCTAGGAGCAACCGTTCACCGAAGAAACTCTTCTCACCTAATTCTTTTACAGATTCATCATCGTACTTGAGCCTCACTTTCCCATCTAAAATAATGTAAAGAGGTTTATCCCCCGGATCACCAACTTCTATCAAACTCGTTTCAGGTGGGACCCGAATCTCCCCCATTCGCTCTGCCAAATATGTTAATTGAACACCTGGCACCTTCTCAAAAATGCGCAAATTAATTAGCAACAGCAATCGCTCTACATATAGCATTTTATAATGAAAATCATCGTCATCACGCTTAAAAACTGGTGGTACAATGGCACGATCCAATTCTTTTTTTATTTGATAATCAAGTCTGTCTGTGTGATGGTGGTAGGCTTCTTTGTCTATGGTGTAGATGGCATAAGCTGCCGTTTGTCGGAGTAGCACGTCGTTGTTAAAAAGAATGGCCACCAAGTCGTGATTAACCCTTTTGGCCAATTGGCTAATCCGAAATAGGGCAAGGGTTTTGGTGAATCTATTGATACGGTTGTAATCTCTATTGACAATTTGCAAAAGTAAATCCAAATAGTCCTCAAATATTTCCGGTGGATAATGGTTGCGCAGTCTGGCCAGCCGGTCCTCTATTTTCAATTCATCTAATATTGGGAATAACCTACTTTTAAGCTCCTCGGCAATGAACACGTCCAGCATTTCTATCGCAAACGAAATACTTTCGGAAGAACCAATTTCAATATTCTGCTTCACCAACATCACGTTTTGGGCGTCGTAAATCATGGCGAGCAACATAAAAATGTGGTCGTAATTCGCTTTATTCTCCGCGCGAACGGCACTCCGTATTTGTCCATCCAAAGACGTGTGCTTGGGTATTTCCTCCATTACTTTCACGTTCCAGGCCACACCACCTATTTCTTTTTCAATCATCACCTTGATACGCGCTATCTGAAATTCCTTCGCCTGAAATCCCAAATAACTTAAGGAGAGTAAAAGCTCATTTACCACCCGCTTATCCGGATAATCGATTTTTTTCCATAATAAATCGATGGCATTTTGTCCACCTACACGGCCAAAAAGCTGAAGGACACGGACCATTGTAGCTCGGTATTGACCTGTTCGATAAAAGGCACTATCTACAAGGTCGTAAGCGCCCGCTTTTGCCTCAACCAACGCACTCAAAGCTGCATTACTGTAGGCCGGTAAGTGCAAATTTTCAAGCAATATGCCCCACAGTTCTGGTCGCTTTATCTTACCAGCAGCGAGAATAGCCGCCAGTCGAACCTCCGGATTGATATCCCTCAGCAATTCAATGTTGAAGGCCACTTTTTGCGTTTCGTCCTGTTGGTGCAAAATGCGTGCGGCAAGGATTCGGTTGTCTGCTTCGGTAGATCTGATGAGTACCAATAAATCATCTTTACTCCATTTCCGTACAGCGTACTGACGCAACTTTTCCATCACCGGATTGGCGACCCCGAGCACATCGGAATCTCCTTCCGTTTCATACGTCCTCTCTATGATGCTCAGATGGTCTAGCGGCAGATAATCACCGATTTTTTTGTAAGCATGCGATCGGATGTAAGGGCTTCGAGAACCGATGGCCTTGATCATAGCCCTTTCGAAGCCGAAAGGATCGAGCTTCTCTAAGGCCTTAAATGCCTGAATGGATCTTTCTGTATCCCCGACCAACAGTTGTCGTTCTACAAGATTGAGGACAGTATCTTCATTTCTCTTACCCTTGTCCGCCAAAATTTCTTTTTGTTTTTCCAGGGTTTGCTTCAGGGTGATTTTGTATTGTTTAAATAGCCTCCATGACATGTAGATAACCATTCCGGCCAGTGCAAGAATGAAATATGAGAAGTGGATCAATTCGAAAAACGCCAGAAGACCCAAACCAATTTGAAGGGTACCCGCACTTAGCTTGGCGAATTCGCTGATGACGCCTTCAATACGTGTTTGGATGTCAAATCGGATTTTAACGTCAATTGGCAAGAAAAATAATTTGAAAGCCGGACTTTCCAGGGCATCCTTCAGGGAGTCTGTAAATAACTTGGCAGAAGCGGTAAAAAGGAAGTACAATAGGTAGGTTTCCGTCTTTTCCTCGTAACCAAAAACTTGCCCGGAAATGATGGCACCTACAGTGAACGCAATCAGTAATAGCGGCATGATCATCAATGCCACCTTTAATCCGAAACGTGCGATTATGTAATCGTTGAAAAAACTTTGAAACAGGAATGACACAATGATCACTGTGCCCCCAAAAAAGGAGAAGAAATTCGTTAGTTCCTGCTCTGTTTCATAAAAAGTACCTGAAGCAGAAAGGAAAGTGTATGAGGCAAAAACACTCGATGCCATGGAGAAAAGCACAAAAATTCCCAACAGACGCAAGTACTTATCTTTAAAAATGTTTTCAAACTGAACGAGGGACACTTCCTTTTTCCCTTTTACCCTCTTGGTCACCCGGTCAATATTGAAATTAATTACCAGAAAAAGAGTGAAACAAAAAACGCCAATTGAAGCGGCGCTCGAAACGAGCAAAAGATCATACGTCAGGTTTAGAACATGCAATTCAAAAAGGAGAGGAATGGAAAAGAAGGCCACTAAAGTGGCAAAAAGTTGTCCGGTGTCGATACCCCCTACAATTCGTTTAGCCTGTCGCACATCGAACATGCGTCCGAAGATCCCCCAAAAACCCAAAAAGGAGATGGATGTTACGGGACCTACCAAAACAAACATGGTGAAAATGATTTCCTGATAGGTAGTGTTGATCTCGTAATGGTTCAGGTGAAAAGAAAGCCGCAATCCTATCAAGATTAACATGACTACGAAGTTGAAAGAAAGAACCAGCGAGGAGAAATTAATTCTTCGTTGTAGGTAAACAAACCCACCGGCAGAGAGAATTCCAAGAAGACCAGTAACGAAAAAAGCCTCATCCAATCGTTCCTTGCCTAATACATCCACAAAAAGAGTTTCGGCACCCACTTTGTAGGTAGCAAGCATGACGCCTAGAAAAAATCCATTACCAAGTAATAGGAGAATTTTTTTCTCCTCTCCTGCCTCTCCGCCAAGAAATTTAACAAGGAAATGTATCACGCCTGTTTACTTTTAGATAAATCCGCTCCCGCTGGCTATTTTTTCTTTCGAGCGGCTTGCTTCGTTTTCTTAGCCTCCTTACTGGTGCTCCCTCCCTTTCTTTTTAATTGCGCATTGTATTCAAACTGGTAAGCCACAGCGACGGTCAACATGTTCTGCGTGTATTCGTAATTCTCCTGGTATCCCGATTCCGGGATATCAGCCGGATTACCAAAAACCAAAGTACGGGAATCAAAATCCGGCGCCTCAGAAGTAAAACCCATATTGGAATGACCCCACATGTATCTAAAATCTACCATTAGTCGCGCACCTGTCCGAAGATCCAAATAAAAGCCTGCCCCGGCTGTCAAGGCGTATTGCAGGCGATTGGGCGCTTCAACGAGGTAAGTTCGGTCATTTAAATCCACATCACTGGTTCGGAATGCCAGATTGTAATCAAATCTCGGCTCTTCCTGGCCTCCATCCGCAAAAATGGTCCCATTGCCACCTAACCAATAGCTCAGTTTAGGGCCCCCATTGATATAATAATGCACCGGGCTGTGACCTAAAGTCACCCGCAACAAAATAGGTGCAGAAATAAAATGGTAATTGGCAGTAGACTCGATGGCATAGTTGGTTGACTGACTGTTGGTGATGTCTTTGCCAATTTTATCATAATACAACTCACCATGCACAGAGTATCTTTCACTGGCCTCATAAGTGACGGCAAGGCCTGCCTCCCACCCAAATGTGTTGCCAATGTCGTACTGGTTCTCATACGATTCGTCCTGGTAGTCATGAATGACATAGTGGTAACCAAATTTGGGCCCAATCCAATATTGACCAAAAACAGCAAGCGCGCTGAATAGTAAGAAGCAAAAAGAGATGAGCTTTTTCATGAAAGATTTATATGGTTACCCACACACCACAAACATTTTGCCACAAAATAAAAGACGTTTATTAACCATCCCACCGTCAATAATAATCATTAATATTTCGTTACCTACAAAAAAACATCTTGCCACAGTTACTTTTTATCTTGAAAAGGTTCAAAAAGCCTACATTTGGCATGGATTAGGAGTTTTAGTGGTCATTTATGAAGTTTTGTGCAGTCATCAACGCTAGAAAAATAACTGTTCTAATTGCGCTCGGTCTTGGGACTTTGTCGGTAACCCAAGCGCAGGTCCCCAACATCTACAATCAATTTTTTATGAATCCATACGTGTACAATCCGGCCTATGCCGGTGTGGAGGGGCACGCTGCGATTTTCGCTATGTATAAAAAACAATGGTCCAATATCGAGGGTGGACCGGAATTTTCACATGTCACTTTTCACATGCCGTTAAAAGGCGGTTTGGCCTTCGGGGCTGCTGCCTACAATGAAACTGAGGGGCTGCTTTCTACCACTTCGGGTAAGATTACAGGGGGCTATCTGGTGACGTTGGACCGAAAACATTACCTTAGATTCGGTCTCTCCATTGGTGCCGGTACGCGATCCATCAATACAGCGGAGTTAGATGAATTTTCCTTGACGGATCCTGCTTTTGCCGGCTTTAATGACTCCAACCTGTTTCTAAGGGGCGATTTTGGGGTCACTTATCATTTCGACCATTTCAACATAGGTGTTTCCTTACCGAAGTTGTTTGCGGACGATATTATCACCGAAGAAAGCCTGGCGCCCATCAGCGTGCAGCCACAAGACAATTTACTCCTCAAGGCAAATTACAGGGGTCATATCAACCATCAAATAGCGATTGAACCGCACGTGCTTTATCGTTACAATGCCATTCTTCCGGACCAGTGGGAGGCAACCGCCATCGTGCATTTAAAGCACATTGTTTGGATAGGTGCGGGATATCGCCAGGATGCAGGGATTATTACTACATTGGGAACCAAGATCAAAAAACAAATGGCCATTGGTCTGGCTTATGAAATTGGCAATCCCGATTATGGCACAGAATTGGGTCCGTCATTTGAAATACATGTGGGCTATCACATCGCCAAACACCGCGGTAAGAGCCATCCGAAACGTCACGACTACTCCTTCATCGACAGTGAAAATGACGAATTGGTGGCCAAATACCAACGGGAGCAGGAAGCATTGGCCAACTATGAAGCAACGGTGGCCACCACGTCAGTCACAGATCCAAAAACCACGCAGGATCGACTGAACAGGCTTCAGTCCTCGACAGGTCTTAGTTGGTCTTACCAGACAATGACCACCGTTAACCGACCCAATGATTTGGGTGTGGTACAGGAAATACCGAAGTTGACAGGTAGCGGTGAATCGGGTGCCACCGAAATCGTATATGCCTTTCCACCTCCCAATTTGGACAATGGCGAAGACTGGAGATTTTTAGAAACAGAAGAAAAAGAACTGATCAAAAGGGAGCGTCCGGATGGTACCAGGGAAGCTGGCGTAAAATGGTACCGCAGCGGGGAAGGCGATGCCTATGAGCAAACCATTAAATATGAACCAATTTTGTTGGAAACCGAAACACAAAAACAAGTCACCACACAAGTGGAAACTGAGGAAGATCCAACCGAGCAGGTCAGCTATGAATCCCTGATCAATGACCCCGATAGTCATCTGGAAGTGCAACGGGGTGATCACCTGCTGGAATTACCAGCCGGTAACTATGTGATAGGCGGAGTATTCAATGATTTCCAGTCCGCCGAAGAGTTAAGTGACGAGATGTTTAAAGAGGGATTCCGAAATACGCTGGTAGGTTATTTAACCGCCAGGAACAATTACTATGTGGTACTTGATAGTTTCGATTCTGTGGAAAGTGCCAGAAACAAACGTGAGCAGGTAAAAAACACGTCCGGCCTGAAGGATGTGTGGGTCTTAAAAGTCAACGAATAATTCCATGAGGTTATTAGTTTTTCTTTCTATAGTTTTTGTCGTCAGCATGAGCTGGGCACAAGGGCCTTTTATCAATGGCATTGACAAAACAGCTACATACGCCGGAGATACCATTACCATCAGCGGTTTCGGGTTTGCTTCAAACGTTTTTGTATTCTTCGGTAACGGACAGGCCACTACTTTGCCAAGTATCAGTGAAGATAGGATTCGAGCCGTCGTACCTCCCACAGCTACCTATGGGCCTATCCGGGTCATTGATGACGTTGCTGAGGGGCTTGCAGGCACTTCAATCAAAAATTTCAATCTGGCTTTTTCCGGAGGCACCATCGCGGACAATACGGTAGAAAGTCTGCAACTCAGCGGTGCTGGTAATTTACTTGCCTATGATTTATGCATGTGCGATTTTGACGGCGATGAAGACCTGGATATCATCTACACAAACGCCGGTACGAACAACTTGATATTGGCTACCAACAACAGCACATTGACCACCTCGAGCTTTGCAATTTCTGAAATCCCTAATGCCAACACGTCCTATAATATTGAGTGTGCCGACCTCAACGCTGACGGCCGACCTGACTTCGTGACCACGTCATCTGACGCCACTGAGCCATTTGTTCACATCTATGAAAATCAGGGCAGCATGAGCTTTACCAAACGGCACCGATTCACGGCTCCCCAACTTAGAGGAGATAACCGTATTCTTAAAAAGGTACAGCTCGCTGACATGGATGGTGACGGAAAAATCGACATTATATTAGGTAACCAACGGGAAACGGATGAGGCCATACTCATTTATCAAAATGTCTTCACGGCTGATGTGGCCTTTAATAACACACCCACACTCGTCACCATTCCGGGCGCGGGCAACACCGGCGGACTTGACGTAGGTGATTTGAACAGTGATGGAAGACCAGATCTGGCCGTGGTAGCTTTCAGAGACGCGGGTCCGTTGTATATTGTGGAAAACAGAAGTACCCCCGGGAATTTGAGTTTCGGTGCAGCAAAATCATTTGGGAGTACGTCGGAAAGATTGAATGTAGCCATTGGAGATTTTAATGATGATGGCCAAAATGATGTGGCCACCACACGTGGGACAGACATTGAAGTTTTTCAGAATGACGGAGGACTCAATTTTACCGCAGGCGCAAGCATCATATCTGCCTCCGGCATCAACCCCTGGGGAATTGATCTCGGTGACTTCAATGGAGATGGACGGGTAGATGTTGTGGCTTCTTCCGTGTCCGACGAGGTGATCATTGCACCCAATACCACCACCTCCGGTGGAGACATCTCCTTTGGTAGCCCTCAAAGAGAAACCACAGAAGAACTTCGAAACGTCCGGGTTGGGGACTTGAACGGCGACGCCAAACCAGACATTGCCGGAACCGACCGGTCGCTATTGGATATTGAAGGTGGCCTGCGGGTCATTACCAACAGAAATTGCTTTATTCCGGAAATAAATGCACCTGGAACCGCCTATTGCGACGATCCCTTCATTGTACGTGCAAACTTAAACCCGGGAGTATCTTATGAGTGGTTCAATGGCGGCACGAGTCTGGGTACGGGTAGTTCGGTGGATATTTCTGGTGAGGCTGCCAACTTTACACTTACCCTTAATACTTCGGAATCAGACGCATCAGGCTGCACGGGAAGTGATAATGTAGCACTCATCTACACACCTGGAACCATACCTGCACCGAACATTTCCTTCACTGAGGGCACGGCCAATGCCTGCGCCGGTGATAACCTGGAATTGACCGCGTCTGGATCCGGAACCAGTTTTACCTGGACGCTGCCAGATGGTTCAGTAGTAAACAACAGTGGCGTTTTGGCTCTGAATGAGATACAGCCTAATGAGGCGGGCATTTATAAAGTGGTGTACGAAGCCAGCGGTTGTACCAGTGTAGAAGATCAGGTTTCTATCACCGTCCAAAGTCCCCCTAATGCCACCATAGCCGTTACAGGTTGCTCCGGTGGATTCCTGGAACTGGCCGTTCCGAATTTCCCGGGCGTCACCTATCAATGGTTTCGCAATGGCAGCACGCCGGTAGGTACTGCCCCTACTTTAGATGTTGATCAGGCGGGAGATTACACGGTTACACTTGACGATGGCTGTACGTTTACGACTGCGGCAGTGGTTATTGTGGCTCCCCCTGCTTCCAGTTTTGACGGACCGGATTTTCAGGTGGCCAATACGGCCTGTGTTGGTTCGGCTGTAGACTTCTTTGCCACCAGCACAGGTGTTGGAGATTTGGTATATAATTGGGAATTTGAAACTCCTGGAGGACTTATTACCACGGATGACACCAACAGCGACACGGTAAATTTCACTTTTGCTGAAGCCGGAAACTGGAAAGTGAGGTTAAATACAGAATATGCCAACGAATTTGGCTGTGATACCCAGGAAAAAACCATTGTGGTCAGCGATCCGCCGTCGTTCACAATCAGCAACCCCTCTGGTACAACAGAAAAATGTCCCAACGACGTCATAGATCTTGAACTGAATGACCCCAGCATCGTAGCCTGGACCTGGTCAGATGGCACCACCACACCCACTGTCGGCGCCCAGGTACCGCAAGGGCAGACAAGTGAGGATTATACATTAACAGTACTAACCGAAAACGGATGTGCCGTAACGACGCCCGCCGTGACCATCAGTAATTTTTCCAACTCAGGTATCCCGGTAACCAGTCCGGACGCCAGTATTGTCAACGATACCATTAATCTTGAAGACGGAGAGCCCGAGGTAACGCTCATAGCAAGCAATAGCATCGACGGCACCTACTCCTGGGAACCGGCCAACTTATTTAATACCACCGGCTCCACGGTGACCTTTGTGCCCAACCGACCCATAATAACTGTTACTGTTACAGCGACCGATGCAGCAGGTTGTGTCACCACCACAACCGTAGTGGTACAGGGAGGTGGTCTTCGACCTAATAAATCCTTTTCACCTAATGGTGACATGCTCGGAAATGACTGTTGGGAAATTGTAAATGCCAATGGATTGGTGGACTGTACCGTTCAGATCTTCGACAGCCGTGGTAGAAATCTTGTACAAATACCCTCTGTCGAGTTCCAGGACGACTGCGTTTGGGACGGCAATGTATCGGGGGCACCAGCACCTGAGGGTGTTTATTACTTTGTGCTGCAGTGTGCAGATGGTTCGCAAAATCAATCGGGCTCCATCCTTTTGGCACGATGATGTCAATATTGTTATTTCAAGATTAATTTGATTTATTCCTATTTAAAATTTGAATATTTCAATAAAAACCTAATAAATTAATATTAGCACGGTTTTTGCGACTTGTTCTGAGTTATTATTAGCTCCTCTAAGCCGACCGAAAAAAAAATTGATTCGCCAACGGTTACAAAAGGTACTGATGGGGTATTTATGATTGACTTATCACTTTACAACCACTATGAAAAGCGTGTCTAAATTATTTTTTGTCATTTTCACAACGGTTCTCGTTCTCACCGCAGGTGCTCAGGAATCAGATTGTTCCAACAGTCTGGATGATGACGGCGACGGTTTTGTGGACTGTTTCGACCCCGACTGTGCGTCTAGTTCGGCCTGTACAGATTTTTTCTTTGGAAGAAGCGTAACCTGTGCAGATGAGCCCAACGCCTCAAACTTCAGTATTCGGCTACAGTGGGGTTCTGATGACCGCACGGCCAATTCCCATGCCACACCTGTGATTGGTGACCTGGACGGAGATGGTATACCAGAAGTGATTGTAAACAACAGACAAGACCGAACAGTTACCATACTCAATGGGGAAGATGGAAGTACCTATCGCCAAACCACACTGCCCTGGCAGCCAGAAAATGAAATGGCCATCGCCCGGGTGCCTGTAAGTGCACCGGGCAAAATACCTGATTTTGGGGTGAATGATGATTGTGGCTTCATCATGACTGTACGAGACCGAGGCCGTGACCTCCGGATGTTAGATTGTGAATTGAATACAGTTTGGAATGCGACCTCTCCTCAAAACGCTGGTTTGCCGGGTTTTGCGGATTTTAACCAGGATGGACTGGTGGAAGTGTACCACAAAACAGAGATCCGTGATGCGCGCGACGGAACTTTGCTCATCCCCGGTACTTCTTTCGGTGAAGATTGGCTAACAGACATATTGTTTGGTACGGTAGCAGCTGACTTGCTGACCAACGCAGATGGCTGTGCAGGAGACTGTGATGGCCTGGAATTATTGACCGGCCGTTACATTTATTCTGTAAACCTGGATGCTGGTACTGTGACACGTGAAAGAGACTTACACACAGATATGGCCACGAATGGCTATACAGGTCGTTATTATCCAAAAAGAAAAGGCAGTAATCAGTGGTCTACCGCCGCTGTGGTGGACTACAACCTGGATGGAAGACTGGATGTAATTGTCACTGGTGCCATCGGATCTGATTTCTCTGGTCAGACCAGCGTTGTTTTTTGGGACTTCACCAACAACTTCGTAGATTCCTACGGAGATCCAAGTAACAACCACGTCAATGGTACAGGTGTACTGAATGTGGCCGATGTGGATGGTGACGGACAGCTAAACCTCAACTATGTATCCAACACTTTTCTATACTCCCTGGATGAGAATCTGGATCTCCATTGGAAAAAAGGAATTAAAGAAGGGTCTTCCGGTTTCACTGGCTGTACCCTTTTTGACTTTGTGGACACCGACGGCCAGGTGGAAACGGTCTACAGAAGTGAAGAATCCCTGCTCATCATCGATGGGCTTGATGGCTCTACACGAAACGAAATCGCTTGCGTGTCCCGTACGCAAGAGGAATATCCATTGGTGGCCGACTTGGATGGCGATGGTGCCAGCGAAATATGTGTGACTTGCTTCACCAGTGACCTTACCCCATTTAATCCGTATTCCAACACGGTTTTCTCTCATGTGCGTGTGTACGAAGCAGATGGCGGTGAAAGTTGGCAGCCCTCTCGCCCGGTTTGGAATCAGCACGCCTATTACAATGTGAATGTCAATGATGATTTGAGTATCCCCATTGAGCAGCAAAATCACTCGGTAATTTTTTCAAACGGTGAATGTACTGCGGGACCAAACAGAGCCCTGAATTCATTCCTGACGCAGGCACCGGTGTTAGACGCCAATGGTTGTCCGAATTATGTATCTCCTGACCTGGATTTAAGTACCACCATCACTGCGCAGGATGCGGAATGCCCCGACACGGAAATACCGGTAAGCTTCAGTGTGTCCAACGTCGGGGACGTGGCAGTTTCCGGACCTCTACCTGTGGCCTTTTATGACGGGGACCCACAAATTGCAGGTTCCACCTATCTGAATACGGCCGTAGTTCAGTTGCAAAACCTTGAGGTAGGTACAGACACCACTTTTACAGACGTTATTGCCCAGGGTTCTGGTGGTGATTTTGAGCTTTTCCTCGTGGTAAACGACAATGGCGGCACACCTCCTATCACGCTAAGCACCGCCAGCGTGGCAGAATGCGATTTGACCAACAACATTGGTTCGGCCATGGTCTCCTACACGCCATTTACCCTTAGTGTAGAAAAGCTGAACGACAACCGGCTGTGTATTTTAGACGGCAGCAAACCCAATAATGGGCAGGCCAGGGCTTTCTACGAAGGTACCTTTTCTGAAACCCTGGAGGTATATCGTGAGAGTTTCGATGACCTCCCGCTAGGTACTACCACCGACGCAGGCCCCACCGCATGGACCCGAACGCAAGCCTCGCAGACAGACGAAGCCCAGACGGTGGACTATTCTAGTAGCCGGATGTTCAACGGAAGAGATACAGACGGAGAAGTTACCTGGACATCCGCCATTATTGACATCACCAACTTGACAGATGTAAACATTGGTCTGGACATGTTTGCAGTAGGCGCCATGGAAGTATCTGGCAGTGGTGCCGACTACATGCGTGCCCAATACAGCATTGACGGGGGCGCGTTCCAGTTCCTGAATGAAGGCAATCAGTCGGCCAACTTTGGTTATCGCAGGGCTACGGCCAGCGGCCTGGTGGGTACCAGCCTGCAGATACGCATCATCATGCAAAACAACGCCAACGACGAAATTTATTATCTGGATAATGTCACCATTACGGGTACCACACCGCCTGTAACAAAAGAATTTACCGAAGCTGACGGTTTTATCTTTCAGTGGTATGATGCCAGCGATGTCAATTTAACCACACCTTTATACACGGGTAGCAACTATGCACAGATGGGGGCTGCCACAGGTAATAGAGACTACCTGGTTCGTGGTTTCTCCTCTGGATCGAATTGTTACTCAGATACTGTCGCACTGACCATCAATTTGGATGGCAGCGTTAGACACCAGGTGCACACTTATAAAATCAGTGACCTTACTGATTGCGCAGTACCCAATGGAGCCGTAGGTGCTTTTGCTTATACCTTCGAATCGCAGCCAGGTGTCCCTGGTGATACACTCATTGCAGGATACAATTTCGTCTGGTTCCTCACAGCAGAGGGTATTACGCCGATCGGTACCGGTCCTATCCTAAACAACCTGGAAGCCAATGCCTACACCGTTCGTGTGGAAGAAGATATCTCGGGTTGTGTGGCTACTCAGGGCATCGATGTAGATACAGACCAAATCGCACCAGGCGATATAGAGGTAGACGCGACTAAAATCGACATCACCACCTGCGGTGGCCTCGGTGAAGCCTCTGCGTTCGTAAATGAAGGAGGCACTCCCAACACCGTGGATTATATTTTTGAATGGTTCGATGGCCCAGGTGTGCTGCCAACGCCTTCATTCACGGGTATTACCTAC
>CAYOEV010000034.1:17530-21631 GCA_964403075.1 uncultured Roseivirgaceae bacterium | reverse complement strand
ACCCCTCCCAGGAGGGGAATTTATTCACCCCTAACCCCTCCCAGGAGGGGAATTTATTCACCCCTAACCCCTCCCAGGAGGGGAATTTGTACACCCCTAACCCCTCCCAAGAGGGGGATTCGCATACACCCTAACCTTTTACAGGAGGGGGATTCGCATACTCGCCTAACCTTTTACAGGAGTGGGTATACCCCTAACAACTATCGAAAGGAGAATGGATAGGTCCCCCAAACCTCTCCCAGGAGGGGAGTTGGTACTTCATCCTCAGCCGGTAGGCTGTACAGAGTGACGTGGTAGAGAAAAGAAGTCTTGGAAATCCAAGGAGTGGATTATGAAGAATTTAGAATAGGTCACCTTTAAATATATGGGGTTTTATTATCAGAAAAGTGTGGTGAGGCTTGGAACGGCCCCTCAGCCTACGAGCGTATAATTTTAACTACATGTAGCTATGTCTAGTTTTCCCACCTATGCTAGCCGTGCACAGTCGCCCCACGCAATACACCTGGCGACTCACCGATATGCAACCGACATAGAAGCCAGAAAGCGTGGGCACATGCCGCTACAACTGTCAGGAACCATTCGATCGGTGACCCATCTTACTTGAATCCTAATGAAACTTTCAAATCCATGTTTCTGCTTAAATTGTCAATCACTTAAGCCTAGTGATATGAAATTAAAGACCACGACACTTCTCCTTATACTTCTGTGCCATTTATCCGCTGCCCAGGACAAATGGAATGTGAGCGAACCGGATACTCCCCACAAGAAAGTCACTATTTCTGTGGATGAGGGTACCTGGATGAATCTGGATGTATCTCCGGACGGGACACAGCTCGTATTTGATCTGCTAGGAGACCTATTTATCATGCCGGTGTCCGGAGGAATGGCCACACCTCTTCGAACCGGTCACGCCCTTGAGGTCCAGCCAAGATTTAGTCCCGACGGATCTAAAATTTTGTTCACGAGCGATGCAGGTGGGGGGGACAATATTTGGGTAATGGATGTGAGTGGAGATAATGCCCGACAGATTACCAAAGAAGATTTCAGGCTCCTGAACAATGCCGTATGGACGCCTGACGGAAATTACATTGTGGCGCGAAAGCATTTTACATCTGGTCGTTCGCTGGGAGCCGGAGAAATGTGGCTCTACCACGTTCGGGGGGGCAGTGGCATTCAACTTACGGAGCGAAAAAATGATCAACAGGATGTCAACGAGCCCTGGGTAAGTCCGGATGGTCGGTATGTCTACTTTTCCGAGGACATGTACCCGGGGGGATATTTTCAATATAACAAAGACCCCAACAGCCAGATCTATGTCATCCGAAGGTATGATCGGGAAACAGGCAAAGTTGAAAACGTGATCACCGGAGCCGGTGGTGCCGTCCGGCCCCAAATCTCTCCTGACGGAAAAACAATTGCCTTCATCAGGAGGGTAAGGACTAAAACCGTATTGTACACACACAACCTTAAAACCGGTATTCAGCGTCCGGTGTACAGTGAATTGTCTAAGGACCAACAAGAGGCCTGGGCAATTTTTGGTGTCTACCCCGGCTACAGCTGGTTGCCAGACAACAAACATGTGATCATCTGGGCCAATGGGAAGATCCGGAAGATCAATACAAAGACCGGTGAAGCTGCTGTCATTCCGTTCCAGGCTTCAGCAGCGCACACCATTGTAGATGCCCTCCAATTCAAGCAGGATCCTGATCCGGAAACATTTGACATTAGCGTGGTACGTGGAGCGCGCATTTCTCCTGATGAAAAGAAACTCGTATTCAATGCAGCGGGATACCTATGGATTAAAAATCTACCCAATGGTGAACCAAGGCGGCTGACACAAGGAAGTGATCTGGAATTTGAGCCAGCCTTCTCAAAAGATGGCAACACCATCGTCTATGTCACTTGGAATGACGTGGAAAAAGGAGCCATAATGAAAATTCCTACCAAGGGAGGCACGCCAACACCAATCACTTCCGAAAAAGGAATTTATCGGCAGCCCTCATTCTCAATGGATGGATCTATGATCACTTTCTACAAAGAGGGAGGAAACAGTGCCATGGGCAGTGCATATACAGAAGAAGAGGGTATTTATTGGATGAATACCAGAGGTGGTAAAATGAATTTCGTTCTTAATGATGGCCAGTATCCGACATTCAATGCCTCTGACGACAGAATCTACTACCAAAAGGGTGGGTACATATTTGGAGAGCTTGACAAAAGCTTGCGAAGTGTCAACCTCAATGGTGAAGACCAGCGAATACATCTTCATTCTAAATATGCAGGTCAATTCACGCTCAGCCCTGATAACAAATGGATAGCTTTCGGTGAACTCTACAAGGTATATGTGATGCCATTCAGTGAGCACGGGAAAACACTTGAAATATCAAAAGATCAGAAAAATCTTCCTATGAAAATGGTTTCCGAAGACGGTGGGCTTAGTTTTCAATGGAATCAAAGAGGGGATAAATTGAGTTGGACTCTCGGACCGAACATCTACACCATAGAAGTCAAAAATGCCTTCACCTTTTTAGAAGGATCGCCCGACAGCGTAAATCAGGTGCCCACTCAAATCACCAAAACCGGACTCACTTTAAAAACTGATCGCCCCGACGGAGTCGTTGCATTTACTGGCGCTAAGATCATCACCATGAATGGAGATGAGATTATCGAAAATGGAACCCTCTTGATCGAGGGAAACAGAATCCGTGACATCGGAGCGATGAATGAAATAACAATCCCTGACAATGCCAAAAAATACGATGTGAGTGGAAAAGTGATCATTCCTGGTATCATTGATACCCACGCTCATCTTCGTGCTTTCCGATTTGGGCTGAGCCCTCAAAAGGAATGGCCTTACTACGCCAATCTTGCCTATGGCATCACCGCCACTCACGATCCGTCTTCTCACACAGAGATGTCCCTTTCCCAAAGTGAAATGGTAAGGGCCGGAAACATGGTTGGACCCAGGATCTACACCACCGGAACCATTCTTTATGGTGCAGATGGTGATTTTAAGGCGTCAATCAATAATTATGAAGATGCCAAATTCGCGATCGACAGAACCAAAGCCTACGGGGCATTTAGCGTGAAAAGTTATAACCAACCGCGAAGAAATCAGAGACAGCAGGTAATCAAAGCGGCCAGAGAAAGTAAGATCATGGTGTATCCCGAAGGAGGATCAACGTTTTTTCACAATATGACCATGATCCTGGATGGACACACCAGTATTGAACATAATATGCCCGTAGCTCCGCTTTACGATGATGTACTTACGCTTTGGGAAAACAGTAAAACCGCCAATACGCCTACTTTGATTGTAAACTACGCTGGACTGAGCGGAGAGTACTATTGGTACCAAACCAGCAATGTTTGGGAGAACGAACATCTGCTTAAATACACACCCAGATCGATCATCGACAGCCGGAGCAGACATCGTACGATGGCTCCTATGAAAGAATATGAAAACGGGCACATGCTGACAAGCCGATCACTTCATGATCTGATTGACCGGGGTGTCAGAATTTGTGTCGGAGGTCATGGTCAATTGCAGGGATTAGGTGTTCATTGGGAGATGTGGATGCTACAGCAGGGTGGTATGACCAATTTCGAAGCACTACGCGCAGCTACCATACACGGAGCGGAATATATTGGAATGGGAGAAGATCTAGGCTCTCTGAAAACAGGGAAGCTGGCTGACCTTGTCGTTTTAGATCAGGATCCTATGGTTGATATCCAAAATTCACAATACGTCCGGTATACCATGGTAAACGGCAGGTTGTATGACGTGGCAACCATGAATGAAACAGGTAATATCGAAAAGCCCAGGTCTAAATTCTACTGGGAAGCTGACGGTTACAATGACAACTTCGATTGGCATGCAGAGTCCGGAGTGCATAGTAGACCCCATTGTGTGTGCGGACATTAAACCTCAAAAAGTAATTTTAAGTCTTTAGAATACCCATTCCACTGGTTTGAACTACCTGACATGGACACGCCAATGGATTGATCCACTTTTCTTCCTCGATTTGAGAGAATACCAACCAAAGTGGAAGAGTTGACCGCATAGAGGGTGGCACCATACCCACCCCTAACCCCTCCCAG
>CAYOEV010000034.1:0-17430 GCA_964403075.1 uncultured Roseivirgaceae bacterium | reverse complement strand
GAGGGGAATTTATACACCCCTAACCCCTCCCAGGAGGGGAATTTATACACCCCTAACCCCTCCCAGGAGGGGAATTTATACACCCCTAGCCCCTCCCAGGAGGGGAATTGATACACCCCTAGCCACTTCCGGGAAGGGAATAGGTGGATTTTACCAGACGGATTATTATCCTATGCATGAAATCACTGTTCGTCAATTATTGCCAAACGTCAGCTCGCATACATGGAAAAGGAATTATCTTCTATCGTTCACTGCTTTTGATTAATGATTAAATTTAATGAGCAGGTGGGCTTATCACGTATGCAATATCTGATGATATTTTCTGTGATTTAAAACAAAAATTCTATGACCGATATCAAATTAAAAACGAGTTTAAAAATTGTAGTTATCAGTTTAATCGCTTTCATTTTTACTGCGTGTGACGAGAATTCTGATACGCCAAGAGAAATAAAATCCATTAGTACTTCCATCAACAAGATTATGCCATTAGGCGCCTCAAGAGTTGAAGGAGCGAGACCTGCATTTGAAAGTTTCAGATACGAACTTTGGAAGGATTTAAAAGAAAATGACTGGACCTTTGATTTCATTGGAACACAATCTGACGAAGCATCATATCCCATATTTAATTCTGATAATTTCGACATAGACCACGAAGGAAGGAGCGGTTGGACTTCAGGGCAAATTTTAAATGGCCTTAATGGTTGGCTCAATGAAACAGGTTCACCAGATATTGTACTGCTTAGTTCGCCAGGTGGAAATGACCTATTGAATGGGCAAAATTACAATCAAACCATTTCGAATATCAATGCCATCATCGACGCTTTACAGTCGAACAACCCTAATATAACCATCATTGTTGAGCAACCAGCGCCGGGCCTTTCCAGCTTTATGACAACAGAATTAACCAATGCCTTTAATCAAATACAGCAAGACGTTCTAACTATTGTGGCTGACCAAACAACCTCAACTTCACAAGTGATAGCAGTTGATATGTTTACAGGGTTCACCGACACCTTATTGGCTGATGACGTGCATTATAATGAATCAGGTGCTGATTTCATTGCGACCAGATATTATGATGTACTGAAAAATGTGTTGGAATAAAAACGAGTCGATACAAGGGAAGTACCAACGACTCCCACATAACCTATCGTGATTGTTTCCCAACGTTGCGCTTTAATGGCGACTCATGTTCAGCATTTAAGGCTGCTAAACTGTTAATTAGTCGTTGGTGATTATATTTAACTAATTGCAGAGTGGATATCACGAAACCCACCCCTAGCCCCTCACAGGAGGGGAATTGATATACCCCTAGCCCCTCACAGGAGGGTACTGACCCACCCCTAGCCCCTCCCAGGAGGGGAATAGATAGGTCCAACCTCAATAAGGTAAAGTGGTGGATCTTGGTGGTGATAGTGGGTTGCTGGGCACCATGCGGTGACTTGTTCAACAGGTTGAGAAACCAGTGGCCTATCTGTGGCCTGATCTATTCTATGTGCGCCGGTAGCCCGTAAGGGGCCATACCGATGCCCACCATACGCCTCATTCTCCAGCTACAAAAGACTGTAAATAGGTAAAGTGCTTACCCAATCGACCGTCTTCGGCTATGGTGGCTCTTTGAATCATTTCGTGCTGTGGATCGCTCATAAAATGGGGCCATACCATTTGCAACAGCTGCTCGCCAAAACTTTCCGAAGCGTCCCTGGGTAGCTCACAGGGCAGGTTGTCTACAGCCATGATGGTGAGGTTTCCCTCCTCACTAAAAGGAGGCTCTTCGCGGTCTTCGGTGGCGTTGTAATCGTACACCGGCTCATCAATGGTACTCGGACGTTTGTTGGCGGGTATGGATCCCTCGATGTCGCAAGTGATATCGGCAATCACCTTTAAATGAAAGTCAGGTCGCAACACATCTGACCTCTCAAATAATACGGGTGCTTTCGGGTCCCAATAGGCCGCTGCAATTAAAATTTCTGCCTTCCTGGCATAAGACAGAAATTGACCCTCATAGCGCTCGGGAAATTGATAAAACTCCGAACGTTTGAATACGCCCCCACGAGGCGGTAAATGGTAATCTCTGGAATTTAGCTGACTGTACACCGGCTCATGAAAATTCGATTCCAGTATTTCAGCAGGACTCACCCTGCGTATGCCTACCTCATTCAATACCTCCATGGCTCCCTTTGCGACGCGACCACCTCCCGTGAGTACGATTTTGAGTGGAGGTAGCCGAACCTTGCCTACCTCATTTTTCAAATCGGCCAGATCGAAACACGAATGGGCACGCCTCAGCTCATACAAATTGTACCGCTTACCATAAGACCACAACGCATTGTAAGCACCCACAATGCCCGCCCAGCGGCCAAAAGCAATGACCCGTAAGCCATTGTCATCGGTAAGCATTTCATAATCAATCAAACGAATATTTTTGTTCAATACCGTTTGAAGCAGCTCCCGGTTATACTCCTGTGCTTTTATGGTATGCGAGAAGAAAAAATAAGTTTTGTTCGGAATTAATAGCTCTGTAGGCACTTCTTTGACACCCAACAAAACATCGGCACCTTCCAGCTCATCGACTACTTTCAATCCCTCTGCCCGATAATCATCATCGGAGTAGCAACGATGCTCACTCGATTGGATCCACACCTCACCATCTGTATGTAGCCATTGTAGTTTTTGGGCCTGAACGGGTGTAAGGGGCGTGCGATGGTCTACCGGCACTTTCCCTTCACGGAGAACACCTACAATCATGAAATATGGTGAATCCAGCCGTAGCTTTCTTTCTTTTTGCCCCACTTGATGGCAGTAAGTTCCTCCAGCAATCGGAGAGACTTTTCCCTGGTTTCAACGGGGGGGAGTGCATAATCTTTGCCTTCATAGCCGACTGACTGGATATGTGAAATGGTAGCCGCTGTTCCAATTCCAAAAGCCTCTTTCAAGCGACCCGTTTCCATGGCACCGACCAATTCGGTAACACTTATGCGTCGCTCTTCAACAGACCAACCCCAATCACGTGCCAATGTCAGCGCGCTGTCTCTGGTGATGCCCGGAAGAATGGAGTCTGAAAGCGGAGGCGTGATCAAAGTGTCGTCCAACACAAACATGATGTTCATGGTGCCGGACTCCTCAAAGTACTCATGGTCCTTTCCGTCGGTCCACAACAGCTGATGATAGCCCTGCTCATGCGCAAGTTGTGCCGGATAAAGGGAGGCAGCATAATTACCGGCTGTCTTCGCAGCACCCACACCTCCCTGAGCCGCGCGGGTGAAGCCCTTTTCAATTTTGACGCGCACAGGTGCCGAATAATAAGCCCCCACCGGCCCTGTCATAATTAGAAACTGGTAACTCATCGATGGACGAACACCTATGAATGGATCTAATGCAAACTGCAGTGGACGAATGTACAATGCCGTCCCTTCCTTATCTGGCACCCATTCACTGTCTAGCCGAATCAATTCTTCCATTCCTTGCATGAAGATTTCATCAGGTATTGGCGGCATGCACAACCGCTCTGCGCTTTTTTGCATCCTTCGCAAATTGGCTTCCGGACGGAACACCAATATGTCGCCCTCTGGCGATCGATTGGCCTTTAATCCTTCAAAAATAGACTGGGCATAGTGCAGGGCTGCATTGGCCGGACTCAATGACAGATTTTTGAATGGTATGATCTTTACATCTTTCCATTCTCCGTCGGCATAGGTGGACGAAAACATGTGGTCGGAAAACTCATGACCAAATTTCAGCGTGTTTAAATCGATTTCTGAGCGGCGTGAAACAGCCACTTTCTCCACGGGGATGGTTAATGTCTCTGTCATTTCAGTTAAACTTTGTTGGGCGTCCAGAGGACTTCTTTCGTGTGTGTCTCTTTAGAAAGGAACCGTGCCAAAACAAATAAATAATCCGATAGCCGATTGAAAAAGGGTAAAAGCGGAATTTCTACTACTTCTACGGCATTCAATGCCACCAGTTGCCTTTCTGACCTACGGCACACGGTCCGACAAACGTGACACAAAGATACAATTTTGTGCCCACAAGGCAGAATGAAATTTTTCAACTCAGGGAGTTCTTCCTCCATTTCATCTATCCAGTTTTCCAAATTCAGGATGGCATCTTCAGCAATCGACGGTACAGTAAATTCCTTAAAACCTGGCGCAGTAGCCAACACAGATCCTGCATTGAACAATTGCACCTGTAGCCAGCGCAGCTGTTCATGATGTTTCGGCCACGTCTCCAAATGATCGCTCAGATGGCCTATGTAGGCATTTAACTCATCTACATGCCCGTAAGCATCCACCCGTAAATCAGCTTTGGATCTCTTGGGTCCACCTAAAATGGCCGTTTGGCCCCCATCACCGGTCTTTGTATAAATTTTTAGACTCATGCCCGTTCAAAAGTGCGAATTTTAGAATTTGGTTCATCTGAGAATATCTTTCCGTCTTTCAAACGGATGATGCGATGGGCATACGCCGCAATATCCTCTTCGTGGGTGACCATGATGATGGTATTGCCCTTTTCGTGCAGTACACGGAAGAGGTCCATGATGCCATAAGAGGTCTTGGAATCGAGGTTACCCGTGGGTTCATCGGCCAAAATGATACTGGGATCGTTTACCAACGCACGGGCAATGGCCACACGCTGACGTTGACCACCGGACAATTCATTGGGCCGGTGAAAGGCGCGATCACCCAAATCCACCCCTTCCAAAGTAGCCATGGCACGTGATTCTCTTTCACTCTTGGAAAAACCTGCATAAACCAGGGGCAAGGCCACATTGTCCAATGCAGTTGAGCGAGGTAGCAAATTAAAAGTCTGAAAAACAAAACCGATTTCCTTGTTGCGTATGGTGGCCAAATCATTTTCACTCATGTCGCTAACGTCTTTTCCATTCAACACGTATCGGCCACTTGTCGGAGAATCAAGACAACCAATAATGTTCATCATCGTACTCTTGCCTGAACCTGAAGGTCCCATAAAAGCCACATATTCGCCTGCGCGAATGTTGATGGACACCATGTTCAGGGCTCGTATGGTCTCACTGCCCATTACATAGTGTTTGGTAATATCAGTAGTTTCAATGATTTGCATATTTTGCTAAACTAATGGGTTTTACATAAGGTTTTAAAAACTTTACGGGTGGTGAAAAATTTATTACTTCTTATATTCTGGTCCTTAGGTACGGCTGTGCAAACTGAAAATGCGTGGGACTTATTGGCCTCGGCTCAGGTGACTACCATAAAAGACCCCATTTTTGGCGGGTCGATCGATCGACCTATTTTTTCAGAGGCACTCAAACAAAGGGAAGGCCAATCCATTACCCTGGAAGGATTTATTATTCCGCTGCAGCAGGAACAAGACCAGGACTTTTTTGTCTTGTCCAGATTTCCTTATCAAAATTGTTTTTTTTGCGGTGGTGCAGGGCCCGAGACGGTAGTGGAAGTATATACCGAACGTGGGCACCGCTACACCGATAAAAAAGTTCAGATCACCGGCAAATTATCGCTCAATCCCAACGATCCATTGCATCTGTTTTACATTGTAAGGGAGGCAAGGGTACTCACAGCTGACTAATTTCTTTGGCTTCTCTCATCATTAAGTGGTATATTCAGGGACTACTTAAAAAAACAATGTCATGGTAAAAAGCTATCAAGGAGTGATAACTAAGGAGAAAGTCACCTCCAACCCTTCTATCAAGGTGACCGACTACATGTCTAAAAATCTGATCACCTTCACTCCAGATCAGACCATGTACGAAGTCATCAAAACTTTGATCAAGCATCGCATCTCTGGAGCGCCTGTAGTCAACGACCAGCATGAGCTGATCGGCATCATTTCTGAGGGTGACTGTCTCAAGGAGGTCAAGCGTGGCAAATATGACAATTATCCCAACCTGGCAGGTAAGCTAGCGGATTACATGACCACCAAGGTGGTCACCATTACGCAGGACACAAACGTATTTGATGCGGCCGAAATGTTTCTGAGCAGACGCATCCGCCGCTTTCCGGTGCTGGATGCACATGGGATATTGATAGGGCAAATCAGTCAAAAGGATGTGATGCGTGCCGTACTAATGCTAAAAAGTGAGAACTGGTGATAGCGTTTGGTTTGGCAACGGGTTGCACCTATCTTTAGCAACAAGAATCTTACGAATATGAAAAAATGGATGTTATTTATTATTGCTGCCCTTGCCATAAGTATGGTGAACGCGCAGGAAGCTGGCACTATTCGCATCAATGCCGGAGTGGCCTATGAATCTGAGTTAGAAGAAATCGGTATCAACGTGGGTGGTGAATACCTGATTACTGACGCGATCAGTATCGCACCCAGCTATTCTTTTTTCTTTCTAGAAGATCCTTTCAATTATAGCAATATAAATATCGATGGCCGCTATTATTTTACCACAGATGGACCCTACATCTATGGCCTGCTCGGTCTTGTAAGTGCAAATTTTAGTGGGGAATTATTTAGTCCTTTTTTAGGTACGGTCGAATTCGATGACAGTGAAGCTGGATTGAATATCGGAGGTGGGGCCATTTTTCCTATTAGTGAATCGTTAGGCGCGCACGCACAGATTAAATATACTACACCCTTTGATGGCGCATTGGTGGTGCAAGGTGGGCTGGTTTTCAGCCTCTAAATACAATTGATTACCGTTCAATGACAAGCACCCTCCTTCGTGAGGGTTTTTTTATTCAATCCAGGTGAGTGTGCCATCCAATGCCAGATAGGCGTAACGCTGGCCCTGTATGATCTTGATGCGGCCGTCTTCACAGGTCGCGTAAGTGAAATCGAAAGGACTGATTTGCTGAAATTGATGGGCTTCATTTTCCACAAATACTGCCACCTTTTTACTGTCTTTGTTTCGGGCATAAATGCTTTTCGGCTGGTTACAAATCAGGATGATGTCTGCATATACCGGCTCCAATAGGGTTCGCCCATTTTTATTCATCAACCCTTTGCGCAGGTCATTACCGAATACGGCAAATCCAGGCACCGATTCTGTATCCAGATCACTGTATTCAAAAGGCAAAAGCGCTGTTCCCTGTCGGCTTACCAGCCCCATTTTTCCCGAAGCATTCCGAAGCCCAATAAATTCAAAATCCGGATTGTCCACATATTCGCCGGTAAAGGCGTTCATGATTACCGGATCACCCTCATTGATTTGAAAAAATAAATATTTACCAGAATAGCCCAGGTAATTGTTGAATACAAAGCCCGTGGCTTTGCTCAGGTCGATACGTTGCCAGGCAAACTCGCCTTTGGCCTCCATCACCATGGCTACTGGGGGTCCTTCGTTTTCCCCATGAATCAACTGAATAAAATCCTGACTTAAGGGGATTTTTACTTCATCGAACACATCCACCACCCCCCATTTATTCTTTTTTGTCACGGCAAACCATCGCCCCTTCGCAAAGGTGGCCATGCGTCCCTCAATCTCAAAAGTGTGTTCCGGATCAGGTAATTGGTACCGATCACTCATCTCCACGCCATAAGGGTCAATAAAAAACCACTCATCCGCTTCATTCACCAAAAAACGGTCCGGTACGTGTTTGCAGTGGTAAAGGTGATCATATTTGGGTTTCATCAACCACTCTCCAAAGCCATCAATAATGCCCCAGGCCTCACTGGTCATTACCGCAGCATGGCCGTCAGAAAAAGGCAGGGCATCGTAAAATTGCTGTTCCACAACCACTTGTCCATACTTGTCACAGTAGCCTACAAAACCATCTTCGCCCCTACAAGGGGTAAAGTCTTGTGCATGTAGGTAAAATACATTCAGCACAATAATTACTATTGTTATTAACCGCATCGTCCATCTATCCTTTCACAAATCTAAAATTACAAATGTTTACCCGGGTGGTTGTCCCACGGCGGGGATTAATCCTTTGCTATTTCAATGCTTCTTCTATTTTTGTGCACTTTGCACATGAACAAAAAACCTCCTTCATGCAGGAATTGAATGAATTTTTAACACTTATAGACGGCTATATTGGCAGCGCTGTCTGGTTTCCCTATGCCCTGCTCGGTACCGGACTTTTTTTTACCATCTACCTGGGCTTCCCACAAATACGTTATTTCCGCTTTGCTACCCGGGTTGTTCGTGGAAAATTTGATCGCGAGGGTGATGAAGGAGACACCAACCACTTTCAGGCGCTGACCACCGCTCTTTCCGGCACCGTGGGCACCGGAAACATTGCCGGTGTGGCACTGGCCGTTCACAGTGGTGGTCCGGCTGCCCTTTTCTGGATGCTGGTAACCGCAGCTTTTGGCATGTGTACCAAATTCGTGGAGGTGACGCTCTCGCATAAATACCGGGAAAAAACGGAGGATGGTACCATGGCTGGCGGCCCGATGTATTACATGCGCAACAAGCTAAACATGGGGTGGCTGGCGGCCATATTTGCGGTAGCCACTGTTGTTTCCTCCTTTGGTACCGGCTCCCTCCCACAAATTAATAGTATATCCAATACGGTTTACGCCACTTTCGGTATTGAGCTTTGGATTACCGGCCTGGTGCTGGCAGTGCTGCTGGCCTTTGTCATCATAGGGGGTATCCACAGAATTGCCGCGGTAACAGAAAAACTGGTGCCGAGTATGGCAGCCATTTATTTTATTGGTGCTTTTGCGGTCATTTTCGCCAACCTGGGAAACATTGGCCCATCGCTGGCTTCCATTTTTACAGACATCTTTACAGGATCGTCGGCGGCAGGGGGTTTTATGGGTGCTTCCATCGCATTTGCCTTCAATAAAGGAGTTGGCAGGGGTTTGTTTTCCAATGAGGCGGGCCAGGGTAGTGCACCCATTGCTCACGCCGCTGCCAAAGCGCATGAGCCGGTGTCGGAAGGCATGGTGGCCATCCTAGAGCCATTTATAGATACCATCGTCATCTGTACCATTACAGGTTTGGTATTGCTCTCCTCAGGGGTCTGGAAAGACAAACACGAAAACGACTTTCAACTGGCAGACATAGAAATTTTACAAGGTGCATATGACGACCAGACGGAAACAGATAAAAAGATACTCTACCTGCACATTGCGGAAGAGGAACGCCTGCCTTTGTTTGATGGGGAATTGAAAGTGGTAGATGGCATCATCCAAAATGAGCTATCCATCATCAATGCCCGTTCGCTGGCTGAAAAAGTCACCATCCTGGACTTCAACACCCAAACGCCTTTCTCAGGAAACATCAAAGTAAGCCAAGGTAAACCTGATCTGGAAGGTATTACCATCCGTGGAGAGTCGCTGGTACACAGCGCCCCCTTAACGGCCATTGCTTTTTCACAGGGCTATTTTGGAGAATGGGGGCGGTACATTGTCACTTTTGGTATCCTACTTTTCGCTTTCAGCACGGCCATCTCCTGGTCCTATTATGGCGACCGCGCCATGACCTACCTTCTTGGCAACCGCTCAGTGACTTATTACCGGATAGTTTATGTGGTGGCTTTCTTCCTGGCCTCATTCACGGATACTACCATCATATGGACCTTCTCGGCCATCGCCATCGCGGTGATGACCCTGCCCAACCTGTTTGGTATCTTATGGCTCCATAAGGACATGAAGCAAACGGTAAAGGATTACTGGAAAGATTTTAAAGAGGACTGGCCTGAAGAAAAGACACCGGAATAATTCAGACCGGCATAAAAAACATGGTGCCATCGGTTTTTTACTTTCTTGCAGGCCGGGAGGAGGTGACGAAATAGTTACGTAAATGAACCCTTTGGACAGTTATTGGGGGGACTGCTGCGTGGGCACTTTTACCGGAGGCCTCACCGATGACCAAGTATTTCACCATCAGGGAGTTTACAGGAACTGCCGTCTTTCAAAAGGCCTATCATCTGTTTTGTTTGGATCTGACTACACCAAAATCATTCTTGATTGAGCCTTCGAACCAGGTTTACTACATGAACATCCAAAAAATAAACGTCACAGAAAGAATCATAGATTGAATAAAATCGATAGACTTGGCAGACTGTCATGGTTATTAACTGTACCACCATAGAAACGCCGTTAGGTGAAGCCCTAGCCGTCGCCAACGGTGAATTTATTTGCTACCTGAATTTCATCTCACCACGCGCACAGCAACAGATTCAGCGCATGTTTCCCGGTGCCAAACAAATCCTTCAGCAAGAGCTGCCGGTTTTTAACCTACTCAACCAAACGTTGAAAGCTTACTTTTCGGGGGAGTTGAAAATTTTCGATGTGCCCATACAATTGATGGGCACCGACTTTCAAAAATCCGTATGGAAGGCGTTGCAACATATACCTTTCGGACAGACACGATCTTATCTTCAGTTGGCACAGTCCATTGGGCAACCTAAAGCACAGCAAGCCGTGGGGGCGGCAAATGGTGCCAATCCGATACTGTTATTGGTGCCTTGTCACCGCGTCATAAGCAGCAACGGACAGGCCACCGGTTACAGCGGCGGATTGGAACGCAAACATTGGCTATTGAAGCACGAATTCAGCCATTCATGATTTTTAAATAATTTAGCACGAAATAAGCTTCTATGAAACGGTTTTTTTTACTGTCAGTTACAGCCATGGTCCTGCTGTTTGGGTGTGATTCCAAACCAGAACAGCAAAAGGAAAAACCGGAGAAAGTTTACGTGGATATTCTTCAAGATACGATTCGTGGCTTTGATACCATCGAAGGACTCACGCGCAGTTTCATCCGTATGCTTGAGGAAAATGATTATTCCGATTACCTCAGCCATACCATGCAAAAGCCCATGGAAGAAGACCAGGCAGCCAAAATTAAAGATAGCGATCGCCGCCGACGGTTCATGGAAGAATACGGTTTCACGCTTAAGGAGGAACAGCATTATTTTGATCAAACCGTCAATTTTTTACGAACGCATGACATCCACGCAAACATGATTCAGGTGGAAGAAATGGTGGTGATTCCCTATAAAAAAGAACTGTACGATCCGCTCGAATTGTATGAAGTGTACATTCCCTTAGATGCAGAGCACCGGGACCACATTTACTACGTGGCCATTAAGGTCGGCGAAGATTTCTACATGACCTCTGAATTAACTGCTCTGTAGCTCCGGTATTTGCAGGGGTACCTCATTTTTAATGAGATCTTCCAGTGATTCACGCCTGCGTATAAGATGTGGCTGGCCATCCAGCACCAGCACCTCGGCGGGACGGAATCGTGAATTGTAATTGGAGGCCATCGTTGCACAATAAGCCCCTGCATTCTTAAAAACCAAAAGGTCTCCCTTACGGACCTCAGTTAGTATTCGGTCAGAAGCAAATGTATCCGTTTCACATACATACCCTACCACACTATACACCTTAGGCGCACCATCGGGATGCGAAATATTTACAATTTCATGGTAGGCATTGTAAAACATGGGCCGGATGAAATGATTAAAACCGGAATCGACCCCCACAAAAGTGCAGGAGGTCGTTTGCTTGATGAGATTTACCGAGGTGAGGAAATAACCCGCATTGCTAACCATGTATTTGCCCGGCTCAAACTCCAGCGTATAATCTTTCCCCATGCGTGCACAAAAGGCGTTGAAAGACTCACTAAACCGTTCGCCGAAAGACTTCATATCTGTTTGTAAATCTCCTGGCTTGTAAGCCACTTTAAAACCACTGCCAAAATCTATATGCGATACCGAATCGAATTTTTCCACAACAGAAAAAATCAATTCAGCCGCCTTAATAAAAATGTCTGCATCCAGGATATCTGAACCGGTATGTACATGTATGCCCTGCACAGGTATATTGAAATGCTTCACAATGCGCACAATGTGGGGAAGTTGATGGATAGATATGCCAAATTTCGAATCGATGTGACCCACCGAAATATTGGCATTACCACCTGCCATCAGGTGTGGATTGATACGTACGTAAATGGGCACTTCGGGATGATGAATGCCGAAGTATTCAAGCATGTGCAGATTGTCGACATTCACTTTCACCCCCAACTCAACGGCCACCTCGTATTCTTCCTCAGAGATGTTATTGGGTGTAAACAAAATATTTTCCGGTAAAAAGCCCGCTCGTAAACCCAATTGGACCTCCTCAATGCTTACGCAATCCAATCCTGCACCCATCGCTTGCATCAGTTGAAGAATGGCGCGGTTACTGAGTGCTTTACATGCGTAATGCACTTTAAGGTTTTTTACATTGAAAGATTGCGTAAAACGTTTGTAATTCTCACTGATGGCCGCTGCGTCGTAAATGTAGGTAGGTGTATCAAACTCGTTGGCAATCTTCTGGAAAAGGGCGTTGGAAATAGTCATGTTTTAAAAAGATATACATTTACAAACGGCACTATCTGGAAATTGGTGCTGCTTCCACTGAAATGGTTCAGTTTGTTCGTAAGGAAGAAAAAACACCAACAAAAATATGACGATTTGTCTCATGTCTTTCAACATTCGGTATTTTTATTTCCATTAGCTTACTTCTCTCGCGCGATTGTACAAATGTCACCAATCATACGTACGTATGCAGTCCTATGCCTGCTGTGTTCGACCTTCATTGGACAAGGGCAATCTTTTTTTAGTCAATCTTTTCGAGCCAGAGATGGATTACGAACAGACTTTATCAAGTGCATTGCACAAGACTCCATCGGGTTCATTTGGATCGGATCCGACGACGGCCTGATCCGCTACGACGGCCACGACTTCAAATCATACCGGGATGCCTTGTCAAGCCGGCTCATCAAAGATTTTTTAGTTACCAACAAAGGTCGACTGTTGGTGGTACACGACCTCGGACTGGCTGAAATCAAGTCACAAACCGATACCGCTTATTTTGACAATATGATTCCTGGCCTCAGAACACAGTCTGATGAGGCTTTGTGGTACCCCAAGCAATTGTATGAAGATGAAAGGGGCGTAATCTGGATAGCGGAGCCGCAATCGATCGTTCGCTTATTGCCTAATGGTCAATGGAATCGATACCATTTTGGCAGGGAAGATTATTCCGGCAACTTTGCACGGTCCTTCCAATTTGTGTCAGAATCAGACAGCACGTTACTCATTGCCTCCTACTCCGGTAATCTTTACCGCTACAGTCATGCCACAGGAGGTATTCAGACATTAAAAACCCTTGGCTCCAGTCTTCGCAATCTGCTGGTATTTAAGGAAGCCATGGGAAAATACTGGGCAGGAACTATCAACGGGCTTTACGAGGTGACCCTAGGCCGAAATGACATCCTGGCAAATCGTCTAGACACAGATGCAAAGAAAATCTCAGATATTTTGGCCCTCGATTCTTCTCAGCTGTTGATCACCACGGAACAAAGTACGTCCCTGCTTTACCAATTACAAACCGGAACTGTATCCAAAATAGCGGAGGCAAACGTTTCAAGCAACCAGGCGTATCAAAGTCGCGATGAAACCATATGGCTATCTACGGTTTCAGCAGGTGTCTTGCAACTAAACCGTCCCCCATTCAGGTCAGATCTGATGGTGTCTTCCAATGATGGTGAGCTGTTCACCGAAGCCCTGGTTCACAACGCCGATCAAGGAATTATTTATGTATTGGGGAAAGAAGAAATATGGCAAATTGATACCGAAAAAGAGTCTGCAGCGCTATTGCTTAAGCATCCAGGTTATTTCCTTTCCGGCGCATACTCAAAAGGTTCTTTGTGGGTAAACAACGAAAGTGAACTTTGGGAAATACGCAATGGCCAGCTCATCCGACGTGTCGACTTTAGCTCATACGGCCGTTATATTTTTACAATTTTCAAAGACCATGGTGGAAAGCTTTGGCTCACACAGGAAGCTGCCACAGGCCTTCGGGCCTTCGATCCTGAAACAGGAAAGGTAAACGACTATGGCTTGAATGAGGGACTCCCCATAGAAGTAACCGCGGTCTTCGAAAATGAAGAGGGACTATATGTTGGGTCGGCAGATCGCGAAGACATATTGTTTTTTAAACCCAGGGAGGCCGATCGGTTCGTGAAAATAAATACACCACTTAATAATGAGGCTACAACTTTTCTGGTCAACGACCTCGTTAAACACGAAAACAACATTTGGGTAGCTTCCAATCAGGGCCTTTATGTGCAGACCGCAGACACACTGATGCCAGTAGGGTTCAATAGGGAAACAAGCAATCTGACCATTAACGCTTTGGTACTGGAACCACCATACTTGTGGTTCGCCTCGTCATTGGGTTTATTTCGTTACCACCTGTCTACACAAGAATTGACTCAGTTCAACGAGCAAAATGGCCTGCCTGTCAATACAGTGAATGAAGAAGGAGTTGTTATCGCCAACAACAAAATTTGGGCGGGCACCGCCAGAGGTGTGGCAGTAGCTGATTACAAAGGGCCCTCTAAAGACGTATCCGCCACTCCCACCCTCCTGAATCTTACCGTCAATGGAAAAACCGCCAGCCTGCAAAATAATATGGTGCGTGTGCCTTATAAGTCTTTTGTAACGTTCACATTTTCCAGTCTTACTTTTCCGGCAGACCTTATACAATACAGCTACCGGATACCTGAATTGGATGCCAACTGGTCTCCCTCCACCTCTTCTCAAATCCTCAGATTGTCTGAATTGCCACATGGCCCGTTGACAATAGAACTACGGGCCAAAAAGCTAGGCACCTACCAGTGGAGCCCAACATTACACCTGCCGATGTATGTGGCTGCTCCCTTTTACCAAACACCCCTATTCATCCTGTTGGTCATTTTGGGAGGCGGCCTGCTGATCATTGTTGGCATCCTATCCGCAAAGGCCGCGTGGAAAAGTAGAAATAACCGATTGGAGCGTTTGGTCAATGATAGAACCAGCGAGTTGGATGCCTACAAAAACCAACTCGAAGATTTGGTACATGCGCGCACACAGGAGTTAGCGGATACGCTGGAGAGGCTTCAAAATACACAAAACCAATTGATTCAGACCGAGAAAATGGCCTCTTTGGGTATTTTAACAGCAGGTGTGGCACATGAAATCAATAACCCCATTAATTTTTTACAGGCAGGTCTCTACAGTTTGGATGCGATGATTAAAAAGCAAAAGTCCAATGAAACGATTTTAGAGCAGGATTTCTCTAAGGTGGTCGAAAGCATGCAGGTGGGTGTGGACCGGGTGAAACATATTGTTGCCAGCTTAAGTCGTTTCAGCCGCACGCAAAAATCGGAAAAATCAGCATGTTCACTATCCCATATTCTGAACAATTGCCTCGTTATACTTCACCATGAAATAAAGGATAAATGTAATGTGACCAAGAACTTTGAAGATCGCGGACTAACCATTATGGGCGATGAGGGGAGTCTACATCAGCTCTTCACCAACCTCCTAAGCAATGCAATTCATGCGGTAGACGAAGGCGGGCATATCGATACATCGTTGGTCAAGGAAGAGCGACATATACGGGTAATAGTAGCCGATGATGGAAAGGGAATTCCAAAAGAAAATCTAAACAAACTGTACGACCCCTTCTTTACAACAAAACCTCCCGGAGTGGGTACGGGATTAGGGCTATACATTGCTCATCAGGTAGTAGAAGCTCACCATGGACAAATGGATATCACCTCCGAGCTGGGAAAAGGCACACAGATTACCTTAAGGTTGCCTTACAAATAAAACATTGCCGAATAATATTTTATTTTTGAATTAGATTCCATTCATAATTTAAAATTCTCTTAATAATCTTTGTATTAATTTTGTACCTCATTCAAAAAAGGAGTTTGTCACATGGAAGAAAGAAAGAAGGTCTTATATGTGGATGACGAGGAAATAAACCTCTTGCTATTCAAAATGACCTTTGACGAACAGGCTGAAATTATTACCGCTCAATCTGGAGAAGAGGCACTCGACATCTTAAAAAGAGAAGACATTGAACTGGTGTTATCGGACGTGGCCATGCCGGTAATGAATGGTCTGGATTTCGTTAGAAAAGCACAGATACAAAATCCAGCTATCAGATACGGCCTTTTAACGGGACACTTGTACAATCCTGAAATTGAAGAGGCACTCGATGCTAAGTTGGTCGTGGGCTGTTTCAAAAAACCATTTAGCAAACCGGAAATAAGCAGCTTTATCCAAGGTTAGTCCAATGTTATGGACTACATGTCCCACAGCTGTTGCGGTCATTTTTTACTTTCATTTATACCCCTAGCGAATCTGTCAATGGGTAATGAAGGAGTTGCTTACCTCCTACAAGGATGACCCATGTCACACCTTTGGAAAAAATGATGATTGGCCATTAAAACCATCATTTTTTTAGCTTGGGGAGGGGGGCGAGGTGCTCACAGGTGCCCACGATGCGATTGAACTTTAATTCCTTTCATCACTTGCCACCAGCCGCTGACTGTCATTGAGGGTTGGTGGAGGCTCGTTCGCCAAATGAGGTCCCGCCCGTTTTTTATCCGATTGGATAAATGCTTCATCATAATCCGCCCGTATGGTCCCCATCCAACGGTCCCAAAAAAGAAAGTACAAGCCATAATTGCCAGTAAATTTTTCGTGGTGCTGGTTGTGATTTACCGAGGTGTTCAGCCAATGACCCACCCGGGTTTTGTTGAACCCTTTGGGATAAAGTTCATAACCCAGATGCCCATAGACATTGTAGACAATCATAAAAAATAAAAAAATGAACAAGGCCGAACGGTGGTAGGGAATAAAAAAAACAATCGGAAAAATGACACCGGCTTCAATCACTGCCTCCAAAGGATGAAAAGCGTATGCCACCCAGGGAGAGGGATTGGTCGATTGGTGATGCACCCGGTGTACCCGGCGGTATATCCATGGATGGTGCATCAGCCGATGAAACCAATAGAAGTACGTATCGTGCAGTAATACCATGAGCAGGATGCTCACTACCCAATACGGCCAGCCAAAGTCATGAATCGTATCGTATGCCAAGGTGTTGCCTCTCAAAGGAGTGGTGAAGATGGCAATGGCCACGCTGGTAAAAATAGCCACCGTTAACAAGGAGTAGCCGATCTCTCGCCAATAATCCGTCGCATGTGGAAACCGTGCCTGCAGTTTGAGAGGTTGCCAGTACTTTTTATAGATGACGTAAAAAACCGCGTAAGCCACCCCAGCCACCAGTACATAGCGTAACAGGCTGATGGCCAATACACGTAGCAGAAAATCAGGATCCTGAGTCATACAGTTCTATTTAATACAAAATAAAAAGAATCCATTCAAACGGCACGACTACATCCGTTTGGGCCAAGGTTTTTCTTAAAGAACTGGCGATACACAAGAATTTTCCTATTTTTGCGTTCCGAATTTGAATGATCCGCTCGGTGGAATGGTAAATGGTGTTCGAACAGCCACCGGCGAGTATGCGTGAATAGGTTTTGGACCATACTTATCAGACAGAAGATACTTTGTGAGGCACCACTACGCACGCTAGGTGCAGGTCAATGCTTTTCAATCTTTGATGGTCATGATAAAGTAAAAGACTACCCAGAGGAGTGGCAGAGTGGTCGAATGCGGCGGTCTTGAAAAC
>CAYOEV010000033.1:12786-22762 GCA_964403075.1 uncultured Roseivirgaceae bacterium | reverse complement strand
GTAAAAAAACTGTCCAGTGGACAGTTTTAGCGAATGGCCAGCTTGCAGGGCGGGTCGTTGGGCTCACACTTCGACAGTGTGACAGAGGTGTGTCTTGCCTGCCCTGCGCACCGTCTGGATGAACACATACCCTAACGTTCCCATTTTCCCCACTCCATGCGCAGCATGGAATGCGGGGTGGCCCGGCAGACATCATCTGGGACATTGAACAAGCGCTGGATCAAATATGAAACCTCCACATACGGACGTATGTTTGTACTTACAAGTTACATAACAATGAACGCACCCAACTGGACCGTCGTCAAGGAATACGAAGACATCACTTACAAAAAATCAGGAGATGGCGTAGCGCGGATCGCGCTCAACCGCCCGGAAGTGAGGAATGCCTTTCGTCCTAAAACAGTAGCGGAGTTATTCGAAGCCTTTCTGGATGCAAGGGAAGACACGTCCATCGGCGTGGTCTTGTTTTCCGGTGAGGGGCCCTCACCTAAAGATGGCGGCTGGGCTTTTTGTAGTGGCGGTGATCAACGCGCCCGTGGCCATCAGGGCTACGTAGACGATGATGGCATGCCCAGATTAAACATTCTTGAAGTACAGCGACTGATACGTTTTATGCCCAAGGTGGTGATTGCCGTGGTGCCTGGCTGGGCAGTTGGTGGAGGGCATAGCCTGCATGTGGTTTGTGACCTTACCCTGGCAAGTAAGGAACATGCCATCTTCAAACAAACAGATGCCGATGTCACCAGTTTCGACGGCGGTTACGGATCCGCTTACCTGGCCAAGATGGTAGGACAAAAGCGGGCAAGGGAAATTTTTTTCCTCGGAAGGAATTATTCAGCTCAGCAGGCTTTTGATATGGGTATGGTAAATGAGGTGGTACCGCATGACGAATTGGAAGTAACGGCCTTCCAATGGGCGCAGGAGATATTGGAAAAATCACCGACCTCCATCAAAATGCTGAAATTTGCCTTTAACCTCACCGATGATGGCATGGTGGGCCAGCAGGTGTTCGCCGGAGAGGCTACGCGGCTCGCCTACATGACCGAGGAAGCCAAAGAGGGCCGGGATGCTTTTCTTGAAAAACGTAAACCTGATTTCAAAAACATTAAATGGATACCATGAACTGGAACGACGTCATCCAATATTCAAATAGTCACCTCGCCCCTCCACGTAGAGTGGAAAAAAATGACGAGGAATGGAAATTACAGCTTACCCCTGAGCAGTACCGAATAGCCAGAGGCAAAGGCACGGAAGCGCCTTTTTCAGGCCGCTACTGCGAAGCCCACGACCCAGGCAAATATGCCTGCATCTGTTGTGGTGAACCCCTTTTTGATTCCAGCTTAAAGTTTGACTCCAAATCAGGATGGCCCAGTTTCACCGAACCTATCCGAAACGAAGTGATCAAATATGAAAAGGATACGGCTTTCGGTATGACCCGCGTGGAGGTGATGTGCAATGTATGTGACGGACACCTGGGGCATGTTTTTCCAGATGGCCCTCCCCCCACCGGCTTGCGCTACTGCATCAACTCCGAGTCCATTAAGCATCTGGATTAGCGCTGCCTGCAGTAGTGGTGTGCACGGGATAAGGACAATAAAGATGGTTGGGTGCCAGCACCCTTACAGCGCATAGGGCGCTAATTAGGGCTGATGAGCTATCTTGCGCCTACCCATGCCATCCCGCTTTATTCAATTCTTCGAACGAGAGTTTGGTCCATATTTCAGGGACATCAGCGACTATGACTTTCGTTTTTTCCGAACTTTTCGTGACACATTCTTTCGTCCAACGAAGGTCATCGAAGCAAACGACGGCACCTACACTGGAGAGCTAAAGTTTGTTTTTAACATTTTTACTGGGCTTTTTATTCTATTTTTTGTTTTTAACGACAGTTGGATAGAAGCAATTGATGGCCACATGATGTGGAGATACCCGTTTCCACATCAGGAATACCTTAAGCTTAATCGGGCGATTGAAGAAGACTATTACGGGTACATCATGGCCCTTGCTTTTATTCCAATGTATTTCCTGTTACTCAAACTGTTCTTTTACCGACGAAAGCCCTGGGGCTTTTTCCTTTCCGCAGCATTGTATCTTTCTGCCGTTGTTTTCACGCTACTCATCGCCTTGAGTTTTTTTCTCAACTTCTTTTCTATCGAGACCGACCTCGTGACAGTACCTCTATTTGCCGGCATTTGTATTTATCCGGTGGTGGCTCTTCGGCTCCAGCACTGGTTTTGGTCCGCCATCAAGGGCATTTGCGCTACCTCTCTCCCCCTGATTCTGGGTTCCGTCTTTTTCGAATCCCTCCTTTTCAACCTGATTCTGGGTTTATCTTCTTCTGAAGAAGTGCTTCCCCTGAAGCCATCCAACAATCTGGTAATTACTGCCACTGAATTACCCATGGGTAATGAGTCGGTGGTCTCGGTCATTATGGAAAATGAGACAGATTTTACCATCCTTGGAGAATATGGTTTACGATGGTTTCAAAACGGAGAAGCTTTCATAAACGTGACTTTCCGTCAATATGCCCCACGAAAGATACATCCGTTGACAGGGGGGAACCTACTGCTTACCTCCATCGGGAAAAAAGAGATGCAGTTTACCCTGTATTCCTCCGAAGGCGATACGCTAATTAGCCAAAACATAAAAAGAAGAAACCAGGAAAAACAGGTTACAGTAAGGGAAAACCCTAAGGGCTTTGAAATTCACGCGTCCGGTGTTCAAGCCCTGTTTGTTCAAAAACCTGAATGGACAGTGTCAGAAGTTCAAGAAGATACCATACGTAAAACGCTTCTCACCCACACGGCTATGTCCAACAACAGCTACCTGGAGGAGCGCATCGACCGACCGGGCAATCACATCAGTTCGCAATCTATTCGAATGCTGGATTCAATGAAAACCGCTGTATGGGGCCACCAATTGTACGATAAGTCGGATGCCTTTGACCCCATCGATCCCTTGAGTACACACGTTGATCCCCTTATTCCGGTTGTTTACAGCCATTATACCCTTGCCAATGATTCCAATTACCATTCCTTCATTCAGGCATTCGACCTGAAGACCGGGGAAAGCTTGTGGAAAAATGACTTTTTCGTGCCTGTCTATGTTTCCGAATATCAGGGCATGGCCTCTGATAACCAATATCTCTACTTATTTGGAGAAGGCCATAAATTTTACTCCAAGTGGTTTTGGCAGCCAACCTATCACATTGGAATGCTAGTGAAGATCAACAAAACGAATGGTGAATATCTAAGCCACCTTTTTATCGGGCCAGCTAATTCCTGGGCATCCCATTCAAGAATCCATGATCTGATCGCTAAGGACGAAAAGTTGTATTTCATTAGTCACGATGTGTATTCAGAAGAAGAAATGCCTTGGGATAAAGAATCACGTACTTTTCTGAAGGTACTGGATCGAAGTTTTTGATGCTTCGGGCAGTCCGATACCCTTCTTCTTTTCTCTCCTACTTTTCCGATTTTTCTTTCAAGTTGTAAGGATTTCCCGGGCGGATGAGGTGCCAATCCGGGTCGCCCCGGCCTCGATCAACTGCAAAGCCTGATCTCTGGTTCGGATACCCCCCGAGGCCTTGATTCCCACGGATTCAGGTAATACATCATGGATTAACGTGACCTGATGAACCGTCGCTGCCTGGCCCGTGGTACCTGTAGCGGTCTTCACAAAGTCGGCCCCCGCATCGCGACAAAGCATAGCAGCCCTGCGGATCTCCTCGTCGCTCAATAGTGGACATTCGATGATGACCTTCAGAATTTTTTCGTGTGCATGCGCCAGTTTAGATAATCGCGCCAGTTCAATCTTTGGCCAGGACATTCCATCCTTAAATGCCGAGACATTGAGTACCACATCCAGTTCATCCGCACCATCGCGGATCGCGAGTCGGGCCTCTTCCTCTTTGGTCTCAGTCATATTGAATCCCAGCGGAAAGCCAATGACGGTAACCAGGAGGCAGTCGCGACCTTTGAGATCGCGGCTGGCTCTTTTGACCCAGAAAGGAGGAAGGCAGACGCCTGCCACCCCAAGTTCAAGGGATTCACCAACCAAGGCATCTACGTCTCTGCCGGTGAGGGTGGGCTTTAAGTTGGTGGATTCGATGAAAGACTCCAGCCGCATCAATGTTTGATTCCACACTCTTTGCAGAACTTCTTCTTACCCACCGGTCGCTTTTTGGGCGGCTTTTTGTGCCCAAAATATTCTACGTTTGCCGCTTGTGGCTTTGAAGCCAATCGGGCCTCTTTTTTCTTTTGGCGCGCTACCGCTTTCATTCGCTTTTCGAAAGCTTCCTGTTCTTCGTAAGGAAGAAACTGCCTGGATTGAAATCCTTTGTTACCAAAAAGACGTTTAAAAAATGACTGCTTTTTTGTGGCCTGATACATAGGCATTTGGGGTGCCATCTGGTCATTGCCTCTGGTGTCCTGAGCCTTCACCTGAACAATGCACAAAAATAAAAATAAGATGATACCAGTAATTCTCATAACCGCTTGACTTGGTCTCTGAATCGTAACGAATGATCTCTTAAATATTGTTCAGCTTTCATGAAGTTTACTACGATCTGCCATTTACCAAAAATCAAATTTAAGAATTTGTGCCATCTTTGTTTCTTTATGAGAACAAGTGTCCTGCTGTTCGGCGCCTTTTTGGTGTTGTCGCTCCATACCCGTGGGCAGATCGTTCAGGCTGAACTCAATCGCCGGATGGATCAGGCAGTGGAGTGGATGGAAAAGGGTGCTTACACCCAGGCTGATAGGGAATTGGCCGTAGTGCTCAAAAACCTCAAGCCCCTTCCGGCACGCATGGCCTATTATTACGGTAGAAACAGTTACCACTTGGGCAAGCACAAACGCAGCATCAACTGGCTCAATAAATACATTCAACTTCAGGGCACTAAAGGTAACTTCTATCAAGAAACCGTAGAATTCTTAAAGCTGGCAGAAAAAGCGTATCTGGAAAAACAGAAGCTGTATACCGAAGAAATCGTTGAAGAACTGGAAGCTGGCGAGATAGATTGTAATGGGAAGGAAAAGCTCATTTGCCCGGTCTGTGATGGTACAGGAGTCCTGGTAAAATCCGGCACCTTCGAAAATGTCTACAAAACTTGTCCTTATTCTGCTGGCGAAGGTTTTCTGAGTTGCGAAGACTACATTCTTTTAATTCAGGGAAAACTGGAACCTAAAATAACTGAATGATTATTTCTCCCTATCAATGGTGAATTGCACCAAGTCTGTAAGAGACTGACGATAATCAGAGGCCGGAAATTCATTCAAAACAAGTAATGCCTCTGAATGATATTGATGCATCACCTCACGCGCATAGGCCAGCCCGCCTTTTTTGCTTACCCAGTCGATGACTTCTCGTACAGCGCTGTTGTTGCGCTCGCTCTTTTTTACCAGGCGTTTAATTTCCGATTTTTCCGAATTACTAGATTGAGACAACGCATGAATCAACGGTAGGGTCATTTTCTTTTCCCGAATGTCAATACCTACTGGTTTACCAATGGACCCCTGACCATAGTCGAACAAATCGTCTTTGATCTGAAAAGCCATACCCACAGACTGACCAAAACGCCCCATTCGTTCGATCAATTCCTCCTCACCCTTCGCCGAAGCTGCGCCCACTTTACAACATGAGGTAATGAGGCTCGCTGTCTTCTGCTTGATGATGTCAAAATAAATCTGTTCGGTGATGTCCAGCTTGCGCGCCTTTTCCATTTGAAGCAACTCCCCCTCACTCATATCCTGTACTGCCTCCGATACAATTTGCAACAATTGATGATCGCCATTACGCACCGAAAGCAGCAGACCGCGTGACAGCAGAAAGTCGCCAACCAGTACGGCAATCTTATTTTTCCAAATGGCATTGATAGATAAAAAGCCCCTGCGGAAGTGGCTGTCGTCTACCACATCGTCGTGTACCAGAGTAGCTGTGTGCAGCAACTCGATAAGTGCCGCCCCCCGGTAAGTGGACTCATTGATTGAGCCGGTGGTGCCAGCGCTCAGGAACACAAACAAAGGCCGCATCTGCTTGCCTTTGCGCTTGACGATGTAGCGTGTGATGCGGTCAAGCAATAGGACATTACTGCGCATGGACTGTCGGAATTTTTGTTCAAATTCCTCCATTTCCGAGGCTACTGGTGCCTGAATCTCTTGTAGCTTTCTCCCCATCTATGCGCAAGTTTAAGGCATGCCCAGCTTACCGGCCCTGGGTCATGGAGCGCAAAAGGTCACTTTGCGTGATGATCCGTGGATGGTTTTGAGCATCTCTAAGCATAATCGCTTTTTTATTCCCCTTGATCATACTGGACAATACGTCTACTGTTTCAAATGGAGAAACAAATGGAAAAGGTTCGTCCATTGATTCCAACACTGGCTTATTTCTTAAGGTGGGGTCTTCAATTAATTTTTTAAGTACCTGGCTATCGGACAGGCTGCCCACAAATTCATCGCCGCGAACTACCGGCACCTGGTCTATGCCTGCACTATTCATTAAATCGATGGCCTTACCGAGCATCTCCTGTGCGTCCACAGTGATCAAATGCCCTTTGCCATTTTGCTGATTCAGTATGTCAAGGGCCGTGGCATATTTTCTCTCCTCTAAAAAACCATGGTCCTTCATCCAGTTGTCGTTGTATATTTTCCCCAAATATCGGGTGCCGTGATCGGGTAAGATGATGACCATCACATCGTCCTTGCTTTGCATGTGTTCACGCGCCCAACTCAAAGCGCCTGCAACTGCCGCACCACATGACCAGCCTATGAATAACCCCTCTTCCCGGGCCAGTCGGCGCGTCATGACTGCGCCAGCTTTATCAGTAACCTTTACAATATGATCGATCTGGCTGAAGTCCACGTTTTTGGGTAAAATATCTTCTCCTATGCCTTCCGTCATGTAAGGATAGATTTCAGTCTCGTCAAACACGCCTGTTTCCTTGTATTTCTTAAAAACCGATCCGTAAGCATCCACACCCACCGTAACTACAGCCGCATTTTGCTCTTTCAAGTATTTGGAGGTGCCGCTTATGGTTCCTCCAGTGCCCATACCGGCAGCGTAATGGGTGATTTTCCCTACCGTATCCCGCCATATCTCCGGCCCTGTGGTTTCGTAATGTGCCGCTGTGTTCGAGAGGTTGTCGTACTGGTTGGGGTAGAAAGAATTTGGAATGTCCTGATTTAGCTTTTTGGCCACTGAGTAATAAGATCGGGGATCATCTGGTGCCACATTGGTCGGACAAACTACCACTTCAGCCCCAATGGCCCGCAGGATATCAATTTTTTCCTGTGACTGCTTATCAGATAACGTAAAAATACACTTATACCCTTTGGCAACCGCCGCAAGGGCCAGGCCCATGCCGGTATTTCCGGAAGTACCCTCAATGATGGTGCCCCCCGGCTTTAACTGGCCCGATCTTTCCGCATCCTCCAACATTTTGATACCTATCCGGTCTTTGACAGAATGCCCCGGATTCATGTACTCTACTTTTACCAGTACCGTTCCTGGTAAGTCGTTGGCCAATCGATTGAGCTTAACCAGGGGAGTGTTGCCGATGGCTGCCGTGATGTTGTTTAAATACTTCATGATTACCTGTCGCGTTACGTGGGCAAATCTAGACAAACCTGCCGCGCTACAAGACCCAAAAGGCCGAATTAATAGGCGCACAAGTCAATCTAAATGACCCATAAGAATTCAATTTTCTCTTGGAAAATTACAATGGCACGGTCTTTGGAGTTCTGTGGAAAGCAAAGTCAATCCAACCTGAAACGACTTGGATCAGTGATTACCGTGAACCTGGCATTTGATTGCCGACTATGAAATTTAGGGTATAATAGGGTCTCACGCGGTAATACAGACAAAACCGGTGTTAAGGCTACTCTAAATGGGTAGCCTTTTTCATTGTTCAACAACCACCACGCGCAGGCATAGCGATGCCTTTTCTTTGAATGGAACAGGGCTTCCTTCCATGCTAGCATCGATCTACCGAAGGATTACTCATGTTTTCACTGAATACAGCCATCAATTCCATCCGATAGGTGCACACAATATGGCCGTTGTAACTGAATAGGCCGGCCCAGTACCAAAAAAACCCACCCGTTTCGGGTGGGTCCTTCTCATGCTGAACCGAGAATTGACTGATCCAGAGTGAACTGCTGGTCCATAAGAGGAAGTATTATAAAATTCTGCAAGTACCTCCATGGATTCAATACCCATGGAGGGGTATTCTGGACAAGACTTGGGTAAATTTGCGCCCCATGTCAAAAATTGAAACTAAACAGCTGCGAAATGGTATCAGGGTGGTGCATCGAGAAGTTTGGGACTCCAAAGTCTCCCATGTGGGTATCATGCTGGACATCGGTAGCAGAGATGAGGCTGCCCACGAGCAGGGGCTGGCACATTTTTGGGAGCACATGGCCTTTAAAGGCACCGAAAAGCGAAAAGCCTACCACATCATCAACCGGCTCGAATCACTGGGGGGTGAGCTGAATGCCTACACTACCAAAGAAAAAATTTGTTTCCATGCCTCGTTATTGGCCAACCACCTGGACAAGGCTGTGGAGCTGCTGGCCGACATTACCTTTCATTCCATATTTCCTGAAAAACACCTGGAGCGAGAAAAGGGCGTCATTTTGGAAGAAATGGCCATGTACCGCGATACGCCCGACGATGCCATACAGGATGAGTTTGATGAACTCCTGTTTGCCCATCATCCATTGGGTAAAAACATTCTGGGTACGGAGGCCACCGTGAGATCTTTCCGAAAAGACGACTTCTATACTTTTCTCAATAAGCAACTGGATACCGAAAAGGTGGTCTTGTCGAGCGTGGGTCCTTATCCGATCGGCAAGCTCGTAAAAATGGCTGAGAGATACCTGGCAGATGTGCCCAACCAACGCCGAACCAGTTATCGGGAAAAGCCAGATGGCTACCTGGCCCAGCGAGTAGCGGTGGGTAAACCTATCAGTCAGGCCCACTTCATGATGGGTCTGCCAACCATAGGACTGCAAGATCCGGATCGAATACCCCTATTTTTCCTGGTAAACTTACTGGGGGGGCCTGGAATGAACTCCCGCCTGAACCTAAGTCTGCGCGAAAAATATGGCCTGGTCTACGGAGCGGACGCGCAGTACGCGCCATACTCTGACGTAGGTCAGGTCACGCTCTATTTTGCTACCGACCAAAAGAACCTGAAAAGGGCGCAACGCGTACTTTTAAGAGAAATGGACCGACTCAAAAAATTGCCACTGGGTAGCATGCAGTTGCACCAGGCAAAGCAGCAAATAAAAGGACAACTGGCCATGAGCGAAGAAAACAACAATGCTTTTATGCTCATGATGGCCAAAAGCCTTCTGGACCTTGACCGCCTGCCGGATATCGACGAGCTGTTTGCAGAAATTGACGGAATCACCGCCGAACAAATCCTTACACTATCGCAGCGACACCTGGATACCCAACGCATGAGCACGCTCACCTACCTGGCAGAAAACTGAAGCTAATGGATTGGCTGCCGGAAGACCTTGAAAATTACATTGCCGCACACTCGCAGGCGGAAAGTGAACTGCTCCACCGCATCAACCGTGAAACTCATCTCCACGTACTGAAGCCGCGCATGCTGTCCGGTCACCTGCAAGGCCGGGTGCTATCGATGCTGAGTCATATGATTCGGCCGCACCGGGTACTCGAAATCGGAACCTACACGGGCTATGCGGCCCTGTGCCTGGCAGAAGGCCTATCGGCCGATGGGGAGCTAATCACCATCGACAAAAACGAGGAATTGATGGTTCGTACCCAAAAATATTTCGAGGAGTCTTCCTTCTCAGCACAAATAAAACTGAAAGTGGGAGATGCCCTGGACGTTGTTCCGGGTCTCAACGGCCCTTTTGACCTGGTGTTCATAGATGCCGACAAGGAAAACTACCTGAATTACTTTAATTTTGTCATCGACAAAGTACCTGTTGGGGGTTACATTATA
>CAYOEV010000033.1:6364-12776 GCA_964403075.1 uncultured Roseivirgaceae bacterium | reverse complement strand
ATAGCAGACAATGTGCTCTGGAGCGGCCATGTCACCGATCACTCACGCCAGGATAAAGCCACCACCGCCATTAGCGCTTTTAATGAAACCATTCACCGGGACGCGCGCGTGCATAACGTTCTCTTCCCCATACGCGATGGTCTAATGGTGCTTCGTAAGATCAGGCAAAAGGAAAAACTATGAAAAGGGAATTACTGATTGGTTTACTACTGGTTTTCTCCCAATCGGCAAGGGCCGTGGGGCCTGAAGTACCCGGCACACTACAGCTGGGCAATATGACACTGAAGATTTCTTCGGATGCACAACGGTCTATTCAAAAAGACGTGAACTCATTGACAGCCTCCCCCAGACACTTCGAAGTGAAAGTGGATCGGGCAAGGTTATACTTTCCCATCATAGAGAGAATATTTAAAGCACATGGTATCCCCCAGGAAGTCAAATACCTGGTCCTCCAGGAAAGTGCACTTGTTCCAGATGCCGTTTCTTCGGCCAATGCGGTTGGATTCTGGCAATTCAAAGATTTTACCGCCCGTGAGGTAGGCTTACGCGTAGACCGCCGCATCGACGAACGAAAAAATATTGTGGCTGCCTCCCACGGTGCAGCGCGCTACCTGAACCGCAACAACTTTTACTATACCAATTGGGTCTACGCGATCATGGCCTACAATACCGGACGGGGGGGTGCTCAAAAATATATCGACGAATCCAACTTCGGTGCTCAGCGGATGACCATCGACATGAAAACACACTGGTACGTACGCAAATTCCTGGCCTACTATGTAGCCTTTGACGGGGCCGTAAAAGGGCCACACTCAGAAGGTCTGCAGCTTGGGGAATACACCGACAGCCAAAATAAATTTCTTGAGGACATCGCTCTGGAATTGAAAACAGATGAACAACAAATGATGGCCTTCAACAAATGGATCTCCGATGGAAAAATACCTGATGACCGCATATACACAGTAATTGTGCCCTTTACCGGTAAGCCTCCCCGCAATCTGGAAGCTGCTCCATTGCTTGCAGGAAGTGGTAAGGTCATCAAAACAGATGGTCCGAAGGAGATTAAAACCACCACCGTGAGTAAAAAATATCCGGATGAACTGGTGCCTGGACTCAAATCCATGAAAGATCAAACACTTATCAAACTCAATGGGTTACGTGCTGTTCTGGCCAGGAAATCGGATCACGCCATCGACTTATCTACCCAACACGGCCTTACCGAAAGAAAATTCAGGAAAAATAATGACCTCAGTTTCACAGATGAATTGACACCGGGGGAGTTTTACTACCTGCAGAAGAAAAAACGACGCAGCAACATTGAGCAGCACATCGTACAAAAAAATGAATCGCTGTGGTCTGTTGCTCAACAATATGGCATCCGAAAGAAAAGTCTGGCCAAGTTGAATCGAATGACCGTCATAGATGACATCCAACCCGGGCAGATTTTATACCTGGCTGAAAAGAGACCCAAAGGCCCCATACCCTTTGCAAATCCAGACCAAAAAGAAGAAGTACCAGTGGTTGCAAAAAAACTACCCACCCAGCAAGCTGCACCTATTCTAGTCAATAATGAAAAAGTAAGCATACATACAGTCAACAAAGGCGAAACACTTTCGTCCATCGCACGAATGTATGAAGTAAAACTGGTGGATATCCTGCGCTGGAACCAGATCGATGACCCCAATCAAATCACAGAAGGTCAAAACCTGCAGGTAAAACCTCCGTTTGTAGAACGCCAGGCAAGCAAAAGCACGGTGCCTTATACCGTGGAACCTGGAGATACGCTTTACGGTATATCCCGAAAGGTAAATATGACGGTGGAAGACCTGATGGAATTGAATGGACTGGAGTCATCCGCACTTTCCGTGGGCCAGGTGCTCAAAATACTTCAATGAGCCCATTTTCCAGGGCTCGACGTCCTACAGGAGCCTGTCCAATGCCTTGATCCGGTTTTTGAACAGCCTCCCGCTAAATATTTACACGATAAAACCCCTACCCTGAGCAATTCTCAGGACGCCAACTTCTACTTTAAAAAACCAACCTTTTACTACATTCATCGTAATATTGCAATAATTGTATAAGTAGATGGGGTTAACCAAAACACAGGCTTTTACGGCATCAGAAAATGCATTGGCCGCCGCCGCAAGGCTGCTGGCTCATCCGGCGAGAATTGCCATCCTGAACCACCTTATCCGCAGTGAGACGTGTATTTGTGGCGATTTGGTACTTGAAATTGGTTTGGCTCAACCGACCATTTCTCAACACCTCAAAGAGTTAAAAAACGCTGGACTGATCCAGGACACCATTGCCGGTAAGCGGGTTTGCTATTGCATCAACCCGGACGTCTGGCATCAACTACGCGACCAATTATTGTCCTTTTTAAATCAACCCTTGGAGACACACGACTGTTAAAAATTGAATGTATGCATCTAAGTAGCTTTAAATCCGCGTTGAACCAAATGGAAGTGCTTGCCTTCACCCTGCCTGACGGGCGATCGGTACCGGCACACCTGCACATGACCGAAATGGGCCTTGTCCAAAAAACCTTCATTGATTGCGGCGGTCAACTTAGAAAAAACGAAACCATTCGTTTGCAGCTTTGGACTGCCGATGACACTGCGCATCGGCTAAGCCCTGAAAAATTACTGGGTATCATACGGAAAGCCGAGCGCACCTTACACCTGGCTGATCTGCCTATGGAGGTAGAATATCAAGGAAAAACCATTGAATTATACGGTTTGGAATTAGGACAGGGTGGCTTTGAACTGCATGCACTGCAAACTGACTGCCTGGCCAAAGAACAATGTGGCATCCCGGAACCGCAGGCGACAGTGGCCACATCGTGTGCGCCATCTTCAGGTTGCTGCTGACCATGGCTGTTTTCTTAAAAATACACGAAACCATTGACGCACTAAAAACGTCAGACATCAGCGCAGACCGTAAAGCAGTACTGGACCCATTGGTCAAATATCTCCATGCGGCCACCCATCTCCCCTTACAACTGGTATTCATTTGTACGCATAATTCCAGAAGAAGCCACCTGGCGCAGGTGTGGTCCCAGGCCATGGCTGCTCATTACGGTCAGTTCTCCTTTCATGCCTATTCAGGGGGCACCGAGGTCACGGCCATACAACCATTCATATTGGAAGTGCTGCGTACTGCAGGATTTCAAACCATTCAATTATCGGAAGGTAACAACCCTGTCTGGGCCATTAAATTCGGAACAAACCAGCCTCCCCTCATTGGTTTTTCTAAAGCGTATCAGCACGAGATCAACCCGACAAAAGATTACGCGGCAGTGATGACTTGCGACCAGGCCAATGAAACCTGTCCTTTTATTCCCGGAGCCGACCAGCGCATCGCCATCACCTATGCCGATCCTAAAGCATACGACCATACCGATGAGGTTTTGAACCGATATACAGCCACCAGTTTGCAAATTGCAAAAGAAATGAAATACATTTTTAAACAGTTGACTACATGAAAAAGCTAGGTTTCCTGAATCGCTACCTTACCCTATGGATATTTCTTGCTATGTTCGTGGGAGTGGGTTTGGGCTATTTATTTCCTGCCATTCCTGCACAAATAAACAGTTGGACCGTGGGGGCCACCAACCTGCCCATTGCCATCGGGTTGATATTGATGATGTATCCCCCCCTGGCGAAAGTCGACTATTCGCTTTTACCAGAGGTGTTTCAAAATTTGCGGGCGCTGCTGATCTCACTGCTACTTAACTGGTTTTTAGGTCCGATAGTGATGTTTTTGCTCGCCATCACCTTTCTGCCCAATCACCCGGAATACATGGTGGGACTCATTCTCATCGGTTTGGCCCGTTGCATTGCCATGGTGCTGGTATGGAATGACCTGGCCGAAGGTAACAGTGAATATGGTGCCGGTTTGGTGGCACTCAATAGTGTTTTTCAGGTCTTCGGTTATAGTTTTTACGCATGGATTTTCATCACTGTGCTGCCTCCTTATTTTGGCTTTGAAGGTGCCCTGGTAGATATTTCCATGCGCACCATCGCCGAAAGTGTGGCTATCTACCTTGGCCTTCCATTTGCGCTGGGTCTGTTGAGTCGAATGATAGGCGTGAAAGTCAAAGGCGTGAAATGGTATGACCAGGAATTCATTCCACGCATATCGCCGGTTACGCTCATCGCCTTGCTGTTTACCATCGTCGTCATGTTCTCACTTAAAGGAGAACTGATTGTTGAGCTACCACTCGATGTACTACGAATTGCACTGCCACTGCTGCTATATTTTATTATCATGTTTTTTCTGGGCTTTTTCATCACCAAAGCATTGGGAGAATCTTACGACAGGAATGCAGCCATCTCCTTTACCGCAGCGGGAAACAACTTCGAATTGGCCATTGCCGTGGCCATTGCGGTTTTCGGTCTCAACTCCGGCCAGGCTTTTGCCGGCGTCATTGGACCGCTGGTGGAAGTGCCTGCACTCATCTTACTGGTGCGTGTCGCCTTTTATTTACGGAAAAAATATTACGCCTAAGGCATGGCCACAAACGTTTGGTATCTTGCATTGCTAACTGCGGCCGTTTATGCAATGCCCCAATACACGCTGCCGGATGTTTGGCGTCAAAGATGCTTTTTTCAAAACTTAGTGAGCGCAGGGAATGAATGTAGCCGGACACTCGTTTGAAAAATATGTCTAAAAGAACGCAGATTCAAGACTACAAGCACGTAGAACAACCGGAAGATCTTGAGCGAATGGTTCGTGACAAAAGGAGTGGTAAACGTGCCAATACCACCAAAAGTAAACGGAGAAACAGGCACTACCAAAAGGCATTTTTACGCCATTTAATGGAGGCCAAAAAAGGTGAGCATCATGAATGCGGTTAGTATTTATCAAAGTTTTTCCACCAATAAAATAAAAGAGAGCTTCACATTTTATGCCGATGTATTGGGGTTAACGGCCACACTGAAGGGTGATAAATTTATACACGTCTTCTTACCCTACGAACAAAAACTCGTGATCTACCAAAAAGACACACACCTACCTGCCAACTATACGATCCTTAATTTTCAAGTGTCGGATATTCAACATGCGGTAACAAAACTCGCGGCCAAAGGCGTATGCTTCATACAGTACCCTGCGCCCTTTGAAACAGACGAGCAAGGCATTTCATGGGATGACCAGGGGTCCCATCTGGCCTGGTTCAATGATCCTGGTGGCAACATTCTAGCACTGATCGAAAATTAAATTACCCATTCATACGCCGAACATCCTCCTCTCAGGATTGGTGCATCAATGCCTACCAAGCAACCATGAAAAGGAAAGCAGCACCCGAATGGGTCGGTAATGGATTTACAGGAAATAGGCTGATTGCAAGCCCAGGAAATGTCACTGGATACTCCTCTCTGTTTATTTAAAGTTTGATTTTAAACGAAGATGGTGGGGCTCATATTCAAAGCATTGAAGGCCGCCTCCTAATATTCGAAATCCAGACCCAGTCGCTGCTTGAGTTCCTCTAGCTTAGGATTCTGCCTGGCCATGAATTGATAAATGTCCTGACTGGTGTACAACTGCTGACCTGTTTTTTTTGCAGTCATTACCTTTTGTAGCAATAAATGATCGTTTTTTAATTCCTGACGGAGAAACTGCATCAAGTTCATTTCAAATTGTTCGAGCACCGTTCGCTCCAATTCACTGACCAACCGTATCTGAATGTCCGAATCCCCAACCTTGGCAACCTCCCGACTCATGACCAACTTTTCCACCTCACCGGAACCTTCCGCGTGCAGCCTGGCACCAAATCTTTTCCATGCGTCCAGCAGCATTTGTTCATCAAAAGGTTCGTTGCGCCTGGAGACAGACTGTTTGGCCGTGTTAGTTTTCTGCTGTAAGCCGCCAAAAATGCTGGGAGTATCTCTTTGTCCATTACCTGTAGCAAAACTGGATGGACTTTTCTGGGGTGCCGGTGAAGTGGGTGCGGGTGTACCAGGTGGTTCTATGGTTTTATCAGGTGCCGCATCCTCATTTGCTTTAGCCGCTAAGGGAGGGGGTGATTCAGATTTTTCATCCACCGGCGTACGACTGGACGCATTGGATACAACTACCGGGTGATCACTTTTTTTTTTACTTCCGGCTGTGCATCTACTAACTCAAAGGCTTCTTGTAGGTGAGCCAACTTCATAAGCGCAAGCTCTACATGCAGCCGTTGGTTTCTGCTTTGCTTGTAGTTCAGCTCAGACTGGTTCAAGACATTCATTCCCGTGAGCAAGAAAGATGGATCGGTCACCTGGGCTTGCTTCAAGTAGCGCGCCTTTAATTGCTCAGAAACTTCCATCAGCACCACTGTTCTTGCATCGCGACCCACCAGCAGGTCACGGAAATGCCTTTGCAAGCCAACCAAGAAATTCAGCCCGTCAAAACCCTGCTTCAAAATGTCATC
>CAYOEV010000033.1:0-6354 GCA_964403075.1 uncultured Roseivirgaceae bacterium | reverse complement strand
TGCCCAAAAAAGCGTCTGTCATGCGGAAGTAATAGTCGTGATCCAGAATATGTAAATGCTGAATCGTCTGCTCATAAGTGATCTTACTATCAGAAGAAAAAGTAGAAATCAAATCGAAAATGGATAAAGCATCGCGCATGGCGCCATCTGCCTTTTGTGCCATGATATGCAAGGCTTCTTCTTCCGCTGCTACCCCTTCCTTTTCCGCAATGCGCTTCAACTGATCCACAATTTCCTGTACCTCGATGCGGTTGAAATCGTAAATCTGGCACCTGCTCAGGATGGTTGGCAGCACCTTATGCTTCTCAGTGGTGGCCAAAATGAAAATGGCGTACGCAGGTGGCTCCTCCAGCGTTTTTAAAAAAGCATTGAAAGCCTGGGTGGAGAGCATGTGCACCTCATCGATGATGTACACCTTGTAATTACCCTCCTGCGGCGGATACCTTACCTGGTCTATCAGGTTGCGTATGTCATCCACTGTATTGTTGGAAGCCGCATCCAACTCGAAAATATTAAAATTGCTGGCGCTATCGCCTGTGGTGGCCTCAAAGCCATTGATCGTGCGCGCCAGTATGCGGGCACAGGTCGTCTTACCGACGCCTCTCGGACCGGTAAATAGCAATGCCTGACCCAGTTGGTTGTTTTTAACTGCATTTTGTAAGGTAGTGGTAATGTGCGACTGACCCACTACTTCGCTAAACCCTAATGGACGATACTTACGCGCCGATACTACAAATTGCTCCATTTTCAACCGCCAAGATAAATGAGATTGCGCACAGAGGATTGGTAACCACAATCAAAAATTTATCCACAGGCCTGATTTCGCCAATAGGTTTTCCATCAAGGGGCCCCCTCACCTGATGCAATGTCACCCCTGATCTGTTTTACCCTTTGGGCAGCATCCCACCACAAGCAGATGCGGGTTGAATCGGAGAAGTAGGTCCGGATGCCGGCTACCTGGACAATGTTTCGGGGTCCTGAAATTACTTTAGCAACACCCCCTTCATGACCTGGAGCCTGCCACACCTGAGGAATCTATTGCCAAACGGTTATCCCCGTTTGGGAACCCCAGTGCCTGATTGGAAAAGTGGCGAAAGGTACAAAATTTGAAAAGACCCACTCCTAACACCAGGTCATTACACATCTAGCGACCGGTAGTTCAGCCTATGCATGCGGCTCACCTCAAGTGTGAGCGCATCAAAATCCTCTACCACCTTTCCGGTTAATTGGTAGATACCCCGCCCGGTAAAGGGGTATGCCTTCGCCACGGGAGGAAAGTGTAAGCTGTCAATAAACACTCCTTCCTGGTCAATGAACGTACCAAAATACATGCGATCCCCTTTAGAAGTACCTGTATTTTTTGTCGTGACCAGGTAACCCAGCATGTCGATGGTTCGATGCAGGTTTTGTTTCATTTCTCTGGCAGGGACCACCCCGGTGGGAATGCTTTCCAACAAACTGAAGGGACTGCTCAAAGGGAAGCCCAGCAACTCCATCTGATCGTAAATGTCTTCCAGAGGATTATCGATCATGTCCGGAAGCGTATAATCTTTTACCGGAGGATCAAAGAGGGTGTTTTCTACCTGACTCTTTTTGGTGTTTCCCAATAAAAAATGGGCCTTCCACAGCATCTCCTTTTTACCCAGTCCCGTAAACTCAAAAGCCCCTACCCGGATCAACAGGCACAGCTGCTCCAGCGACACGGACACCCTTCTTACATAGTCTTCCACTGATACGTAACCCCCATTTTTGTCGCGCTCTTCCAATAGTTGGGCCACCACCTGCTTCTCCAATTCTTTTACCATGCCAAACCCGAGGTAGATCGTTTGGCCTTCGATGCGATTTAGAAAATCGCTTTTATTTACATGTGGTGGCTGAATATCGGCCCCTTTCATGCGCGCCTCGTGCACATAAAATTCCGGACTGTAAAATCCACCTCCATTATTCAACACAGCAACCATGAACTCAAGCGGAAAGTAAGACTTTAAAAACAGGCTCTGGTAGCTTTCTACCGCATAGGAAGCCGAATGACCTTTCGCAAAGGCATAGCCCGCAAAACTTTCTATTTGTCGCCACACATCCGCAGCTACCTCAGAATCAATGCCTTTCTTTTGACAGTTGGTAAAAAACTTTTCCTTCACCTTTTGGAACTCGGCCCGCGACCGGTATTTGCCGGACATGCCACGTCGCAACACATCTGCCTCCCCCAAATCCAGCCCCGCAAAGTAGTGCGCCACCTTAATCACATCCTCCTGATAGACCATGACTCCGTAGGTATCCGGCATGATCTGATGCAAGATAGGATGTGCCTCTTTGCGCTTTTCCGGATATCGGTACCGGAGGATGTATTCCCGCATCATACCTGACTTGGATACACCCGGCCGGATGATGGAACTGGCGGCCACCAGACCCAGGTAGTCTTCTACCCGTAGCTTGGTGAGCAGCATGCGCATGGCTGGCGACTCAATATAAAAGCAGCCGATGGCATTGGCTGTGCGTAGGTTTTCACGAACCACAGGGTCTTCTTTGAAACGTTTGATATCGTGGATATCAAATTCTGGTGCTCCAGGTTGATTTTCCTGAATAATGGGCAACGCATCTTTAATTTTTCCCAATCCCCGCTGGGCCAGAATATCGAATTTATAGAGCCCCACATCTTCGGCAATCACCATGTCAAAATGGGTGATGGGAAATCCTTTTGGTGGCAGCGAGGTGGCCGTAAAGTGGTGAATCGGTTTTTCTGAAATAAGCACACCTCCCGCGTGCACACTCAGGTGGCTGGGGAAATCGTGAATCTGCTGTCCATATTGCAGAATCAATTGATGGTGACCATCCAAATTCTGACTGGGTTGCGATTGGATTTTATCAATTTCATGCGGAGGAATGCCAAAGGCTTTCCCCACCTCACGTATCACGGAACGGAATTGAAAAGTACTGTAAGTCGCAATCAGCGCTACATTTTCGTAGCGCTCAAAAAGATAGCGTGTGACGTCCTCCCGGTCTGACCATGAAAAATCGATGTCAAAGTCGGGCGGATTCTCACGGAAAAGGTTGATAAAGCGCTCAAAATACAAATCCAACTCAATGGGATCTACGTCCGTGATGCGCAGCAGGTAAGCCACCACACTGTTGGCGCCGCTTCCCCTGCCCACATGAAAATAACCTTTATTGCGGGCATATTGCACCAGGTCCCAGCTAATCAGGAAATAAGAAAGGAACCCCTGCTGACGAATGGTTAGCAGTTCAGTGACCACCCGACGCAAAACTTTGTAGGGCGGCTGCTTGCCATAGCGGTAAGGCAAGCCCTCCAGACACAAGGTCCGCACCTGCTGATAATCTCCTATTTCTGTACCTGTCCAGTGCCGGAGATTTTGCGGCTGAGCCTCCTGATTGTATTGGAAGTCTATGGCACAGTCCTCCACAATGGCTTTCAGGTTATTGATCGCTACGGGTAAATCCTGGTATGCCTCTATAAGCGCCTGTTTTTTCAATACGACGTCTGTCTCCCGAGCCGTGTCTGCCGGCGCCAGCTTGCTGACAATGGTATTTAGGTCAATGGCTCTCAACACTGAATGCAACTCAAACTGATCACCACTTCTCAGGGTATAGGAAGGTAACGCCACCAGTTTGGCCCGGTCCAGCTCCTTTCGCGTAAAACGCACGCGGTTGACTTGATCCGGTCGGATGCCAATAAACTCGTGACTTTGCAAAGCCCTTCCCGGCACGTTGTCTAGTGGGTAGATGATAAAAGTATCTGCCATCAGCGATGCCTCATCAAAAGGCTCCTCATGGTGAAGATGAAAAGACAAAAACCGGTTGAGCCGCTCAAAGCCCTTGTTGTTTCTCGCAAGCCCAACGAATCGTTGCTCGGCGCCATTCCGGAAGTCAATGCCCACAATCGGTCGAATGCCCTTTTTCTTGCAAAGTCGAATGAATTCCAGCGTTCCGGCTGTAGTATTGATGTCTGTCAGCGCCAGTGTTTTATACCCATACGCGGCTGCAAGCTGCATCCACTCGTCCAGAGCAATGAGCCCATATTTGAAAGAAAAATAAGAATGGCAATTTAGCAAGGTGGCAATTTGAAAACTTGAACACTCATCGCACAGCCGGAGATCCAGGCACTATTGTCTCCGATTCGCCAACAGCGGCGGGGGCTCGCCATTGAAAGGGTTGAACCGGCTGATGGTGCGGGCTTCGATGCCTGAGGCACGCAGCACAGAGCGATCGCCAAACCGGTCGCGGATGCGATCCATGGCCTGATAAAGACTTAATTGCTCTTCCTGGTCGTCAAACAGATTGATCTGGTGAAAGCCATTGATCAGGTGACTGAAACGCACACCGATCAAGCGTACCAACAACCGCTTATTATACAGCTTATCAAACAATTCCATTGTCTTGGCAATTAGCACATGATCCGCTGCCGTATAAGGAATACGCGCCTGCATGGTATAGGTGTTGAAATCGGAATAGCGTACTTTGATGGTGACACAGGCAGTGAGCTTTTCCCCCCGGCGTAGTTGAAAAGCCAGATTTTCTGCCATGGCAGTGAGCAGTCCTTTGAGCTTGACCACGTCGATGGTGTCGCGATCGAAGGTGCGCTCGGTGGAAATCGACTTGCGCTCGTTGTAAGCAACTACCGGGGAGTCATCGATGCCATTGGCTTTTTTCCAGATCATGACACCGTTTTTACCAAAAGCCCGCTCCATCAGGTCTACCGACATTTCTTGCAGCGTTTGTATTTTACGTACGCCCAGGCTCACCAGTTTTTGATAGGTCTTATCGCCCACCATTGGTATTTTTTTAACTGACAAAGGAGCCAAAAAGGCCTTTTCCCGGCCAGAGGCCACCTGCATTTGGTTGTTGGGCTTGGCCTCCCCGGTGGCCACCTTGGAGACTGTCTTGTTTTCAGAAAGACCAAAGGAAATGGGCAGCCCGGAGTCGTCTATGATTTTTTGCCGCAACTCAGAAGCCATGCGCATGCAGCCAAAGTATTTGTCCATACCGGTGAGGTCCACATAAAACTCATCGACAGAGGTCTTCTCTACTACGGGCACTTGTTCCTGGATAATTTCCGTAACGATGTGAGAGTGCTTGGTGTAGTCGGCAGAGTTGCCCCGGATGACGATGGCTTCCGGACATAAGGAGCGAGCCAGCTTCATGGGCATGGCAGAGTGGATGCCGAATTTGCGCGCCTCATAGCTACAGGATGCCACCACTCCCCGGTCGCTGGTACCGCCGATGAGAATGGGCTTGCCCTTTAGCTGGCTGTTCTTCAGCCGCTCCACAGACACAAAAAAAGTGTCTAAATCTAAATGTAAGATCGAATTCACAGTCTTCTATAAACGCATGCAGCCAAAAAAAGTGGACAGGTTTATCCACTTTTTCTTGCTTTTTTTGTGCTCTACAAAGGTAATAAATAGACGACAGATAATTGAGTTTTGGGTCTTCGACAGGCTCACACTTCGATAGGCTCACACTTCGGCAAGCTGAGTGTGACAGGGGGGTTGTCGTGTCATCCTGAGCATGTCGAAGGAAGACAGCGGGGGGTGTATCGGCTTAACCGCGCGCCGTCTGGGTTTATTAATTGGGTGTTCATTTATTGACTTATGCAGCATTATGAAAAAACAGTCCTGCGGGTTGACTTTATTTGGACACAAAGATGTACTCACCGATTACACCTAGGTTGGGAGGCTTACCCTTCGTAAATTTAAAGATATGAAAACTGAGAACACCATCATTGTCATACATCCAGAGACTACTGAGCAGGAAAACGCTTTGAAAGCTTTTGCCAAAGCACTCAAGATGAAATTTGAAGTGACCAAGCAAAAGCCATATGATCCAGCGTTCGTAGCTAAAATTCAGGAGAGCAGGCTACAGGCCGATGAGGGAAAAGTGACAAGGGTAAAAAAAGAGAATTTAAAAGAGTTCCTGGGCTTGTAACATGGGTTATCCTTTGGATTTTACCGATAAAGCCAATGAAGATATCGCTGCACATAAGAAATCAGGCAATAAGGCCGTTCTCCAAAAGCTGCTTGTCCTTTTGGAAGAGCTTGAAGCGCATCCGTTTACCGGAACAGGAAAGCATGGCCTATCAGGCTGCTGGTCCAGAAGGATAAATCGTGAACACCGACTGGTCTATGAGGTTACCGATGATGCCATCTTCATCCTTTCCGCTAAAGGACATTATTAAAAAAGCCCTGCATTGCTGAAAAGGCTTCATTCCTTTTCTTAATTGCACCCTTGTGGCCACAAGGATATTTGAAGGAAATATTTACATTGATTTCTTTTCCTTGATAGAGAGGCATGAGCGTAAAAAAACTGTCCAGTGGACAGTTATAGCGAATGGCCAGCATG
>CAYOEV010000032.1:0-24864 GCA_964403075.1 uncultured Roseivirgaceae bacterium | reverse complement strand
GCATGGAATGCGGGGTGGCCCGGCAAAATACCCGGGCGTGGGCGGGCTGGTGGGTAGATAGGCGATTATTTTGCCTTGACTTTTTTGCTTCGTTTTTGTGTCAAGACAAAAATGAAGGGCCTGCCCGGCCTGAGGGCTTCCATCCTAGTACTGATCATAGCTGAACGAATGTATAAAAAAGCTGGCATGCCAGTTAGTTGGCCGGGTTAGCTTCATTCCTTCTTATTCTTTCTTCTCTTTTCCTTGATAGAGGCATGAGCGTAAAAAAACTGTCCGGTGGACTGTTTTAGCGAATGGCCGCTTGCAGGGCGGGTTGTTTGGCTCACACTTCGACAGTGTGGCAGCAGGGGGTCGTGTGACAATAATCGGAAATCTTATGGCCGGCCAGAACTTCATGAACTACCAATCCTTTCAGATCGGTACAGTTTCACCCTATGGCGAAACTGAGCAGTAATACAAATCCCAGTGGTTCTTTTATCCAGCCTTTTGATGAAATCACGTCGAGGCCACTACCTTCACCACTTCTGTGCGATTACCGCTAAATTAGATCCTGCACTTTTATGAAACCTCTACTGCGCGCCATGCGCCGAATAAACCCACATTTTGAAAGCGACCACCGATCTTAACCTTCCACCCTATCCGTTTAGAATTACGGAGCAAGGGGGCCAAACCAAACTGTTCGACCCTCTTCGTAAAAAGTGGCTTGTGCTCACACCGGAAGAATGGGTCCGGCAGCACATGGTCCAATTACTCATCCATGGATATAACTACCCAAAAGGACTGATCCATCTAGAAAAGCAACACAAAGACAACGAGTGGGCCCGCCGTACAGACATCGTAAGCCATGACCGAAATGCGGCCGCGTATTTATTGATCGAGTGTAAGGCTCCCGAAATCCCCATCAACGATCAGGTATTGTTGCAGGCTTCCAACTACAACCGAGTCCTGCAAGCCCCTTACCTTGCCATCACGAATGGTCTGCAAACCTTCGCCTGGCAACTGATCCAAGACAAATACCAGGCGCTCAAGGATTTACCCAGCAGTCCGTAAGTATTTCAGACGGTCAACATCAAGATACACCAGGCAATGTCCACGTGACCCTGATCCAGGTAGTCACCTGCCAGCTTGTGCAATTCTGCATTACATTCATCCGGATTTCCATCCAGTGCCCCAAGGATGGCTGAGACCTCAGGTTCACTTTCAATGGCCTCGATGGCTTCCTGGTCGGGCAGCTTTTCTACATTGCCCAGCTTACCCAAATGATTGCCGGTAAGGTGATCGCTCGTGCGAATAGGTTCGGGAATCTGGTCTACACCCATGCCTTTGGTCCTCAATGGCTTGGTCACTTCGATTAGCCCAGATCGCGTCCGCGTGTACCAATTCCCGCCCATCCTGCCAACCAAATCGATTAGATGCTGGTCAATTTTTTGTTCTTTGTCCAGAATATCATCGCTGATATGGGCCAAAAGCACCTCACAGATCACCAGATTACCGGCACCCCCCTCTTGCCCGGTTTCAATGATGTCCCACACCTTACATTCGTAAGAAACCGGGCATTCCGCTACCCGAGGTGGACGTACCCTCTCACTTGGCACCTGCGTGAGCCCCGACTTGGTAAATTCATTTACGCCCTTCTCGTATTCCGTGCTGGAAAGTGACATCTGTTCAATAATGGCATGATTCACCACATTGATCACCACCTCAGGTACCTCTTTTACATTTTCAAAAGAGTGTTTCTGCGTATTGTCCCGCACCCTTCTGGCTGGAGAAAATATCATAATCGGTGGATTGGCACCGAAGGCATTGAAAAAACTGTAAGGACTTAAGTTAACCAGGCCCGTTTGACTTATGGTACTTACAAAACCGATAGGTCTTGGCGCAATGGAAGAAAGTATATAGTTGTGAAATTTCCCTACAGAAACCTCCTTAGGGTCGATGATCATGATGGGGTGTTTGATTTAAAAACAATCTAAACAATTTACAGGGATGTCAATTATTTGTTCCTGATATTGAAAGCGAATGGTTTGGGAAAAGCGTAAGTTTTAGTTTTGCAGCTTCAATATGAATTCATGGAAATCTCATCTACATACGACCCCTCCCAAGTAGAAGACAAATGGTATGCCCATTGGATGGCACAAGGATATTTTCATGCGGAACCCGATCCCAACAAGGCGTCCTACACCGTGGTAATACCCCCACCCAATGTTACCGGTGTACTGCATATGGGACATATGCTCAACAATACCATCCAGGACGTCCTGATTCGGAAGGCAAGGATGGAAGGTAAAGTGGCCTGCTGGCTGCCGGGTACGGATCATGCCTCCATTGCCACTGAGGCCAAGGTGGTTCGGATGCTAAGGGACATGGGAATCAAAAAATCGGACCTCAGCCGCGATGAATTTCTTGCATATGCGTGGGAATGGAAAGAAAAATACGGAGGCATCATCCTGGAGCAATTAAAAAAGCTGGGTGCCTCGTGCGACTGGGAGCGGACCACCTTTACCATGGATCCTGCCTACCATGAGGCAGTGATCAAGGTTTTTACCGACCTGCATCGAAAAGGGTACATCTACCGTGGTTTGCGCATGGTAAACTGGGATCCCGAAGCCCAGACAACCGTTTCCAACGAGGAAGTGATCTATAATGAACAGGGCGAGCAGGCCACACTTTATGCCATCAAATACGAATTAGCAAATAGCACGGAGTCTTTGGTGATTGCCACCCTACGTCCTGAAACCATCATGGGGGACGCGGCCATAGCAGTGAACCCAAAAGATGATCGTTACAAGCATCTGATTGGAAAGAAAGCCATTGTTCCCTTCGTGTCGCGTGCCATCCCCATCGTGGGTGATGACTACGTAGACATTGAGTTTGGTACCGGCTGCCTGAAAGTGACGCCCGCGCACGATCCCAATGATTATGAAATTGGGCAAAGACATGGCCTAGAGGTAATAGACACCATTGATCCGGATGGAACCCTGAATGCCAATTGCGGGGTACCGGACTATGAAGGCAAAGACCGTTTCGAGGTACGTAAGCTGATAGTGAGAGACCTTAAGGCAGCCGGTAGGCTGGTAGATGCCTCCCCCATCATAACAAAAATCGGTCGATCGGAGCGTACCAACGCCGTTATTGAGCCCCGGCTTTCGCTGCAGTGGTTCATCCGAATGAAAGACATTTCCAAACGCGCGCACCAGGCGGTGATGGAAGATGACATTCAATTGCATCCGGCCAAATTCAAAAATACCTACAACCACTGGATGGAAAATGTAAGGGACTGGTGTATCTCCCGCCAGCTGTGGTGGGGACAGCGAATACCTGCCTATTATTACGGCGATGGTGCAGAAGACTACGTGGTCGCCGAAAGCGCGTCTGCCGCACTGGAAGCAGCCAGACAAGCATCCGAAAATCCAGATTTACAAATGGAATCGCTTCGTCAAGATGAAGATGTGCTGGACACCTGGGCATCTTCCTGGCTGTGGCCCATGGCCTCTTTTGGTGGATTCGACGATCATTGCTTTGATCCGCACACGGGGAAAATTGATCTCGAAAAAAACGAAACACTGAAGTTCTTCTATCCGACACAAACCCTTGTGACCGCACCAGAAATATTATTCTTCTGGGTAGCTCGCATGATCATTGCAGGTTATGCGTACACAGATAAAAAACCGTTCGAACACGTATATCTGACCGGCATCGTCAGAGACGCGCAACGAAGAAAAATGTCCAAATCCCTGGGCAACTCCCCGGATCCGCTGGTGCTCATCAAAAAATACAGCGCGGACGGCGTTCGCACGGGCATGCTATTCAGTTCACCTGCCGGCAACGACCTGCTGTTTGATGAAAAACTGTGTGAGCAAGGACGTAATTTTTCCAATAAAATCTGGAATGCATTTCGCCTGGTTCAGGGATGGACGACCGAAGAGAAATCCCCAAATGAGGTGAACCAACTGGCCATGGAGTGGTTCGAAAACCGCTACCGAAAGGCTTTTGCAGAAATGGAAGACCACTTTCAAAAATTTCGTGTATCAGATGCGCTCATGGCCGTTTACAAGCTTACCTGGAACGACTTCTGTAGCGCTTACCTGGAGTGGGTAAAGCCGGCTTATGGCGCCCAAATAGACGTGGCTACCAAGCAAAAGACCATTTTATTTTTTGAGCGCCTATTGAAAATCCTGCACCCTTTTATGCCCTTCATTACCGAAGAGATTTGGCATGCCATAGACGATAAATCAGCAGGATCTGACCTGATCGTTTCACCCTGGCCCACAATTCAAGAGGTAGACGAACCTACTTTGGATTTGGGGGATGAACTTTTGGCGCTTGCTACCGAAATCCGCGGCATTCGCAATCAAAAACAAATTCCACCCAAGGAGGCAGTGGATTTAATCATGTCGTCGAAGGCTGAAAAACAGCTAAACAGGGGCCTATCTTCTTTAAAGAAACTGGCCAACCTGGAAAATATAACGGTAGACCCAACGCCACCTGCCAATGCCACCTACTTCTTGCTGGGAGATAACAAATATTTTGTACCATTGGCTGAGAAAATAGATCTGGACGCGGAAAGACAGAAGCTGAGCGAAGAACTTGCCTACCAGAAAGGGTTTCTAATGAGTGTCAACAAAAAGCTGTCCAACGAAAAGTTCATTGGCGGAGCACCTGCCGCAGTAGTGGAAAAAGAAAAACAAAAGCAAGCCGATGCCCAGGCCCGCATCCAGTCTTTGGAAGAAAGTCTCACCCGCTTATGACGAGGGATTGGTACACAGGTTTAGGTGCCATTTTTGCAGCTTTGGCCGTTGGTTTGGGCGCATTCGGAGCTCATGCACTGGAGTCGCACCTGGCAGCCAGCGGACGAACAGACACCTGGGAAACAGCCGTGCTTTATCAGCTCTTTCACGCGTTGGCACTGATCGTATTGGGCCTATCTCATCAGCTTGCGCAACGTGGCACAATAGCAAAACTCCTGGTCATCGGCCAATTACTTTTTTCCGGTAGCCTCTATCTGCTTTGTGGACTGGGGGTCACCTGGCTGGGTGCCATTACCCCTTTCGGGGGGCTCGCTTTCCTGGCTGCCTGGGTACTTTGGGCACGAAATGCATGGAAGTGCACCTGAACTTTGTAATTACGTTCTGTTTCCTTAATATCGCCAGGTACCTAACCCTTACCCATGAAACGAATTAAAAAATTTGGTGTGATTCAAACCGCCAAAGTGGTTGCGTTGATCTACTTCTTTGTATCGCTGGTTTTCATTTTGCCATTCTTTTTACTGATGTCCGCAGTGTCTGGCTTTAATGATGCCGGGGGGCCCTTTGCACTGTTTGGAGGGGCCTTTGCCCTCGTAGTCCCTTTCTTCTATGCAGCGGTGGTTTTTGTCACGACGGCGATAGGCTGCCTGATCTATAACCTCGTATCGGGCTGGACCGGAGGTATCGAGGTAGAAATAGAAGGGCTGGACACGGCGTCTGACCTGGAACGTTTTGGCAAGGCGGATAATACCTATTGATCAGGGCAACCCAATCAATGGCCAGTCTCTGGGCTCAATCGCTGCTTCGGAATTGCCCGTGCCGTTTTTTCCCTGAAGCGTAGATACCGTGTAATAGCGCAGCGATTCGTCAGGAAAGGGTCCCATGATTTCTTTCAGCTGGTCCTCGCCCGCTTTGTCGGTGGCATCCAGCGAAAGCCATATTCTCTCAGTGTCTTTATCTAAGATCAAAGGCATTCTGGGTCCTCCCCGCTTAAGCATATCCGGGTTGTTGTGAATGGCCTTCATGGTATCGTTGGCACGTGTAGTGACAAGGGTGACTGTATGGCGCACGCCAATGGAGGGGTCACGCCACTCGTCCCACAAACCGGCCAGGGTCATAGGTTCGTCGTTGGCCATCGTGATGTGGTAAGGCACCCGGGTTTTTTTGTCGGCATGGTGGTATTCAAAGAATCCGTCCAACACGACCAAACAACGCCGGTGTCGTACGGGGCCTTTCCAGGTGGCCAGGTCAAACAACTTATCGTCACGGGCGTTCAGATTACGCGCACGTGTTTTGTCAATGCCCCACTCCATCCTGGCAAAGGAAGGAATAAGTCCCCAGGTAAAGGCCTGCAACCTGTCGGTTATATCTTGGGTAATAACGGGGAGATCGGGAAAATCGAATCCACTCGCCCAGAAGGTCGGTGCGATGGCCGGCAGGCCCACCGCAGCTAAATCGTATCTACTCACGTAGGCCGATTCTTTTTTGGTCATGTAACGGGTATTGTAGCACATGGATACCAGTCGATTTCCTTGCGGTCGTAAAAGAATTTTCCGGAAGGCCCTCCATCTTCCATTTCGGCCAGCCATACCATGGTATCAGCGCCCTGTGCCTTGGATCGGGGCGCTTCTTCACCTCCCATGTCTGTTTTGACCCACCCGGGGCACATGCTGTTTACCAGTACGCCATCCGCACGCAACTCATCGGCCAGCTTCAGGGTTAACACGTTGAGTGCTGCTTTGGAAACGCCGTAACCCGGTGTACCTCCTTTCATGCTTTTCAATTGTCCGGCCTGGCTGGATACGTTAAAGATTCTGGGATGTTTTGAGGCTTTAAGCAGTGGCAGGAGGGCCTGAATCATGTACCAGGGCCCAAACAGGTTGGTTTTGAGGGTTTCGTGCACTTCTTTGAGATCTGCATCGTGGGCCGGATGCCAGCGATCGTAATGGATGGCTGCATTATTGATGAGCACATCCAGCCCGCTCAATTGATCCAATAGATAAACTTTCAGTATCTGTATGCTTTCCTGATCCGTCACATCCAGCGGATGGTGGAAGGCCTCCCCTTTAAATCCCTCCCGGTTAATGGCTGCCGCTGACAGACCCCCTTCTTCTGCTACCCGGCTCGTAAGAACGACCCGGTGCCCTCGTTGAACCAGCTGCCGCACAACTTCCTGACCAATGCCGCGGTTGGAACCGGTGACCAGTATGGTACGTGGGTCACTCATTGGTCACCATTACTTTGATGGCTTTTCTGGTATCCATGGCTTCATACCCCGCCGGTACCCCTTCCAGGTCTACCTGCTGGTTCAATACCGGACTCGGATCCAATTGCCCTTTCAGCACCTGATCTAATAAATCAGGTATGTATTTGCGAACCGGTGCTACCCCACCGGCCAGCTGAATATTATTACCAAAAAGATAGCCCAGGTTAACCGCATCCTGGCCATGGGGTACACCCACATAGCCTACTGTACCTCCAGGCTTGGTTACTTTGATGGCGGTATCCATGGAGGTTTCGGTGCCCACACATTCCAATGCCTGGTTCACACCAAATTTCGTTTGTTCCTTTAACCATTCGATGGCCTCCTCACCTCTTTTCTTGACCAGGTCGGTAGCTCCGAAAGACCGCGCAATATCCAGCCGGTCATCATGACCGCCCAAAACAATGATGCGCTCGGCCCCCAGCTGTCGTGCCGAGAGGGCTGCACATAATCCGACTGCACCATCTCCAATCACAGCCACGATACTTCCCGGACCCACACCTGCCTGTACGGCTGCGTGATAGCCGGTACCCATCACATCGGTTAAGGGCAGAATGGCCCGCAGAAGGGCGGGGTCGTTGGCCGCATTGTCTGGGATTTTGACCAGGGTACCATCGGCAAAAGGTGCCCGAATGGCTTCCGACTGGCCGCCGTCATTGGTGCCACCCCAGAACCCGCCGTGGTAACATGAGGTGTACACACCATCTTCACAGGCATCACAAATGCCATCTGAAAAGGCAAATGGCGCCAACACACGATCCCCTTTCTTTATGGTTCTGACCTCATCGCCTACATCCTCCACAATGCCCATCCACTCGTGACCGGTTCTGTATCCAGCTTTCCAATGTGGCCAGTAGCCACGGTAAAACCACAAATCTGATCCGCAGATGCAGGCATGTGTAATGCGCACGAGGGCATCGGTTGCCTCTTGTATGACGGGATCAGGGACCTGCTCTACACGAATGTCTCCTTTGCCATGGTAAGTACTTGCTTTCATGAATACAATTTTAAGTCATTACACGCCTAATCGGTAAGGCGTAGGAATTATAAAAAATGAATGTAGGCTCATGAAATTTCCGGCAGCTTCCAGTGGAAGACCACCGCAAGGATGCGAAGGAGTATGATGAAAAGGCTGGTAACCACAATGTTTACCAGTTGGTCTACGCCCACCATTTGGAGTGAGATGTACAATAGGCCACCTGCAATGCATACAATGGCGTAGATTTCTTTTCGAAAGATTAATGGAATTTCATTACAAATGATGTCACGGATCACACCACCAAATACAGCAGATACCATCCCCATCATTACCGAAATAACGGGATCTATGCCAGCGGTTAATGCCCTTTGCAAGCCTAAAATGGTGAATACTGCAATACCGATGGTATCGAAAAGAAACAAAGTACGGCGAAGTTTTTGAATAGTGCCCCGGAAGAGTAATGCCACCGTGATGCCTACTCCGGTCATCATCAGATAGGCAAGATCGGCCATCCAACTTACAGGAGTATGACCTATCAGAAGGTCGCGCACCGTACCTCCGCCAATGGCTGTCACGAAGCCAACAGCAGAGATGCCAAAAAAATCAAGGCGCTTATCCATGGCGGTGAGGGCACCACTTATCGCAAAAACCATGGTCCCCAACACATCGATGAAATAAAGCGCAGTCATTATTGCTCAATGGAATGCGCCTCGAATGTCGACAATTCCACCCCGTCAAAACGATAACTTAACAACATGGGCTGGCAACACACCTCACAATCCTCTACATACTGTTGAACAGGTACAGAGGGGTCTAGCAAGGCTGATATCCAGGCCATACAATAGGGACAGGAAAAGAAGTGCTCTTCCAATTAAGGATTGGTTTCTTCGGGTACCTGAACTTCTGCCTTGATCGTGACCATTTGGGTGGGCGCCTTAGGATCATTGGAAAAGACGGTCACATTTTTGAACTGCTTGCCTCTCCTTCCTTTGGTATCAAAAGTCACCTCCAGCGCTATTCTTTCTCCTGGCATCAGATCGTTTTTCTTCAAGTTGGATAGGGTACATCCACAATTGGCCTTGGTGTCGCGGATATTCAGGTTTTCCTTACCTGTATTGGTGATGTAAAAGGTGGTTTGTGCCACCTCTCCCTGAGGGACGAGTCCAAAATCATGAATTTTTCGATCCAGAGTCAATTTCGGCGCATTGGCTTGCGCTTCCTCAGTCATAGGAGGGAAATATTCTTCAATGGTTGCCACCACATACAACGATTTTTCCGACTCTTCTGGCTCATCCGTCTTGAAGACAATACGGTCTGATTGGTACCCCAATCCTTTCCTGACCTGCGGATCATAAGTAATCTGAATATCTCCTTTTGCGTTTGGAGCCAGAGTTTCTGGTACAAACGCAATGGTCAGGTGATCCGGCAATACCAGTTCATTCGTCAAAAATGTAAAAGCGCTGTCGCTGTCGTTGTACACATCAAAAGATTGTGTGACTGGTTTTTCAGTGGTAATCCTTCCAAAATTGAATGAGCGATAGCGGATCCTCATGCTTCCTATTTTGGTAAGTAGCTCATCCTTAATGGTCTTGGGCTTGGCCTCCACAGATCCCTGAATGTACAACACTTGCATGGGTGGGTTGCCAGTGGAGTTAACACGGAGCGACTTGTTAAAGTTACCCGGACGGTTTAGTGTATTGTAGCGGGCAGTGATTTTACCAGTTGCGCCAGGTGCAACCTCTTCCTGTGTCCAGAATGGGGTGGTGCAGCCGCAGGATGCACGAACAGAAGTGATTTTTATCGATTGATCTCCTGTATTGGTGAATAAAAAACTGTACTCAACGGGACCGTTTTCTTCTTTCACCTCTCCAAAATCATGGGTGGTCTTTTCGAAACTGAGTGCTCCTTGTGAAAAAGCGAACCCTGCCCACAGCACACTGATGATTAAATAAATTGCTCTCATAATAACGAAATGTTTTCCATTTAATGAACGCTACAAAAATACTAGGTTTGTGGCAAAAACTATTCCAATGCCGCGTATCCTCACTGGAATTCAAAGTTCAGGAAAACCACATTTGGGTAATTTACTTGGTGCCATTCTGCCAGCCATTGAATTATCCAACAGTTCTGGAAACGAATCGTTCTTCTTCATCGCTGATTTACATTCATTGACCACCATTAAAGACGCAGAAACCAGGAAGGAAAATGTCCGTCAGGTAGCTGCGGCCTGGCTCGCCTGCGGGTTTGATACGCGAAGGCATACTTTTTACAGGCAATCTCGCGTAACCGAAGTGTGTGAGTTGGCCTGGTACCTCAGTTGTTTCACGCCATTTCCCATGCTCAGCAACGCCCATTCTTTCAAGGACAAATCCGATCGACTCGCCGACGTAAATGCTGGCCTTTTTACTTATCCGGTCCTCATGGCCGCTGACATCCTTCTTTATGACGCCGCAGTCGTGCCCGTGGGGAAAGACCAAAAACAGCATCTCGAGATGACCCGCGACATGGCTTCGAGCTTTAATCACATGTACGGAGCAACCTTTGTGGTACCGGAGGCAAGAATTGACGAACAATTGATGAGTATTCCAGGCACAGACGGACAGAAAATGAGTAAATCCTACGGCAACACACTGGATATTTTCCTTCCCGAAAAGCAACTGAAAAAGCAGGTGATGAGCATTCAAACTGACAGCACCCCTCTGGAAGCACCCAAGAATCCGGAAACATGTTCGGTTTTCCAACTTTACAAACTTTTGGCGAGCAATGCGGAAGTAAAAACAATGCATGACAACTACACCGGGGGCAACTACGGATATGGTCACGCCAAAAAAGACCTGCTTGAATTGATTTTAAATAGATTTCAGGAAGAAAGGAAACGATTCGACGATTACATGAGTAGACCCGAAGAACTCGAAAATGAATTGCAGAAGGGCGAGGACAAAGCCCGACTGATAGCCCAGGATGTGCTGAATCGGGTGAGACAAAAATTAGGATTTTGACATGATGAATGCAGACGAAAGAGCCCAAAAATGGCTAGACAGCCCAACAGTATCCGACGATGATAAATCGGCCATCAGAGCATTGAAAAAAAAAGATCCTAAGGCATTTGAAGAGGCCTTTTACAAGGACCTCGCCTTCGGCACCGGTGGCCTGCGCGGCCTGATGGGCCTAGGTACCAACAGAATGAATAGATATACGGTAGAAATGGCTACCCAGGGACTGGCCAACTACATTAACCAATCTGAGGGTACCAGGTCCGTCGCCATTGCCTACGACAACCGAATGAATAGCCGCGACTTTGCTCAAGCCGCCGCTCGTGTGTTGACAGCGAACGATGTGACCGTGTACCTCTTTGAAGAACTGCGGCCCACCCCATTATTATCATTTGCCATACGACAACTAGACTGCCAGAGTGGCATTGTGATTACTGCCTCCCACAACCCAAAGGAGTACAATGGTTACAAGGCTTACTGGAATGATGGCGGGCAGGTCATCCCGCCGCACGACCAAAACATTATCGATGAAGTTCGAAAAATAGCGGCCCCCGAACAGGTCAAGACATCGGGTGGTCAAGGCCAACTTCATTCAATTGGTGCCGACATGGATCTGGCTTATCTAAAAATGCTCAAGAGCCTGCAATTGTCCGATAAAGCTACCAAAGACCTAAGCATTGTCTACTCATCCATTCATGGCACAGGCATAACCATGGTGCCTCAGGCATTGGAAGCTTTTGGTTTCCATTCAACAACTGTTGTGCAATCACAAGCCGAACCAGACGGTGCCTTCCCAACCGTCACTTATCCTAATCCAGAGGAGTCTGCAGCCCTGTCATTGGCACTGGCACAGGCCAATCAGCAGCAAGCCGACCTGGTGATGGCCACGGACCCGGATACCGACCGGGTGGGTATAGCCATTCGGAATGAAAACAATGAAATGGAACTACTCAATGGCAACCAGACCGGTGCACTACTGATTTATTACCTCCTCAAAATTCAGGATCTTTCGACCTTCAAAAATCCTTACATCGCGAAAACCATTGTGACCAGTGATTTGATTGCTGAAATTGCCAAGAGTTTCGATGTGGCATGCCACGAAACCTTAACCGGATTTAAATACATCGCCGAATTGATCCGTGAAAAAGAAGGTCACGCACAATACCTGGCTGGTGGAGAGGAAAGTTATGGCTACCTGATCGGTGATCGGGTGCGTGACAAAGACGCCGTGGCTGCCTGCGTGTTTTTAGCCGAAATGGCCGCCTGGTGCGGCAACAAACCTTACCAGCTCCTGCTGGAATTGTATCAGCAGTTTGGCTTTTACAAAGAATCGTTGATTTCCATCACCAGGGAGGGCCGTGAGGGTGCGACCATTATTGAAAAGACCATGGCAGCGTTGAGAATCCATCCACCAAAACAATTAGGCGGTATTGATGTAGCTTTATTCAAAGACTATGCGTCGCAAACCAGTAAAAATTTAAAAAGCGGCGAAACACAGACCATCAATTTACCGAAGTCCAATGTCTTGCAATTCCTAATGACAGATGGATCGAAAATTTCGGTGAGACCCTCAGGAACAGAACCTAAAATCAAATTCTATTTTTCAGCCAGAACAGACTTATCTACGGCAGAAGCGTACCGCTTCAAGGAAAAAGAACTAAATCGTCTGTTAAATTCCTTTAAAGCTGACATTACGGCACCACTTTTGTAATACACCTTTATCGTGTTACTTTGCTGGGATTTTATATAAAAAATCTATGCAGATGGTTGTCATGCTAAACATTACCAGGTTTGGACGTATTCATTAAACTACTTCTGATTGTCGTGGGATTCGTTCTTCTGATCAAAGGGGCGGATTTTCTGGTGAAAGGTAGTTCTTCTTTGGCCAAGAGATTTAACATATCTGACATCGCCATTGGACTGACCATCGTGGCCATGGGTACGTCAGCCCCTGAATTGGTAGTAAACATAATCTCTGGCAGCTCAGAATTGCATGATGTAGTTTTCGGCAACATCATCGGGTCAAACATCTTCAATATATTTCTGATACTGGGTATATCCAGTATCATCTATCCTCTGACGGTACAAAAAAGCGCCCTGTGGAAAGAGGTGCCCTATTCCTTGCTGGTTACATTCATATTTTTCATCCTGGTCAATGATATGCTGTTCGTGCAGGGAAAGGAGAATCTGCTCACGATCAATGACAGCATTGTTTTGATGATTCTGTTCGCAGTATTCCTCATCTACATATTTATGAATCTCAAGCGCAATCCAGATCCTGACTCGGATGACATCATTATTTATGGGAGTGTGAAAACCACGGTCATGATCGTTTTGGGCGCGGGTGGACTTATTTTTGGGGGGAGAATAATCGTAGACAATGCGCAATCGCTGGCCTTAATGTGGGGAATGAGTGAAAAGTTGATCGGTCTTACCATATTGGCCGCAGGTACTTCACTTCCGGAACTGGCTACTTCTGCGGTAGCTGCTTTTCAAAAGAAATCAGACCTGGCGGTGGGCAATATCGTCGGTTCCAATATTTTTAATCTGCTGCTTGTATTGGGTACCACCACATTAGTAAGTGGTAATCTATCCTATAACTCCGCATTAAATCCCGATCTATACATGGTCATGCTTGGCACCTTATTGTTGTTTCTCTTCATGTTCACTCTGAATAAATTCAAGCTGGATCGGGCAGAAGGTTTGGTTTACTTGTTAGGCTTTATCGCTTACAACTATTATATCTTTACTCGTCTCTGAGTATCCGCTAAATTAAATTGATGCTACCCAAAATTGACCCAACCACAACGGGGGCTTGGCAAAAGTTGCTTGCACTCCAAGGAGCAGCAGAAACTGTTTCATTGGCCAAAAGATTTGAAACAGATCAAAACCGTTTTCAACAATTCCTTAAATCCGGTGGAGGCCTAACAATTGATTTTAGTAAAAATCACATCGATGCATCCATTATCAAAGGGCTACTGAATTTGGCCCGCGAATGCCGGCTACCTGAAGCCATGAAGCAGTTTCGAAATGGTGAAGCCATCAACGAAAGAGAAAAACGTGCAGTCATGCACCCGGCGCTTCGCAGTGCGCAACACGAATACCGGGTGAATGGTGCATCGGTTCAATCAGCAGTCCAAGCAGAATTGGCGCATATGCGAGCGTTTAGTGAACAGGTCATCAGTGGTGAATGGAAGGGCTACACGGGCAAAACCATTACCAACATTGTGAATATTGGAATAGGCGGATCAGATTTGGGACCCCAAATGGTTTGTCAGGCGCTGCGGCCATTTGGCAATGGCCTTAAAACACATTTTCTATCCAATGTAGATGCCAACAATTGGGAAGAAATCCGGTTGCAACTCGACCCGGAACGCACCTTGTTTATCATCGTCTCTAAGACTTTTACTACCGACGAAACCATTACCAATGCCCAAACCGTGCGGCAATGGATGCTGGATCAGGGTGCCCCTGCCCAAGCTATTTCCACACATTTCGTTGCGGTCTCTACCAACCTAGAGCAAGTAGAGGCTTTTGGTATTGACAAGACCAACGTATTTGGTTTCTGGGACTGGGTTGGTGGCCGCTTCTCGCTTTGGTCAGCCGTCGGACTCAGCATTTGTCTTTCAGTAGGCTATCAACGATTCATTGAGCTTTTAAACGGTGCCCAAGCCATGGATATGCATTTTTTTGAAGCCCCATTGGAGGAGAATCTTCCCGTATGGATGGCACTCATCGGTATCTGGTATCGTAATTTCTGGAATATGGGTAGCCATGCGGTACTGCCATATAACCACTTGTTGTTAGACTTCCCCCGCTTTCTTCAGCAACTTATCATGGAGAGCAATGGCAAACAGGTAGACCGTCATGGTAAAAAGATCCAGTACCCTACCAGCCCCATCTATTGGGGTGAGCCAGGCACCAATGGCCAACATGCTTTTCACCAACTGCTTCATCAGGGCACTGACGTGGTCCCTTGTGACTTTATCTTGGTGCAGCAATCGGAACACAATCATCAACTACACGATGACAAACTGATCGCCAATGGTTTTGCGCAATCAGAGGCGCTCATGATGGGACGGAAAAATGATGCGGACCCATTTAGAAACTTCGAAGGTAACAGACCTTCCACAACCATTCTGATCAAGGATTTAAGTCCGCATTCTTTAGGCAGCCTGATTGCCTGCTACGAGCATCAGGTATTTGTGCAGGGAATTATCTGGAATATTTACAGCTTCGATCAGTGGGGCGTAGAACTTGGCAAGACCCTGGCGAGGTCCATTCAGTCAGGTGAACAATCCAACCATACAAGTACCCAGCATCTACTAAACCTGACGCAGCGATAACTGATAAGCAATAATGCCGGTAGCCATGGCTGCATTGAGCGACTCGGCACCTCCTGCACCAGGAATCTTAATATATTTGGATATTCGGTTTCGTAGAAATTCACTTATGCCATGTGACTCACTACCAATGACAAAGGCCACAGGTTTTTCAAACATTACGGTCGGCAGCTCTGCACCGTGGAGGTCGGCCCCATATACCGGCATATTTAGCGACCGCACGAACTGCTCTACTGGTAAAAAATGTACTGCCATCCGGGTAAACGATCCCATGCTGGCTGCAATCACTTTAGGATTGTACACATCCACAGTATCGTTTACACAAGCCACTTGTTTGAACCCAAACCAATCCAAAGTGCGTAGAATCGTGCCCAAATTGCCAGGGTCGCGTATACCGTCAAGTATAAACAGGTCTTCACTCATGTCCAGTGCACATGTCTGCGGCATCCCCACCACTGCTAGCACCTGCTCGTTAGTGACCAGGGCAGAGACACTTTGCAATTGTTTTTTACTTACCAGCTCTGCTTTGGGTATATCTTTTATGACTTGAAAGTCCTCTGTCACCAAAATTCTTCGAATATGCCAATTGGCATTCAGTACCTCCCGAACATTTTTTTCTCCCTCTACCAAAAAACAGCCTTCCCGATGGCGATACTTTTTAAATTTGAGCGACCGGATGAACTTGACATCATTTTTTGAGAGCATAAACAAAAATAGGTACTACGGGGTAACGCTGTGTACAGGTACGCTCATTTTCCTGAGCTCCTGCACCGGCGCCAAGTTTCTAGGAGAAAATGAGCGGCTGCTTGTCCACCAGTCCGTTGATGGTGTAGGTCCGATCATGACTTCACACATTGGCACACTACAGGAACAGGAACCCAATGCCCGGCTGATAGACCTTAACAAACGTGTCAAAGGTCCTGCGCACCTCGTCTATATCTATGAATTGGGCAAACGCAAACTGGATACCGTCAGGGTTCTTAATAAAATAGCGCACATCGAAAAAAAATACAATCGTAAAATAGACAAGGCTAAAAGGGAAAAGAAAAAGCGAAAGCTTCGGGGCAAAAAGAGAGCTAAAATTTCCGATAAAGAGATGGTTTTGAAGGAGGGTAACCAACTGATGCGATGGGGTGAACCCCTGGCTGTTTATGACCCGGAAAAAACCCTATTGGTCAAAGAGAAAATTGAACAATACTTGGATACCTGGGGGTATTTTGATAAACAGGTAACGGTAACAGAAGAAGGGTTAGATGCAGATTCAATTAGAATTGCCGTCGATTTTGACATCAAACGAGGAACACAATACCAAATCGACTCCATTCAGTACCAAATTCCAGATCCTAAGGTGTACGATTTGTACACCTCTAAGTTAGACGAAGCTATATTGAAAAAAGGCTGGTACCGACAAATCGACCTGACTGCCGAGCGCGACCGAATCTATGAACTGATGGTGAATAACGGGTATTTCAATTTCACCAAAGATCTGGTTTTGTTCGAAGTGGATTCTGTAAGTCTGGGACTCAGACAACTACTGGTGCGACTACTCATTTCCAATCCGCCAAATGAAGACAACCACAAGCACTACACAATCGATTCAGTCATCTTTGTAACTGATGCTGGCTTGAACGTCAGGCAATCAGATACAACCCAGTACGGTAAGGTCACTTACACGTTTGGCAGATATAAATTTTCACCAAAAGTACTGGACTGGAAGAATTACATCTATCCAGACAATGAATTTAGGCGCAACAACACCTTTGAGACCCAGCGTCATCTGTCTTATTTGGATAATTTTAAATTTATCAATGTCAACTATGACACCACAGGTGGTGAATTCCTGGCCTACATATTTACCCGGCCCTCGGAGCGCTTTCAAACCTCAAGCGAAGTAGGTCTGAGTGTTACGCAAGGTTTACCTGGTCCATTTGTGAGCGTTAACGCGAAGAATAGAAATACCTTCCGCGGACTGGAAGTAGTGGATTTGAATGGGAATTTTAAAGTAGAAGGTAATGGTGCTGTATTGGATGTGGACCGGACTTACTCTTCCGTCTTATATGGGGCAGACCTGAACATTACGTTTCCTCAGTTTCTCATCCCATTTGGGAGATTTTACAAAAAGAAAGTTGCCAAATTTAATCCCGTCACTCGCGCAGGGGTATCGATAGGTCAGGAACTCCGCTTGACGGAATATGAACGCACCATCTTCAATGCTAACTTTAACTACGTATGGAAAGCAAGAGAACACATCGCACTGCGCGTAACGCCCCTGGATGTGAGTTTGATCAATGCCTCTCTAGATTCGGGATTCCAGGCAGAACTGGAAAACCTGGCACCCAGTTATGCCCGCACATTCAACTCCTCGTTTGTCAGCGGCGGTTCCTTCGAATTAACCATCAATGACAATTATGGTAGCGGTCGAAATGAGTCATTTTTCAAGACAACGCTTGAAGTGGGGGGTAACTTGTTGTCGCTTCTGGGGGATAACCCACTCGGTGGAGGCTTAGAATATTTTCAATTTGCGAAAACAAGTATTGACTACCGTCGAAATCATCGCATCAACAAGCGGGCCGATTTCGTTGGACGGATCCATCTGGGAGTGGCCCTGCCCTACTCCAGCGGGCAAGAAGGTTTCAACACAGATGCATTACCCTATGAAAAGTATTTTTTTGGGGGAGGTAGTATCAGCAACCGTGCCTGGCAACCCAGACGGTTAGGTCCGGGATCATATGGTGTGGTAGCTACCGAATCAATTCCCGTAGATGAGCAAACCGACCTTATTCAGGCGGAAATTGATGAAAATGGTTTTAGGGAAATCAATTACCAACTTGAGCAACCTGGTGATATGATCATAGAAACCAATCTGGAAGTTCGTCAGGACTTGTTTGGTTTCGTGCACTGGGCGCTGTTTCTGGATGCTGGAAATATCTGGCTTATTCGAAGTAACACGGTCAATACTGATCGGGACTTTGAAGGCGATGATGGCGTATTTCGTTTCAGTTCATTGGCTCAGGATATCGCCGTGGGCATGGGTTGGGGTCTGAGGTTTGACCTCTCCTTCCTGGTATTTCGGGTAGATTTTGGCTATAAAATCATTGATCCGGCACAAGCGCCAGGAAATAAGTGGGTGGCCTGGGAAAATGACATCCTGGACATTTCAGATAAATTTCCTTATATCATTCTGGATCCATTCAAAAATGCCCAAATCAACATTGGTATTGGTTATCCCTTCTGAGATGGCAACAAGCGAGCAGATTATAGATGGTTTTCGTTTACTACAGGATCACATTTGTCAGGGACTGGAAGAATTGGATGGGCAGGCCCGGTTTAGAGAGGACCTATGGGACAGACCCACTGGTGGCGGGGGTAGAACGCGCATCATTCAAGGCGGACAACTGATTGAAAAAGGGGGGGTCAACTTTTCCGCAGTACACGGACCCATGCCGGAGAGTATCCAGCAGGCATTGAAGGTAGCCCCTGGTGACTTTCTGGCTACAGGTGTTTCCATAGTCTTACACCCGCATCATCCCAGGGTGCCGATCATACACATGAACGTTCGATATTTTGAAATGAGCCATGGTACTTTTTGGTTTGGCGGCGGCATCGACCTTACCCCGCATTATGTGCAACCTGCTTTGGCCAGGCAATTTCATGAGGGATTAAAAGCCACCTGCGATGCGCACCACACCAATTATTATCCCAAATTCAAAGAATGGGCAGATGACTATTTCTACCTGAAACATCGCAAAGAAACACGCGGTGTTGGCGGTATTTTTTTTGATCACCTAAGTGACAACGACAACTTTTCATTGGAAGACCGATGGGCTTTCGTTCAGACCGTAGGCCACAGTTTTCTGACCCTCTACCAGCAACAGATTGATGCCCGTAATGAACCGGTGATTCCGAAGGAAAAAGAATGGCAGTTGATCCGACGTGGCCGTTATGTCGAATTCAATCTGGTTTGGGATAAGGGTACGAAGTTTGGTCTTGAAACAGACGGACGAACCGAGTCCATCCTGATGAGCCTGCCCGCAGAAGCCCGATGGGCTTACGATCTCCAGCCAGATCCGGCCAGCGAAGAAGGACAAACACTGAGCTGGCTCAGAAAAGGAATTGACTGGGTCAATGTTTGAACAATTAGATTCCATCGATCGGGCCGTCATGTCTGCCCTCAACGGCTGGGGCTATCCATACCTCAACGAAATCATGATCTTCTTATCTGCCAAATGGGTTTGGGTACCGCTCTACGCCTTTTTTATCTACCTCTTTTTCCGACAGCATGGCAGGCTGGGATGGATCCCGCTGGTGGGCGTGCTGCTCGCTGTGACCATGACCGACCAGTTGACGGCTTCCTTCATGAAACCTTTTTTTGAACGCCTTCGCCCTTGCCACCAACCGGATTTTCGGTCGCTCATTCATGTGGTAGATGGATGCGGGGGTAAGTTCGGGTTTGCTTCCTCTCATGCTGCCAACGCTTTCGTCCTGGCAGGATTCATGGTTTGGACCCTTCCGTCATATTACTGGCTGCGGTGGGTTTTATTGTGGGCATTCTTGGTGAGCTACAGTCGCATTTATCTTGGCGTCCATTATCCGGGAGATGTACTGGTTGGGGCACTACTGGGACTGACCTTGGCATGGCTCATGGCTCATTTCACCAAACGCACCTTGTGGGCCTTTAAAAATACCGATTGACCAAAAACTGGTCTTTGATCACAACCGCGTCTATTATGATGCCAATTTCGTGCGTGCCGTAGCTGCTTTGAATCAAAGAGTTGGCAGGCAATTCAAAGGAATAAGCCACCCTTAAATTGTCTTTCACCTCCAACATCAGGTAGGCCCCATAATGCTTCAGGTCCCGAATTGAGATTCCTGCCCAGAGGTAGCCGTCGGTCAGTGAACTGAATATGATTTCGTGAGAGGGTCGGTTGTTTTCCAGGTAGCGAAAAAGCCCGGTAACCTTGAATTTGGTAAAGCGTCCACCGTCAATCAGGAACCCACTCGATAAATAATAGTGGCGTTTGTAGCGTTCGCTTTCGGTCATGCCATCGTTTACATCTACATTCAAAATACGCGGAACCGACGCACCTACAAAAAACCGACGATTGAGATACATGAAACCCGCTCCAAAATTGGGCCTGATTTCTTCATTTTGCAGGTCGTTCAATCTCGGATCGTCCAGGTAGTCCAACTCCAGATTGTTATAGTTGTAACCAAAATTGACCAGACCGGTTTGCAAACCCATCGACAGCTTAGACTCCTTAAACTTGATGTTGTAGGCATACATCATCTGAAATTCCGTGTTGGTATTTACACCCAAACGATCCGAAAGAATCAAACCACCAATGCCAATCCTACCTTGGGCCAGGGCGGTTTGCGCCGTCACCGTATGCGTCTGTGGTGCCCCTTCAATGCCTACCCATTGGAAGCGGCTGATCAAACCTGCCGAAAAACGGTTGTAGATACCCGCATAAGCCGGGTTGATCATCATCTGATTAAACTGGTATTGGCTATAGAGGGGATCTTGCTGCCCCAGAAGCGTTAGCGAACAGCAAACAGTCAAGCCAATAAGTGTGATTTTTTTCATGGCCTTAGAATTTCAAATAAACGAATCCTGATTCAACTTCGCCCCTTCGCAACTCAATGGAATAGTAATAGGTACCACTGCCCAGCCGTTGGTCATTGATGGTGTTTGCAAAACCCACAAACGCCCGATCCAGGTTGTTGTAGTTTTCCTGCCGGTAAACCAGCCGCCCGGTGCGGTCGTATATGTCCACCCGGTTATTTTCATAAAATTCGATGTTATCGATTTGAAGGTGGTCATGCTTCCCGTCGTTCAACCCAGGCGTTACTGCATTGACCACCCGGATGGGTGGACGCCGGATGTCCTCGGCCCCAATGGCATAATAACCCCCAAAAGCCGGCGCAGCGGAAGACACCTGACCATTTGACAAGGTGCCACCCAGACTTGAAAAGGGATCTCCTAAATTGGGCGTTTCTGCAATGAGGGCATCGGCATCTTCGCGTAGAAACGGCTCATTCAATAGTGGAAGTACGATGGTGGCCCCTGTAAAATTAATCGATGGAATCATCTGCCAGTAACGGTTATTTGAAACTGCACGCAACGGGCTTGCAACTTCCTGAGGGGGACCCTGGCTGTAAGCAATCATGCCAATCCCAGAAATGTTGTCATTCACCTGTGCCAGTGTCACGGGTAAATATTCGGTTGCTGTGCCGATTGGATAAACCAGTGTACCTGTTCCCTCCCAATACATCGCCCCGATGATGTAGTTGTCATTATCGGCACCAGACACATTCACGCCGGGTTGGAGGGTCATCCTTGCCATATTATCCACCAATATCCTGCCCGATTCGAAAACCAAGGCACTTGAAATCTGGAGGTCGTTCATCACTTGCTTGTCTCCACCGCCCCGTATCGTAAGGCGTTGGAAGGTTTGTGCATTGTGGTTAATCACTTGTGGGTCCGCACTGTTCAGCACCAGTTCTCCGGCGGCGGAAACGTAGTTGCCCACATTCATCCAACTCCCCGTCACCACCAGTTCACCTTCGTTGGTGAGCGTACCTTTATTGATTACGTCGGCATCCACATACATCAACGTATTTGCCGTGATGGACAAGTCTATGCCGTCTACGGTCAGGGACTGGCCTTGGGTCATGAAGCATACACACCCACCCCAAAGTATGAGCAGGTGCTTAATCATGGTTTTCCTGGTTGGCAGTTTGGGTACTGAGGCCTAAAGCCGCTTTGATGGCTTCCAGGTCTGCCTTCACGGTTTCATCCGCATCATTTTTCCGTTTTATTGATTGTTCTAGCTTCGCCAATTTTAATTCCAACTTTTCCACTTTCTCTTCAAGTTGATTGGCCTTGTGATTGACTGTGAAGTTTTCAAAGAACACAGAGATACGTTTGGCCTTGTGCCCACCATTGGTTTGGCTGACAGTAGACCAGTCGACGCGCTCTGCCGCTCTAGCAATGACATAAGCTACTTCATAGTTGCCTACATCCTTCTTGGCGTGCCCGGGTACCTCCGAAGAAATGAGGTAATCGCCCACTTCAATGTTTTCTCCAAAATTGGCCACCCACATCTCACCATTTCCCACGGCTGAAATTTGCTGTATTTCGCGACTCTCCTCATTGAAGGACGTCATATAAGTACCAAGTATTTTTGGATCATTGGGCTCGGACGAAAGGTTAACCTCGTAAACTGGTTCCCCGCTGTTTCCGTTTAATAGGTCATATTCACCACTTAATGTCACCAGTTCTCCTAACGTTAAGCTTTCTGAGGACTTCGCATAGTGGGAACCGGTAAATGCATTGTAACTCACGGTTCCTGATGATTCAGTTATACTGCCTACAAATCCACCGGCTCTAACGAAACGAACAAAAAATCCAGTGGATGATGTTTCCGTATTTTCGAGTTCAAGATTGTAGTTGGTGCTTGAATTGGCCGCAGTCACAATAGACACCTTGGCTGGAGCGTTTAATTCTGATCCAATATTCAGGTCTCCCGATAAATAATTTAAATCTTCCCCTGTTGTGTAAATCCCATATTCAATCCCGGTCGTAGTACTCGCGCTATTCACGTACATGCCATACGAATTACCCGAACCACTACCAAACATCAAGGAAAACAATCCATAAGATGTATTTGTACCACTGTAGGTGCCACGTGCGTAAATTGCATAACGCTGATCAGGCCCACTTTCTGATCCAAATCGAACTGTTGAAAAACCTGTTCCGTTGATGTAAACATTTTCATCAGTACGTATAGTCAGCACATTGTTGGAAGTAACATTACCAACATCTGTTCCTTTAGCGATCTGAAAATTGCCTGATTCATCCACACCCATCGAGTAGCGATTATCATTAGACCCATTCCCTGTCATCCGTAAGAAGCTGGCAGCCGAATTGGTAAGTTCCAACACGGGAACGGTTGACGCCCGATTCGATGAAACAGATAAGATTTGTGACATATTAATCTGACCATTCCCTAGTAGGGTCATCCAAGTACTGCCATCAAGACTAAAACGGAGATCAGCGTTCTTGTCAACTAATTGATCGACTGACCAGGTGGCTGAAGACGACACAAGATTTAAAGAAGGATTATTTCCTCCAGTATCTTCTATGTCTATAGTAGGATTCGCATACACCCCTGCGCCACTAGAGTTACCCAAGAAATACCCACCGTAATTTTCACCCGTTCCAACGACCAAACCAACGGCACCATAGTTTTGCGTGCCTTCATTTCCGCTGGCAATCGCATAAGCACCAAAGTTACTGTTACCCCCGGAAGCAGATGCCTGAACACCAATACTGGAGGTACCATTGGTAGCAACGAACGATCCCCCCACATTTTGACCTCCTCCCACCTGTGATCTACCTACGACTGCATACCGATTGCCACTAGTACCATCTCCTTCCACCGTGCTTAAAAGGCCTATGCCCCCCTCAGACGTTTGATTCTCCACCGTCAAAACCCCGGAAGTAGCACTAGTAGCATTAGTACTTGTATTCAGTCCCTCTACGTAAAGAGGACTTAATGGACTTGGAGTACCTACCCCCACATTTCCAGACTCATCAATGGTAAATCGGGTGGGGAATAGAGATTCGTTATTCAAATTGAATCCATCTACAATTCTAAACTTTCCATCACTGTCTACTCCCTGAATAAAGTTCTTATTGATATCTTGACGTTCCATTTCAAGAGCTGGGTAGCCGGTGCCGGTTTCTACAATTTGTATATTGGGAAAAGTACTGCGCACCTCTACAGCTTTCGCCTGTACCTCATTGGATACAATTAAATCATTATTCACCTCTACGCGCCCTCCAGAAAAGCGACCCGCGATTCGATCACCTCCGCCGCCATCGATACTCACGTCCAAACCAATGTCAAAACCAGGATTCCCATCATTTCCCCATTGCCCTGAATTGGATACAGACAAACCTACCCGATTCAGCGTAGTGTTGGAAGTACTTACAACATTGTTAATGATTCGAGCACCCACCGTCTCGCCGGTGCTCACATTACCTAAATTCTGAACCTCCAATCGAGCCCCTGGGCTATCGGCAAATCCAATACCCACATTACCCCCGGTGTAATAAATGTCTCCACTTCCATTCCATACGCTGCTACCACCCGAAGGAGCCGTAGTCATAGAGGTGCCGTCGGCAAACTCAAAAATATCGGCCAAGACCGTACCGGATACCTCCAATTCCCGGGTGGGCGTATTTGTACCTATTCCTACGTCCATACCGCTACTACCTAATACAATGCTATTGCTCTGCGCAGCAATGGCATTCGCGCCAATGGCCACGGCATTTTCCAATCCATCTTCTGCCACATCTGTGCGGGTACCCAACATGATCAAATTCTGCCCTGAAATATTGGAGAGCCCAGACTGCGTGCCGATGAATGTATTGCCCGACCCACTTTTATTATTTTGGCCCGCATAAAAGCCCAGGTGGGTATTGCCGCTACCAGTTGTATTTTCTGCACCTGCCTGATCACCTACAAACGTATTG
>CAYOEV010000031.1:0-25514 GCA_964403075.1 uncultured Roseivirgaceae bacterium | reverse complement strand
GGTGGTGGAATTGGTAGACACGCAGGACTTAAAATCCTGTGGCCATTGCGGCCGTATGGGTTCAAGTCCCATCCGAGGTACAAAAAAGCTCCACCCTGGGGCTTTTTTTGTAGATGGGAAGTGTCGCTTCGGTGGTTGTTGAATTCATTGTTACGTTCTTTCTTCGATAATTTTCTGTTAAGGAGTCGATTATCGCTTAATTTGATATCTGAAATTTGTTTTCCCATGCGACTCGGACAACTGGCACGTAAACATGACCTTCCCGTTCAGGAAATTGTTGACTACCTGGAAGTTACGACAGGAGAGAAATTCCACCCCAATGCCAAACTTTATGATACGGTAGTCACGATGGTTTATGACCACTTTGAATTGATGCCTGCCTCGAAAGAAACTGAATCCAAGGATACGACCAATGAAACCACCCCATTGGAAATAGAGACTTTTTCAACAGAAGCTCCTCTCGAACTGGAAAAAGCAGAAATTGAAGAAGATCCAAGCTCTGTCAACCATGAAAAATCAGGGGTGTCATTAACGCCAGCGGAAGAGATTGCCATGCTTGGGGGTGATTTAGCGGACGAGGTGATGCAAACACCTCAGGAGAAACCTGCAAAAACGGGACAGGTGACAGCGTCGGAAGCTGTTTCAGACATTACTGATGAAGAGGAGATGCAAACGGATAAGCTTCTGGAGCTGGTGGAATCAGGAGAGGTTTCGGAAGAAGAGTTAAAAAAAATCAAGCGGCTAAAGGCGCCAAAAAAGGAGCTGGCTGGATTGAAGGTGTTGGGTAAAATTGAATTGCCTGAGCCGAAGAAGAAAGAACCGAAACAGGAAGCAACTATCAAAAGGTCTAAAAGTAAACCTGAACTTAGTGAGGAAGAAAAGGAAAGTCGTCGACTACGAGCCAAGCGCAAACGGGAGCAAGCGCTCAGGTTAGAGGAAAAAAAACAAAAGGAGCAAGAAATCAGATTGCTCAAAAGACGAAAAGAAGCCCATTACAAGTCCCAACTGAAGCAGGAAAAACTTGAAAGTGAGGCGCGTAAAAAGCGTCAGAGATACCATAACGACCCGGTGCACACAGACGACATTGCAGCGCACACCACTCCACAGGCACCTACAACTGTTCCGAAAACGGTATTGAGAAAACTTTGGAAGTGGCTGAACAGCTGAATAATCGGGTGAAAGTAGCTTCTTCTTAAACGATTGGCTTAAGTGCTATTAAACGCACGTTAGCCTGTAAGGGTAAAAGTTATCTTCAATGAGGGCTTAATTTACTTACCTTAGTTTGTCTATCCCTTTTATTTACTTCCCTTCAAAACGTTCAGTATTTCATTCAATTTCAGCAGCGCCTCTATCGGTGAAGTGCTGTGAATGTCTGTCTTTCGCAGGATATCCATAATTCGTTCTGTTCGTGGGTCGCTTTTAAACAAAGTCATCTGCTCGGGCGGAGGTAGTTGACTCAAGGAGTTGTTGTGCGGTGCCGTTACCTTGTCTTTTTCAAGTTGTTTTAAGATGGCGTGTGCCCGGAGGACTACCTCATTGGGCATACCGGCCAATTGGGCTACGTGTATGCCAAAGCTATGTTCGCTGCTGCCAGCGACTAGTTTACGCAGAAAGATGATCTTATTGTCCAACTCCTTGACGGCTACGTTGTAGTTTTTCACTCGTTCCAGTTGTTTGGCCAACTCGTTCAGCTCATGATAATGGGTAGCAAACAGGGTTTTGGCCCGATGTTTTGGATGATTGTGCAGGTACTCTACGAGAGACCAGGCGATGGAGATGCCATCATAGGTGCTTGTTCCCCGACCGATTTCATCCAGCAGTACCAGAGAACGGTTACTAAGATTGTTCATGATACTGGCAGTTTCTGTCATCTCTACCATGAAGGTCGACTCCCCTTTAGCCAGGTTATCTGAAGCTCCTACCCTTGTAAATACCTTATCTATCCAACCAATGCGTGCATGGCCTGCTGGAACATAGGAACCCATCTGGGCCATCAGGCAGATCAATGCGGTTTGTCGAAGCAGGGCGGATTTTCCTGCCATATTGGGCCCGGTAATGACCATGATTTGTTGACGGTCGGTATCCAGATAGACGTCGTTGGGTATGTAGGAAGTACCGACGGGTAGCGAACGTTCGATAACTGGATGACGGGCCTGTTGGATTTGGATCGATGTTTCCTCGTTCACTACCGGGCGTGTATATTGGTAGCGATCGGCTTGCCTGGCAAAATTGGTCAAGACATCCAACTCCGCCACCACTTGTGCATTTTGCTGCATCGTGTGGATGTATGTGGCTGCGAAGGCTACCAGTTCCATGTAGATGCGTTGTTCGATGCCATTCATTTCGTTTTCAGCCCTCAGTATTTTTTCTTCGTATTCCTTCAATTCAGGTGTGATGTATCGTTCAGCATTTACCAGCGTTTGTTTGCGAATCCAATCCTCAGGTACCTTCTCCGTGTGTGTATGGGTAACTTCCAGGTAATAGCCAAACACTTTGTTGAAGGCGATTTTTAACGATGGAATCCCGGTGGCCTCAGATTCCCTTTTTAAAATCTTGGATAGGTGATCTTTTCCTGAAAAAACCAATGATCGGTATTCATCCAGTTGCTCGTCTACTCCTTCCAGAATTAAGTTACCCTGCGTAATGGAAAGTGGCGTATCTGATCTAAGGGTTAAGGAGATGCGTTCAATCAGGACATCGCAGGGGTTCAGTTGGTCTCCGTATTTTCGGAGTACATGGTGCGTATGGTCTTCCAGTTCTTCACGTAAGGGCACCAGCAGTTGCAGACATTTGCTCAAAAGATTCAACTCTCGAGGATTGATCCGACCAGTGGCAACCTTGGATATTAACCGCTCCAAATCGGCCATCTGGTCGAATTGTTCTTCTATCATAACGCGAAGAGATTCATCCGCGAGCAGCTGTTCTACGGCATCGAGCCGCAGGGAAATTTGTTCCAAGCTCTTCAGCGGCAGCACCATCCATTTGCGGAGCAGTCGATGCCCCATGGGAGTGAGGCAGTCATCCAACACGTTGTAAAGCGATTGCCCATCAGGTAGGTTGGGGTGTACAAGTTCCAGGTTACGGATAGTGAAACGATCCAGTGAGACATAATGCTCCTGCTCCATACGGGCGACGTGACCGATGTGAGCCACGTCGCGGTGTTCAGTGATTTCAAGGTAATGAAGGATGGCACCAGCGGAGATCACAGCGAGCGAGAGCTCTTCAATACCAAAACCTTTCAGATTTTTGACTTGGAAATGTTCAATCAACTTTTTATGGCCAAAATCATGTGTAAATATCCATTCGTCCAGGGCATAAGGTGCCATTTCGTCAAATTCGTCGACCATCTCGCGTTGAGGTTTGGGGAAAAGAAGCTCACTCGGCTCCAGTCCACGAAGTAATTTGTCGATATAGGCGAGTGGGCCTTGGGCCACCATGAATTCTCCAGTCGACAAATCCAGAAAGGCCACCCCGTACGCTGTTTTATCCTGGAATAGGGCGGCCAGGTAATTGTTTCGGCGTGTATCAAGAACCTGGTCATTCATTGACAGACCAGGCGTTACCAGTTCGGTTACCCCACGTTTGACGATTCCCTTGACGGTTTTTGGGTCCTCCAACTGATCGCAGATGGCTACACGTTGCCCGGCGCGAACAAGTCTTGGAAGATAGCTGTCCAGCGCGTGGTGAGGGAAGCCGGCCAATTCAATTTCCGATGCTGCTCCATTTGAACGTTTGGTTAGGGTGATGTCCAGTATTTTACTCGCGACAATTGCGTCTTCCCCAAACGTTTCGTAAAAGTCACCTACGCGAAAAAGGAGTAGTGCACCCGGGTGCTTGCCCTTAATGGCGTTGTACTGCTTCATCAACGGGGTCTCTTTCTTCTTCACGATAAGTAGCTTTGGACTGTAAGGCAAATTAATCCTAAATCATGCGAAAGTTGAAGAACGAGGAATTGGATCGACTCGATCCGGAGGCCTATAAACTGGCGGACAAGCGATCTGTGGTCATGGTGCTGGACGACATTAGAAGTCTGCACAATGTGGGTGCGGCGTTTCGCACGGGTGAAGCTTTTCGCATCGAGAAAATTTTCCTGTGCGGGATTACTGGCCAACCTCCGCATCGTGACATCCATAAATCTGCACTGGGGGCCACTGAAACCGTAGATTGGGCGTATGCACGGGAGACAGTACCGCTGGTACGTACACTTCAGAATGATGGTTACCAGGTTGTAGTCATAGAACAGGCGGATCAAAGCGAAATGCTTACCGATGCAGTCTTTGAGAAGGATCAGGCGGTGGCATTTGTTTTTGGCAACGAAGTGTTCGGGGTAAAAGAGGAGGTCGTTCAGTTGGCCGATCGGGTGTTGGAAATTCCTCAATTTGGGACCAAGCACTCACTAAATGTATCGGTAAGCATGGGCGTGGTGCTATGGGACCAGTGGGTGAAGACGCGCTAGCTATGGTTAGTGGAATTGGTGATTTTTACATTTCCCTAGGACTAGCGATGTAAAAAGTAGGTAAATGAACCAACTTTAAAGTAAAAACTAACACATGCGCAATGATCACATTTCCGCTCAAAATCTACCGATAAGAGAATACCCCCTGCCTCCGGTACAACGGTTAACGAATGAAGAAACAGAACAGGTACAAAGGGGGAATGGACAGTTTTTGATTCATGCCTTGAGAGCAGCAAGAGAATCACCAACGAAGTAGCGGTGAGCGTATTTCCAAATTGTATGGTCTGAAGAGTATAGACAACTGGCGCTGAGGTAGACATTCCACCATGTAGCGAGTACCCTAAATAGCAGCGGCACGAGGTGGCTGACTTCACGGGTGATCGATTACAAAAGCCTCACACCAGTTTTACAAGCCCCGAGACCTGATTGGTTTAGCCTACTTCGTAGGGTTTGTACTCTACGTGAAGTACACGCTCTTCCACCATGCCCAGGCCAATTTTATCTTCACCCAAGACATCGAAAAGTTCCAAAGTGCGGCGAGCCACATATTCCCCCTCAATTTGATCCCTTATGAAGTCGCGTAAAAATTCTTCAGTGGCTACATCACCTAGTTCCCTGCACGCTTTGTACAAATTATGTATCGCATCTGATACCGCAATTTCCATTTCCAGTGCTTTTTCAAAAGTGCTTCGTAGCGTTGCGAATTCATGTTGCGATTCATGCACTACCGGTGAAACGGCATCACATTCCATGTCTACCAAATAATGAAAGAATTTTAGTTGATGTCCACGTTCTTCGTCGGATGCCTTGAAGAAAAATTCGGCACAGTTGTCATAACCTCGCAGATCGCACCATGACGCCATGGCCAGATAACCTGCAGAAGCTTGCGCTTCCATTTGTATTTGTTTATTCAGCTGTGCCACAATTTCTTCTTGCAACACATGATGACGGCGAAGAATATCTTTCATGTCAACTAAATCATTTATTTTCCACAAAGAAGCGCAAAGAATAAGGATAAGTTTCTTTGATTCACTAATTTATAATGAATCTAAAACTATATGCCAATGCGGCGAAGTAGTTTTTGGTGGATGACACTGTTCAATTCCAGCATGGTAAAAGCACCGTCCAGGAGTTCTTGAAGATCAAGAATTTCGAAGAGGTCCAGTAATATAAAGCGGTCTGCATGTGGGATATAAATCAGCTCGATGTCTGGCGTGTGCGATTCTAACAGTTGTTGGATGGAGAGTGACTGTATTTTCTTCCTGAAAGTGATGAGCTGACACAAGAAAAAGGGAACCTTATCGTGCGATGACTCCCATATAAACTTTTCCTCCTGGTCACAAAAGTATAATGTGTTCCTAGAGGTTTGATAAACAGTGTCAGTTATAATTTCGGGCATCGCTTGCAACGTTTGCCTTTGCGCAGATATTTCTCACAGCACTCCGATTTCAAGGATTTGTATCCGGCGAATAATGTTCGTGGTTCAAACACCATTGACAAGCTCGACTGCCTTTGTAACATCGTTTCAGATGTATTCATGTTACAAATTTGCCTAACCGTAGACAAGTTGACAATCGCTACAACTAGCCAAATTGACCATAAGAAAATCACTACTTCTAGTGATTGTCTGCTTTTGAATGGCTCCTGTGATGGGCGCAGCCTTCACATTTATTACCGTCGGCACGAATCATTTTCCAGCTTTTTTTTATCAAAAAGCTTACAGCAAGAATGAAGCCGAGAGTAACTAAAACCACCTGTATCATTTCAGTAATTGATAAGCGAGCAAGGCGGCCAGATAGGCTAGCCCCGTCATGTACAATAGTTGAATCAACGGCCATTTCCAGCTTTTTGTTTCCCTAAGAACGACGGCCAACGTGCTCATGCATTGCATGGCAAACGCATAAAAAATCATCAGTGAAATGCCTGTAGCCAAGGTATAAACAGGCATACCGTCAGGCGTTCGTTGGCCGCGCATTCGCTGGAGAAGAGATTGTTCCATTTCGAAGTCACCCCCGACTGAATAAATGGTGGCCATGGAGCCAACAAAAACTTCCCTTGCTGCGAAGGAAGTAATAAGGGCTATACCAATCTGCCAGTCATACCCGAGCGGTTTGATTGCTGGTTCTATGGCCTGTCCGAGGAGGCCGATGTAGGAGTTGGATAGTCGCACAGCGTTCAGCCTAGCCTCATATTGTTGGTCGGTCATGTCTACCGCGCGTTCAGTGTTTTCGGCAGCATGTGCCATGCGGTCGCCAGGGCCGTAGGATGCCAGCACCCATAAAATCACCGATATGGCCAGTATAACTTTGCCAGCCTCGAAGATAAAAAGCCGTACTTTTTCCCAGAGTGTAATGCCCAGATTGTTCCAGCGGGGCATGCGATAAGCAGGAAGTTCCATCACCAGAAAACTATGATGGGCGGTTTTTAAAATCCACTTGAAAACCATTGCTGCGAGCAAAGCAGCCACGAGACCGAGCAAATAAAGACCCATTAGTACCAAGCCTTTGACATTAAAGAAACCCAGGGTGTCATCTGGAACGACCAACGCAATGAGGAGCGTATACACTGGCAAACGTGCGGAACAGCTCATAAGTGGAGTGACCAAAATGGTATTCAGTCGTTCTTTCCGATTTTCAATGGTGCGTGTAGCCATCACCGCAGGGATGGCACAGGCAATGCCCGTAACCAGTGGTACTGCACTGCGACCATTGAGTCCAAATGGGCGCATAAGACGATCTAATATAAATACCACCCGCGACATATAACCGGACTCTTCCAATAGGAACAGAAAGAAAAAAAGAAGAGTGATTTGAGGAACAAAAATGATCACCCCTCCCAAACCTGGTACTATACCTTCGGCTATTAAATCGGTAAACACACCTACTGGCAACACCTCTTTCAGCCAGCCGCTAAGACCGAAAAACACTTGGTCAATTAAATTCATGGGCCACTCTGCCCAGGCATAGATGGCCTGGAACATGACCAATAAGATCCCAAGAAAAATGGCATAACCCCATACGGGATGCGTAAGTACTTTATCTAGTTTTCTCTGGCGGTTTTGATATTTATTAGATGCGGAATGTTTGAGCACAAATTTTAGTGCTTTGCCTATTTGTTTGTAACGTAGTTCGGTATTGGCCTGTCGTTCATCCGGATTCTGGGTGAGCCCGTTACAGAATTCCTCAGGAATGAACAGGTGCTGCCTATTTTTTATCCCGTTTAGCACATGACGTAAAAGATCCTTTACCCCTTCTCCAGTCCGTGCATTTATCGATACGACCTCTGTACCTCCAAAGACCTCTTTTAGCTTTTCCTGATCAATGAGCAAGCCTTTTTTTCTGACAATGTCAGACATGTTCAAGGCGAGTAGAACAGGTAGGCCGAAATCTAACAATTGCGTGTAAAGCAGTAAGTTTCTTTCCAGGTTGGAAGCATCCGCAACCATAATGGTGAGGTCTGGATGTTCGGGGTGCTCCGAATGGCTGAGCACATCAAGCGCGACTTTTTCATCCGGTGTTTTTGGATACAAGCTATAGAGGCCAGGTAAGTCTACGAGTTCGATGTGTTCGCCTTGTGTGAGCGACTCTTTTATGCGACCCGTTTTCTTTTCTACAGTAACTCCTGCGTAGTTACCTGTTTTTTGGCGCAGACCTGTTAAATAGTTGAACAGGGTACTCTTGCCCGAATTTGGATTTCCTACAAGCGCGACTTTCATAATAACTCAATCAGTGCAGCTTCCTTTCTTCGAAGTGAAAGTAGGCAGCCATCTAATTCCACGGCAATTGGATCTCCCAGCGGGGCTTTGAAGACAAGCTTCACTTCTTTTCCTTTGAAAAGGCCCATTTCCACCAATTTCCCGGACAATTGGTCTGGGAGAATGGCACCGACCGTGCCTACCTGATCAATATGCAGCTGATCTAGTGTCAAATTCCGCGGAATTAAGCGCTTTTAGTCAACCCGGATTCCATTGCATAAACAATTAATTCGGTAGGTGACTTTAAATTGAGCTTGCGAAGAATATTTTTTCTGTGTGAGTTAATCGTATGTACACTGACATGCAAAGCTTCAGCAATATCCGCTGTTTTGTATCCTTTAGTTACCAGTTGAAGGACTTCGTATTCGCGGGGACTCAATTCTGTAGGTTCACAACTAGCTACTTTTGAATCATCAGGCGGGGCGATGAGTAAGTCCAATACTTTATTACAAAAAAACCTTTTGCCCTGACCTACTGAGTGGATGGCATCGATGATTTCCTTTTTGCTGCAGCCTTTGGTCACCACTCCTTTCACGCCTAAATCCAATAGGCTCTGAATGTATTCGCGATTATTGTCATTGGTAATGAGCAAAATCTGCGTGGCTTGGTCCTGAATTATTTTTTTCAAAATGCCCAACATGATTGGATCATTGGTTTGATAATCCAAAATCAACACATCTGGCTGTAGTTCCAAGATGTTGGTTATCAGGTCATCAGGCCCTTCTATTACGCCTTTCAGGTCAAACGCTCCCTGGTTGTCAAGCAGGTTGACCAGCCCCTGTCGTGTCAGGAACTGAAAATCTGATAATAAAATGCGCACTTTATTCATTAATTTAGAATCAATCTAAACAATGCAATTTTAGTTCAAAAAGGGACCGCATCAAAGCCGACTTCCTTTTTTGTCGACCAATATTTTTAATATCTCATTTGGTGGATGGGATGTCCATTAAATTAGCCCTGCGAAAAGCCTAAATCCTGAGCTATATGAATCATCGGATAGAACGTGATACCATCGGAGAAGTTGAAGTTCCTGCTGAACGCTATTGGGGTGCTCAAACGCAACGGTCCAAAGAAAATTTTAAAATTGGCGTAGAAAGGCACAAAATGCCCATTGAAGTAATACGCGCTTTTGCCATTCTAAAAAAATCTGCCGCCGAGGCCAACCACCAATTAGGCGTGCTAGATGCGGAAAGAATGAAATGGATACAGGCTGCATGTGATGAAATGCTAACTGGACAACTGGATGCAGAATTTCCATTGGTAGTTTGGCAGACTGGCTCAGGTACGCAGTCCAACATGAATTGCAACGAAGTGGTGGCCAATCGTGCACATGTGTTGCGTGGAGGTAAGCTCACCGACCCCGATAAATTCATTCACCCGAACGATGACGTGAACAAAAGCCAGAGTTCGAATGACACCTTTCCCACAGCCATGCACATTGCTGCTTACGAAATGGTGGTGAACCAAACTTTGCCGGCTTTAAAAAAGCTGAAAAACACGCTGGAAGAAAAATCCAACGCTTTCGGGGAGGTTGTGAAAATAGGACGTACCCACTTCATGGATGCAACACCTCTTACGTTAGGACAGGAATTTTCCGGTTATGTGGCGCAGTTGGCGCATGGAATAAAGGCATTAACCAATACGTTAGAACACTTGGCGGAATTGGCATTGGGTGGTACGGCAGTAGGTACAGGTCTCAATACGCCGGAAGGTTATGCCGAATTAGTGGCAGCGAAAATTGCGAACTATTCGGGGCATCCATTTGTGAGCGCACCCAATAAGTTTGAGGCGCTGGCGGCGCACGATGCCATTGTAGAGACCCACGGGGCGTTGAAGCAAATGGCAGTGAGCCTGATGAAAATTGGTAATGACGTGCGTATGTTATGTTCAGGGCCCCGAAGTGGGATCGGAGAAATTATCATTCCTGCAAATGAGCCGGGATCCTCGATAATGCCGGGAAAAGTAAATCCGACCCAGTGTGAGGCGTTAACTATGGTGTGCGCGCAGGTGATCGGCAATGACGTTGCAATCACAACCGGCGGCATGAGTGGGCAGTTTGAGTTGAATGTTTTTAAACCAATGATGATCTACAACTTGCTTGATTCGGCACAACTTTTAGCGGATGCCTGCCGCTCTTTCAATGACAACTGCGCCACGGGTATAACACCGAATTATGCAGTTATTCAAAAAAAATTGGAAAATTCCTTGATGCTGGTTACAGCTTTGAATACCCATATTGGTTATGAGAACGCCGCGAGAATTGCAAAGAAAGCTCACACGGACGGAACTACATTGCGTCAGGCAGCCGTAGAATTGGGTTTATTAACGAGTGAACAATTTGATGAGTGGGTCAAACCGGAAGAAATGACGGGATCACTTAAAAAATGATTTTATTACAATTATTTTGTACTTTAGCGGTAATTAGAAAGAACGGCTCACTATTATGAAACATTTAACAACAGTGTTATTAATTATCATGGCCCTTTCGGTATCCGTAGATGCCATGGCGCAGATGGATAAAAAAGAGAAAAAGGCCTGGAAAAAACGTTTGAAAAAGGTCTCTCCAGAGCAGTACAAAGACTTGATCGATCAAAACAAAACCATGAAAAGCCAAGTTTCGAGCTTGCGCACAGAATTGGATAATGTGGATCGAAAACTTGCTGAAAAAGACGACAAGATTAGTCAACAACAAGCGCAAATTGCGGACTTGCGATCACAAGTTCGAAGCGGTGGCAGCACCCCTCCACCCACCACTTCTGGTTCAGGCATTAATGAGAATGTGGGAGTGGTCTTTAAGGTGCAGATTGGTGCGTACAAGAAAATTGACTTGAGTAAATACAAAGACAGCAGCGCAAACTTCAATGCTGAAACAGAGGGTGAGCTTAACAAGTACACCATCGGGGTCTTTAAAGATTATTGGGAAGCAGATACTTTTAAAAAGTATTTGCGTGCCATGGGTGTTAAGGATGCATGGATAGTTTCTTATCGGGATGGTACACGCGTGCCTATCAAAGACGTGCTGGAAGGTTCCCGTTCTTAACGTTCGTTGACCATTTATTGAACTCCTGTTCTTTGGGCAGGAGTTTTTTATTTTAATAAAGACTGCAGGCCTCGTTGGCCTATTTTTGTTTTATGATCCAATTAAAAAGCCGGGAAGAAGTTGAATTGATGCGCGAGAGTGCACAATTGGTATCCAAAACTTTGGGTATGTTGGCGGAATACATTGAGCCGGGTGTGACGCCTTTAAAATTAAACGATTTGGCAGATGGTTTCATCAGGGATCATGGAGCGGTGCCCGGATTTTTGGGACTTTATGGGTACCCGAAATCCATTATCACCTCCGTAAATGAGCAAGTGGTTCATGGTATTCCAACCGATAGACCGCTGGAGTCAGGAGACGTTGTAGGCGTGGATATTGGGGTTTTAAAAAACCACTTTTACGGAGATCATGCGTACACTTTTGCAGTCGGCGAAATTCACTCTTCTGTTACCGATCTATTACGTGTAACGAAGGAGTGTTTATATCTGGGTATTGAACAAATGAAACTTGGAGGCCGAATTGGTGACATAAGTTTTTCTATCCAACACCATGCGGAGAAGCATGGATATGGTGTTGTTCGTGAACTGGTGGGTCATGGGCTGGGGCGAAAGATGCATGAAGCTCCGGAAGTTCCGAATTTTGGTAAGCGAGGTAGAGGAAGTAAAATTAAAAATGGGTTGGTGATTGCGATTGAGCCTATGATTAACATGGGTACGCGCAGCGTAGTACAGTTGGACGATGGCTGGACCATCATCACGGCAGATAAAAAACCCTCTGCTCATTTTGAGCACAATGTGGCAATGGTTGACGGCGAAGTCAACATCTTGTCCACTTTCGATTACATAGAAACTGCGTTAAAGAAAAAGAACGCGCTGGTTGTTTAACTCAATGCCAATTTGTAGGTATCCAAACATCTTTGCCTGGCTGCCTTGTGGTCTACCATTGGGGTAATCTGGCCGAAATCTTCTTTAAGCCATTTTTTGACATACTTGGACTGTGGGTCAAATTTTTGGTACTGAGTTGTCGGGTTGAAAATGCGGAAATAGGGTGCTGCATCCGTACCGCTTCCTGCGGCCCACTGCCAGCCCCCATTGTTGGAAGCAAGCTCATAATCCATGAGTTTTCCCGCAAAATACGCTTCCCCCCAACGCCAGTCGATGAGTAAATGTTTTACCAGAAAACTTGCCGTAATCATGCGCACACGGTTGTGCATAAAACCGCTCTTGTTGAGTTGGCGCATGCCAGCATCCACCATTGGGTAACCGGTTTTTCCTTCACACCATTTTTGAAATTCAGCTTCGTCGTTGCGCCAATTAATCTGGTCATACTCCCTCCGAAATGAGTGTTCAGCCACATGGGGAAATCGGTAAAGGATTTGAGCATAGAACTCCCTCCAAATTAATTCACTCAGGAAAACCGCATTTTTTTCTTTTCCCAATTGGCACATCTTCCTGATGCTTACCGTGCCAAATCTTAGATGAGGTCCAAGTCGTGTAGTTTCATCTGCCGACGGGTTATCACGTGTTTCATCATAATGGCCAACAAGGCTCAGGTTGTAGGGCTTGACTTTCAGGTTGTTGGGCTTAAATCCCAGGCTTTCGTAGGTAGGGAAATCGAATGATCCTTCTTTATAAATTTGATCGAGGTGGTTTTCACTTGGGTACCCTTTGAAGGTTTCAGGAGTGACCAGGCTCAGCCATTGGTTTTTATAGGGCGTGAACACGACGTACGGGTTACCGTCTTTTTTTGACACTTCGTCTTTTTCAAAAATCACATGGTCTTTAAAGGTTTTGAAGGCAATGCCCTGCGCTGCCAGTAATTTGTGTATGTTTTGATCCCGTTGCTTAGCGTAGGGTTCATAATCGTGATTGGTATGCACCTGGCTGATGTCATAAGTGTCTATCAGTGATTGAATGATTGTTTCTGGCCGACCCTTTTTGATGACCATGGTACCATGGTGTTCACGCAATTCCTGGTACATGCTTTCCAGCGATTTGTAAATGAATTGCACCCGTGGGTCATTGTCTGGCAAGGGATCGATAATGTGCTGGTCAAAAATAAATACTGGAATTACCGGCATACCGGAGGTTAGGGCTCGGTAAAAACCGTGATTGTCATGTAGTCGCAGGTCGCGACGAAACCAGAATAGTACCGCAGACATAGTTAAGATGACTTTTATATGGCTTCAAAACAAGGAGCTTTTATTCCACGTTCAGCTCCGACACAATCGTTTTCTTGTACATTCCCAACTAACTTTAAACTCCAAATACAAAAAACCATTGAGGAATAGCAGTCAGGAATTTAGGTGTTTTGAGATTACAGCAACTTATGAGATGTTACGTGATGACTAATATTTTTATGCAACTATTTACCTTATTTTACCTTATTTCTTTCATGGTCTCGGGACAGATGCTTAAAGACGTAGCTGCGGATAGCGTAGTGGCTTATGAATACGTGATGAAGGCTGGAAAGCATGTGGGCGCAGCACTGATAGAAAACCGGATTTTGCGCAGTAAGACTTTGACCGCAAAGACAGTTGACCATGCTATGGCTATCTTGAATGCATCCGAATCCTATGGCGACCCGGAAGGCGCCTGTTTCGACTCGCGGCAAGGCCTCGTCTGGTACCGCGATGGAAGCCCGGTAGGGCAGGTAAGTATCTGTTTTGATTGCAACAATTTGCGGGTCTCCCACCTCCTTGAGGGCAGGTCGCAGCAGGTGTACCCAAACACGGGATTTTCAAAACAGGGTTGGACGGCTCTTCGGGACATGTGTCGTTCTTTTGATTTTCAGAATTGTCCGGAGAATCGGTCCTCGATTTTTGACTGATGTGTAGGTTTTGATACCATCGGAGAATGTAAAAATTGGTGGATGATTCATTGGGATATTCTTCATTCAATTATCCCAAATGCCTTCTTCTACAATTTCCAGCACATGTTGGTTGGGGTCTTCAAAATAAAACGACCTACCGCCTTTGGTCCATGTTTGCTGATGGGTAACCCTCACTCCTTTTGTCTTGAGCAATTCGAGGGTGGCGTTGTAATCCATCGACGTGACTTCGAAGGCGATATGTTGAGGTCCTTCTGCGTAATGAGGGGGTAAGATAGTTTCCCGTGCGGTTACCTCCGGATTGAAACAAAGGAGAACGGATCTGCCAGCTCGAAAAAAGGCATGTCTACCTTCTACATGACTAAAGCAGGGCAGTTCCAATACCTCTTGGTAGAATTGTATTGTTTTTTGCAGGTCTTTCACATACAAACAAGTTTCCTTGATTTGGGTGATGGTCATAGTTTTGTGCTTTTTAGTAATATACATTTTCTGACTTTTACCCATCGCCCATGCAGGTCCTTCGTAAACTGTTGATGCGTTTTCTCGTTTGGCGACTCAGATTCATGAGCGACAATGGCTTTCTTCTGCTCGTTGCAGGCCTGATAGGAGTGGCTTCAGGATTAGCGGCAGTGATTTTAAAAAGTGCCGTACATGAAATTCAGCACCTGTTGGCGTTGGGGCTGCGTTCTTATTCAGTCAATTTTCTTTATCTCGGTTATCCCATCATTGGCATATTACTGACGGTCATTGTTTCAAAATACTTTTTAAAAGAACGCTTAGGACATGGGATTACGGATATTCTTTATGCCATCTCCAAAAAGTCGAGTATCATTCAGCGGGCGAAGACTTACTCACGCATGATCACAAGCGCACTCACGGTAGGCTTTGGCGGGTCAGTTGGTCTGGAGGCCCCCATCGTGGTTACGGGCTCAGCCATTGGGTCCAATCTGGCACGCATGGTACACCTTGATTATCAAAAGAGATCCTTGCTGATTGGCTGTGGTGCAGCCGGTGCCATTGCTTCCATATTTAATTCCCCTGTTGCCGGCGTCATCTTTGCCATGGAGGTTATCCTTGTAGAGGTAACGGTGGCCCAATTTATTCCAATACTGATTGCCTCGGTGATGGGGCAACTGCTTTCGATTATGCTTTTAGGCGAAGACATTCTGTTCAGTTTTCGACTCACAGAAGGTTTCAAAGCCTCCGATACGCTTTTTTATGCGGGCCTGGGTATTTTTTCTGGCCTGGCCTCATTGTATTTCACACGCATGATGTATTTCATGGATGCTACGATAAAAACAGTTAAAGCCGACCTGGGAAGAGCATTAGTCGGTGGGGTGGGATTGGCCTTGATCATACTTACTTTCCCTCCTATATACGGAGAGGGCTATAAGTCTATTAAGCAACTCCTGCAAGGAGAATCTCTGGATTTGCTCGAACGTAGTTTTTTCTACGAACAAGGTAACCCCGCCCTGGTTTTGGCATTCGTTGCCGCCATGATATTGATGAAACCCGTCGCTACGGCATTGACAATCGGTGCCGGAGGAAGCGGAGGCATCTTTGCCCCCTCACTTTTCATGGGTGGCTTGGTGGGCTTTTTTTATGCGCGGACATGGGGTTTGCTTTGGTCCGCTTCTGAACTAAATGAAAGTAATTTTACCCTTGTGGGTATGTGCGGTGTGATGAGTGGGGTGTTGCACGCACCACTTACGGCCATTTTTCTAATCGCGGAAATTACCGGTGGGTATGGACTGTTTGTACCCCTAATGCTGGTATCTGCCATCGCGTTTTCCACCATTAGGTACTTTGAGAAACACAGTATTTATACCAAAAGCTTGTTTGAAAGAGGCGATTTAGCACAAGACCGGGATGATCAGGTACTGAATCTCATTGACATGAAGCGGTTAATAGAAACTGATCTCTTGATTGTAAGGCCTGAGGCATTGCTGGATGCGCTCATTGATAGAATCAAAATAAGCAAGCGAAACATTTTTCCTGTGGTAAATGATTCTGGGGAACTGGAAGGCATTGTGACCCTCGATGATGTACGGGAAATCATGTTTGACCAGCAAATACGTGAGACTGTGCGGGTTCAGGCCATTATGCAAAAACCTCCGGCCTTTATCGATTTGCAAGAAAAAATGCAATCGGTTATGAATAAATTTGAGTTAACACGGGCTTGGAACCTACCGGTTATTGACGAGGGCAAATACGTAGGCTTTGTAAGTAAGTCACGCATCTTCAATGCCTATCGTACCAAGCTCAAGCGCTACACGCGTGACTGATGAATGAATGGTTAATGTCCATAGTATCAGACACTTAAATCTAAATAAATGGTCTTATCCACAAATAGAAAATTTAGCTGATAAATCGTAAAATATTGGTTACCAGTTACTTAAACATAAAATTAAGGACGATGTGGAAAACTTTTGAATTATGTGTATAAGTTCTTGTTCTTTGTTTTTGAAATCAAGTTAAGAAGTATTAGCCATTGCCTTTTTCGAACTCATCTACATCTTAAGTACCTAACACTATAACTAATGCCATCGGCTATATGATAAAATGCTGGATTAACTAAATATTATGTTGAAATCACGGATAATGAAAATTAGGAGCGCTTACTCTTTAAAAAGTGCAAGATTGAATGAGTTGGTAAGAAGGAAATGAACCTATGACTTTTTCTTTCGTATAATATAAATTGTGAAAACATGGATAAGCTGTTTTTTAATTTTTTTCTTGCTCGAAGTAAATGGACAGGTAAAGACCATGACATTTAAGGAGCTGCAACGAGAAATGAATAATTCCGAGGCCGCATTGACAGTCTTTAATTTTTGGGCCACTTGGTGTGCACCTTGCGTAGCTGAGTTGCCACATTTTGAGGAGCTCTACGATCGATCCGATGTGAAGGTGTATTTGGTGAGCTTGGATTTTGCCGCGGACAAGCAGAAAATGTTGGATTTTGTAGGCTCTCGGAAATTGAAAAGTGAGGTGGTCTGGCTTAATGAAAAAGATCCAGACGCTTACATGCCTTTCATTGACCGTTCATGGAATGGGGCAATTCCAGCCACCTTATTCATAGATTCCTGGGGGAAAACTTATTTTCACCAAAAGAAATTTTCAAAAAAAGAATTAACAGAAACTGTAAATCAATACTTGAACTAAATGACAGATGCTATGAAAAAAACCTTTCTTACCATTACAGGCCTGTTGGTCGTGGTTGCAGCGTTGTTTATCAACGCCGGGGAGACTCGTGACGGTCTTGCCGTTGGTGATTACGCGCCTGACTTCACACTAAAAAATACAGAAGGTCAAATGGTCTCATTGGTCGATTATCAAGACGCAAAAGGTTTTGTAGTTGTGTTTTCTTGCAACACTTGTCCTTATGTGAAGTTGTATGAAGACCGCATGGTTGCTTTAGACAAGGCTTACGCCACCAAAGGGTTTCCTATGATTGCAATCAATTCAAATGACATTAACAAACAACCCGGCGATAGTATGGACGCCATGAGGCAACGTAAGGCTGACAAGGGTTTTACCTTTCCTTACGTACGAGATGATTCGCAGGAAATTGCAAAGGCATACGGTGCGACGAAAACACCGCATGTGTATGTGTTGAAAAAAGAATCGGCTGGAAAATTTAAGGTAGTCTACATAGGCGCCATCGACGACAATCCAAGGGAACCTTCAGAGGTGGAAGAAACCTACGTATCCGACGCTTTGGATGCTTTGTTGGACAATAAAATGCCGAAGGTCACTGAAAAGCGTGCCGTGGGCTGTACCATCAAATGGAAAGATTCTTAATCTGGGGTCAACGAAACAACCGAAAGTCACTCATCACTGGGTGGCTTTTTTTTTGAAATAACTTTTGTACCCAGGAATGCGGTACAGGAACTGAAACCAAATCAAGGGATAAAGAAATAGGTCTAAGAGCCAGCGTTCGGTGGTGTAGTTGATAACATCCACAATGATTGTGTGTTGGTTTTCTCTTCGAATCTCATGCCTATGTTGCCAGTACCTCATGCCCATAGGGAGTTGTCGACTCTCGTCAACGAAGTAAAACTGGTCATCGGAAGAACTGTGGTCTGTTACAGTCCCCATCCAGTCTTTCTGGTAAAGCAGAAAATCCAATTTAAAATGGATTCGATTGCCGGTTCTGTTGCCTTCATCGTATTGGATAATCTTCAACCTGGGGAAAGGCGGTGCAAGAGCCTGTAATAATTCCAGGTTAAATCCGGCGACGACTTCCTCGAAAGGGGCCTGAACATGGGTTTTCAAACGAATCTTCACAATTGTTTTGCTTTTTCCCAGTGGACGTCCATTTCCTCGAGTGATAGTTCATCAATTTGGCGACCTGTGGCAGCAGCCTCTTTTTCAATGTATTGGAAACGTTTGATGAATTTGCGATTGGTACGCTCCAACGCGTCTTCAGGATCGATGTTTTCAAATCGTGCGTAGTTGATCAGGGAAAATAGGAGATCGCCATACTCATGCGGTTTATCCCGATCAGACGCTTCTTTAAATTCTTGTAGTTCTTCTTCCACCTTTTGCCATACCCCTTTTTTTTCGGGCCAATCGAATCCAACACCCCGCGCCTTTTCCTGGATGCGTAAGGCCTTTATCAATGCGGGCAATGAGGAGGGCACTCCAGACAATACCGACCTGTTCTCACCTTCTTTCAATTTGATTTTTTCCCAGTTGGCTTTGACTGTTTCTTCGTCGTTCGCTTCGGTATCATCATAGATGTGAGGGTGTCGACGTATTAACTTTTCCTCCAGTTGTTCGATGACGTCAGCAATGTCGAACAGACCGGATTCCTGGCCTAGCCGACTGTAAAACACCAGGTGCAACAAAAGGTCTCCCAGCTCTTTTTTCACTTCGTCCATATCATTGGCAAGCAGTGCGTCGGACAATTCATAGGCTTCCTCAATGGTCAGGTTTCGCAGAGAAGCGAAGGTTTGTTTTTTGTCCCAGGGGCAATTTTCGCGCAATTCATCCATGATCGTCAGTAGCCTGTCAAATGCATCGAGTTTTGCTTTTCTTTTTGGGTCGTGGGTTGTTTGCGGCCTTTTTTTAGGGATCATTATGTTTTTACTTCAGTTATCACACAACAAAGATTTGGTATTTTTGTAAAAAAGTTTCTGATATGGCAACGGTATTATTGGGGTTTGGGGTAATGGCACTTTTTTTTGTATTAATGTCTGTTAGAATTTTGCTCAAAAAAAATGGAGAATTCAAGGGTACCTGTGCTTCTCAAAGTCCGTTTCTAAACAAAGAAGGCATCACTTGCGACCTATGTGGAAAGACGGTGAACGTTGAAGACAATTGTGCCAACCCCGAGTCGGAGGTGAACAAGGTACTGTCCAAATTTGATTGATCCGACCAAACAACGTGGTAAGTCACTTATCTTTGCGGCCATTCATCAAACAGGCACACACATTTGACACTTATTAAATCAATTTCGGGATTGCGGGGCACCATTGGTGGCCGGGCCGGCGAAACCCTATCTCCTTTAGACGTCGTCAGGTTTGCCGCTGGTTATGGAGCCTGGTTGCAGCAGTTGCGTACAGGCAAACAAAAGGTGGTTATCGGACGGGATGCCCGACCCTCCGGCGCGTATTATTCCCCATTGATCACCAATACGCTTAATGCAATGGGTATTGATGTCGTAGATCTTGGCTTATCTACCACGCCTACAGTGGAAATGGCTGTTGTAGCGGAAGCGGCTCAAGGAGGAATCATCCTGACTGCCAGTCATAATCCGGCCGGATGGAATGCACTGAAGCTGCTCAATGCAGATGGACAGTTCCTATCTGCTGAAGACGGTAAAAAAGTACTCGAGTGGTCAGAGCGGGGAGATATCATCTTTGCAGATGCAAGAAAATTTGGTAACTGTGTGGTCAATGACTCCTATATCGACTGGCACATAGCGCAAATATTGAACCATCCCCTGGTGGATGTGGAGGCGGTAAAAGAGAAAAAATTTAATGTGGCTTTTGACGCCGTAAATAGCACTGGAGGAATAGCGGTCCCCAGGCTTTTGGATGCCATGGGTATTACCTACAAGGCCCTGTTCGCTGAGCCCGACGGTAAATTCCCACATGATCCGGAGCCGGTGCCTCAAAATCTCCAGCAGTTACAAAATGAAATTGAGGCGGGTCATTATGATTTAGGAATTGCTGTAGATCCGGATGTTGATCGTCTGGCATTTATTAGCGACAATGGCCGTGCATTTGGTGAGGAGTACACCCTGGTGGCTATTGCTGATTATGTACTTTCTAAAACAGGTGGTGCTACCGTTTCCAATCTTTCCTCCTCACAGGCTTTGAAAGAGGTCACTGAAAAATACGGGCATACTTACTACCCTTCTGCGGTTGGTGAAGTAAATGTAGTCAGCCAAATGAAAGCTGTAGGAGCAGTAATAGGTGGCGAAGGCAATGGAGGCATTATACTGCCTGATTTGCATTACGGCCGAGACGCGCTTGCCGGCATCGCACTATTTCTTTCTTATTTGGCTCAATCCGGCAAAACGGCTTCACAGTTGCGTTCTTCCTATCCCAGTTATTACATTTCTAAGAACAAAATTGAGTTAACGCATGACCTGGATCTGGAGGCTATTTTATTAGGCATACAGAACAAATACAGCAATCAACCGATCGTAGCGATTGATGGTGTCAAAATTCATTTTGATAACGAGTGGGTTCATTTGAGGAAAAGCAATACAGAACCAATTATTCGTATTTTTGCAGAGTCTGATAGCCTGTCAAAGGCCGACGTGCTTGCGCACAAGATTATGTCAGACATCAAGGAAATGCTTGCTGTTTAAAAATTGTTGCAATGAGGGTTTTTCTAGACAATGCGGCTACTACGCCAATGGCACCCGAGGTATTGGCCGAGATGATGCCTTACTTTACTACGCATTACGGGAATCCGTCTTCCATACATCATCATGGTAGAGAAGCCCGGGCGGCGATTGAAAGGGCCAGAAAAAAAGTGGCGGATTTGTTGGGTGCAGCACCAGCTGAGATATTCTTTACCAGTTGTGGTACCGAGGCTGATAATACGGTACTATGTAATGCGGTGCATTCACTTGGCGTTCAGCATTTGGTAACATCCAAAGTTGAACACCATGCCGTGTTACACACTGCAGAGTGGCTTGCCAGGCAGCACAACGTCAAAGTGTCTTACGTAGAACTTAACGGCTTGGGAGAAGTTGATCTTGCGCATCTTGAGCATCTCATTGGTAAGCAGGAAAAAACGCTTATTTCATTGATGCATGGCAACAATGAAGTAGGCAATCTCTTACCACTGGAAGAGGTGGGGGAATTGTGTCATCAGAAAAAGGCATTTTTCCATTCAGATACTGTGCAGACGCTGGGTCATTACGTACATAACTTTGCGCAATTGCCATTGGATTTTGCAGTTGGGTCTGCGCATAAGCTCAATGGTCCGAAAGGAATTGGTTTATTGTATATTCAACATGATAACCGAATTGATCCTTTCATTCATGGCGGTGCGCAGGAACGCAACATGCGGGGAGGTACCGAGAATGTGGCGGGCATCGTTGGCTTTGCAAAGGCAATAGAAATGGCCTATGAAGGCATGGATGCCCACCGCACGCACATTCAGGGGTTAAAGCAAATGATGATCCAACAATTAAAGGAACAAATGCCCGACGTACTTTTTAATGGGTTGAGTGGAGACCTGGATAAAAGTTTGTATACAGTCCTAAACGTTTGCCTGCCACCCTCTGAAGACAATGACATGTTGTTGTTCAATTTGGACATCGATGGCATCTCAGCGTCTGGTGGCAGTGCTTGTTCCAGCGGATCCAACATGGGGTCTCACGTGTTGGCTGAGTTAGACATAGACCCCGACCGGGGTGCTGTTCGTTTTTCTTTTGGAAAATACAACACCCCTGAAGAAATCACTTTTGCGGTAGACAAGTTGGTTGCACGCTACGCTGGTGTGACCTCCTGATAGGGTTTAAGTGCCAAATTTACCAGACAGCTGACCCATTTGTCCGACTCATTCAGGCTGGGTACTAATTTTAGCAGTTCACCCCCAGCCGCCTCAAATTCCTCTTTAAACTCTTCACCAACTTCAATGGTCGTCTCCAGGCAGTCCGATACAAACGCTGGAGAAAAGGCCAGCACTTTCTTTATGCCATGGTGAGCCAACTCCTCCAAGACCACGTCAGTGTAGGGCTTAATCCATGGGTCTTTACCCAGTCGGGATTGAAAGGTTACCGTGTACTGAGATTCGTCTAGCCCCAACTTGGCGGCTAGGATTCGGGATTGTGCAAAACACTGCGCCCGGTAGCAATACCTGTTGTCTTCTACCAATGTCTGACAGCAGGTGCCCAATTGGCAATAACCATTTACGGAACCTTTGCGGATGTGTCGTTCCGGAATGCCATGATAACTAAAGATGAAGTGTTCGAAGTCATTTTCCTTCATCAGCACTTGCGCATTGTCTGCCAACGTTTCGTTCAGCAGCTCATGATCGAAAAATTGTGTGGTGAAGGTCATCTCAGGAATTATTTGCCATTTGCGCACGATCTCCATTACTTTATCAATTACCGAACCGGTGGTAGCTGACGCATAATGAGGAAATAGCGGTATTACATGTATAGATTGACAATGTTGCAATTCAGCCAGTGCATTTTTGATAGACGGGCTTTGGTACCGCATGGCAAAAGACACCTTATAATCCTCACCTAAGTGCACTTGCACTTTTTTGGTGATGCGCTCACCGTAATACTTTAAAGGGGAGCCGTTTTCATTGAAAAGTTTTCGGTATTCTCTGGCCGACTTGGGCGCGCGGAAAGGCGCAATAATCAGATTCACCAACATCCATCGCAGAGGTGCAGCAATGTCTATCACCCTTTTGTCTGAAAGGAATTCCCTCAGATATTTTCTCACGTCACTGACTTTGGTAGAATCTGGGGTCCCCAGGTTAACTAATAAAATTCCTTTCATAACAAATGCGCTTCTACTCGAGCTTCCCAAAGTAGGTAGGCATAAAATGAGAATCGAATGAAACGGGTTAAAGACATTAATAAAAAGTGTGAAAACGGATAGCGAACCGAGCCTACCAACATGCAAATGCCAGAAAACGGTAGCGGAGTTAAGGCCGCAACTATAACGAGGAAACCACCATAGCGGTTAAAGTGTTCCTCGAATTTTCCGAAAATGCGAAGCTTCAGAAAAGTGTACACACGTGTAGAGTTCAAGTAGCGGCCGAACCAATAGCCTAAGATCCCGGCCGCATAGGAGATAAGCATAAGTGCCAGCATATTTTGAACGAATAGACCCAATAGCTCATGGCGCATCGACCATATCATGAATAACTCGGGCGGGATGATCCCGAAAACAATCTCGGAGATTAGAAAAACAGTATAAATAAGAATGGAATTATTGTACTGATGACCCAATACCGATTTTAAATCCAAATTTAGGTACCGTTTGGCCACGATGAATAGTGAAATAATTAACACCAGAAAGAGCAATCCCTTCAACAAATTGACAATTAGAAAACGGGTTCGCGCGCGGTCCGACATGAATTACACCTATTTTTGAAAGCCGGTAAAATTAGAGAGTTTTATGTCAATTCAAACGTGGCTAATGATAAACTATGGACAAACGATGGAGGCTAAAAAAACAACCCCAGCAAAAGATCGTTCAGGAGCTTTCGCGAGCCATAAACGTAAATGAAACCTTGGCGGAGCTACTCGTGCAGCGGGGGCTGCATTCATATGAGGCTGCCAGAGCATTTTTTCGACCGCATTTTGATCAATTGCACGATCCCTTTCTTATGCGAGACATGGACAAAGCCGTGAATCGATTGAGCCTAGCCGTGGCAAAACAGCAAAAGGTGTTGATCTACGGAGATTACGATGTGGACGGCACCACTTCGGTGGCTTTGGCTTTTGCATTCCTATCCGGCTATTTAGATCACATCGAATATTACATTCCGGATCGTTACACGGAGGGTTATGGTATTTCCATGCAGGGAGTAGAATGGGCGCTGGAGCAGGAATTTGGTTTGATGATTGCCTTGGATTGCGGAATTACAGGCCATGATCCTATTCTACGAGCACAAGAGGGCGGCCTGGATGTAATCGTATGTGACCACCACCAACCAGGACCTGAATTGCCTGCGGCTTTGGCCATTTTGGATCCCAAGCGAGCGGATTGCACTTATCCTTTTAAAGAATTATCCGGTTGCGGAGTGGGGTACAAGTTGTTGCAGGCTTTTTGTCTCCAGCAGTCCATTCCCATGCACGCGTTGAATGGTTATCTCGATCTGGTGGCGGTATCCATCGCCTCAGACATTGTTCCGATCCTTGATGAAAACCGGGTACTGGCTTATTTTGGATTGGAAAAGCTCAATGAAGACCCTCTACCCGGACTGATGGCACTCAAGGAAATCAGCGGCTTGCGGCGTAAAGTGAATATTTCAGATGTGGTCTTCTACATTGGGCCTCGAATCAATGCAGCTGGGCGTCTGGCACATGCACGTGAATCAGTAGCGCTTCTTTTGGCAAACGATGCAGAGAATCTCAATGATTTTTCGCACAACCTGAATGACCATAATGCAGACCGAAAGGATCACGACCGTATGATAACCGAAGCGGCCCTTAAAATGATAGAGGCCCAATTTCCGAACGCGAAGTCTACAGTATTGTGGCATAAAAACTGGCACAAAGGAGTTGTGGGCATTGTGGCGTCCCGTTGTATCGAGCATTATTATCGACCCACAATTATCCTTACCGGAGATGGAGATGAAATCACCGGTTCGGCACGATCTGTGGCAGGTTTCGATATTTATCAGGCCATTGGGGAGTGTTCCGATCTGCTCATTCAATTTGGTGGTCATAAATATGCGGCGGGCTTAAAGCTAAAAACTGACCAGCTTGAAAATTTTCGGCAGGCCTTTGAGCTGGTCGTAGGGCGAAATCTCACGGAGGATCAAATGCTGCCCACGCTGGATATCGATCTGAATGTGCCGTTTTCCTTCATCAATTTCAAGGTGCTGCACATCATAGAACAGATGGCGCCTTTTGGTCCAGGGAATCTGGCCCCGCTTTTTCAAACCGACCACGTGGAAATTCGAAGGCCGATAAAAGCCATAAAGGATACCCATGCTAAAATGCTGGTCTACCAGCAGGGGTACGACCGGGGATTTGAAGCCATGGCCTTTGGCATGGTAGAAAAATTGGGAAGCTTAATGCCTGACACACCCTTTAGCATGGTTTATCAAATTGAAGAGAATGAATACAGGGGTCATCGAAGCATCCAATTGATCGTAAAGGATATAAAATTTGCTGTCTAAATTGCAGAGATGGAGTTAAGGGCAGAAAACCTGATCAAGCGTTACAAACGAAGGAGCGTGGTAAGTGATGTGTCAGTGAGCGTAAGTCAGGGAGAGATTGT
>CAYOEV010000030.1:27400-27635 GCA_964403075.1 uncultured Roseivirgaceae bacterium | reverse complement strand
TCAAGATATCCGACCCTATGGCCAGTCCGAATTCCAATCCTATGAGCATCCACAGAGCGTATAAATCCTTTTCCTCCAGGTTCATCTGGGCCACCACCTCATCTATGATGAGCTTACCGACCCAAAGCATGCTCACAGGTAATAAAGCACTGACAATGCGACATAACAAGTTCGCATAAAAAAGTGGCGGGTTTACAGTCCGTATCTCACCAAAAAAACGCGGAATAAATTTAAG
>CAYOEV010000030.1:0-27390 GCA_964403075.1 uncultured Roseivirgaceae bacterium | reverse complement strand
GCTTAAAGTTGATTTTGTCGGGTTGAATAGATTTAGCCGCCAATTAAGGAAATATTTAAAATGTAATGATGAGCCAAAAAGTCAGTTGAAGCGAAGCGCCAGGGTAGGTTTCTGCATAGCCACGCCCCCCATGTGCTCTTTAAAGTCTATAAGACCTTCCTGCCTTTCGCCTTTCACCGATGAAATACCGAGATCCAGGTATTTAATACCCTTTTCTTTGTAGTGCTGGGACGCTTCAAAGAGTAACTGAACCATAGGGCTGGCCGATTTATATTCTTCTGCCGTGGCAGGTAGGTAATAGTACACGACCCCAGGAGATATGCTAACGAAGACAATCACCGCAGCCCACTTTTCTCCAGCCTGGGCCACAAAGCACTGGTAACGATCAGGAAAGGTGATAACCAATTTTTTGAGTTTATCCAATGAGATATTCGGCTTTAATCCTGCTTTTCCCCTACTGGTGAGAATAAAATCATATACCCGCTCCCAGTCGGTCGTCTGGTGCACCCAAAAGGAAGACTTTACCAGTTTGCGCTGTTCCATCTGGTGCAGCGACTGATGCTCATAGCTCGACAAAACAAGGTGGTGATTGATGTCCAGGTACTCCACCCGCATGCCCTCGGTCATCAAAGCATCTGCCCCGACAACCTGGTCATAGATGTCTATGGGCTGACGTATCACCATTTGTTCTACCGCCAGTTGGCGCAAATCTTCTTTTACCTCACGGAAAAATTTCTTGAACGTCCAAAATCCCAACTGTTGGGCAAACTGGAAAGACCCAAAAAGGCCACTTGGCAAACTCACCGCGGTGTCCCCTTCGATCCGGAAATAGATTTCCACATCCTCCCCTTCGAAACGGTACAAGCCCTGATGATTTTGTATGCGCAGGTATTCCGGATGATAAAATAGATGCATCTAGTTATTTCTCTAATACGGAGGTGTGTCCAAAAGTGTACAAAGTAATGCCATTTTTTTTAACCCAAGAATGGCCAAAAATGTTTAATCTAACACCCTTCACTCAAGTACGATTGGAGACTACTGTTGCATCAATAAACGCCTCGGCATTGACACGTCACTTTTATTCCGAATGGTAAGACCCCTTACGGAAAGGAGATGTTACCCAAGTGGATGGCTCCCACGTCAACAGTCAAAAAAATAACCAAGCCCTAAATGGCCAAGCCTGGTGTCACGTTTCGGTGGGTGCAGGGAAAAGGAAACTCCTTGTATATGCTCATGGTACTGGCACTAGCCAATTATTTTTGCAGTTGATGCAGCAACTGAAGCGGGACAGTACCGGTGAGTACAAAGAAAAGGGATCCAAATTTTTGGCTTTTGCATTTCAGGTGGACACGCTTGCAGAGGTGGAGGCACAACTGACATCACTTCGTGCCACATACCAGGATGCCAGGCACCATTGTTATGCCTATCGTCTGGGGAGCCATGGAGAAATTGCCCGTGCCCAGGACGATGGGGAGCCCAGGCACTCAGCCGGGGACCCTATTCTCAACCAGATCAAGTCACACGGACTTACCCACACGCTTGTGGTGGTGGTGCGCTATTTTGGCGGGACAAAATTCGGCGTAAGCGGATTGATTCAGGCTTATAAAACGGCAGCGGACGAGGCCTTAAGAAAAGGAGGCACTGAAGCCGTGCGCGTCCTCAAAAAAGGAAGCCTTTCCTTCGACTATGCACATACCGGGGAGGTAGAACGTTTGCTTTCCCGGTACGAGGCACAAGTCATCCACCGATCATTCGGCGAAAGCTGTGTCTGGGATTTTTTCATCAACGCAAAAGATTGGCCAACACTCTTTTCTGATGCCACGCACTTACCCATTACGCTTCTGGCCCTGGAGGCACCGGCTAGTCGATAAACTTGAGCTTCTCATCCAGACTCCAGAGGCCCCAGCAGGCACCCACATCGCCTTCGTCGGCCACTTTCCACGACTCGTCAAAGGAGGAGAAATAGCAAATCTCAATCTCCTCATCCTTAGACCATTTTTGGGTATTGATAAAGTATTTCATGAAGTTAACCTCTGAAGGTACGGCCCCTCTGAGATTCCTGCCTTTGTCCGGCCAACCGGTTTCGGCGATGATCACCCGCTTACCACCACCCGCAGCCAGGGCCTGTTGGTACATATTTTTCATGTACACCAGCGCGTAATCCAAATCACAGCCTTCCCAAAACGGATAACAATTGGCAAGGATGACATCGCACAATTCTGTGATGCGCGGATGGTCTGAAAATTCATAATACGCATCTACATAGCCCATGGGCACGTGGTCTGGCAACAACTCCCTGGCCCGCTTCATGTAATCGACGAGTGCTTCTTCCGTGAGGTCTTTGCGATACATGACCTCATTGCCCACAGCCGCAATATCAACCATCCCGGCTTTGGCTAGCGCAACCAAACCCTCAAGTTCTTTTTCATTCTTTTCAGCATCCTTACCTAGCCAGGCGCCTACAAGGGTATGTATACCGTTCTCCTGGGCCACACGTGGAATCCATTCGTTGCCATCGGTACATGAAAATGACCGTACCCAACGTGTGTAAGGCTTGATGATCTGCATGCGATGTGCTATCTGATCCCTGGATAACCGATCTCCTGGGCGCTGACCATCTCCATATGGACTAAAACAAAGGCCGTGCATGCCTTCCATTAATAAGCGACGGTAGAGTTCCCTTAGATCTGTTGCATTGAACGCATCGAAAGCATAAGGGGCGGTAAGTGAAAGAATTTTATCGGCTCTGTAAGACATTTTGACCATTCATTAATACGTTTATTTTGAATACTTACCCATATTTTAATATTCCTTCCGCGTTCCAAAGTCCCCAGCCTGCTCCCAGTTCACCTTCTTCTTTAATCTTCCAGGTTTCGTCATACGATGCAAAATGGAAAAGTTCCACCTTGTTGGCTTTGGCCCATAGTTGAGATCCCACGATATATTTGATGGCATGGTGCTCGGAAGGTTGGGCATCCAATACCTCCTGACCCAAACTCGGCCAACCTGTTTCTGCGATTAGGACTTTTTTATCTCCTGCTGCTTTTTTGGTCTGTTCGTACATCAAGTGTAAATATTTGATCGCCTCATCTATGTGGCTTCCCTCCCAAAAAGGATAACAATTTATAAATATCTCATCACAGGCCGCGAGTAGCCTCGGGCGGTCGATGAATTGAAAATAAGCATCCACAGTACCCACGTGCACGTCTGGTAAAGCCCGCTTTACCCGATCGATGTAGGCAATCAATGCCTTCTCACTCAATTCCTCCCGCAGTAAAACCTCATTGCCCACCGATGCCAGGTCTACCAGCCCATTTTGCCCCAACTCAATGAGCTTATCAATCTCCCGCTCATTGCGGTCCAGGTCTGCACTGATCCAGGCACCAACAAAAGTCTTTAGCCCGTGTTCTTTAGCTACCGCAGGAATCATTTCCAGTCCCTCTGTACAGGCAAAAGAGCGAACGCAGGAGGTGTAAGGCGCAATCCGTTCGATGCGGTCATGAATTTGTGTAGCAGACAATGCATCCCCCAGTTGTTGCCCTTTCAGATAGGGACTCAGGCAAAGGCCGTGCAACTTTTCGGCCATGATCGCTGTGAACATCTCGCGTAGCTCTGGTTCACTTTTACCCTTTAAGTCTACCAAACCAGGTACCGCATTGAAACCACCCTCAGCCAAAGACAATCGCTTACCAGATGGATAATAGGCAGAACCTTTTCTGCGTTTACGTTGCTCCAGGACGGCCCGAATTTCATTGGCCTTACTTTCTGTGAGGTCGTAGGTACGCATTACGAGCATAGCGATACCAGTACCTATGATAGGAAATCCAGAATAAAAAATTCTCAATCCCATTACTGCTCCCTCCGGTTGTGTAGGCGCATCCGGTGTAAAATCTACCAGCCACATGATAAAACCGCTGAGAAGACCGGCAATGGCAAATCCAAATTTTACCATCCACCAATAAATAGCACCAAAAATTCCCTCCCTCCTTTTACCGGTAAGTAATTCATCCAGATCACACACATCGGCGGTCATCGACATCATCAAGGTGAACAGACCGCCTATGCCAAAGGAGAAGAAGGGTAAAGCAAAAACAAACATCCATGGCTTCCCTGGAACAAACAAAAACCATAGAAGCGCATAACCTACGATCGATAGGCCCTGAGACCACATAAAGGCATTTTTCTTACCAATCTTTTTCGACAACCGGGTAACGATCGGAATCACCAGGAAAGTGGTTACCAGTGCGCCCAAGCTGCCGAAAAGCGTTGGCCATATACCGGCCTCACCCGCATTGCCGCCAAATAAATAGTAGACAATGATGAAAAAAGAAAAAGCCGCAATCGTATTGAAAGCATTGAAAATCAAAAATGTGGAGATGCAAAGTTTTCTAAATTGGGTGGACCCGAAGGCCTCTTTAAAACCGATAAGAATTTCCTTCAGCCCCCGACCGATGTGCCTCAGGGTGAGTGGCGTAAGGTGCGCGTGATTTTGAGTTGATTCGCTCTTGATAAAAATACCCGGCACCATGGCCAGCAACATGCACACCACGCCAACCCATACCGCAAGTGTGCGCGTGGCTGTATCGGCATTTGGAAACCAGTTGGGATCGTACATCACCACCCAAAACCAGGGGGCGATCACCCAGGCCCATTGCCCGATCCATTGTGCGATGGCCATGATTTCCGTGCGCTCGTGAAAGTCTTCACTCATTTCATAGCCCATGGCCACGTACGGCACACTAAAAATGGTGAGACCGAGGTAGAAAACAAACGACCACAATAAAAAGTAGGTAAAATTAAAAGTGACGCCATTCTCCCGGTAAAGCTGCCACATCACAACAAATGCAATGCCCATGACGACCGCTCCAATCAACACGTATTGTCTGCGCCGCCCCCATCTGGATTGGGTGTTATCTGAAATGAATCCCATGATCGGGTCGGTGATGGAGTCGAAAACCCTGGGAAGAAAAAATAAAATACCCCACATCCAGGTCGGAAAACCCAAATCCTGAACCAATACCACCATGAAAATAGACAATGCCGCGGGAAACATCTGGTTGGCCAACATGCCAAAACCGAAGGCTGCTTTTTGTCCGAATGGAACTTTTGTTTTTACCATCATCCGGTTATTTAAATGGAGGGATAACCAAAGTCTGTAATGCCTGCGGTGAAATTTCCACCGCACGGGATAGACCGCCAATCGTCAGTGAATACCGGCGCGCTTCTTCTGCAGGATTTAAAACCACCACGGCAATAGAACCATCCGGATTTTTGGCAGCCGTAGCCAATAAGTTTTCAGCGGCAAAGTCCATGTCAATTACTTTGGCCCCAGGGCGAATGTATTTACTGAAGTGGGCCATGGTGTAATAAATGGGGGTGTAATACACGTCATCCGTCAAAGGGTTCACATGAATCGGTGCGGTGCAATAGTTTTCTGCCCAATTGGGTCCGCCCTTGGTGTCCAGCACCATATTCCAGTCTACCCAACCATCCACCCAGTTGTTCAGGCAACCGATGATATCCCTTGCATACCGGTAAACGGGTACATATTTTGGATGCAGGTATTTCTGCTCCGGCGGCGCCCATCGCCAACCCCAGTCAGTTGCTTCTTTCTGCCAAAACCAATCGTCCTTCTTCCAGTGAGGAGGTGGATCTTCAATACAACCTTCGGTTTCAATGATGTGCTTATCAGGTGCCATTTTGTGCACACGTTGCAATGCTTCGGGAAACACCTCATACGTGCTTTCATACCAGTGAATGGCCATTCCCGCATAATACCTGGCATTTTCTTCATTGGCATACATCACATCTTTCCATTCGTCCAACCCACCCCGATTTTGATCATAACCAAAAATCTTTACCTCTCCTTGTCCTTCCGCCGCCAGTTTGGGCCCCAAATGGTTTTTTACGAAGGAGGTCATTTCTTCCGGCGTGTACTTCATGCTCTCCCACTGATCGCCATTTCCATGTGGTTCATTTTCCACGGTCACTCCCCAAATGTCAATTCCCTCCTTTTTGTAGGCGGCGATGTATTTAGAGAAGAACAGTGCCCAGGTGTCATAGTATTCCGGCAACAATTTGCCACCAAGCCAGCTGTTGTTGTCCTTCATCCAGGGGGGCGCTGTCCATGGAGAAGAAATGATTTTAAAGCCTTCCTCTGAGATGGCTTTCGCCGCCAGGATGGTGGGCACCAGATCGTCCATGTCTTCTTTTATGGAGAATTGCGTTAACGGTGTATCACCCGGTTGTGGGGCGTAGGAATATTGGCTCAGGGAAAAATCGCAAGAGTTGATGTGTGTACGGGTCAGTGAATAGTTGGCTCCTTCTTTACTGAAGTAAGCATTTAAAATTTCGTTTCGCCTCTCCGCGCTCATCTGGTTCAGGAGATAGCTGGTAGATTCTGTAAAAGCGCCTCCGAACCCTGTGACCGTCTGAAACGTCTGATCAGGATTTAGTCGCATCTTAATATCGGCAGCACCTTCAAACGTGCCAGTTACCTTTTTGAGCTTATTGCCACTTGCTGACGTTTCAAAAATGGACACCTCGAGCATTTTCTTGTCAGGACCCTTGCATGCACCTATCATGATCAACAGTATTAAGTAAAAAGCCCTTTTCATCGCTTAAATATTTATTGAACAGCCATCAATTCTTCCTTAACAGGTGGTAAATACACCTCATCCAATAATTTTATCTTGTCGCCGGAATACGTTTTGGTGATGGGGCTTCCATCTCTTTTCAGCCCCTCCAAAACACCTGAGTCAACCAACTCCCACAGCGCGTATTTGGCTTTTCCATCTACCGTGAACAGGCCGAAAAAATTTTCAGAGCCCCCCGGATTGTCCGAATCTTTCCAGGGCTCATCAAAAGCCTGAAAATAAAAACAGGACAGCCCGGCTTCCCGTGTCCACTCTCTTAGCAGGTGGTAATAATGGGCCTGTTTGAATTCATCCGCTGCCTTGGTACCCTCTGACCCGAACATTTCATTGGATGAGCTCGTCCATCCGGTTTCTCCAATATGAATGGGTTTTTCAGGCGCTATACCCGCCACGTACTGCCTGACCTGCTGGTACTGCTTCTGTGCATAATACACCGAACGCCTCATCACGGCAACTACACGCGCTTCCTTGGTTAATTCATTTTCTGATTGCTGCACGCCCCAAAACGAAGGATTGTAAAAAGTATCGTGCATGGGGTAAGTATGCATAGAAATAAAGTCCACGGACTGAATGAGCGCTGTCAATTCGGGTACATGATAAATGGAGTCCCCCCCTCCCCAGGAAGCAAAGTTGTCCGAGCTTGTGATCCAAACCTCCTGATTTAACTCACCCTTTCTCTTCAGGTCCTGCAAATGTGTAACCCACTTCAGGATGATCGCCGGTTCTACATAATACTCCGCTGCCCACTTGACCATGGCCTCATTACCCACCGCAATCATTTTTACAATGGTGGGATATTGATTGGCCAATTCCACCGCTCGTGTAATTTCAACCGCATTGGACGGACTTTCCCTGCGGTGATCCACCACCTGGCCAGTCCACGCATTCAGGCAATCAATCCAGGCACCCAGCATGACGTACATTTCAAAGTCCGGCTGTTCGTCCTTCAGTTCGCGAATGGCTTTCAGCACATTCGATGAGTGCGCAAAGTGCACATTGTAGGTTCTAATGACACGAATACCCATGGCATGTAAGATGCGCATGTCATCCTTTAACTGTGCCAAAGTCGGCTGCACCTTACGCGTTTCGGACCGATAACCCCCATAAGAAAGGGCAGGGTAGTCCGGATTCCCCAGTAAGTCGGATGCAGAGATGGATTTATTTGTAGACATATTGGTTTTATTCGCTTGCTTCCCCTCACAGGTCACTAGTAAAGCCACTGCCAGCGCACTGAGCAATGTAAATACCGGCCGTATGCGAAGGAAATATTTTATCATTTTAAATATTTAGGAGGCAGATGTACATCAATTTGGACCACCTCACCGCTTCGGTGAAAGATCTCCTGACTTATTGCCGGAGACAAACGAAGACCTTTGATGGTTACCTGCTGTCCATCTGCTTTGTGTAAGTCAATGCCTGCTTCGTCTGACAAGGAATATACCACAGGCACCTGACAGTAGGTGAATCCTATGGTGTCTTTATTCAGCGCCACACGCGCAGCTTCCCCATCCAGGGTCACATATTCCAACTCAGCAGGTGTTTTCAAAAATTCAGACCGTAGCAACAATACCGGATGAAAAGAAATACAGCCCTCAGAAACAAAAACACCCAGCTCACGCCAACGACAAAGAATGTCTTCCTTTACCTGTCCGGTCATTCCGGGTTGCTGCGCACCCTTGTTCATGGGCGTATGTGAATATGGGTCTGTTGGAAAGGCACCGTATAATTCCGGTGGCTTGCTGGCGCCAATGCCTGCATTAATTTCATAGTAATGATCCAGTAATCCGCCGACCACCCGGGCATCTGCACCTTCTCTAGACGCGCCAATGCAACACTCCTGAACGGCCAACAGCAATTTAGACACCATGTGCCAGTAGATAGACCCAAGCCCCTCATACCCGTAAAAGGTCCCCGATCTGCCCGTAAAGGCTTTGTGATTAAAAGTATCCTCAAAAAGCGCCAGAATTTTTGGCTTGTCTCTACGCACCCCCTCCAGGTACCCCTCCGGCAGCTGATCAAGTACTATTTTAACGTCTTTGGCATTTTTAAAGCGACCATTGAAATGGTAACCTCCTAAAACGTCCTGCTCTACTATCTGCCCATTTCCATGTGCTAAAAGTTCCTTTAAAAGTGGGATCGCTTCTACTGCTTTACCTGGTAAGTTGTTTTTTTGTAAAAAGCCAGGCAAATCTTTGTTGGGGTACAGTAAATAAGTGTATTGGTCGGGCCGGAATAATGGGCTCGACTTCAGGCTGTCCATGACCTCCAATGCCTCATCAGGGTCAAGCAGACCGGAACTCAAGACGGCCACCTGACCTTCCAGCATCATATCCAGCCTGGAAATTGTAGCCTCACCGCTGGTCTGGTCGAGTAGATTGTAGGCGTGGTACATGCCATCCTTGCGCTTGTTGGCCCTAATGGATTGGTCCAGATAGCGGAGTACCAAATCAATAAAATCAACCAGTTCGCTCGCCTCGATGGGTTCGCTGTGGCCCGAAAAGCCTTCAGCATAAAGCTGCTGTCTGTACCTGCCACCCGCGCGACCCAACAAGTCCATTAACTGCCGGCGCCCGGCACCTGAGAAGCCCGTAGCGAGTCGGTCTTCAAACCGCAGCAGGGCTTCCTGAATACCGTTGAAGAGGCCATTAATTTCGGTAGCAAATTGGTAAACCTCACCAGTCTGACTGTTTTTAATCAATGCCTTGAAGAAAAAACAAAATCGACGCAAATAAGCCAGGGTAACCATAGACAGTCCGTTCCCAACCAGTGCGTTGTTGGCATCATTCCACTCTGGTCTCTGGGTATTCATCCATATGCCCCCCTCCGGCACAAAGTTGGAGAGCTTGGCCAGTAGGGTTACCCACAGCTTTTCCAGCATTGACGCACGCACCAACCCATTCCTGCCATGCAGCAGCGCACCGTCTGCACCCATCTCTGCCCTTTTTTTCCGAATTTGATAATCAAGCGACGCGTCAAATTCAATGGTATCCTGTGGATCCTCTAGGATTGCCTCATAGGGTTTGATCCGATAAGGAACGTGTGCATAGACGAATAAGGGTTTGTTCAGATATTCATTGAGACGTCCCGGATACATCTGCTCATTCAGCTCCAGAAATTTTAGGAGATAAATGATCTGATGATCGCCCCAATAGCCGATGTAGGACCACGGATCGTCCGGGTCACTGATCTCCCAATCGAAACCATCCTTTGTGACACGGTAGGGATTGTACCCATCTGCAGTGGAGGCATTCAGAAACTTGAAGATCATCCCCTCCAGAAAGCCTGGGTAAGAATAGGCCAGTGCTTCCCAGTTTTGAAAAATGTCACGCCAGTTGCCCTCGTAATCGAGAATTTTAGATCCGTCCAGCTCGTTGCGCGTGTTGATAGAAAATTGATTCCACGGCCTGCTCGGGTCTCCATGTCTACGACTGAACTTTAGGGGGAGGTATTCAGTAATCAATCGAATCAAATCTGGTTGGTCAGTGGTGCTCAATTGATTTTTCAGATCCAAATAAGCAAAATTTTCCGGAAGACTGTCCATCAGCTTTGTCCATTCCGCATGCCTCATGCGGTTGGCTGAGAACAGGTAGTTGGTCAAATCCCATTTCTCAATCCGGTACTGGTCGTCGAAAATACCGCCACGCATGATGTTGAAGAGCACATTGGCATAATGCCTCCCATTTCTTCGGTGATCAGCCGTTTTTTGAAATCCATCCGCACTCCCCACACGTACACGTAATCTGTGGCAACCCAAGGCCACATCCTGTGTTACCTGCTCAAATAACTGATCCGGCTGCTTCAATTTTTCGGTCAGGTTAATTACTTCGGCAGGTCCCTGACCGATATTGGCAACCATGTGCCAGGTGGTCGTTGCTTTCGCATCCAGGGACACCTGACCGACACAGAAATAAGCACCTTTTCGTGCTTTCTCATCTACCTCACCAACGACCTTCTCTACGGAGCGGAATGCCGCCACCTGGCGGGTCGAAAGCAAATATTGGGCATCGCGTAGTCCGCACGACCAGACGGTGTTGGCTTTAAGTGCTTCACTGGGTTCAGCCTTGTCTACGATGATGGCACTTAGCGCATAAACGGCGAGACCAGAGGCTTCATGCAGCTCATTTCGTTTGTAGGCATCCACCAGGTTGCTGCTCCTGGTTTGCAAGTCCGCGCTCACCCCATGAGGCATGAGGTTCTGGAGGCCGTCCAGCAGTGCCACCTCGATGGGATCAGCTGAAAGATTACTCAGCTGGCAGCTTCGTACAAAGCCAAATAGGTTACTGGAATTCCACTCATAGCTAAAGCCAAGTTGCAATGTGTGATTGACACACTCAAAACGCACCTTATTGCCCAAGACGCTTTTATAAAGATTGTAGGTGGTGTGATACTTGTCGGCACTTCTTTCAGAAAAGGGTTCCCAAACATGGGTTTCCCCGTGCCTGACACAACGGAAAATAGATTGACTACCCGTATGATCTGCCATCTCCGTGAGCTTGTCGTCCGTATAGTAAGGGAAGAGTGCATGATCGGGATTTTTTCTACCGGCAGTGAGCCCGCCGTTGCTGGAGATAAACATCCAGTGATTAGAATCACTCACGATGCTCATTAAAAAGGGTGACATTTGGTCTACTCCGGAAATTTTGTAAAAATCTTCCCCTCCGAGCTTTACGTTGCTCAATTGAATTGTTGATTCTTTTGGCTCAAGCATAAATTATAACTATTCTTTCAATGGTTGTCAATGGAAGCGTTTACTGTATTACTGTTTTTCTAGACCCCACTCGATAGGAGGGAACAACCATGTCTGCGGCGTTTTCTCTAAAACAAGGGGTAAATAAAATAAACATTGATGAAAAGTAGCCATCCCGTAGCCAAAGCTCTGTATAACCTAACCTTATGGTCAGGGCAAGCGGGGTATGGAACGAAATGTATAGTTTTAACAAGTTTTAAAACAACCGTATGAAACGCCTGACGTACCCTTTTGTGCTCCTCATTTTATTGGCAGCCTGCACTGGCGATGGCATTCCGGCCACGGCCGAAGGTGTGAAGACCCTCGCTGAAAAACTTCGTACAGATCGGGACAACGAATTTTTGCAAACCCTGAGACCCTCACGAGCAGATGCCCTGGCCATCTGTTCGAGTGAAGACGCTGCCAATCAACTGTATAAATACACGGAAGAAATGTACACCAGCATTCCTGAAGATGCCATAACCTCTGGCGAAGAGCAAACAGTAATCATGGTTTTTTCCTGCACCACCGATCAAATGAAAAAAAAGGAAGAAAATCAATTACCGGACGGATACACCCATGTCGCTGAAAATTGGAAAAACGGACTCACCTTTTATCAATTTAAATACGTAGCGCCCGGTGAAGAACTGGGGTTGTCCTACGACGCCCTGGTTTACATCAACAATCACTGGGTGCTCTTACCTAAATCGTTCAGGGCTTTTTGATTGCCCGATATCCCTCCCAGGTTGCCGCGTGGTGCTGCACTTATTGGTGTGCTGATTTCACAATGGCCCCGAGGAGCATTAAGCACGATTTGATAGAGGATTGGTCAACAATAGATCAAAGAAAAACGTGAATGCCAAGGAGATGGGGGCAACGATAAAATCCAAAAACCAGAATTGGCGGAGGTACAAAGTCTTTTCTGGTGGTTTATTCTTGCACCACCACTCATGAACAACGTCTGTGGCACCATTCCTTTTCTTCGCTACTTGACGGTTACGAAGGTCATTTCTTTAAATTGCTCGGACTTTGGATTGCTCAACACCAACCGGGTAGCAGACACCTCCTTAATGGTCAGGTCCATGGTTTCCTGGGTTGCGTCTTTCACCATCGTCACGATGGTACCGTCTTCGGATAGGCTCCAGGTTCCTGTCTCCTCTTCATAGTCGGGCGCTTGCGGGTTGCCTTTCGGTGTACGTACCGTGACCGTACCATCAGCCTTGAACCAGAAGTAGGCCCCTTTCCACATTTGTTCCATTTCCTGCATCTGCATGTCAAATAGGGTCTTGGCCGGTCCTGTCAGCGTGTCCAGGTCAAAGGGGAGTGTAGGCTTAATTTGCTCATTCATCAAGACGTTAAAATCCATGGTCCACTTGTTGACCAAATGAGATGGCTGAGCTTCTAACCTTGTAGAGATGAGAAGCAGGATAATCAGGGAGAGCAGAAGGCATTTTTTCATAATTGTTGGCTTTTAAGAGGTGAGTAGTTGCTTTAGCAATATACTATATGTTGTTTGACATTAGGCAGTGGGCAATGGGCATTCGCGTGGAAATGGCCATAGGCAATGGGCAGTGTTTTACAATTGTGCCCCTTCTTTTCATTAGCAATTCTTAATTTTTTGTTGCTCTTCAGCTAATCAACTTCTACCGCAGGCCGCCTAATTTTATTAATAAGACCATGAATAAATGGAACTGAAAGTAGCCGTAACCTTTGACCTGGAAAACGAATCGGTAGGCGTTACCCAGCTTAAAGAGGGACTTACAGATCGTTTGCTCGATCGGCCGCCATCTCCACAAACCATTGACGAAGGATTACAGGAATTAGAGAAGCGTGGCTTCAGGCTGACCAACAGGGGTCGCTTTTCCCTGTCTATGAGGATAGATTCTACCCGCTACGAGCAGCTTTTTGGTACAAGGCTCTCACCTACGCCTGCCTACACCTCGCATGGCGCTTTCGGTCAGCAGCCGCCCACCCTCGTGCCCACCATGGGTGCTCCTTGGCGGCCCGATCCCGAGATCATGCGCTGGATAGACGATGCCTACATCCAGTGGCCTCACCTGATCTATGCCTTTGAGCCTTCCCGGTTTCCTCCTTACATCGACGAATATCATTTGCGCCTACCGGATCAATTAGCCATGGTGGGCCATGCCAGTCAAGTGCACCGCCTAGGCTATACAGGTGCGGGTGTTACCGTGGCCATGGTAGACTCCGGATTTTATCACGACCATCCCTACTTCACTGCGCATGGCTACCGTAGCAGCGTAGTGACTGCACCGGGTGCCACGCACAAAACCGAAGACCAAAGTGGGCATGGTACGGCCGAGTCGGCCAACGTGTTTGCCATTGCGCCGGATGTATCGTTCCTAGGTATAAAGGTGGATAATGAACTGGACCCTACCCAAAGTGCCTCCATGTTGGAGGGTTTTCAGGAAGCGATGAAACATAGCCCGGACATCATCACCATTAGTTTGGGATACGATTTAAAGGGAGTGAAAAAATTACCCAACAATCTAAAGGCACTGGAAGCAGAGATCAAAGCTGCCGTCAAGGCGGGTACCATTGTCATTTTTGCATCTGGCAATGGCCATGTATCCTTTCCTGCCATGATGCCGGAGGTAATGTCGGTGGGTGGGGTATTTGTCGACGAAAAAGGAAGGAGGCAGGCCTCCGATTACGCCAGTGCTTTTCGAAGCACAATTTACCCAGGGAGAAATGTCCCAGATTTTTGTGGGTTGGTAGGTATGTCAGCCAACGATGCCAGATACCTGATGCTGCCAGTATCTCCGGAATCCAAAGTCGATCGTTTGCCAGATGGGACAGATCCGGACGATGGCTGGGCTTTACTCAGTGGCACTTCGGCCGCTGCTCCTCAAATCGCAGGGCTCTGTGCGCTACTCCTTGAAAAGGATCCTTCACTTGAGCCAGGCGAAGTGAAAAGCATTATCCAGCGCAGCTGTTGGGATGTTACCGAGGGTCACGGCAGTCCATTTAGCAGCGACCCTCCCCTGCCGGCAGATCTTGGTCAGGATGGCGCCACGGGGTATGGTTTGTTTAATGCAGAAAAAGCCATTCAACTGGTGTAGCCCGCCTTTCCTGATTACATTTAGCTGATCCAATCAATTTTTACCAACATGTCAAATAAAATTTTCTACCCCCTACTTATGGCCCTTATTGTTTTTTCTGCCTGCTCCGGCGGAAGCAATACCTCGGAAAACGGCACAGCGGAACCAGATACATCCATTCTGACCGATTGCCAGCTGGATTCCATGTACTTCACCCTGGGTGACAAGCCAAGAACCATCGCAGCCAACTACAACGAAGCAGGGCAAATAACTGCTTTTCACCTGAATGTCACCGGCCAACCAGAAATACGCAGTGCCGATTACACCTACGAAGGTGGACGCCTTATTGCCATTACGGAAGGACAGAACGTAACCGAATATTACTACGATGATGCTGGTGCTATCGAAAAAATGGCCTCACCTACTTTCGGCAATATCGTTTTTACCCGAGATAGTACGGGCAAAATTGTCAGGCAGGAAACTTTCTACCCACAGGTCGGAGATGAACCTTTTGCTACTAAAGAATTCCTCTATGAGGATGACAAGCCTGTGAAGGTCAAGGCCTATGGCGCGGATGGTCAGTTGAGCACGGAAGTTGTGCTGACGTATGACGATAAGCGCAATCCTTTTCAGGGTTTTGGTCCGTATGGCAACTCGTATGAATTACTCTATGGTTATCCGGTGGGCAACTATATAAACAATGTGGTGAAGGCCGAAACCACTTACAGGATCGACACCAACTACAAAATAAACGGTGAAAAGAAAAAGAAGGGTGATGTGGATGTGGATCAGGTGGAATTGGTTTACGACGACAATAACTACCCGGTATCTATGCTCGAATCAAGCAATGAGACACCGATACGAATGGTTTATTCGTGTGATTGAATGGGTTTAATCGTTCATGTAATCATGGATTCAGCGCGATCCAATCGATGTGTCGATTGAGCTCGGAATATCAACAAGTTGGATGAACAAACAAATCGTCATAAAAATTACTTAATTTAGAAAAACATTATTTTATTGAACAGGCAGTAAATATCACTTCCTATGATCACCACTTTTAAAAACCAACCAAGATGATGACTTTTAAAACAAAGATGCTTGTCGTAACAGCTACTTTGCTATTGACGGGCGAATTATGGGCGCAGGAGACCAAAATGGTCCTGATAAAACCCAAAACAGTCATGATGGACGACCAGTCCATGGCTGTAAGTGTAAATGGCGTAACCGTAGGCGAAATGCCCAGCAACTCCTACATGGAGCTGGCGATTTATCCAGGCAGTTACAATGTAGAGTCTGCCAGACCCTTTCGCTCCAACCCCACAGCCATTGACGTAGCCGAAGGTCAGACAGTTTATGTACAGTTTTATGCCACCCCCAATCCTTCTGGGCAGGATCAGGTCAATACCTCGATTACTTTGCCCACCGCAGATCAGGGGATGCAATCGATAGCCAGTTATACGGCCGTCATGCCACTGACCACCGATATTCCTTCGCAGGCAGATGCCCCCGCCGCCTCCGTTACAGACGGTCTCAATCAAAATTCACCGGGAGCCAATCCATTCCTGGACAGCCTCGGTTCCTTGGATGTCAACGAAGTAATTGCCAATAGTGAGCGTCAGCGTAACCTTGAAGAAATAGGTGATCTCTACTCTTTTGAGGCGAAATACTACGGCGATGCCTCAGAAGGGGGAGGTATCACGAGCACGTATTCGGCTGTTACTGATGAAGAACCGCCCAAGCTCGATAAGCAGTTTCCCGACCTCAAATACCGACGAAGCTCTTTGTACACGCTGATGGTCAACGACCAAAGTAGGCCGGCTTACCCCTACATTCTTCAGGCTTTCGGAAATGCGGAAATGCCGGAGAAATACAACGACCACAACGTTGGGCTCTATCTGGTAGAAGGAGAAGGAGGCCTTAAGGATGAAGCACTACAGACGGAGAAAATCACCACTTGGCTCGCGCAAAAGCAGGTAGCCAAAATGCTGGTGGCAAAATGGTTTAACAGGAGCCCGGAGGGGGGCTTCAGCATGGACCTGATAGCCAAGCGTGGCTATTATGATGCCAGTGCTTTGGATGTGAAGCTCGCAGAGCAAAGCGCACGGGGTAAGGCCTTATTGGCCGATGCCGGTGAAGAACTGATCAAAAATACTTTCGTCATTGTCAACGATTACCACTTTACTGATAAAGAAGAAGTGGCTAAAAAAGTAAACAAGGGCTTGGGCCTTCTCTCAGCGGTAGCGGACGCAGCAGGTTATGGTGATGTGGCGGATATCGCAACTGGTGTGGCAACTGTGGCTGACTTTGTGGGTAAAGGTTATGTGGTTAAAACCCGCTCGTACCTGTATCAATTGGACTGGACTGAGGAAGCGGCTGCCATGTTTTACACCAGATACTGGACCACTGATGATGCATTGGACAACACCCGTGTAGAACGCTTCAATGAGTCAGACATCTTCCAATTGAAGTTCGTAGGCTATCAGGCAGCCACCGCCGACCTCTTTTCAACCAAGGCCACAACCAAAACCAATGACGAGCTGATACAAATGGCCACCCTAAAAGCCACCGATAAGGCCATGGCGAAATTGAGCCGCACCTATGAAGCCTTCCGTACAAAGACGCCTTTGTTCACCACCGAACCGGAGCTGACCGCGAAAATTGGCCTGAAAGAAGGAATTGAAAAAGGAGATAAGTTTGAGGTGCTCGAGCAGGTGATAGATAGTGAAGGGCTGACGGAATACAAAAGGAAGGGCACCATTCAGGTAGATCACAAACGAATATGGGACAATACCTTCGGCGCTGATGAAGAAGTGGGCACACAGGAGATCGACGCCACCTATTTCAAAGACAAAGCCAAAGGATCTTATTACCCGGGTATGCTCATCCGCCAGATTAAATAAAATCTTTGAATACTTACGAAAAAAAAGGGGTGCCGATACGTCACCCTTTTTTTATTTAAACCTTTCTATATGGATTTTATGCCAACTTGCTTTGGCTTTCCAGCACAGAACCGTTTCCGTCCTAGACAAATAGAATTTAGGAAAATTCCTTGGTTCAATGAGTTGGCGCAACGAAACTCAAGCCAGTGCATGCACAAACTAAAAGCATGGAAAGACTTAATGGAAAAAAATCTGAGCATATTCCCTCGGTGCCTGAGCATACGTCAGATTGGGTGCACACTTCAAAGGAAGCGGAAATGATTGTCGTGGTTTATTAATTAACGGAATCATTTAAAAAAGTGAAAGGAATTCGTTTTTGGGAACTGGCCCATTTTTTGCACTGTCACGAGCAATTGCCCACAAAAGCAATTATTTATTCGTGACTTTGATGGTTCACATGAAAAAAAAGGGACAATATCCTGTATCTTGTAACTACAAATCACACAACAATTAAAATCTATTTGACTAATTCAAAGGTGACTATGAAATACGTATTGACTACATTATTGATGGTTGGCCTGGTATTCTTTGCAGATGCCCAGGGCAAGAAAAAAAGAGAAACGGCCGGTTATACCAAACAGGATTATGAGATTACCTGTATTGGCGTCGGGGATCAAGGCACGAAGCTTATGGCCGTATATGGTTATGGTAAGAAGCCTGAGATTGCTGTGAGAGAAGCCAAGAGAAATGCTATCCACGGGGTGATTTTTAAAGGCGCACAGACCAGTTCAGGTGGTTGCCAGGGTGTAAAACCTTTGGCTAAAAGCGTAACGCTCGAGACTTCGAGAGCGGATTTCTTCGAAAAATTCTTTGAAGATGGAGGACCCTATTTGAAATTCATCGCGGCCTCTGCTCAGGGTGAGCAAATGAGAAGCGTCGTCAAAGTTGACAAAAAAACCTACAAAGTTGGGATCGCCGTTGCCGTGATGTACGACGCCCTGAGAAAGGAATTGGAAAACGCTGGCGTTATCAAAGGATTGTCCTCAGGATTCTAATAAAATGAACCCCTTATTGTTATGAAAAAACAGACATATTCATTGGTGCTGGGGCTTTTTGTAAGTCTAGGCACCTTGCAGGCGCAGCGTTATTCGGATGCTGACGTACTATTCACAGAAGCACAACTTACGTCCATTTGCGAAGGAACCGAATTGGATGGAAGTCAAATGGTCCGTGCCTATGGGGCGGGAAAAACCAAACGGGATGCCAAGAAGCAATTGGAGAAAAACGCCATTAGAGATGTGCTCTTTTTCGGCATTCGCGAAGGGAAGCAAGGTTGTGAGGTGCGTCCGCTGATTCCAACACCTAATGCCAGGGACAAGCATAAAAAATACTTCAATAAGTTCTTCTCCGATGGGGGGCAGTACAAGCGTTACGTGAAGTTGAACGACAGCCCGCGACACACCACCCAAAAATACAGAGGAGAAGGCAAGGAGAAGATTTTCACGAAGATCGTTACCATCAACATGGTAAAACTTGAGCGCGAGTTGACCCAGGAAAAGATCATTCCCAAGCCGGAGAAAGATCGCAGGAGAAAACCGAAAAAAACCAACTAACGAACCGATTTAACTTTTTAGACAAATGAAAAATATTACACTAATCCTGTTAGCGGTATTCTTTGCCGTAACCAGCGCCTTAGGTCAGGCCAAAAAGCCTACTTTAATGGTAGTACCCAGTGATGCCTGGTGTAACTTAAATGGCTATATGCTTGAATTTGATAACCAGGGAAGCATAGTTAAGATCCCTGATTACAAGAAAGCATTTCAGGAAAATACCGACATTCTGAACGTAATTTCAAAAATCAATGGCATGATGGCCGATCGGGGATTTCCCTTGAAAAACCTGGAAACAGTCATCAAGAGTTTGGAAGTAGAAAGCGCAGAGGATGCCCTGCTAACCAGCAAGGACGGAGCCGGTATTGTAGAGACACCCATCGATCAGTTGAAGAAGCGAGCAAAAGCGGATATCATTATTCAATTGACGTACACAGTGAACGAATACGGCCCAAAAAAGTCCATTACCTTCAACATGCAGGGTCTTGATTCTTATACCAACAAGCAGATTGCCACTGCTCAGGGCACAGGCGCGCCTTCCTTCAGTTCGGTACTTCCGGTGTTATTGGAAGAAGCAGTACTTGCTCACATGGACAATTTCACGGCATCTCTTCAAAGCCATTTTGACGATATGTTCACCAACGGTCGAGAAGTTTCCTTGCGCATCAAAACATGGGATAGCTGGGAGTACGATTTAGAAGATGAGTGGGACAACGAAGAGTTGAGCTATCTGATCGAAGATTGGATGTTCGAAAACACCGTTGAAGGTCGATTCAGCACCACAGATGCCACCGAGTCTTTCATGTTTTTTGAGCAGGTGCGGATACCGCTGTACGATGAAAGGGGCCGAGCCAACGATGCCAGACGCTGGGCACGTGACTTGAGAAAATGGCTCACCGATGATTTTGAGATCACAGCTAAAGTGGTAACCAAAGGTCTCGGCGAAGTGGTAGTCATACTGGGTGCCAAATAATTCAACTTTAATTGATTTGATATGAAAAGAATGATTCAAATGCTTTCATTCCTGGTGCTGTCAGGCACTATGTTGATGGCACAAAATAAGGAAGGAAGTTTAGACGATGTCGGCCGTATTGCCATTGCGCCCTACGTGCCAACAGTGGGTAGCATGACTCCCGCGGCCTCACGGGCACTGGAAAATAAACTGGCCCAGGGCGTGGCTAAGGCCGGGATGAGCGGTTTCTCGCTGGATCAACGTTTCGTCATCACCTCCTCAGTGGATGTAATTACCAAAGACGTGATCGCCGGACCTCCACCAAAGATTGCCTACACCTTAGACATCAATGTGTACATCGCAGATACAGAAACCAAGAATGTCTACGGCCAGGATGTGTTCTCGGTGAAAGGGGTGGGTACCAATGAAACCAAAGCGTACATCAGTTCTGTGAAACGATTCAACCCACGTTCGGAAAGCTTTCAGGACCTGGTACAAGATGCCAAAACCAAGATCATCGAGTATTACAACTCACAGTGTGATTTCATTTTGGAAGAAGGTCAATCGCTGGCCAGCCAGGGTAAATATGAGGAAGCCATCGCCAAATTAATGACGGTACCCGAAGTATGTAAAGAATGCTACTCCCGGGTGCTGAAGGCGGTAGAGCCTATCTACAAAGAAAAGGTGGATGATGAGTGTCAACTGGCGCTGCAAAATGCCAAGAATGCATGGAATGGCAGCCAAAGCTTTGAAGGTGCCATGGCCTCTGTGGAGTTTCTGAAGGCCGTCAATCCACAGGCGGAGGAATGCTTTCAGGAAGTACAGGCATTTTCAATGCTGGTAAACGAAAAGGTAAAAGAACTTCGTGACCGAGACATTGAAATTGAGGACCGTGAATGGAATTTTACCGTTCAGGTACACAACGATCAGATCGAACTGGTGCGCTACGAGACCGACGCGGAGCGGGAAGTAGCACTGGCAGAAATAGAAGCGGAGAGAGCTACCAATGAAGCCAAGGTAGAAGCTTACGAAGAGTCAAGTGAGCGACTGGCAGCCCTTGAGCGAGAACGCATCAATGCCTATCGGGAGGTAAGCCTGGTAGCTTCTAAGAATAACGCAAAGGCGGCAAAGAAATCGGATGAGCCAGATGTGAGCTTCATCCCTGGATTGGAAAACACCGGCAACTAAAATCAACTTTTGGTAACCAACAAAAAGCCTTCTGATTAATCAGAAGGCTTTTTTATTACCCCACTCCCCGCACTTATTTACTATTTTTCCCAAATGTTTTCCAACTGCTCCAGAGATTTACCTTTGGTTTCCGGGAGAAACAAATAGGTAAACAAAATGGTAAAGGTGATGAAAACAACAAAGATGAAATACGGCAACGACCCATTCCATGTTTCGCTCATATTGGTCTCACTCCCTACAATGACCGGGAAACTCTGAGACACAACAAAATTCATCCCCCATTGCGCGGCCACCGCGATAGACATGGCCATACTACGGTACCGATTGGGAAATATTTCTGATAGCATCACCCAAACGACCGGACCCATAGACATGGCAAACGAAGCAATGAAAAGCAAGATCCCAATGAGAGAAACCAATCCCACCTGGGCTTGTTGAAGCGAGATACCGAGCATTAAGAATCCGGTAATCATACCTGCACAACCCATGTAAATCAACGGTTTTCTTCCCAGTTTGTCCACCGTGTACATGGCCAAAACGGTGAACAGCGTGTTTACTGCAGCCAATAAAACCTGCTGTGCCAAGACATCCTCCTGACCAAAGCCCAGTGCCTTTTCAAAAATGTCCGCCCCATAATAAAGCACGGCGTTGATACCGGTCAGTTGCTGTAGCCCAGAGAAAACCGTTCCAATCACCACAATAGGCAAAACGCCCTTTTTTAAGACATCCTTTAGGCCATGCCTGGGCACATTTTTTACCGAATCAGAAATTTCATCCAATTCCTTTTCAGCCAAAATGTGCCCGTGTATGCCGATCAACACTTCGCGCGCCTCTGTAAGTTTTCCGGATAAGAAAAGCCAGCGCGGACTTCTGGGTACCATGAAGAGCAGCACAAAAAAAAGTGCACAGGGAATTAACTCAGTCCAAAACATGACCCGCCATCCCTGGTTCAGGTTGTATTGCAGATCTCCAGATCCTCCAATAAAGTAGGTAACCACGAAAACCGCAAAAAAACCAAATACGATGGCCATTTGGTAGTAGGTCACCATCTTACCTCTCTTGGCAGGTGGTGCCAATTCTGCGATATAGGTAGGCGCATTCATAGAAGCGATACCAATGCCCAAACCGCCTATTACCCTGAAGACGACCAGCAGGTCTACGGAGTCCGGCAAAAACCAGGGCAGCCCGGAACCCCAGGCAGAGACGGTGAAGAGTGCCGCCGAAATGATGAGTGAGTTACGGCGCCCTATTCTGGAGGAAATGGTACCGGCCAGCAACGCCCCTATAAAACACCCTACCAGGGCACTGGCCACCACCCACCCCTTGAGCGCCGCCATTTCCGGGGTGTCTAACAGGAAGTACTTACTGAAATAATATTGTGTGCCGTTAATCACGCCGGTATCGTAGCCAAATAGAAATCCTCCAAGTGAGGCGATGATCGAAATGAGGACAAGATTGTTTGATTTCATTTAAGCAGATTCAATTAACCAACATTTATTCCAAGGTAAATTTTTCGGAAAGAACGTCCACCGAATTGGTACCCACAAAAATCTCAAAAGTGCCAGGTTCGAAAATCACATGTCCCTGAGCATCCAAATAAGACAGATCCTTTTGGTCAAGCTCGAAGCTTAACGTGCGGGAAGCGCCTGGCTCCAACAAAATTTTACGAAACGCCTTCAATTCTTTTACAGGTCTGGATATGCTGGCCACCAAGTCACGCAGGTATACCTGCACGACCTCTTTGCCGGCACGACTGCCAGCATTGGTGACGGTTATGCTGACTTCAACACCCGCGTCAGTGGGCTTAACTTTCAGGTGCTTGTACTCGAAGCGCGTATAGCTCAAGCCGTGTCCGAAAGGGTATAGCGGTGACCGATCCACATCTTCATAATGGGAATAAAACAAATCATTTACCCTTTCAGGCCGTCCCGTAGACAGGTAATTGTAATAAATAGGCAGCTGCCCCACCATGCGGGGCACGCTCATCGTAAGCTTACCGGAGGGGTTCACCTTTCCTGTTAACACGTCCGCCAGGGCATGACCCGCCTGACTACCCAGATGCCAGGCCTGAACTATGGCTGGCACCTTTTCTGCCGCCCAGGGTATGGCCAATGGCCGACCGCTCATGACCACCAACACCACGTTTGGGTTCACGTCATAAACGGCTTCAAGCAAATCCTGCTGAAGACCGGGCAAACCGATTTCCGCACGACTTCGAGCTTCACCAGACAAAAAAGCAGGCTCTCCCAAGGCCATAATGACTACATCGGATTTTTTGGCCAATGCCACCGCTTCGGCAAATCCACTGCGATCCTTATCCTCTATGACTATTTCTTTAGTGAATGACTGCTCCCCCACTGCCAGGGCACAACCCTGGGCATGCGTCAACTCCACATCGGGCATCGCTTTGCGCAATCCCTCCCATAAGGAGACGGCTGAATGAGGCTCACCACGTGCGCGCCAGCTGCCCAATGGGCTGTCCTTGTCTTTTACCAGAGGCCCAATGACAGCTATTCGCTTATGATCAAGTGGTAAAAGTGCCTCTTCATTCTTGAGTAAGACAATGGATTCGGTCGCCATTTCGTGCGCATGCGCATGATGTTCTGGATGACCTACCCATTTTTTCTCTGCTGCCGGCTGGTGATATTTAAAGGGATCCTCAAAAAGACCCAGATCGAATTTCAGCTTCAGTACCCGGCGCGCAGCTTCGTCTATCCATGCCTCGTCTACCCTACCCTCTTTTACCAAAGCTTCCAGGTAATCGATGTAGGCAGCACCCTGCATATCCACGTCGCTACCGGCAACAATGGCCTTTTCTGCCGCCTCTGCAAGATCTACGGCCACACCATGTTCGATAAGTTCGCCAATGGAGTTCCAGTCTGATACGACCACGCCCTTCCACATCCAGTCCGACCGAAGCACCTCGCGCAGCAAATGGGTATGCGCCGTAGCCGGTATTCTATCGATGGTATTGAAACCATTCATAAAGGTGGCTACACCCGCTTGCGCGGCACTTTTGAAGGGTGGCAAAATGGTATTATGCAACTCAATGGGACCAAAGGAGGTCGCGTTATACTCCCGTCCACTCTCAGCAAAGCCATAACCGGCAAAGTGTTTGGCGCATGCAGCGACAGTCGTAGCATCTGATAAATCATCTCCCTGAAAGCCACGTATACGCGCGACGGCAATTTGTGAACCCAGGTAAGGGTCTTCTCCTGCACCTTCCATCACCCGTCCCCATCTTGCATCCCGGGACACGTCCACCATGGGTGCGAATGTCCAACCGATCCCTGCGGCGGCACTTTCTCTGGCGGCCATCTGTGCAGAGGTTTGTATCAATTCCAAATTCCAGGAGCAGGATTCTGCCAATGGTATCGGGAAAATGGTTTGATAACCGTGGATGACGTCAAAGGCAAATAGCAACGGAATTTTCAGACGCGTAGAATCCATCACCCGCTTTTGCAGCTTATAAGTAACTTCCGCCCCGGTCAGGTTAAGTACCGACCCTACTTCCCCATTCATTATTTGACGGAACCGCGCTCTTTCGGAACCCATGGCCCCTACCGGTCCGGTCATTTCAGCGCCCACGGAGTATTGGTTCAACTGTCCGATCTTCTCCCTAAGGGTCATCACAGAAAGGAGACTGTCCACTTTTTCTTCAGTGTTCGGCGAAGCACCCGTATTGCAGGCACTCACAGCAACCCCAAGCCAACAAATAAAAGCACAAAGCTTCATGGTTGCCGCTGGTAGACCTTGACATAGTCAACAGACAGACGCTGTGGCCAAATGGTCTCATCTACGCCCTGCCTTCCTCCCCAATGGCCCCCCACGGCCAGGTTCATGATCAGATGGAACTTGTTTTCGTTAAAAGGCCACCCCATCTTGTCCTCATCACCGCGGTTGAGAGTATAATAAATGTCGCCATCCACAGACCATTTCAATTCCTCCTCGGTCCACTCCAATCCATACACATGGTATTGGTCAGACGCACCGGCCACCTCCATGCTGTCTACTTTTTGATTCCCATACATGCCATTGTATCGGCCGGTATGTATGGTACCATAGACCATGTCCTGGTTAAAGCCGACATGTTCCACAATATCTATCTCCCCATCTTCAGGCCATTGTCTCTTGGCTTCATCCATCGTAGGCAGCATCCATATGGCCGGCCAGCTACCACGTCCTGCAGGTAATTTTGCACGTATTTCTACCTTGGCCCACTTCCAATCGCCTTTGTTTTTCGTAACCAACTTGGCGCTGGTGTACCGGCTGCTATCATAGATTTCCTTGTGCGCTTCTAAGATGAGCACGCCGTCCTCAATACGAACATTTTCCTGTCGTCCCGTATAGTGCTGTTTTTCATTATTTCCCCAGCCACACAACGCGGGGCATCCATCGCCTTTAATCACAGACCATTTGGCAGGGTCCACCCTTTCAGATTCGAAATGATCTTCCCACACCAACTGATACGATGACTCCGATGGCTCCCGGCACCCAAATACAAAGAAAGCCAGTAAACCTACGGCGGCCAACACTTTGGCAATTGACATGTTCAGGATTTAATACCCCGGATTTTGCACCAATGAACCACTAGAAAGATCAATTTCTACCTGTGGTATAGGCAAAAAGCCGCGCGTACCCGAATTGTAATTGACTTCATAAATGGATGGATCTCCGGTGTAGTTGGGACCGATCACGCCATTCAATGTCAATTCCTCTGCGGCCACAGTCTGGCCCCTGCGCAGCAAATCAAAATAGCGATGCCCTTCCAGTGCCAGCTCTTTTCTGCGCTCCTCAAACAGCGCTTCGTCGGAGTAAGCCCCTACGGGTGTCAAGCCTACCCGGTCGCGTACCTGGTTAATGTAGGCGACATTCTCCCCTATTTCCGCCGCCATCAACAACACATCAGCAAACCGAATGGCCCTGTAGTTGGTGGTGTTGTGCAATTCAGGTGTTCCCTGAGGACCGCGGTCTTCAATTCGCGTCGTGTATTTGGCAGAATAATAGCCGGTGTGCTGATAAGCACCCGTGTTGAGCGAAGCGCCCGACTCTGCCAGAATATCTGCCTGTGTCAGGATGGTTCCGGGCAAACGCGGGTCACCCGTCATATCCAGAAATAATTTGTGCGTGGGTACGGCAAAAGACCAACCCCGGTAGTAAATATCCGAACCAGATACGCGAGGTCCAGACATTTGCGCAGCCAGGTTGCCTTCCACAAATTGTTCGGAACCAAAATCTCCACGCACCGGCGTTTCGGCATAGACGACCTCAAAGACATTCTCCACACTAAATTCACCCGTAGAAACAAAAACATCTTCAAAATTAGGTAGCAGGGCATGGCCGCTGTTGTTGATCACATCTTCCAACTGGGCCAGGACAAAAGCCGCATCTACATTGGTGCCGTCTTCAGCTGTGAGGCCGTTGCCATAAACACCATCTTCAAATAAATACACCCGCCCCAATAAAGACTTGGCCGCCCAGGTAGTGGCACGCCCCACTTCAGCATGACTCGCCGGCAGTCCATTGATGGCATCAACCAAATCGCTGGCTATCTGATTGTACACATCAGCCGGATCTGCCTGAGGAACACTCAACTCGGACGGACTGAGCACGCGCGTGATCAATGGTATATTCTCAAAAAAGCGTACCTGTTCAAAGTAGAAAAATGCCCGCAGGAATTTGGCCTCCGCGATAATGGCGGTACGAAACTCCTCGGTGGTATTGTTGAGCGCTTCCGCTCTTTCTATGGTAAAGTTGGCCCTGGATATCCCATAGTAATTCCGCTTCCAGATAGACTGAACGATCCCATTACCGGTAGAGATATTGAAAGTGTTCAATTCGTCTTCATCTGCGCCATCTCCGGCATCTTGCCCACCTGCATACGCATCGTCTGACAATGCTTCACTCATAATCAAAAACGGTGACCACGGTAAGTCAAAACCTTTCTGATGGCCCAATGCATCGTACACAGAGAACAGTGCCTCCGTCACCTGACTTTCCGTTTTAAAATAGGTAGAAGACAACAACGTGCCTTTGGGCGATACTTCCAAAAACTCATCCGAGCAGCTGAAAGAAATCCCCAGGATAAATATTGCAATGATTATTCTTTTCATTTTAAGCAGTTTTAAAATGTAATGGTTGTACCAATTCTAATTGTTCGTGCCTGAGGATAAATGCCTCTGTCGATTCCTAAATCCCGTATACTGGGCGCACCCGAACCATTGAAATCGACCGGAGCGCCTACTTCTGGATCCGGGCCGCTGTAACCTGTAAACGTCAGCAGGTTCTCAGCAGACACGTATACCCGCCAAGCC
>CAYOEV010000029.1:0-31922 GCA_964403075.1 uncultured Roseivirgaceae bacterium | reverse complement strand
TACTTTGGTTTGTATCCAAAAAAAGTCGCAACGAAGCCGAAAGCGACGGGGAAGCGGATTGATTCCGTAAATCAGATAATACCAGTACACCAGTCTTCGGACTTCTTAAAATAAATAAAGCCCCGCAAAGCGGGGCTTTATAAGTCTTCAAAACGATTTTATATTAGTTACCAAAGATATAACGCAGACCCAACTGAATCTGCCATCTTGAACTATTAAATCCAGAATCAACGATGTCGTCTTCGTAAATATCCTCGCGGTCCTGAATCTCCTCGTTCAAAGTGTACTGAGGAGTGGTACCATCGGCTTCAAAGTCAGCAAACTGTACAATGTCGTACGTTCCATTACGCAAGAATCTTCTCACACCCCAATCCTTATTCAAGAAGTTGGTGAAGTTGAAGATGTCAACAGAAAACTGCAAGGTATTTCGCTTGCCGTTTGCGAGATCTATATAAATGTCCTGCAGGAATCGAAAGTCGATAATGCTCTGGAAAGGAAGAAACCGCGCATTACGCTCCGTGTACTGACCTCTTCTTTCGCTCAGATACTTATCATCAGAAATGAATTGGTCCAAAATTGCCCACTGATCTGCAGCACTTAGGCCAGTATTCGGATCATCAACCAAGTTGGCTTCAGCTTGATTTCTGGGCACATAGTACACTTCGTTATTATTAAAACCTCCGTCATTGACAAATTCGTTACCGTTGGCACCTACAACGTAGGTGTACGGATTTCCAGACTGTCCATTGTAAAAGAGAGATATCTGGGAAGCAAAATTCTTGAGATATTCTTTACGATAGCTCACTTGCGCAATCACGCGGTGACCAGCTGCAAATCTAGATCTCTGTGGCTCGTCATCAACAAAGTTGTTACCTTCTACGTTGAATGAACTTCTCCACTGCGAGTTGTTCTGAGAAGACGTACCATCGTTGATGGAATAAGCATCACCCCAAGAATAGCTAACTGATCCCTGGAATCCATTAGAGAATGGCTTGGTAATAGTAGCTGCTACGTTAATACCATAACCGTCATCAGAGGGATCGACATTTGATGCGAGAAAAACACCGGTATAAGTAGGATCCACTTCGTTGTCCTCATCAAAAAGAGGACGTGTATCGTTTCCATTTCCTCCCGTCATATTCACAGTAGTACGACTAAGATTGAGATTTTCATACCGAATATAGTTTCGATACTTATTGTACAAGATGTCCAATGAACCTATCAATCCAAATGGAAGTTTCTGGTCGATGGCTATGTTTGCCTTCAGCACCTGAGGAAGTTTAAAATCAGAAGCGAATAGATCGATCTGTCCTGAAGGTGAAGGATTATTCAGGTCAACATCTCCGGGCCACTGGCTCTGAACATCCGGGTTAAATGGCTCCCCGTCGTTTCGCCCACCACCAATGTTGAAACCATAATTATTGAAAGCACCTCCTTGCCATACCAAAGGAAGTCTGGAAGTAAAAAGGCCAACACCTCCGCGAATCTGGGTATTTTTCTCACCTGAAATATCCCAGTTGAAACCAACCCTTGGAGAAAACATGACCTGAGTTTCTATAAAAGAACCGGGAGAAGCTCCTTTAAGGTCATATCCCTCTGCCTCAAGAAGGGGAACTGTGTTATTCACAAAATCGTCGTTACCAGGTACATCGTCTGGGAAAATTGGAAGATCTACCCGAACACCGGCTGTTACCTTCAATTCGTTGTTTACCTGAATTTCATCTTGGAGATATACGCCAAGAAGGTATTGAGAAAACGCTGCAATAGCTGCCGATTCATCTCCAGCCACATTATCAACTTGAGAATAGCTGCGCTCGATACGTGACGAAATAGGATTCCCATTTACATCCTGATTGGCAGGATCAAGGAATGATTCCAGACCAGTTTGGGCACCGTCGAAGAATCTGTAGCTTCCGTAGTTTTCACGGATAAACAGGTTTCCAACGTTGTAATACTCAAAGTTTACCCCGGCAAGGAATGAGTGCTTACCAGCGAAATACTCAAAATTGTTGTTAATGGTAAGAATGTCCTGATCAAGAAGGTTAGCAGTTGAGAATCGCTCAGAGCCAATTTCAATCGCACCATCGCCGTCATCAATGCGAAGAGTTGGGAAGGGATCCCCAAAAGGATCACGATCATCTCGCACACGGGTGTAACCTACTGTGAATTTATTCGCCTTATCGTTTCCGAACAAACTCTTAACTTCCAGTGCGTAGGAGTTCGTCGTGGAAATAAAGAATTCAGAGCCGTTTAGGAAACCTAAGAAGTTACCACTTGAGTTTCTGGCTTCCAGATTTTCTGCCCTATTGAAAGAGTGTCGGAATGAAATCTTGTGATTATCGCTGGCATTCCAGTCTAATTTATATAAAAACCTATCACTTTCTAAACTGGCGGTATTGTTTTCAAAACCACCAGGATTATAGTTATATTCATTGATCAGGAAATTGGATAGTTCATTCAGTTGTGCCCGCGTAGCTGATCCATTGTAATTATCAAAATTGAAGGGCTGCGGAGTTTCATCTCGCTGAAGTTCGCCGTTCACAAAAAAGAATAATTTATCTTTAATTATTGGGCCACCAACTCTGAAACCGTAAGTCTCAGCTGTGAACTCGGCCAACCTCTCACGATCGTCTTCATTATCTTCAATGGCAGTTGGGGTTTTACCAGCAATGTTTTCATTTCTCCAGAAGTAGTAGGCGGAACCTTCAATTTCGTTGGTTCCGCTTCGGGTTACGGCATTAATTGATCCACCGGCAAAACCTGACTGACGCACATCGAAAGGAGCAACGTCTATTTGGAATTGTTCAATTGCATCAATTGATATAGGTTGTGTACCAGTTTGTCCACCATTAGTGCCTGATCCAGCCAAACCGAATACGTCATTGTTCACAGCACCATCAATGTAGATGGCATTGTATCGATTGTTCTGCCCTGCAATGGAAATGGAGAACCCGTCCCCGCCTTCCCCGATGCTGGCAAAAGGGTTCAAGCGGGCATAGTCGGCAATTGAACGTGATACTGTTGGTGTCGAGTTGATGATCTCCTCACCAACTATCGTTTGTTGTCCAGTACGGTTACCATCGAAAACGTCGTTGGCTACTACCACCACAGGATCTAGTTGCACAGTTGTTTCTCCCAACTCAGCATTGACGTTAAACGTTTGGCCAAGCGTTAAATAAATCCCTGTTCTCTGAAATTGTTCAAATCCCACAGAAGTGATGGTGATGGTGTAAGGACCACCAACATTCACGTTGGGCATCCTAAAATAACCATTCGCATCTGTGATATTACCCCACTGGGCACCAGTAGGCGTGTGCACTGCTAAAACAGTTGCACCAGGCAACCCACTGCTGCCTGAGTCAGTAACACGTCCCCTTATTGAGGATGTTGTAGTTCCCTGAGCAAATGTTGATCCTACAAGCACCAACACAAGCCCAAGGGCGAGTAAAACTTTGTTCATGGTTTTGTTTTTTGGTTTTAAGATTACAAAAGTAGAAGTGTGGAGAGGGGCAGCGCTACCTGCGTTATTGTAAATTCTTTAAGAGTGGATCCCCTTTTTAACAAATCATTAACAGAAGGCAGGAATCATTTTTCATTCAATAGCACTTTTCTAACGCTTCCGTAACGCTGCAGTAATTTGCGGGCCTGAGTTACGGTAACATGGAGTTCATCTACCACCATTTGCTCGGCCCGGGACCAGAGTTTTTCATTACTCAATTGCATGTCCACCATGCGGTTGCCTTTGATTTTGCCCAATTGAATCATGGCGGTAGTGGAGATCATGTTCAACACCATCTTCTGGGCCGTGCCTGCCTTCATGCGGGTGCTGCCGGTGACAAACTCGGGTCCCACAACCACTTCCATGGGATACCTGGCGGCCTGAGCCAACGGGGTATCGTGGTTGCAGGTGATGCAGGCCGTTAACAATCCGGCTTCGCGAGCGCGTTGGATACCGCCCAAAACATAGGGTGTCTTGCCTGACGCAGCGATGCCTACCACCGTATCAAACGACTGCAATTGGTAAGGCTGCAAATCTTTCCAGGCACCTTCTCTGTCGTCTTCTGCAAATTCTACGGCCGTTCGGATGGCCCCATCACCCCCGGCAATGAGACCCACCACCTGTCCAGGATCTACGCCAAAAGTGGGTGGGCATTCTGAGGCATCCAGTATGCCCAACCGGCCGCTGGTGCCTGCGCCGATGTAAAAAAGTCTGCCTCCTTGTTTCATATTAGGCACCAACGCTTCAATAAAGGCCTTAATTTGGGGCAGGGCTTCTTTCAGCCGCAACGCCACCCGCTGATCCTCCTGATTGATGCCTTTGAGTATTTCCTCAACGGACTGATTTTCCAGGTTATCGTAAAAAGAGGGTGATTCGGTGGTAGCGTCAGCCATTTTTTTGATGATAAGCGATCAAACCCTCCATTGGGCTTTGTTGGATGGTTACTGAATGAAAAGATAAATCACCGGCCGCGCGCTTCACATGTTTCTGAAAAAAATATGCCACCGAGCCCACCAGCCAACTGGGCCCCTGGGCGCCTTCCGGATAGTAAGCCTCAAAAAAATCCTTAAAATGTCTGCGCAAAATTTGCCCGGCCACTTCATCTTCCGGGTATTTTTCCCAGCAAGATGCATATTGTGCCAGATATGTATTCACGGCCTCCCCTTGATACAATCTTTCCACCACCTGGTCGAAGGACAGATGCTGTGCGCTAAAGTCCAATTGAGCCTGTGGCGGCAGCTGGTTTCTGAAACCCAATTGCAACCACAAACGACCCAGTGCGGCGCCGCTGCCTTCGTCACCCAACAAGTAGCCCAGGGAAGGTACCTGACGCCCAAGTGCATGGCCATCGTAATAGGCACCGGCGGATCCGGTTCCCAGTATTCCCACCTGGCCGGGGCGATCATGTGCCATGCCACGGGCCACTGCCAGCAGGTCATTGTTGACCTCCACGTGGCATCCATCAAAAAGACGGGTGAGGTGGTAGAGGATAACGGGTCGGGTTTCCTCCTGTATGCCTGCTCCATAATAATAAACTTCGATGAATTTTGGTGCATGAGCTGCCACCAATGAGCGGGAATCTTCCAGCCATTCGTAGATATCATGGGTAAAAGGGTTGAATCCCTTTTGCCTTAGCCGTACGACCGTGTCATCGACCAATAGCAACCAATCGACCTTCGTGCCTCCTGCATCGATAATGACCTTCATTCTAGTCGTCCTACAGATTCAAACTTTTCAAAAACACTTGCTGTATGGGGTGCTTCAACCAACTCCTCAGTGAGATCTTGTCCTGCCCAATGTTCATAATGGCTGCCGTGCAACCACAATCTCGACCGCGTGACATCATAGATGATGCCCCGGTAGGCAATCCAGATATCTTCCCGGTCCTGTCCGTTACGCAAGGCAAGCTGTTGTCGGGTAAACGTTTTCATTCAAATTTTACCACGGTAATACCACTCCCGCCACGGTCGGCATGTTCATCGGATACACTTTCTATGTGCGGGTAGCCTTTTAACGTATTGCGTACCATGTCGCGCAAGATACCGTGTCCCTTGCCGTGTACAATTCGCACCTCACCCACCCCCAACAACATGGCTTCGTCAATGTACTTTTCCAATGCCGGCACGGCCTCCTCCGAACGGCGACCGATCAAGTTCAATTCATGGGAAAACAAAGCCATCATCTTATGTTTCTGCAGCCCACTACCGGCACGGACCCCAGATTTTTGCTGCGGGTTTTTACCAGAAGCGATCTTCTCCAGTCTGTCGACCGAAACGAAAGACTTCAGCATACCAAACTGCACCTGTGCTTCATTTCCCTTTAGTGTGAGTAAGGTGCCCGCACCACTTTGTCCTTCGAGCCGCACGCGATCGCCTACTTCGAACCGGGCTTTTTGCCTTAACGACTTATTGGAAGGGTGCCCTGCATCGGATAGTTTGTCTCGCTCAGCATCCAGTCTCGCGCGCGCCTGTAGCGTTTTTTCCTTGTCTGCCTGGTTTTCTCTGATTTCGCGAATGGTCTGCTCCACCACACGATTGGCCTCATCCATCAGTGTTCGGGCCTCCTGTTTGGCTTCTTTCTTCAGTTGCCTGCGTTCCTCTTCTACCAGCTGGCGCAACTCTTCATAATCTAACTTCAAGGCAGTGGTTTGTGCTTTTTCTTTCTTGAGTTGCTGGTTGAGCTTATCAAATTTTTGCTTTTCCCTTTCAAGTTGGTTCAGGCCCCTGTCGTAATCGACACGGGAAGTCCCCACTTTTTGACGAGCCACTTCAATCACCCGTGGATGCAATCCGATTTTTTGAGCAATCTCAAAGGCAAAAGAACTACCCGGCTGACCCAACTCCAACAAAAATTGAGGCTCCAGGTGTTGCATGTCGTATTTCATGGCACCATTTACCACCCCATCCAGCCGGTCGGCAAGGGCTTTGAGGTTTTGGTAGTGGGTAGTAACAATACCAAAAGCACCCAGCGCGTGCAATTCCTCCAGGATGGCCTCCGCCATGGCACCGCCAAACTGGGGCTCGGTGCCCTTGCCAAATTCATCGATAAGAAAAAGTGTCTTTTTTTGTCCGGCGTTCACGAAGAATTTCATGGCCTTCAGGTGCGCGCTGTAGGTACTTAGATTTTCTTCCAGCGATTGGGTGTCGCCAATGTCCAGAAAGAGGTCTTTGAAAAGCCCCACGGCAGAACCTTCCGCTGCGGTGATGGGTAAACCACATTGGGCCAAATATTGCAACAGCCCCACGGTCTGTAACACCACCGACTTTCCTCCTGCATTGGGGCCGCTGATGACCAGAATGCGGTGTTCATTGTCCAGGCTGACACTCAGCGGCACCACAGACTTTTGCTGGCGCTGGTGATTGAACCATAACGCAGGATGAACGGCGGCTCTAAAATCAAAGCCACGACCGGAGACAATCGTAGGTATGTGTGCTTCAAAAGCTTCTGCCCATCGGCAGACTGCCCGCAGGTAGTCCAGGTGGGCAGTCAGGCCCACCCCCTTTTTCAATGCCGGAAGTTGCCCGCGAAGCCCATTCGTGAGCGCCTGAAGGATGCGTATCACCTCGCGCCGCTCACTGTTTTTGAGGTCTCTCACCTCATTGTTGAACTCCAGGGCCTCCGAAGGCTCAATGAAGACGGTCTGACCGGTAGCCGACTCATCGTGAATGAGACCCGGTAGCTTCCGTTTGTATTCGGCTTTTACCGGAATCACCAGACGACCCTCACGGAGGGTCACCTGGCTGTCATCCAGGGAGTATTCATTGGCAACGGACGCCTTCAACATTTTCTGTAAGGCCGCCCGGGCCGACTTTTCTACCGCTATGATTCTTTTTCTGATATGGGCAAGTTCGGGGCTTGCCGCATCGAGCACCTCTCCATTTAAATCCAGCGCCTGGTCAATGGCGCTCGCCGGCGCATCAGAGAGCTCCAGTCGTACCCAGTCACTGGCCAGCATTGGATAACCAGCCAACTTTTGAAAAAACTGATTCCAGCCTACCAACGTCTGTAGCACACCACCCAACAATCGCAAATCGCTGCCTTCCAGAAAGGCACCCTCCATGCTTAGACGTGCCAATAAGGATTGGTAGTCCACAAAATCCATTGACGGCACCCCCTCTTCACCCAAAATGCTTTGAAACTCCTGAAGGGTCGCAAAACGCCGCTCCAGCTCTTCCCGACTATCCGTCCATTTCAACGCCGCCACCTGCTGACGGCCACCTTCCGACTGACAGCGATCGCCTATCCAATTCCGAATCTGATGAACACCCAGCCTTTCTTCTATATTTTCAGGAAATAAAGCCATGTAAGGTCAATCAGTTTTGGGCGCTTTTGGTTTCTGCTTCCCGGACTTAGCATCTTCCAGCATGAGGCTGTCAATCATCTGGTCATACATTTTTATAAAATCCTCCTCATCCGCCTGATAATATTCAATGCTTTCCTTGAAGTCTGCCCGGGACACCCCTGCCGAGTCCAACAACTGCTGTTCAAAATGAGTAAAAATTAAATGGGCACTATCCAAACCCCGCATGACCACCAGACGGTTTATTTTTTGCTCTAGTTTTACCCGCTCAATCATTAGGTCAATGGTTTCTTGTCTTGATAATTTAGGAATATCCTCCTTGTTCTTTGGAGAACAGCTTGAAAAACCAACCATTGATAAGAAAAGCATTGTAAAGAATTGTTGAATGCGCCAACTTGCCATGTGCGATCAGGAAATTAATTTTGAATGTCAAAATTAGGTGGGATGAAGGATATCCTCAAAAAACTCAGACGTTACGACATACGCATACGAAAGGCCATCAACTCACAGATGCAAGGGGACTTCCATTCCATCTTCAAAGGATCGGGCCTCGAGTATGACGATGTACGAAGTTATCAATACGGCGACGACATTCGTTCCATCAACTGGAAAGTAACGGCCAAAGGACATGGCACATTCGTGAATACCTACATAGAAGAAAAGGAACAAACCGTTTTTTTTCTGCTGGATGTAAGTGCTTCGCAGGAAATCGGTAGAGATGGACGTACGAAACAAGACTTAGGGAAAGAAATCACGGCATTGCTGGCCATGTCTGCGACGCAACAAAGCAGTACCGCAGGGCTGCTGTGCTTCTCCGATCAGCGGGAGCTGTTCATAAAGCCGGCAAAGGGCCGCAGGCATCTCAGCGAACTGATAACCGGTCTGTTTCGGTTAGTTCCGGTATCAAAAGGCACTGATCTCAGGCAGGCCATCAAGTTTACCCTGAACCTGATCAAACGAAAAAGCATCATCTTCCTTATTTCCGACTTCATAGATGAAGCTTACATGCATGAGCTCAAAGGCATGGCCAGGAAACATGACCTGGTGGTCATACACCTGTATGACCGACGCGAATTTGCCATGCCCAGGCTGGGTATCGTACCCTTGGTAGAAAAGGAAAGTGGCAAGACAATCTGGGTCAACACATCGGCTGGGCGCTTTAAGTCAACACTCAATACCACCTACCGTCAAAATACCGAAGAACTGGAACGTTTTTGTGCACGCAACGATGTTAACTACCTGACGATCGATGTACATGAAGATTATGTACCCAAACTGATTCGGTTGTTCCGTCACAGAAACCAAAACCAATCGAGACGTGCGAGGTAAATTACTTGTACTGGGCATGCTCACGTGCCATTGGCTGGTTGCTCAGGAAATAAAAATAAATGCCGGATTCGTTCAGGACAGCATGCGCCTGGGCCAGCCATTTGATTATTGGGTCGTGGTGGAATACCCTTTCGCTCTGGAGGTCTTTCTTCCTGATAGCACCTACGACTTTTCCCCATACCTGCTGCACCGAAAGACCTTCACAGAAACACAGGTCATCGACAGCCTGGCCAAAGACAGCGTGGGCTACACGTTGAAGTCGTTTGAAATCGCCCCCTGGCAATCCTTCCGCCTACCCGTATTTTTAAGAAAAGCAGGAGATTCCACCACCTTATTCACGCCTACAGATTCAATTGCTTTCCAGGCGATGGTGGCGCATGTGAGTGACACCACAGCCCTTCGAAGCAATACGAATTTCGTGCCTTTAAAACAGATGTTCAACACGCCGATGTTTCTGATCATTTCCGGGTCGGTTTTATTCATCCTCATTGCATTATTATTGATTTTCCGCAAACAGATTCTGCGCCATTGGCAAATTCGAAAAGTAAAAGGCCGTCAACGGGCCTTTGATTTGGAAATGGACGAGGCGGTTAAAAATCTAAAAGACCGTCCACAAATAATGCTGGCCGAACGACAGCTTGCACGTTGGAAAGGACACCTGGAGTTTTTGACGCAGGTTCCTTATGCACGGATGACTACCCATGAAATTTTAAACCTGAAAAAAACTCAATCGCTCGCATTGCCCTTAAAAAATATCGATCGATCCATTTACGGAGGTATGGAAAACGAAAAGCTCTATCAGGATTTCCAAAGCCTGTCTGCCTTTGCTGAGACGCAGTATAACAACCGTTTGGAAGCCATAAAAAAAGGATACAATGAAAAAGGATGATCAGGCACTTGGCGCCAGTAACTATTGGCTCTTTATTCCCTTTGTACTCGTATTGGGGGTGGCCGTTTGGCTGGTGTCTCGTTCCGGTGCCATCGACTGGGCGTGGTTGTCGCTGCGGTGGTTCTCCCTGAGCCAACTTAAAAGCTTCGACTGGCAATATCCCTTTTGGCTCTACTTAATGGCAGCAGTTCCGCTTGTCTGGCTGCTGCGATGGGTGATACTCATTCGTACCCGGCAATTGTTGCCCATTGCCCTGACAAAAAAGGACATCCGCAGTGACCCCAACAGTTGGTTGCGCTGGATACCAATGATTTTCCTGATGGTCAGCCTTTTACTCATACTGCTGGCCCTGGCGCGGCCGCAAACCTCAAATGAACAGGTGGATCAGTGGAGCGAGGGCATAGACATCGTACTCACCATTGATATTTCCCAGAGTATGGAAATTCAGGATTTTCGTCCAAACCGGCTGGAAGCCGCCAAGGATGTGGCGCGCAATTTCATAGCGGGTCGTTTTCAAGACCGAATAGGACTGGTTGTATTTTCCGGAGATGCCTACTCACGGGCTCCGCTAACAACCGATTATGATTTGCTAAATACGTACATCGACGACATCAATTTCGATTTAATTGCCAATAGCGGAACAGCCATTGGCAGTGCCATTGCCGTATCCACCAACCGGTTGCGTGAATCTGAAGCAGCATCCAAAGTAATTATTTTACTGAGCGACGGCGACAATACCGCCGGAAACATAGACCCCATCACCGCCAGTAAGCTTGCCTATGCCTATGGTATACGCATCTATACCATCGCCATTGGCCGAGATGGAAGGGTGCCTTTTGGTCAGGATTATTTTGGCAACACGCGCTATGTAGAAAATTATTTAGATGAATCAAGTCTGAGAGAAATTGCCCAGCTGGCCAATGGCCAATTTTATCGTGTATCCAATAAACAGGCCCTGGCAGAAGTTTTTGCAGAAATTGACCAACTGGAAAAAGCGGAAATCAAGGAGACGCGTTACACCGACATCACGGATCATTACGCTGTATACTTGCACTGGGCCATTTTATTTTTCCTTTCCTGGCTGCTTTTAAAATCTACTTTTTTATCCAACGCACTGGTAGATTAAAGCCCCCAGATCAGATAGACCAAAATGCGCACCCCAAAGACAATAAAGAGCACCCCGATGATCCGCGTCAGGTATCCAAACCATTTTTGATGCAACCAGCCTGCCAGCTTTCGGATGAAGGCTATCCTTAACACATCCAGTAAAATAACCATGGTGAGGAAGCCGGCAAAAAAATAGGGCAGATCTTCGGTCTGGTATTCATTGCTGGCAGACAATGCCCCAATAAGGCCCGCCCAGAAGACAATGATCATGGGATTGAAACCATTCAATAGCAGTCCGCGGATAAATGCGTCGCGTGGGGTGGCTCCCACCACCACTGGCGGGCGGTTGGCAGTTTTGTGAACAAGTGAAACGATGCCGTAAACAATCAACACCGACGCCCCGATGATGCCTAGCCAAATGCGAACTGAAGCCACCTGCATGAATGAAGAGAAGCCCAGCAGGGTGACGGCAATAAAGGTTGCATCCGTAAGCCAGATGGCTGAGGCAAAAGCCAGTCCATGACGCCATGATTTATGCAAGGTGGTTTGCAGCAAACCAAAAAAAGCAGGCCCCAAGGCAAATAAAAACAACATGCCGTACAACATACCTTCCAGGTACATGCTCATGAATACAAAAACTTGCGTTCTTTAAGGTAGTGCTTCCAGGCCTCTGCCTGCTCACCCTTCAATACCCTTGGAAATTTGTTTTGTGCACCAATTTTGTTGTGAATCTTCATCCAATCCAGAAATGCCGCAGTAGGCAGCACGTGTAAAAATATTTCCTCTAACGCCGCCCCGCGCTCTACGGCATAGTCGTCATTCAAGGCTTTCAAATGACGATCGATGGTCGCCCTCACTTTTTCCTCCTCTGGATTATCATCGGTGCCTACATACCATCGGTGGGAGAAAAGTGACCCGTGCGGCTCGCCAATGACCGTGAACTCACGAATATCCACGTTCAGTTCCTCACAGGTGAGCTCAATGGCATGATTCATATTGTCTACACTTAGGTGTTCTCCGCACAGACTTAAAAAGTGCTTGGTTCTACCAGTGATTATCATCTCAGACTGCTCCAGCGATACAAATTTGATCACATCGCCAATGAGGTAGCGGTAAGCCCCCGCATTGGTGGTTATCAAAAGTGCATATTCTTTATTTTCAACTATTTGATCGATCTTCAACGTGACCGGATTTTCCACCATCACTCCTTCTTCATTGAAATTTTTATCATCGAAAGGGACAAATTCATAAAAGATGCCATTGTTCAATACAATGCGCATGGAACGGTTGTTGGGGATGGCCTGAAAAGCAATAAAACCCTCTGATGCCAGGTAGGTTTCCATGTAAATCAATGGCCTGCCCAATAAGCGCTCAAAGCCTTTCCGGTATGGCTCAAAAGACACCCCTCCATGCACGAAGATCGACAAGTTCGGCCAAATGTCATGAATGGAATCTACCTTGTAGTAATTGATGATCTTCTCCATCAACATCTGCAACCAGGCAGGAACGCCAGCGATAATACCAATGTCCCAATTTCTCGCCTTTAAGGTGATTTCGTCCAATTTTTCATCCCAACTGCTTTTGGCAATCTTTTTACCGGGCTTATAAAAATGCTGAAACCAAAATGGAATTTGAGAGGTGGTAATTCCACTGAGATCTCCCTCGAAGTAGCGGCCATTTTTTCTAAGATTGGTGCTACCACCCAACATCAAAATACCTTTGGTGAACAGATCTTCTGGTAGGTCATATTTCGACATGCACATCATTTGCCGCACCGAGGTTCTACGAATGGATTTCATCATGTCACGGGTAATTGGGATGTGCTTGGAAGGAGATCCGGACGTACCCGAGCTCAACGCGAAATACCTGATCTTTCCGGGCCAACAAACATTACTCTTTCCTTCCCGGGCCAAATGCCACCATTCGTCGTAAATTTTGTTGTAGTCAAAAACAGGTACATGAGATTTGTATGCTTCGTAAAATGCATGGTTGTCGTGTTTGCGAAAGGCCTTGAGAATATCGTTGAAATGATGGGCTTTGGCAAATGCGGTATGTTGCGTATGAATGAGGAGTTCGCGCAATTCTTGTTTTTGCAATTCGATGGGAGAAGTATATTGCTGCACCACACTTTCCCTCAACGTAATTCCCTTTTTAAGTAAACTTCCTAAAATTGCCATGGGCCAAATCTAACGTACTCACAGAAAATGAACATTGCCAAAAATCTGATTACCCTCAAGGAACAGCTACCAGAAACCTGCACATTGGTTGCGGTAAGTAAAACCAAGCCTATAGAACTGCTTCAGGAAGCCTATGACGCCGGTCAAAGGCATTTTGGAGAAAATAAGGTACAGGAAATGACGGCCAAGCATGAGGCATTGCCCAAAGACATCCATTGGCACATGATCGGTCATTTGCAACGAAATAAGGTCAAATACCTCGCCCCATTCATTTACCTGATCCACAGCGTAGACAGCGAGCGACTTCTGAGAGAAATCAACAAGCAAGCGAAAAAACATGACCGCGTCATTCATTGTCTGCTTCAGATGCACATTGCCCAGGAAGAATCCAAATTTGGATTTGACGAAAATGAGCTGGACGACGTGATTGCCCTGATTAAAGCGGGGGAATTTCCGGCCGTTCAAATAGATGGGCTCATGGGCATGGCCACCTTCACCGATGACGAAGAAAAAATCACAGATGAATTTCGTCAGCTGCGTTACTGGTTTGAAAAATTGAGGAAGTCGGCGGGTGCCGACATTGATGCGCATGTGCTTTCAATGGGCATGAGCAATGATTATGTACTGGCCATCCGCGAGGGTAGCAATATGATCCGGATTGGGAGTAGTATTTTTGGTGCACGTAATTAAAAAAAGCCCGATCAATTCTCAATAATTGATCGGGCATTTGTAACGATGACCTTCTGCAATTAATCTATGATATTGATTCGGTTGGTCATGGACGAGTGAACGCCACAATTGTAAAACAATGTATCGGGTGCATCGCTGGGCACGGTGAAGGTGATCAATCCTACGTTCTCACCATTATTGGTCACCCCATCTTCAAATGCATTCCCTGAGCCAGTACCTGCCACCGTTTTAATCCAGAAGGGATGTGCAGAGGCATTGATTTCAAAAACATAGGTCTCCCCTCTCGTTAGCGTCAACTCCGGGTCAGCCGCACCAGTGAAGCCACTGCCATTGAAAGTATAGTTTGAACTACTCGTTGCAGTGACCACAAAGTCTGGAGTGGGTGAGTTGTTGTTATTGTTTCCAGAATTATTGTTGCTGCCGTAACCATCATCTTGACTGCATGCCGCTGTCAGCGTCACGGCAAATACCAACCATAAAGTCTTCATGTCTCGTTTTTCAGTATCAACCAATTTTTTAGTCTTTTGGTTGACGACAAGTAGAAAAAGCCACCCCTTTCGGATGGCTTTGTACATTCATCGGGTAGCGAAGCAGCTCAGCGACTTCCCGCAGGCATCACATTGGTCATGATCTTAATGGTTTCACGTGCATTTTGTGCATTGGACAAAACGGTGATGGTCTTGTGCTGAACACCTACTTTTCCGGTGCTGTTAAATTGCACTTTAATGGTGCCCACTTCACCCGGCCCTATGGGTTGATTGGGCCACTCCGGAGCGGTACAACCGCAGGTGGTCAACACATTGGAGAGAATGAGTGGTGCATTGCCATTGTTTTCAAATGTAAAGACATGATTGACCACATCTCCCTGAGCGATGTCGCCAAAATCATGTGAAGGATTTTCGAAAGCGATGATAGGCCCCTGATTGGGGTCTGGTTCCTGCGCAAGGATGAAGGAAGTATTAAGTGCAAAAAATAAAATCAATAACGGTTTCATAAGTGACTGTTTTAACACCCATACGACATATTTGGACTCATGGTTGATGATTACAAATATAAGGTTCGTGTCAGAAGTTGTGGCTTACTTATCGAGAATAATAGATTGCTACTCCTCAAGCATCAGGGGCTGGGTACAGCTGGTCATCTTTGGTCGCCACCTGGCGGTGGGGTTGAATTCGAAGAGTCAGCCGAAAAAGCGCTGGTGAGGGAATTTTTGGAGGAAACCGGGTTGAAAATAAGCGTGGATCGGTTTTTATTTATTCATGAGCACATGGATAAAGAATTGCACGCCCTGGAATTATTCTTTAAGGTTAGTTGCAATGCCGGCGTGCTTAAACTTGGTGCAGATCCTGAGACCCAACAGCAAATGCTGGTGGCAGTCGATTTTTTTACTGAAGCAGCACTTGAAAACATACCCCCTGCAAACAAACACGTAATGTTCGATCATTTTAAATCTTTTAATGCACTTTTGAGTTTGTCCGGATACTTTAAATTCACCAGGAAAAGCGATTAAAACTCGCTGAATTGTTACCATTAATTATTATTGTAAAAAAACTCGCCTCTAACCATGAACAAGACCTCCATACTGACCATTGTTTTCGCGATTGTTGCCCTTGCCCTCGCCTATTATCTGTTCGACAGCATCAACTCTTCCATCCGGCAAGCTCGAGTCATCAAGCAAGGTGAAAAACGTATAATTGACAAACTGAAATTAATCAGGGAGGCAGAAATTGCTTACCAGACGGTAAATGGTGATTTCACCAGTGATTGGGACAAGTTGATTGATTTTGTGAAGAATGGTGAATTTTACCTGACGGAGCGGACAGAAAAAATATTCGAACTCTCCTACGGCCAGGACAGCGTAATTGTAGACATAGATACACTGGGTACGGTATCTGTGGCCGATTCCCTATTCAACAAACGGCGGTATCCAGATTTTGATCCAGAAGATTTGCCCTACGTGCCCGGTGTAAAACCAAAGACAAAGTTTTTGATCTGGGCAGATACTCAGGAAAAATCAGGAGTGACTGTCGATCTTATCGAGGTCAAAAATCCGAAACCTATCAATCCGACCAGAAACGAAGAAAATGAATACAAATCCAAGAAGCCTTTGCGGTTCGGGAGTCGTGATCAGGTCACCACGACGGGTAACTGGGGAGAGTAATTTTGAGCGCTACACTGACACATCAGCCCATTGTAAAGGTCAAATCGGCCAAATTTGATGTCGATGCGCTTCAAACCTACGCCCTCTGCTTAAATGTTGGTATTCGGGATGTTCAAGTCGCTGTTGTAGATGAAACTGACAACAGTCTGGTGCTCCTTGAAGATTACAGACTGGAAGGTGTAAAAACCGTCAATGCGCGAATAGATGCCCTACGAGGGCTTTACCAGGACCATGCGGTACTGAAAGCGGGATTCTGGTCTAAGGTTAAATTAGCCGTGAAAACGCACAAGTTTGCACTGGTGCCCACTAATCTATTTGCTCGAGAAGCCATGATGGATTATCTCTCCATCAGCAGCGAAGTGAAGAAGACGGAAGTATTGGACTTTTACAAGCAAATTTCCTCCGACCATGTGACGGTTTTTGCCAATGACAGCAAGTTAGATGCCTGGTTTAAAGAAACCTATCCGACACAAAATGTGCAGGTATTACATCAGGGAAGCGCCTTGATCGAAGGCGTGATGAAATACGACGACCACTCCCATGAAAAATCCATGTTTTGCAACCTGGATGGCAACATTCTACATATCCTGGTAAGCGAAAAGAGAAAGCTACTCTATTACAATCAGTTTGCTGTTAAGGAGAGTCAGGATTTTCTCAGGTTCATCATGTTGGTATTTAAGGAAGTAGGCTTGAATCAGAAAACATCGAAGGTGATTTTCTGGGGGGCAATGAAACACAATTCTCCGCATATAGAATTACTTAAGAAATACATCAGAAACATCTCTTTTGGCGCCAGACCCGGGTATCTCAGGTACTCCTTTGAGTTTGATGAATTGCCAGAGCATCAGTATTTCGATTCGACCAACATCTACCTGTGTGAATGATGGGGCGCACGGCCATCTTTCCAGGCTCCTTTGATCCCTTTACGAAGGGTCATGCGGACATTGTGGACCGGTCACTCCAATTATTCGAAAAGGTGATCATCGCCATTGGTCACAACCCAGATAAAAACCGCCGCTATTTTAAGTTAGACTACATGATCGAACGCATTCGGTCTGTCTACAGCAATGACCCACGTGTGGAAGTAATCACCTACAACGAGCTGACCGCCAACCTGGCCGATAAGTACCAAGCCGGCTTTTTGATCCGCGGACTGCGCAACACCACAGATTTTGAATATGAAAACAGTATTTCTCAACTCAATCGTTATCTGAACGACGGTTTGGAAACGGTATTCTTGATCACTTCTCCTGAGTTGGCCCCTATCAGTTCGTCCATCATTCGGGAGGTGCACCGTTACGACGGAGATGTGAGCGAATTTTTACCCTACTCACTCATATAATCAGGCCGTCACCTGACTACTGTAACGGGCCATCTGTTCCTCAATCTCTGAGATGCTGTCGTACAACTGGGCGTAATCATCGATGACGAAATATTGCGTTTGAAATACATCTTTCCGGTAATCTGATGCCATAATTTGTTGTACATCAAATCCATGTTTGTGCGGCACAGCTGAAAGACTGTAATCGGTTTCGCCTGCAGAAGACAAAATACCGGCACCGTAAATACGAAGACCTGCCGATTCTTTGATGAGTCCAAACTCAACGGTGTACCAGTACAGCTTAGACAACTCGTAGATGGCAGCTTCATTGCCACTGTACACCAGGCCAATTTTGCTGATGGCTTCCAGAAAATCCACAAAGGCTTGGTTGGTCAATAAGGGAACATGCGCAAAAACGTCGTGAAACATGTCCGGTTCTTCCAAATAATCCAACTCCTTCATTTTTCGAAGCCAGGTCGTGGCTGGAAAGCGACGGTTGGCCATCAATTCAAAGAAGGTGTAGTCTGGAACTATACCCGGCACCACCACCAGAGACCAACCGGTTTGTTTGCGCAACACGTCGTTGATCGCATCAAAGCTAGGAATTTCATCCGCGCTGAACCCGATGATGTCCATTCCCGATAAATGCGCCTCACTGGCACTGTCAGGAAACCGTTCCAACTGACGGTTGTATAGCAGTTTCCATACTTCCCGATCCTCCTGCGTGTATTTGTCGTAGACCTGTTTCATAATTTTCTCCAACTGTTCAATTCCCTTAATTTTTTAATCATGTCTGCACTCTCCTTGTAATCAAGCGTTTGGCGCGCATCTGAAAATGCTTTTTCCGGATTTTTGTGGGTTTCCACAATTACACCATCTGCGCCAGCCACCACGGCAGCCATGGCCACTGCCGATACATGCTCGCGCAGGCCAATACCATGTGAAGGGTCCGCGATGACCGGCAAATGTGTTTTTTCTTTCAATATGGGAATGGCATTGATGTCGAAGGTATTTCGGGACGCCCGCTCGTACGTTCGAATACCGCGCTCGCAAAGCAGCAGCCGCTCATTGCCCCCGGAAAAAACATATTCAGCGCTATACAGTAATTCATCAATTGTGCCGGAAATACCTCTTTTGATCATCACCGGTTTGTCTACCTTACCCAACTCATCAAGCAAATTGAAATTTTGGGTATTGCGTGCACCCACCTGGTAAATGTCTACATAGGGATACATTTCTTCGATTTGCGAGACCTGCATCACCTCAGTAATAATTTTAATGCCTGCAGCCTTGGTTTGCTCATGCCACATTTTTAATCCATCGATGCCCATTCCTCTGAAAGAATAGGGTGAACTGCGCGGTTTAAAAACGCCTCCGCGCATGATGCGCACGCCGTTCTCCTGCAGGTGTAAAATCATCTGCTGAATGTTCTCTTCCCCTTCTATGCTACAGGGCCCCGCCATAATGGCGAGGTCATGGCTCCCTATTTGTACACCATCGCCCAAGTCGATGACGGTATCTTTCACTTTCCATTTGGAAGATACCAGCATGTATTCATCGGACACCTGATGCACATCTGCTACGCCTGGTAAATGCCCAATGCTACGAATGTCAAAAGCCGATTTTCCCACACCCACCAGGTATTCACCTTTTTGGGTCTTTACCCAGGTGGATTTAAACTTGAGCTCTTCCAACAGGCGGGTGACCTGGGATCGCTGATCCATAGATGCGGATGGCTCAAACTGTATGATCATGATTTAATCGATTGAATGAATGAGTGAATGGCTTTATCAGAAGCATCTTTTTCTAACTGACGGATGAAGGCACTGCCAATGATCACTCCATCCGCATGCTTACTGGCCTCCAAATATCCTGCACGGTCAGCAATACCAAAACCGATCATTCGAGGATTCTTCAGATTCATGGCCTTGATTCGTTCAAAGTAGGCACGTTGCTCCGCAGAGATGCCCTGGGTTTTTCCTGTGGTGCTGGAAGAAGACACCATGTAAATGAAGCCATTGCTTGCTTCATCAATTTCACCAATGCGTGCCTCACTGGTTTCAGGGGTAATCAAAAAGACAAATGAAAGGCCGTGTTGCGCACATAGCGGTTCAAATACCTCACGGTACATATCCATGGGCACATCTGGCAAAATCAGGCCATCCACATCCACTTCTGCCGCTTTTTTTATAAACGCCTCTAATCCATACTGCATCACCGGGTTCAGGTAGCCCATTAAAAAAACAGGCAAAGTGATCGTCTCGCGCATGCCTGCAAGTTGCTCGAACAGGCGGTGAATCGTCATGCCCTGTTGGAGCGAATGACTCGAGCTTTCCTGTATGGTGGGGCCATCTGCCAAAGGATCAGAATAAGGCATGCCCAACTCCACCATGTCTGCCCCTGACGCCTGCAAAGCGTGCAATACCCTACATGTATCACCCGTATTTGGGTAACCAGCCGTAAAGTACACATTGAGAGCACCTGGTTGTTTGAAAGCTTCTTGAATTCTATTGCTCACTTTTCCATTTAATGTAGGTGTCCAAATCCTTGTCACCCCTCCCCGATAGGTTGATGACCACCACATCGGAGGGTGAAAAATCCAGTTGGTCCAGGGCGGCGAAAGCATGGGCCGTCTCAATGGCCGGAATGATCCCCTCCGTTCGGCTCAAATGAAAACCGGCCTCCATGGCTGCTTTGTCTGCCACATAAATGAATTGGGCACGACCGCTATCAAACAGGTGCGCGTGCATCGGACCAATGCCGGGGTAATCCAAACCTGCTGAGATGGAATGCGGTTCTGTTACCTGTCCGTCTGCCGTCTGCATGACCAAGGTACGGCTACCATGAAGAACCCCATCTTTTCCCAATGCGGTGGTGGCTGCGCTTTTTCCGCTCCACACCCCGAGACCGGCTGCTTCTACTGCCACGAGGTTTACTGACGGCTCATCCAGAAAATGATAAAAAGAACCAGCTGCATTGCTCCCACCTCCCACGCAGGCGATGACGTAATCCGGGAGGTTCCTACCGGTCTGCTCTTGCAACTGACGACCCATTTCTTCGCTTATCACCGCCTGAAAGCGGGCAACCATGTCAGGATACGGATGAGGCCCCACCACAGACCCTATGATGTAATGCGTGTCCTTCGGATGGTTGATCCAATGTCGAATGGCTTCATTGGTGGCATCTTTAAGGGTTTTACTACCTGAGGTTGCCGGGATTACCTCCGCACCGAGCATCTTCATGCGCTCCACGTTGGGGCGCTGACGATCTATGTCCTTCGCACCCATATATACCTTGCAGGGCATGTCCATGAGCGCACATACCGTGGCCGTGGCCACGCCATGCTGTCCCGCACCGGTTTCTGCAATGATCTCTTTTTTGTTGAGTGCTCGAGCCACAAGTATCTGACCTACGGTGTTGTTTACCTTGTGTGCGCCCGTATGACAAAGATCTTCTCGCTTAAGGTAAATTTTTGCTTGGTACTGTTCACTTAGTCTGGAGGCATAAAAAAGCGGCGTGGGCCGTCCGACAAAATCACGGAGCAATGACATGAATTCAGACTGAAAAGAATCAGAGGCCATGATCCGTTCATAGTTTTCCTTCAACTCCTGTACATTGGCATGAAGCATTTCCGGTATGAACGCCCCTCCAAATTTTCCGTAATACCCTTTTTCGTTTGCTGTGTACTTCATCCCGCTAACTGTTTTTTAATTGCCCTGATTTTATGCACATCTTTTACGCCTGGCGCTAACTCTACCTTACTGTTCACATCTATGCCTACCAGATGTGACCAACCCAATGCCTGAATTTCAACGATGTCTGTTTCCCCGATCCCTCCGCTAAGCAGAAAAGGATGATCAACCGTGCCCAATACTTGCCAATCGAATTGTTTCCCACTTCCTCCGTAGGTGGTGGTGGAAGTGTCGAAAAGAAAATAATCCGCCACGGACTTAAAGTCCTCCCACCCTGCCGGCAGTTGGTCTAGTATTCGGAACACTTTTATAACCGGTAAGCCCAATTTTTCTTTAATTTCCCGGATTTGAAACACGGTTTCGTCACCATGTAACTGTACGAGGTTTAACCCAAAACGAGTAACTGCACGTTCCATTTCCTGAAGGCTGGCATTCACAAAAACACCTACCTTTTCTATTCCGTTGAAATTTTGCAGTTGTAGATCTTCCCGGATCACTCTTGGGGACTTCTCATAGAAGATGAAGCCCATCCAATCGGGCGACTCTGCCTGTACCTGCCGGATGTTGTCCGGATGTTGCATGCCACAGACCTTAAGCTTCATGCGTTTGTCTCAGTTTATTGAATGCCTCAATCAGTTGGCCACATCCTTCTTCAGGTCGTGCATGCTTCATAAAATGTTCCCCAATAAGAAAACCTTCAAATCCTTCCTGCGCCAACATCCACAGGGTTTCCGCATCTGAAATACCACTCTCAGTTACCTTCACTGGGCCATCCGGCAACCTGGATCCCAGCGCAATTGACGTTTCAATGGTTGTTTCAAACGTGTCCAGGTTGCGGTTATTGATACCGACCAGGTCAATACCCACCATCACATGGTCGAGTTCGCTTTCTTCATGAATTTCAAGTAAGACTTCCATCCCCAGCTCATGTGCCAATGTGGTCAGCGATTTCACCTGCTCTGGCGTCAGGATGCGGGCTATAAGCAAGACCGCATCTGCCCCAATAGATTTGGCTTCAATTACCTGATATTCGTCCACCACAAAGTCTTTCCTGAGGATGGGACAAAAATTGAATTTTCGCGCCGTGAGCAAGTCTTCATTTTCACCACCAAAATAGGGTCCGTCGGTGAGCACCGACAAGCCAGAAGCGCCTGCCTGCATGTAACCGATGGAGGTGCGTTCTACTTCTGCGATGTGGTTGATCCATCCCTTTGAAGGACTTTTGCGCTTAAATTCCGCAATGATTCCCACCTTATCCGGACGTTGGAGATATTTCCGCATAGAGACGCACTGTCCGGCGAAAAAAATGCTGGCTTCCAACAACTTCACGGGGAATAGCGCCTTTCGCTCGGTCACCTCCTTTCTTTTACTTTGTACGATTTCGTCCAGTATATGCATCAATGGTTGATTTCTATGAATTGCTTAAAAGCCTGCAAGGCCCGACCGGATGCCAACGATTCAGTGGCTGTGGCCACGCCTGATGTCAACGGTAAATTTTCGGCTACGGCCAGCGCCATCCCAGCGTTGGCTAAAACCACCTGACGCTGCGCGTCAGTTCCCTTACCCTCTAACACACGCACAAATATTTCTGCCGCTTCGGCTACGGTTTCTCCTCCTGAAATTGCGGCCGGCTGTAAGGTGTTCAGTGCCGCATCTGCCGGTGTCAGGATGTTTTCCGCAGCTGCGGTGATGAGTTTAAAAGGTCCGGTCAAGGAAATTTCATCGTAGCCATCCAGGGCGTGCACGATCCCAAATTGTTTTCCCGATTGCTGGTACAGGTAGCCATAAAGACGCGCCAGTTCCAGGCTAAATACACCCACCAATTGCTTGCCGGGCGAGGCTGGATTCACCATCGGCCCGAGCATGTTGAAAAAAGTCTTAATGCCCAGCTCCTTGCGAACAGGGGCTACATTTTTCATTGCTGGATGAAACAATGGGGCGTGAAGAAAACAAATACCTGAGGCATCCAGGCTCCTTTTGATGGTGTCCTGGTCATTGGTAAAGCGACAGCCCAGGTACTCCAGCACATTTGAAGAGCCGCAAATGCTCGACACCCCATAGTTGCCATGTTTGACTACCGGCTGACCGGCCCCTGCCACCACAAATGAAGACAGGGTACTGATGTTAAAAGTATCCTTGCCATCTCCGCCTGTTCCGCAAAGATCCATGGCGTCATGGTCTCCTACATCCACTTTCACGCATAATTCCAGCATGGCATCTTTGAAACCCTCCAACTCCTCCACGCGAATGGCGCGCATGACAAAAACCGTAAGGAAGGCCGCCATCTGACTCAGGTTGTATTCCCCGGCTGCCATTTTTCTAAGCACTTCACTGGCCTCCTCACGTGACAGAGGCTCAAAACGCATCAGTCGATTCAGTATTTCTTTCATGAGCGTATCCAGTTTTTGATCATCTCCATACCGTGTGGCGTCATTATAGACTCTGGATGAAACTGCAGTCCGTACAAAGGAAATTCACGGTGTCGAAAAGCCATGATCGTACCGTCTGCATCCTGAGCAGTAATCAATAAGGAATCAGGAAAATCCGGATGGTCTACAATCCATGAATGGTATCGACATACCTCAAAAGTCTGAGGCAACCCTTTCAGTATGGGGTCTTCCGCCGTCACATGAATGGGGGTAACTACCCCATGGTACACCTGAGGCAGGTTGACCAGGCGACCACCAAAATGTTCGGCAAGCGCCTGATGACCCAAACAAACCCCCAATATGGATTTTTTACCAGCGTAGCGCGCAATGAGCTCAGGCATTAGCCCCGCATCGGCTGGCAGTCCGGGCCCGGGAGATAACAACACGCTATCGTAGTCGGCAACTTCTTCCAACGCCAGCTGGTCATTCCGCTTCACTTCGGTAGGTACCTTTAATTCACGCAACATGTGCACCAGGTTATAAGTGAAAGAATCGTAATTATCAATGACCAATACCCGCCTCATCTCACAATCTCCTCTGCACCACGAATAGCGGCTTCAAGGGCAGCCACCTTATTGTACACTTCATTCAATTCATTTTCAGGTGTAGAAGCCGAAACAATGCCCGCGCCGGCCCGATAATGGAGCTGGTTGTCCTGACTTTTTAGGGTACGGATCATGATGGCCTGATTCATGTTTCCATTCAAATCTACAAAGCCAATGGCACCCCCGTAATAACCACGTGGTTCAGACTCGTAGACGTCGATCAACTCCAGGGCACGGTACTTTGGTGCCCCACTTAATGTACCAGCAGGAAAAGTAGACGCAAAAACGTCGAGTCCTGAATAGTTGGACTTCACTCGGCCGCTGACACGCGACACCAGGTGGATGACATGAGAGAAATATTGAATTTCTTTAAACTCTTCTACCACCACCTCATCACAAAAACGACTCAGGTCGTTACGCGCCAGATCCACCAGCATCACGTGCTCTGAATTTTCCTTCGGGTCGGCCATCAGTTTTCTGGCCAGTGCCGCGTCTGCCGCGTCATCACCCGTCCTGCGAAAAGTGCCCGCAATTGGATGTATGACCGCCTCCCCGTCGTGCACCACCAACTGAGCCTCAGGGGAAGATCCCATTAATTTAAAATTCCCCATGTCGAAATAAAACAAATATGGGGAAGGATTGATGGACCTCAGTGCCCGGTATACTTGAAATTCATCGCCGGCAAACGACTGTTTAAATGCACGGGAGAGTACCAATTGAAAAACATCCCCCTGCTGGCAGTGATATTTTCCTTTTTCCACCATCTCCAAATATTGCGCGTCAGTCAGATTGGATAATCGCTCCCCGGTCACATGAAAGTCAAAAGAGGGAATATTTCGCTGAAAGAGTAAATTTTCAATGTGGTCCAACGTATCCCTTTCATCGGAGAAAGTGTGCTGCATCAGGTAACAAGCGTTGCGATAAGGATCGAACACAATCACATATTTGAAGAAGCGATACAGCATGTCTGGAAAACGCCAATCCACCTGAGCCAATTCAATGGACTCAAAATGTGTAACCCCCTGGTAGCTGGTAAATCCAAAAAAACCTACGGCCAGGTCATTGCCTACCTGATCCAATGCCTCAAACTGAGCCAGATATGATTTAAACGCCTCCGTAGCACCGGTTTCTGAAGAATTTTTGGAGGCACCATCGGGGTATTTTCTTTGGATAGCCCGGCCAGCTACTTTGAATTCTGCCAGCGAATTGCAGCACAGGTAAGACCTCGCATTCGCAGCGGCATGAAAGTCCGTACTTTCCAGTAAAATGGCGTCCGCAAACTGATCTCTCAGTTTCAGGTAAGCACTCACCGGAGAGATGGTATCTGCCAATATGCGCCTTGTGCGGGTATTGAATCGGTATTTTTCCATAAAAACAAAAAACCCCGCTCTTGCGGGGTTCAAACTCTTAGTTCTTTAAACGTACCACTAGCGGCTCAGCATTGTTGAATCATCGTACCACCAGTAAGTATAACTGTGCATGATGTAAAATTATACCCGTGGAACTGTAGTAAAAAAACTTTCCCCCACTTTTCTCGAACCATTTCAAGAAAAAAGCGGTATGATCCTTGTTATTCATTCATATTATCGATTTCATTTAACTTTCCGCCATGTTATCCGCAGAAGATCAACTCAGCATACTTGCCTTACTTTCTAAGGCCGATAGCCATATGGCTCCCCAAGAAATGAATTTACTCCACGATGTAGGTCTGCGTTTGGGGCTTTCAGAAACTCAAATTGACGAGCTTATTGCACATCCTAAACTTTCTCATCAGGACCTGAATGAATTGCCTGAAGATGAGAAGTTTGAGCACTTGTACAGCATCGTACAGATGATGAAAATTGATAAGCGGGTACACAAGAACGAAATTCAATTCTGCGAGCGCATAGCCATCAAATTGGGTTTTAAGCCAGGCGTGGTGGCTGATTTATCTGCCTACATTTTTTCTGACCCTAAAGTGACGAGCGACAGAGAAGTACTCAGGAAAATAGCCAAAAAGAATCAACTCGATAGCAGTGGTGATTAAATCTCCATTCTTATTCCTCCCCCTCCTCGTATTTACTTTTTCTTCTCTTCTGGCGCAACCCGTTCAAACCAAAAACTATCGCATTGAACGGACCTATGAAAAACCTGAACTAGACGGTGTTTTGAACGAAGATCTGTGGGCAAAAACAGAGCTAACCGCGAATTTCTACCAGAACTTTCCTGCAGATTCAATCAAAAGTTGGGACGAAACTTTTGTGCGGATGACCTACGACGAAGAATTCTTGTACGTGGGGATTTACTGCGAAGATTCCCTCCCCGGTGTACCTATAAGCCAAACATTGCGCAGAGATTTTGACTGGGGATCTAACGACAATGTGAGTATTTATTTTGACCCTTTCAATGACCAGTCCAATGGATTTACTTTTCAAATTACCCCATTCAACGTACAACGTGACGGTCTAGTCACGTTAGGGGGTCGTGTGGCGGATGATTGGGACAATAAATGGTTCTCCGCCACCACTTACAACGACTCCTCCTGGATGGCAGAGATGGCCATACCATTCAAATCCATCCGCTACAATTCCATTCCGTCGTGGGGGCTGCAAATTCTCCGAAACAACCAAAAGTTGAATGAAAGGAGTGGGTGGATCAGCACGCCACTCAATTTTAGTTCATCTGATTTGCTCTACACGGGTCGACTGATATGGGATGCACCACCACCAGAACAGGGTGCCAATATCTCTTTCATCCCTTACGTTACCGGCGTTGCAGACCGTAACTTTGAAGAAAATACAGGTGAAAATACCTTCAATGCGGGATTTGATGCAAAAATCGGCGTTTCCAATGCGCTCAATCTGGATTTTACAGTTAATCCAGATTTCTCTCAGGTGGAGGCAGACAGGCAGGTAACCAACTTGTCGCGTTTTGAGATTTCCTTCCCGGAGCGAAGGCAGTTTTTCCTGGAAAACCAGGACTTGTTTTCGCAGGGTGCTTTTGGAAGCACCCGTCCATTTTTTTCGAGGAGAATTGGCATCGCCAGAGACAGTGCCGGCGTTGTGAGACAAATACCCATAATTGCCGGTACCCGACTAAGTGGAAAAATTGGTGAAAAATGGCGTGTAGGGGCGCTGAACATCGCCACCGCAGCGGATGAAGAAACGGCACAGCCCATTCAGAATTATTCTGTGATAGCCATTCAGCGCCAGGTGTTCAAAAGATCCAATATTGTCTTCACCGCAGTCAATAGAAACGCCGTTGACCGCTTGACCAACGATTCCCTGAATACCGTCTTCAATGAAAATCGGGGCCTTACCGAAAACCTGAACCGTCGAGACAGTACCACAGAATTTAACCGCGTGTTCGGGGTAGACTACAACCTGGCCACGGTAAACAACCGGTGGTCTGGAGACTTCCATTATTACCGATCTTTCGAGCCCAATAACCCGGATAAAGCTTACACCTTTGGCACCTTTCTACAATACCGCACACCAAGTTTGAGATTGAACGTGGTCAATTCAAGCGTGGGGGATAATTACAATGCAGAAGTCGGCTTTGTGCAGCGCACCGGTATACATACCCAGGGCGGGGAAATTGAATACGACTTTTTCGTCAACTCCAACTGGATCCAAAGACATGGACCGAATATTGAATACCGGCATACACTCGATGAGGTCAACTGGGGACTGCTAGACAGACGAATCGAATTGAACTATGACATCAATACGCTGAATCGCTCGTCGATGGAGATTGGCTACCAAACTGAAATGATCACGTTGCTAGATCCCTTTGATCCAACCAATACAGATGGACTGGAGTTACCAGCAGACGAAGAATATCGATCTACCTTTGGCTACCTGGAATACCGATCCGATCCCAGAAAAATAGTGAGCCTGCGGGCACGTGGAGGTTTTGGTAGTTTCTTCAACGGCACCCGAATAGGTATTGTAGGAACGTTGACCTTCCGGGCTCCTCCCTTCCTGAATGTAGATCTAAGTGCCGATTATAACCAGTTGGATTTACCTGAACCTTTCAATAGTGCGAAGTTTCTTTTACTAGGTCCTCGCGTGGATTTTACCGTCACCAATAACCTCTTTTTTACCTCCTTTTTGCAGTACAATACACAAACCAACCGATTCAGTCAGAATCACCGTTTCCAATGGCGGTTCAAGCCGGTATCCGACCTGTTTATCGTCTACACGGACAATTACCTCACACCCACGCTCGAGCCGGTCAACCGCACCCTAGTCATCAAGCTGTCGTACTGGCTGAACGTGTAAATGCCTGAATCCGCCGGTTCATCACAGCAAACCACAGTGGAGGCAAAATGGCCAGTAACATCATACCCGGATAGCCGGTAGGCATTTGCGGACTTTCGTCCAGGTGTCTGAGTATCTGGTATTTTCTACTGGCAATGAAGTGGTGGTCTGAGTGTCGGGAGAGCTCGAAAAGAAGGAGTCGACCTACCATGTGGTCAGAGTTCCAACTGTGCCAGGGCATGACCCGTTCGTAGCGATGGTCCTCCTTTTTCCGTGATAAACCATAATGTTCGATGTAGTTGACCGTTTCCAACAATAAGAAGCCCATGACGGCAGCCAGGATGAAATAAAATACGACCAGTTTGCCAAAGAATAGGTAAATGCCAATAACCAGAGCTACTTGCATCAATTGAAACAAAAGCATTTCATTGTGAATAGACCACCCACTCAGGCCCTTTTTCTTCAGTCGCTCCGCTTCCAAATGCCAGGCCGAACGGTAGGCCCCCCAAACCGACCGCATCCAAAACACATAAAGCATCTCGCCGTAGCGCGCCGAAGAGGGATCCTCCTTCGTGCTTACCCGTCGATGATGACCACGGTTGTGCTCAATGAAAAAATGCATGTAGAGAGAAGTCATTAGTAATAACTTGGCCATCCACTGCTCATAGGGCTTATTTCGATGACCCAACTCGTGGGCCACATTGATGCCCATGACTCCACAAAGCAGTCCCATGGCCGTAATTCGTCCAGCCACCGTCAGACCGGAGAGGTCCGGCGTTTGCATGGCATTCAAAAAAAACCAAAGACAAACAAACTGTACGGGCACCACCAGGTACACCATCAGGTCGTACCAGCGATTGTTTTTTTTTAGGGCTTCTTCTGCATTAGAAAGATTCTGCCGGTTAGGTTTGAAACAAAGCTCCAAAATAGGAATCAATACAAATGCTTCGATCATCGGCGCAAAAGTGATCCACCCCGTGTGTGTAAACGAGACCATGGCCAGTGCTGGCAAAGTCAGCACACTCAGGTATTTCAAAGCACTTAGGGAACTCATCACAGGCATCTATAAAGTATTTCCGATTTGAAATATAAGCTATTTAGTTGATCCTTTAAAACCATTCCCATCGCTGATAAATACAAAAGACTAGACAACCTTAGCGCTTACCACAAAAATTACCTGACGGACATACGGTAAAGGACCCCCAGCCGGGTGCCGGTAGTCCGGTTATCCCAAGGATTTAATCGTTAATGGGTGATATGTCCTGCTTGCAACATTACTTTCTGCTACCCGGATCGAAGAGGCGACAAAATCTGACTAGTTTAGAATTTTTAAATGATACGTAAGAGTCTCGTCCTTATCGCCTGTTTGGTTTGTCTGAAACTTACTGGTCAGACCAAACGATACTACCTAGGTGTGGCCTATGGCAGAGGTAGTCAGCAGGAATTTCCCTTCAACTCAAACAACTATAAGTACCGGGCAGAGTTTTTTAAATTACAGGTGTTCCGGACACTCAAAGAGGGAGAAAAATGGGGACTGGAGGCAGTAGCCGAGCCCTCCTATTACCGTGTGGATTATCAAGTGCTCAATAAATTTTCCATTCGGCCCGACCAGGGCGACAACTATCTCGAGCTTCGGGAGTTGTACACCCAACCGCGGGTGATAAATGAATACGTCCTGAATCTGGGGTTATTGGTAAAGCGAAAACTTTCCCCGCGCTTGGCTGCCTACTTGCTGGTAAGCAGCGGTCCCATGTACATGAACTTAGCTACCGAACGCCAGGCCAAAGGATTTGCCTTTTCAGACATTGCTGCCCTCGGGCTGCGTCATGGTTTTGGCTCATTTCGACTGGATACACGATTTTCTATCCGGCATGTCTCCAACGCAGCCTTAAAGAGTCCCAATTTGGGCCACAACAGTGCCAACGTGGAATTGGGAATCTCATTTTGAGCGCTGCCGTTTCTCATGGTCATGGTGCGAAAGAAAAGGTATTTTCGCTTTACTTACCCGAAAAAATGAATGCACATGGATGAATTAACTGTTCAGTATCACGCCTTTCAGCCGGAAAGTTTGATGATGTCGCACGGCTACAAGCCGGCATTGTCTGAGGGTGCCATTAAATGCCCCATCTTTCAAACGTCAACTTTTGTTTTTAACAGTGCCGAAGAGGGAAAGGCTTTTTTTGAAGTGGCGTACGGCAAAAGGGAAAAATTACCCAACGAGGAGTTGGGACTGATCTACAGCCGGATCAACAATCCCGATCTCGAGATCCTTGAAAACCGACTCCGCCTTTGGGACAAGGCAGACGACTGTGCAGTTTTTGAAAGTGGCATGTCTGCCATCAGTACCGTGCTGCTGGAGTTTTTAAAACCCGGCGACCTTCTGCTCTTCAGTAACCCCCTCTACGGAGGTACTGATCACTTCATCAGACACTTTCTTCCCGGTATGGGCATTGAAACGCTTGGGTTCAGGCCGGGCCAGCGAAGAGACGAAATTGAATCCATGCTTGAAAAGTCAGGCAAGGCCGACAAGCTGGCCTTGATTTTTATCGAAACCCCGGCCAACCCCACCAATGATCTTGTTGATATTGAGGAATGCGCCAGCATTGCCAAAAAGTACAGCACACCTGATCGCCCGGCTTATGTAGCCGTTGACAACACCTACATGGGCCCACTGTGGCAGCATCCGCTTCAGCACGGAGCCAGCATTGTTATCTATTCGGCCACCAAATACATTGGCGGGCACAGTGATGTGATTGCAGGAGCTGTTTTAGGCAGCCAGGCAATTATGTCGCGCGTGAAGACCCTACGCACCTTCCTTGGCAACATGGCAGGGCCGTGGACGGGCTGGCTGCTGATGCGAAGCCTGGAAACACTGAAGATGAGAATGGAAAAGCAACAGCAAAATGCCCTGGCCGTTGCCCAATCTCTGGCGCAGCATTCAAAGGTTTTGGGTGTCCACTATTTGGGGCTGCTCAAGGAGGGAAGCAGGTATTATGAGATATACCAAAAACAATGCACAGGACCGGGAGCCATGGTTTCATTTTACATCGATGGCGGTGAAAAGGAAGCATTCAGATTCCTGAATTCACTCCAAATGGTGAAGCTGGCCGTGAGCCTGGGTAGCACCGAGAGCCTGGCCCAGCACCCTAAAACGATGACCCACGCCGGCATGGAAGACCAGGATCTCAAAGACCTGAATATCAGTGACTCGCTGGTGCGCCTGTCCATCGGAGTGGAACACCCGGCTGACATCATCTGGGACATTGAACAGGCACTGGCTCAAATATAAAACCTATGTAAACTTGACAAGACTGTTTAAAATTGATGAAGCTTATACATCCGCTGCTTTTATTTGAATCATTCAATGCATTCTTTTCAACCACCTATGGATATGGTGATAGGTGAACATATCATGATTGTCCACAGGCAAAAAATGGTTTTCCTACGAAGATCTGGGTAAATGGGATGCCCTCACTGATGTTGCCGGCGCCGCTAGTATAATGGTATCTCCCTTATCTAAGCGAAGCATGGCGTTTAGTCCC
>CAYOEV010000028.1:0-33518 GCA_964403075.1 uncultured Roseivirgaceae bacterium | reverse complement strand
CTTCAATCAGATTGATGGTTTAAAATTGTGAATGATAAGTCTTGAAAAATAAAATCAAACTGTTTTCTTCAATGGAGATATCAGACATCAAACAGCAGCTCACCCTATCCCAGGTCCTCGACCACTATGGCCTGAAACCCGACAAGCACCTGCGGCTAAACTGCCCCTTCCATCCGGACAAGACCCCCAGCCTGCAGGTGTACTACAAAATCCAAAGCTGCTAATACTTCTCTACCAACTGCCCCACTGAGCATGTCGAAGTGTGCGCCTGTCGAAGTGTGCGCCTGTCCTCACCGCGGAAGCCATTTGGAACCTATGAAGTTGGAGAAAGGATTTTTCCAACTTGTGTATTACCGTGGGGCTTTTTCCATTTAAGAATCAGATTAGTTGTGCCGCTCGTTGAGAGGTCATAAAATCCATTCCGTGTTTTCCTGTTAATTAATTGTTTGTGTCCTTAGTCGCAGGGCATTCGATATCACCGATACAGAACTGAAGCTCATGGCCAGTGCGGCCAGCATGGGCGAAAGTAAAATACCAAAAAATGGAAAGAGGGCACCCGCTGCCATTGGAATGCCCAGCGTATTGTAGAGCAATGCAAAGAATAAGTTTTGTTTAATGTTTTTCATTACCTGATGGCTTAAACCATAAGCTTTGACTATTCCCTGTAAGTCACCTTTGACCAAAGTAATTGCCGCGCTTTCGATGGCCACATCAGTACCGGTGCCCATCGCAATGCCCACGTCAGCCAGGGCCAGTGCAGGAGCGTCGTTGATGCCATCACCAGCCATCGCTACGTTTTTTCCGGTTGACTGAAGTGATTTTACCCTGTTGAGCTTGTCTTCGGGCAGGCAGTCTGCCTGAAAGTCATCCAGGTGTAATGCATTGGCTACAGCGTTGGCTGTCAGGGCATGGTCACCGGTCATCATGACCACGTCAATACCCTTTGATTGCAAGTCAATAATGGCTTGCTTACTCGTTGGTTTAACGGCGTCAGTGATGACCACAAATCCCACAAGTATTTCATCAATTGCTACAAATGATACTGTTTTCCCCTTGGTTTGTTCTTTTTTCGCTTGCTTCAAAAGTGTCGGATCCATCGCGATATTTTCTACCACTAGTAATTTTTCATTACCAATGATGACCACCTGTCCATTGATGATCCCCTTTACACCTTTACCCGTGATGGACTCAAAATGAGTAATGGGTAGCGGTGTGATACCCTTCTCTTTGGCATAACGAACCATGGAGGCAGCCAACGGATGTTCACTTTGTTGATTGACGGATGCCACCACCTCAATGATACGATCTAACTGATAACCACTGGCTAAGATTATATGCTCAACGGAAGGCCGGCCTTCGGTAATTGTTCCGGTTTTATCAATAATCAACACATCTATTTTATTCATTTTTTCGAGCGATGCGGCATTTTTAATGAGTACACCCATTTTAGCTCCTTTGCCCACACCCACCATCACCGACATTGGTGTGGCCAGCCCTAACGCACAGGGGCAGGCAATAATCAGTACGGCTATGGCATTTACAAAAGCATAAACCAATTTGGGTGCTGGTCCCCATATCATCCAGAGAACAAACGTGAGGATGGAAACGCCAATCACAATAGGCACAAAGTATCCTGATATTTTATCTGCCAGATTTTGAATGGGCGCCCTGCTTCGACTCGCATGATTGACCATGGCGATGATCTGTGACAAAAGCGTATCAGCACCGACTTTCTCGGCCTTCATCACAAAAGAATTTTGTCCGTTGATGGTGCCTGAGGTCACTTGCTCACCTTCAGATTTCACCACAGGAATGGGTTCACCATTTATCATTGATTCATCTATGGTGCTTTTTCCTTCATGTATAGTGCCATCCACAGGGATCTTTTCACCGGGCTTGACCCGAAGTAGGTCGCCGACTTTAATGTCCTCGATTTTTACTTTGGATTCAAATCCATTTATCAATAGCGTGGCAGTATTGGGAGCTAATTTGAGAAGCTCTTTGATCGCACGGTTGGTTTTGCCATGTGCCCTTGCTTCCAATAGCTGCCCTAAAAGTACCAATGTCAAAATGACCGTTGCGGCCTCAAAATAAAGATTTACTGTTTCCTCTCCGGATTTAAACTGATCTGGGAATATTTCAGGGAACAGAAGACCGATTAAACTGAATAGCCACGCTACACCTGCACCAATGCCAATAAGTGTGAACATGTTGGGACTTCTACGGATGATGGAACTGTACGCACGTTTGAAAAACATCCATGTTGCATAAAACACCACTGGAATGGAAAGAGTGAGTTGTACCCATCCCCAATATTTCCATGCGGCCACGGAGAGGAGGGGATTTTCCGGGAGCATTTCAGACATTGCAATTAAAAAAATGGGTACCGTGAAAATGCCCGCTATCCAAAATTTCGATAATAAGGTTTTGTAGGTTTTGTTTTCTGCTGATTCGTCTACTTCCACTGGAATCAGTGCCATACCACATTCAGGACAAGCACCTTGTTCACCGCTAATTACCTCTGGGTGCATGGGGCAGGTATAATGTTGATCTGTTGGTTGAAGTTGGGCTTCTTCCACTAAATCCATCCCGCAAACCGGACAATCGCCAGGCTGACTGTAGACCTTCTCACCTTCGCAATGCATGGGACAGTACCAAATGCCAGTGCCGCCAGGCAAGGGCTTGGGTGTCAGATTTTGCACATCGGGTTGACTGCCTAGCAGGTGGATGGCGTAGATCGCATCATCAAAAGTTGTTTGCATTGTTTCAATGGCAGGGTGGGAATCCATTTCTACAGTTGCTTCACCTCTCTCCAAATTAACTGTAACATGAACTACCCCTTCCATTTTTAGTAGTTTTTCCTGTACATGGTCCCTACAGCCATTACAAGTCATGCCACTAATTTTATATTTACGCTCCATGTATATTGTTATTTCGTGGGGCTTTTGTCCCGGTCTGTCCATGGGGGATGGGTACCCCTTCGCCTAATGGTGAAACACATTTTATGAGCCCATGTGGTATCTCCGGAAAAATACAAGAATGGACGAATTTCTGATTGATCGCACGCCCGGTATGCCTAATAAATAGGCCGATGACATAATCAAAGGTAAGTAGCCCTTAGAAAACGACCGGCGCTTGAGATAGGTGTTTAGTAGGTAGATTCTTCATTGCAAAGTATGCTTCACTGTGGACATTGTCATGGGCCTGCCGCAGGCAAGGTGGAGACGCTTTATGGCTCAGCGACTTTCAAAAAGTTGATCTGATGAGGGTTCGCGTGTAGCTTTTGAAGTTAGTGATCTGGAAATCTTTGAGGCTTCGCTTCATTCTTCTTTCAATTTATTCGTGCTCATCCGCGATTTGTCCAAGGGCTGCGGAGACCTCGGCTGTCGGGCGTTTACAAGCTTTATTCCGGCAGACATAGATCAACGTTTGGTTTTCTGACCGCTTGTTTTTGAGCAATGGCAAATTTTCCACCTGGCCTCCCATAAATAATGAGGTAGGAAGATACGACTTCTGAATGGCTTGATTTTTCTGTATGGCCTGGGCACCCATAATGGCAACTTCAAAAGGCTTATGAGTCATTAAGCCCATAAGCATTGCCCAATTGGCATGGTATGGCCCGCCCCGCGTGACTTCTTCCGACACGTGGTTTAACATGGTTTTGCTCATGTTGATGTAGGGCTTGTGGTAGTAATATTCGCCCAATTTGTACAACACATGGGCCATCACCGAGTTTGAGGCTGGAATTACATTGTCGCTAATTTCCATCTTTCGGGCGATGAGCGTTTCCGATTGATCAGAAGTATAATAAAACATACCGCTTGCATCATCCCTGAAGTGTGCGATGGCGTAATCTGTGACGGTTCTCGCTTGATTCAGCCAGTGCGCATCGAAAGTGGCCTGATAAAGAAGGATGTAAGCATCGGCCAGTAATGCATAGTCGTCTAAAAACGCCTCAATTGCCGCTTCGCCGTCTTTATAGTTTCTCCACAATCGACCATTGTCACGAACCATATTTTCTTCTAAAAATTGGGCATTTCTGATGGCTGATTTTAGGTATTCCTTATTGCCAAGGGCCAAATAGGCGTCAACATAGCCTTTCAGCATGAGTGCATTCCAGCTGGTGAGTATTTTGTTATCTGTAGACGGTCGGATGCGTTTATCCCGTTCTAACAGCAGCCGGGCTTTAGCCTTAGCAAGTGACTGTTCCCACTGCGCAACGGTGAGTTGGTGGTCTTTGGTAAATTCCTTTAAGTTTTCTTTCCGGTAAAGGATATTTTTATTGTGTTCCCAATTGCCAGATTTTTTCAACTGGTAATAATCGGAAATAAGCCTGGCGTTCTTTTCACCCAGTATTTTATTTATTTCGTTCTGAGTCCAGACATAGAATTTACCTTCTTCTCCTTCACTGTCTGCATTCAAAGAAGAATAAAATCCTCCTTTAGGGTCCGTCATTTCTCTGTCGATAAATTGGAGGGTTTCCCGGATCACCTTGGCATAAGTTTCTTGTTTTGTTACTTTATACGCATGTGCATAGAGGCTGATGAGCTGACCATTGTCGTACAGCATTTTTTCAAAGTGTGGGACAAACCATTCGGCATCAGTGGAATAACGCGCAAAGCCTCCACCAAGCTGATCATAAATACCACCTTTGGCCATTTTGTCAAGTGTCACCTTTACCGCCTGCAGGGCTTCTTCATTGCCGGTCAGGTATTGGTATTGCAACAGGAACTCCCAACCAATGGGCAAGGGAAATTTTGGCGCACGTTTATACCCACCTTTTTGAAAATCAATCATGTCTCGCCAACCGACCCTGTCTGTAGAGCTGTTCTTATATATACCGGCATAGGTGGTCTCGGAGAATGCCAGGGTGCTGTCTCCCGGAACAGTAATCACTTCCTGTCGTTTTATGTTTTGTGTTAATTGATGGGCTTGCTGTTCTACCTTTTCATATTCGTGTAAGTACACATCGGACATCTGCGCCAGTACTTGCTTCCATTGCTCTTTTGGATAGTATGTTCCGGCATAGAACGGTCGGCCATCTGGTAAGGCAAAAGCGTTTAGGGGCCAGCCCCCGCGACCTGTGAGCAGTTGTACGGCATTCATGTAAATCTGGTCAATGTCGGGTCGCTCTTCCCGATCGATCTTGATAGGTATAAATTTTTCATTCATGAGATTGGCCACACTGCTATCCATAAAAGATTCGTGTTCCATCACATGACACCAGTGACAGGCAGCATAGCCAATGCTGATTAATAAAGGTTTATTTTCATCTTTGGCCTGCTTCAGTGCATCAGGACCCCATTCCTGCCAGTTGACCGGGTTGTCGGCATGTTGGCGTAAGTAGGGACTCTTGGCCTCCGCTAAGTTGTTCATTGGCGTGTTTCGACTGTTGGTTTGCTTGTTGTTTTGGGCACAACTTGTAATTAGGAGGGACTGTAACACCATGACTGCGAATACATTCTTTTTTAATGGCATGAATTTATAAGTTAATATTCAACACGTGCAATGGGGACATTTGCTTATCGCAAGTTGGTAATAACAATTGAAAAGGCAGAGATCATTAAGGATGTCTACAAAAGGATAAACTAGATATTTTTATCATGTCCAATGGTTGTTGATATTGACCACACGAACACGGAAGGAAACTTTCCGCGACAGAAACATTACGAAAGGGATGGTTTATTCACCCGACTTAAGATTTGGATAGACGAAACACAGTCAAAGGACAGTCTGAACCAGGTGTCTTTCTGAATTTGGTTTGGACGATACCGCAAGTATTGCGACTGAACACGCTAATAAAATTTTTGTAATCGACCTATACTTTGCAATGATTACCACGCGCATCACGCTGACATCTGCAAGACAAACTGTAGATAAAAGAAAAAGTTGGCATGAACATACATATACCCATCGGGCTTACGCCGAGGCCCATCAGGGTCGTTACTTCTAATTATCCACCCGATCGGAAACCTTTATAGCCTTTGAAATACTGTCCCTTCTTAAAGGCAGCAGCTACAGCAATCGGAATTTCTTTTTCTGCATCAATGACCATGGCCCTGGCCTGTTGAACGGCAGCGGTCATCTCCTGCGCGTGGGCGACGGCCATGGCACGGCGTTCTTCTGCTTTAGCATTGGCAATATCCAAATCCGCTGCGGCCTGATCTGTCTGAAGTTTCGCACCAATATTTTGCCCGATGTTGATGTCGGCAATGTCAATAGATAATATTTCGTAGGCAGTGCCTGCATCAAGTCCATTTGCCAGCACCAGCTTAGAAATATCTTCAGGTCGTTCAAGCACCGCTTTGTAGGTCGCAGCCTCACCGATTTTTGAAATAATCCCCTGACCCACACGGGCTTTGATGGTCTCTTCTCCAGCACCGCCAACCAGTTGGTTAATGTTCGTTCGCACCGTTACTCTAGCCTCTGCCAACAACTGTATGCCATCTGTGCAAACACCAGTTATTGAGGGTACAATGATCATGTAAGGGGTGACGGAAATCTGAACAGCTTCAAGCACATTCCGACCGGCAAGATCGATGGCTGTGGCTTGTTTGAAACTTAAATTCAGATTGGCCTTATCTGCTACTATCAACGCTTTTATTACATTGATGAGATTTCCACGGGCTAAAAAATGGGTTTCTAATTTATCTGAATCTACATCTTTAATGCCAGCTTTTACCGCTAATATGAGCGAGTTGACAATCAGACCTGGCGGAACCTTACGAAATCGCATAAAGAACAAATCCATTAGATTCACTCTAACGCCACTTAAAATGGCCGTAATCCACAGATTGATGGGAAGGACTACCAGGATGAACCAGAGACCAACCAGTGCTAATCCTATGATGACCACAATTTCTATTCCCATGCTTGGAACGCCTTAAATGATGAGGAAAATGGGAAGGTACTTCAAATTTAATTATCAAACGAGAGAATTTTTGGTACACTGGTTTTCAAGATGAGAAGTTATCATCAGTGGCGTGAGCCGACCTACACACTTAACCGGTGAGGACGTGTTGGTTTACAAATAGGTTTACCGGATTTGAAACAAATGCGGCCATCAAATGCCGATGTCTTTTCTTCAAAATCGTCAAATACCACATGAAGGGGTTCTTTAAATACAGGCGCATCTCCCATTGGGGAATTTCATTGCATCGAGTAGTGGTAGCTAGGGAAAGGGTATTATAACCTCATGTTTTCCTGGCGGGAAGTCCGATGACTCGATTGAATACACCAATGGCCATTGCGATCCATACATTTACAATTAATTTGTGTCGAATCGGCCAGAATGCCATTGCCAGGTATGAATAAATGGCACCGGTCCATTTGTAATGGGCTGACCATTAATAGCAGCTAAAGATTTCGGGTAAGGTCCGCCGAATCAATGGTTTAGAGCCTTACCGCCCGAATGGCATACACGGCACTCCATAATGCGAAAGATACACGCACCCAATGTAAACCCAGCCAAATTTTGAGTCTACTTACCGCCTCAGCATCAGAAAACCCTTGATCCAGAAAAATCAGATTGGTCGGAAAATGATAAATCAATGAAATAACCACAACCACCAGCAGTGTCAAAAGGGCTCGCCACCAGGCACGCTGCACGGCACGTTCTGCCCGACGTATGACAACCATTGAAAGGGTACTAGCCAATGCTGGGAATAAGGTCAAAGCCGTAGCCCCAAAGATATAGGGAAACCTATGCTGAAAATCTTGCATAAAAACTTCAGGCGGTAGGGACAGCCAAAAGTGTCCATGGGAAATGCCGATAGCAATCATATTACCGGCATATGCCGCAATGCAAATGATGGCAAGGCTTGCAGAAGTTCTACGCATGGCTACAATTAAGCCTGAAAAAATGAAAATAGAAAATTAGTCGCTACCGAATTTGAAAATCAGCGGAATGGCCTATTGCGATCTCAAACTGTGTATTCCATATTGTTTAGTTTTGAGTTTCTAATTAAAAACCATGGAATTGGAATTTGAAAAGCCGATCATTGAGCTTGAAAATAAGCTGAGAGACATGAAGGAGCTTGCTCAGCGTAGTGATGTTGATGTATCTGATGCTGTAAAGGAATTGGAGAAGCGTATCAAAAAACTCAAAAAGGATACTTTCGATAATTTGACCCGCTGGCAGCGCGTGCAACTCTCCAGACATCCCGATCGTCCCTACACCCTAGATTACATATACGAGCTGACAGACGACTTCGTAGAATTACATGGCGACCGTGCGGTAAAAGATGACAAGGCCATGGTAGGCGGTTTTGGGCGTCTTGGTGGTCAGACCATCATGTTCATCGGCCAGCAAAAAGGCAGGAACACCAAACAAAGGCAGATGAGGAACTTTGGCATGGCCAACCCAGAAGGCTATAGGAAAGCCCTGCGCTTGATGAAGTTGGCAGAGAAGTTTAACAAACCCATCGTCACATTGATAGATACTCCGGGAGCCTTTCCGGGACTTGAGGCAGAAGAACGTGGTCAGGGTGAGGCGATTGCGCGTAACCTTAAAGAGATGTTCATGCTGAAAGTGCCAGTTATTTGTATCATCATAGGAGAGGGTGCCTCTGGAGGCGCTCTCGGAATTGCCATCGGCGACCGGGTATTGATGATGGAAAATACATGGTACTCCGTGATATCCCCAGAATCATGTTCTTCCATACTTTGGAGAAGCTGGGAATATAAAGAACAGGCAGCTGAGGCGCTCAAGCTAACTTCACTAGACATGAAAAGCTACGGGCTTATTGATGGCGTAATTAAAGAACCATTGGGTGGGGCACACACCGACCACGTTACAGCTGCTAAGGAACTGAAAACAACCATCTTGTCAGAGTTAAAAGCCTTATTGAACAAAACCCCTGAAGTGCGCATCAATGAACGCATCCAAAAGTTTTGTGCCATGGGGGCTTATAAATAAACCAACTTGGGAAAGCGTTTTTTTAGATTCCTGTACTGGCTCTGGGGCTGGAAAATAGAAGGAAAAGCTCCTGATTTAAAGAAGTATCTACTAATTGTCGCGCCTCATACGAGCAGTTGGGACTTTCCGGTCGGATATATTGCTAAGGAGTTACTGGAATTTAAGCCACATTTTTTGGCTAAAAAATCACTCTTTAAGATCCCGTTAGTGGGCTGGTTTTTGAAAATTTCTCGAGGTCATCCGGTGGACCGCAACCGCAACATGAACCTGGTGGACCAGGTGGTAATGTATTTCAATACACTTGATGAATTCATCATGACCATCACGCCAGAAGGCACACGCGCCTACGCGCCTCAATGGAAAACAGGTTTTTACAGGATCGCGGAAAAAGCAAATGTACCGATGGTACTCGTTGGTTTTGATTACAGTACCAAAACGGTAATATTGAGTGAGCCAATATATACCCAGGGGAATATGGACGAGGAGATCGAAACGATCAAGGACTTTTTCCGCCCGATAAAAGGGAAACATCCAGACCAAGGGGTGAGATGATCACTGCGAAATAGTGGTGTGAACTTCCCAGGGATATGATAAATAGGATCGAATAAAAAAAGCCAACAATACCTCCATTAACACTGGGTTGTGCGCATCGGCTTATTTCTTCTTTACGGTAGTTTCGCGCTTGGTTCTGCGTTTGGGCTTCTTGGCCTCTTCTACAACTTCGTCTTCCACCTCGGAAAAGATTCTTCCACAGTGTTCGCAGACGATAATTTTCTTTTTCTCACGAATTTCTGCCTGCGTCTGTGGAGGTACTATATTGAAACAACCACCGCAGGCTCCACGCTGTACAGGGACCACAGCCAAACCATTACGCATATTGTTTCTAATTTTTTCGTACGATCTAATTAGTCGTTCTTCAATATGCTTGCTCGCCTTGGCTCGGTCCTTTTCCAGTTTTTGTTCGTCCGATTCGGACTCTTTGGAAATATTTGCCAGTTCATCCCTTTTCGATTGCAGATCTTTCTCACGCTCAGATTTCACACCCACGGTTTTGTCCATTTCCTCTTTCTTTTCCTCGATTTTGGCAAAGGACTCCTTGATGCGCTTTTCCAGGATTTGCACTTCCAGTTGCTGCAGTTCAATCTCTTTGGTGATGGCGTCGTACTCTCTGTTGTTACGAACATTCATCTGTTGCTCTTCGTACTTCTTGACCAGCTTTTCCGCATCCTTAATGGCCACCCTATTGGCTTCAATGCCGGATTCCATTTCCTGTATCTCGTTTTGCTGCTTATCAATTCGTGTTTGATACCCTACAATTTCATCTTCGAGATCACTGATCTCTTCAGGCAAAGCACCACGAACCTTGTGGATATCGTCGATGCTGGAGTCAATGGTTTGTAATTTTTGTAAGGCTTCTAGCTTTTGAGCGACAGTTTGTTCCATCAAATATTAACTATAGTGGACAGGGTTGGTGACCACCCCGGACAAATGAAACGCAATATTAGTCATTTTTTTACTCAAGTACTCACGTATTAATTCCTTTGTGAATATCTCACTCTCATAGTGACCGATATCAGCTAAAATGATTTCATCATTGGCTTCAAAAAAGTCGTGATATTTAAAATCTGATGTTATCAGCACATCCGCACGGGTACTCACGGCTCTACTTAAAAGGAAAGCACCTGCACCACCACAAACCGCAATTCTGCTGACATGTGTCTTGAAGAGTTTGGTATGTCTGATTAAAGGTAATTCCATTTGATCTTTCAAGAACTCAATGAATTTATCTGTCTGCATGGGGGCATTCAGCTCTCCCACCATACCAGCCCCCACATCCTGGTTTTCATTGGTCAAGTCCGTCAGGTAAAAAGCCACTTCCTCATAAGGGTGCGCACTGCGCAGGTGTGCCAAAACCTCAGCGGTCTGATTTTTTGTCATCAGCACTTCAAGACGTTTTTCCTTCACCCGCTCTTCTTTGTTGGCAGAACCAAAATGGGGTTGTGCAGTGACTGAGGGCCGAAAGGTACCCTCACCGGTGGAAATAAAACTGCATCGGTCATAATGGCCTATGTTGCCCACGCCTGCCTGAAACAAAGCCTCTCTGACCCTGTCGACTGCGCTATCCGGGACGAACGTAACCAACTTGCACAGGCTATTCGTGCTGGGTGCCAATATTCTATAATTTTCCAGTTCAAGCTTTTCACATATTTTCTGATTTACGCCGGTACGTACCTGATCCAAATTGGTATGCAGGGCATAAATGGCAATGTCATTATTCACTGCTCGCCTCACGGTGCGTTCTACCCAGTGGTTAGTGGTCATTTGCTTCAACCCTTTGAATATCAGAGGGTGATGGCTGACAATCATTTGGGCACCTTTAGCTATGGCTTCTTCCACCACCGCCTCTGTCGTATCCAAAGAAACAATTACTTGCGTTACCTGCTGAGAAGGGTCGCCAACCAACAATCCACAGTTATCATAGGAAGCTTGAAGACTGAGAGGAGCCCAATCCTCTAAAGTGCTTGCTATATCTTTGACCGTCATAATGGATTTTGAATGAAGTGGTGGCAATGGTTGCTTTTTCCTTTTGCAATTATATACGATTGCGTGACCAAAATCAGAAACTATCTGTACGATTCAGGCCTCTGGATATCCACTCATTTGGACAGTCCCAAAACGGTTGTTGTGGGTAACCTATCGGTTGGTGGTACTGGAAAAACCCCCATTGTGGCGTATTTACTCAAGATGGGAATGGAAGAGGGCTGGCGAATGGCAACTCTGAGCCGAGGGTATGGACGAAAAACCAGAGGATTCAAAGAAGTGCAGTCACTTGATTCAGCGGAAACGGTAGGAGATGAACCACTGGGTTATTTTTTGGACTTCGCCCCATCTGTCAGGGTTTTTGTTGGCGAGGATCGTGTGGCTGCCCTACGGCAGATCAAGCTGAAGGCTCCGGAGGTAGATTTGGTAGTGCTTGACGATGGCTTTCAACACCGAAAATTGCGGGCAGATTTATACCTCGTTTTAACCACTGGGCACGCGCCCTTTTGGAAAGACCATCTATTGCCTGCCGGTCGACTAAGAGAGCGCCAGACCGGATGGAAAAGAGCCGATGCCTGCATCATCACCAAATCCATCGTGCCCGTGCCTGTGCCGACTGTCATCGCATTACCTGTTTTCAGAGCCGGTGTGAGGTACGGTCCCATTGTGCCGGTCAATGGCAAGGTCACTCCGGAAAAACCGGTGCATGTGGTGGCCGGGCTTGCAGACAACTCGTCGTTTTTTCAACAGGTGCAGCAACAATTCATGGTGGTCAGGGAATGGTCTTTCCGGGATCATCATCGGTATACTTTAAATGACCTGTCTTCAATAGCAGAGGCAGTTCGCGCGGACAACGGATGGATACTGACAACCTTTAAGGATTATGTAAAAATTAACGCCTTTGAGGATTGGCAAACTATTCCATGGAGCTATTGGCCAATAGAAGCCTTTGTTTGGCAAGGAGATAATAAACTTAAAACCATGCTCCGTAAAGTCTAATTAGTTTTACATAAGTGAAGGTAATACACGTTCTATTTTGCTTCTTGATTCCCGTCGTAGCTATTGGTCAGATCGTAGACGACTCCACCAAGAATGTCTATTCTGCTACCACGACTTTGGTCGCAGAGGCTTCAGCCATCAAGAATAACAAGCTGGAGGCGTTTGGGGTTATTGACACTTCTATTTACGGCATGGAACAATACGATGTATATGACCAACGCTTCCGACGTTATCAAAGTCTGGGCTCATTGGGTAGTCCATTGTTCGACCTCTTTTACAGTCGCTTTAATCCGGACCAGCCAGGACGAACACTGGGTATGGACACCTACGATCCTTACTTTCCAAAAACCGACAATTTCAGAGTTTACGATACCAAGTCACCCTTTATTGATCTGGGAGTAATTCTGGCTGGCGCCAACCGAACCACCATAGATATAAGTTTTTCCCGTAACATCAACGACCACTGGAATGTGGGCTTCGATACCCACCGCATCACCGCAGATAAACAAAACGGACTCTCCGAAGAGGGCGACAGACGTCTCGAAAGTTCAATTTTTGATGTTTACAGCTTTTATGAACATCCAAGTGAAAAATATGACGTCCTGGTAAGTATAAGCAACATGGTATTTGATATAGCAGAAACTGGCGGGGTGACTTTCAGCACCTCAGATTCGTTGGACATTGAGTTGTTTCAATATGAGGACGCCCAGATACAGTTGCGTAATGCCACTTCTCAGGACAGAAGATTCCGGGTTCATCTAATGCAACAATTCAAATTAGGCTCAGGCTTCCAATTGTATCACGAAATGAAGTTTGCCCAACAGGCCTACAAGTATGCAGACGAAAGGGAATCAAGCGCATACGATTTATTCTATCCGGGTGGCTTTTTAACAGACAGTACGGGTATTGATGAAAAGACTGAATATCAGAGTTTTGATAACGAAGCCGGATTAAAAGGCAATATTGGCGGTGTTTTCTACCGGTTTTTTGCCATGCGTCGTGCGCTTCAATACAATACCACTGCGCTGCTCGTCAACCAAAGAAGTGAGAATTATGTGGGCGCATACCTGCGGTTAAATAACAAACGGTTTACCCTCGAGGGTGATGGCATGCTTTCGGTAGAAGGCGCGTATAACCTACGCGGTTCTTTGGGTACCGACGTGGTGCAACTGGACTATCGGTCTTCCAATCGTCTACCCACTTTTCTCGACTTGCAATTTGCAGGGAATCACCATGATTGGACCAATGATTTCAGCCCGGTATTTTTGAATGAATTTGAAGGCCGGATGAAGCTGGGTTTAGGGGCCATTGACCTGCAACCCTTTGGACGAATAAATACAGTGACCAATTACATCTATTACCAGGAGTTTGAAGAAAACGGACTGCGAAAAGTGGAGCCATTTCAGGCCAATGCTGGTATTTTTATCACCGAATTAGGCGGTGATATTAACGCATCACTGCTCAACAGATTCAATGAAGGATTTCGTCTTGATAATCGGGTGGTGCTGTCCAATGTATCGGGAGGAGCCGGTGATGTGGTTCGTTTACCGGCTTTTAGCTATGCGGGAAGACTTTTTTGGGAGGGTCAATGGTTTAGAAATTCCGTCCCGGTGAATATTGGGTTCAATGTCTTCGCCCGATCCGGTTATTTCGGGCATCAGTACGATCCGGTGATTCAACAATTTTATGTGCAGGATGATTTTGAACTTAAGAGTTACGTCAGTGCTGATTTTTTTCTCATCATGGATATTTTGAATTTATCGCTGATGGTGAAGGTTACACATGTCAATCAGGCCACCAACGATGGTTACATGGCATCACCTTATTATCCTGGTCAGCGACGTACCTTTGATTTAGGTGTGCGCTGGTTATTTTTTGATTGATAGAGATGAACGCAGAAAAGACCATTTTAGGGCTTGAGTTGCCGACTGACCCACGATGGGTAAGTATTGCTTCGATGAAGATTGAAGACATCCTGATCGACCATGCTTATTGTGAGCAAAAGGCAGCCTCCTCCTGCATTTCGCTTATCATCCAATTTCCGGACAAACAGGAACTGGTGGAGGTTTTAACACCTGTGGTAGCGGAAGAATGGAGCCATTTTGAACGCGTAATGGAAGAGATGAAAAAACGCGGCTATAAACTTGATAAGCCAAGGAAGGATGAATATGTCACTGAACTGAGTAAGCGATTGAAAAAGGGAGGATCAAGAGAACAGCAATTGGTAGAAAAATTACTCATGAATGCGCTAATAGAAGCGAGAAGTTGCGAGCGATTTAAACTACTATGGAAGCATATCCCTGACTCTAAGTTGCAAATCTTTTATTACGAACTTATGGTGAGCGAAGCGGGACACTACGTAAATTTCATTCGTCTGGCCAAGAAATACTTACCGGAGGTCCAGGTCAACGCACGATGGAAAGAATTTCTGCAAATGGAGGCGGCAATTATTCAAAGTCTGGAAATTAGGGGCGACAGGATGCACTGAGTCCTATGGCTTGTTGTAAGGAAACACAATTGGATGGCATCACCCCTCCATACGAATGGCATTTGTCATCATCAACTGTTGCCAAGTAGGTATAACATTTTACCGTGCATGCGAAGTGCCTGACCGAAGGTAGGAATTGATTTGTAGGGTACACCAAACTCCTCGGCAGTTTGTTGAACGATAGGGGACAGATGGCGGTAGTGGATGTGACAGATATTGGGAAATAGATGATGCTCAATTTGGAAGTTAAGTCCCCCCACATACCACGACAATAATCGATTCATAGGCGCAAAATTACTAGTAGTCATTAACTGATGCACCGTAAAATTCTGAGCAACTTGGCCTTTTTCATTGGGTTGAACAAACGTATTGTCTGCCAATACATGCGCCGGCTGAAATACGATGCCTAAGAGGAAACCAGCCACGTAATGCATAAGTAAGAATGCCAAAAGCACTTGCCACCAAAGGAATGGTGTCATTAGGATAGGTAAAATCAACGCGTAGGAGAAATAAAATATTTTTGACGATATCACCCAGATCCAGGCTTGCCAAAGCGCTTTTTGTTTGATTAGCAGTCCCGAACGTGTATACCTGATCATCTGCACAATATCTTTCATAAGGATCCAACTGATCGTCATCATGCCGTATAGAAACCAGGCATAGATGTGTTGATATTTGTGCATAGGCAGCCTTTTGTTGTCAGGAGAAAAACGCAAGATTGGTTTTGGTGAAACGTCTTCGTCATGTCCGGCAATGTTCGTAAAAGTATGATGAAGCACGTTGTGCTGAATTTTCCAGTTGGTGGCATTGCCTCCCATCAGGTTCAATGTGTAACCTAAAATTTGATTGACGTAGCGGTTGGTAGAATAGGCCCCGTGAATGGCGTCGTGCATGACACTGAACCCAATGCCCGCCGTACCTACACCCATGACTATGTACAAGAAAAACAATAAAGGCAGTGATACAACAACCCCTGACAAGACCAAAGAATAGGGCACAAAATAAATGGCCAACATGGCCAACGTTTTGGCAACCATGGCCGCATTTGCTTGGGGGGCCAGGTTATTTTCTTTAAAATAGCCCTTGATGCGCTTGTTGAGTGTTTGGGTAAACAAGGCATCGAGCTTATTATCAAACCGAACGTTGGTAGTATTCATATAAGACGCTTAGTAAAATACAATAGGCGATTCGTTTTGGAATCGCCTATTTTTCGAATGAGTTATGATATGGTTTAATAGCGTCGTCGACCGCCACCGCCGCCGCCTTCGCGTGGATTGGCTTCTTTCACCACAATCGGGCGTCCGATAAGCTCTCGTCCATCCAGTTGTTTGATGGCTGCTCGGGCTTCTTCGTCTGACGGCATTTCTACAAATCCAAAGCCTTTAGATCTGCCCGTTTCTCGGTCCATGATAATTTTAACAGAACTAACTTCTCCGAATTCTTCGAAGGCATCTCTCAAATCAGCTTCCTGAAGTGAGTAGTCCATTTTGGCAACAAAAATGTTCATTATTAAAAATTGAGTAAATAAATGCGAATTGATAATCAGGTGGAACGGTCCAAAACCGTTATTGAAAAGTAATTGGGTTGGATATCATGAATGTAATATTAAAGATTATTTCAGTGAAAGCAGGTGATGGATAAGAATAAATCTAGATAAATCTTTGCGTGCTGCATTGAGTTTTTTACTGAATTCTGCTAAACTGCCGCCCAGATTATGGATAAAATTGAAAATATTGAATTGACCTACCTGACTCTGGAGGACTACCAGGAATTGAAAGATGCCATCATTGAGGCGTATGCCACCATGCCCAACGCTGACTGGAAAGAGCACCATATTAAAAAGCTGATCAACCTTTTTCCAGAGGGACAAGTAGTGCTTAGAGTGAATGATCAGATTGCAGGCTGCGCCTTATCCATCAGGGTGGCTTACGATCGATTTGACGACAACCATACCTACAAGCAAATCACAGGCAACTACACATTCAATACCCACCGGCCGGATGGGGATGTGCTTTATGGGATAGATGTGTTTATCAAGTCAGAGTTTCGCGGCCTTAGGCTGGGCCGTAGGCTGTATGATTACCGTAAGGAGTTGTGCGAAAGGCTGAATTTAAAAGGAATAACCTTTGGCGGACGTATTCCAAATTACCACAAGTACCGAAATGAGCTGACGCCAAAAAAATACATCGAAAAGGTAAGACGGCAGGAAATTCACGATCCTGTGCTTGACTTTCAGATTTCCAATGATTTTCAGCCTTCCCGCGTCCTTAAAGGGTATCTCGAAGGAGATGAAGCTTCCAATGAATACGCAGTTCTTCTCAAGTGGGACAATATTTATTACGAAAAACCCATGGAGCAGCTGGTTGCAGACAAGCGGGTCGTGCGCCTGGGGTTGATCCAATGGCAAATGCGTCCATACAGGAATATTACAGATCTCATGCAGCAGGCAGAATATTTCGTGGATGCTGTTTCGGGTTATCGGGCTGATTTTGCACTTTTTCCTGAGTTTTTCAATGCACCCCTGATGGCAGAGAACAATCATTTGAGTGAACCCGATGCCATTCGCAAACTGGCAGATCATACGGCATCTATTGTTCAAAAATTTGGAGAACTGGCCGTGGCTTACAATATCAATATCATCACGGGAAGCATGCCGGTAATTCGTGACGGAGGATTATTTAACGTAGGCTATCTGTGCCAGCGCGATGGTACGATTGATGATTATGTAAAAATTCATGTGACTCCGGACGAATCGAAGATTTGGGGGATGCAGGGCGGACAAGAATTGAAAACGTTTGAAACAGATTGCGGCCGAATAGGCATATTGATCTGCTACGACGCTGAATTCCCAGAACTGAGTAGGCTTTTGGCAGATGAAGGTATGGAAATTCTTTTCATTCCTTTTTTAACCGATACCCAAAACGGTTTTTCCCGGGTTAGGCACTGCGCACAAGCCAGAGCCATCGAAAACGAGTGTTACGTGGCCATTGCCGGTAGTGTTGGCAATCTCCCCAACGTACACAATATGGATATCCAATTTGCACATTCCATGGTGTTGACCCCCTGCGATTTTGCCTTTCCTTCCAATGGCATCAAGGCTGAAGCGACGCCCAACACCGAAATGACGGTAATTGCTGACGTTGACCTCGATCTGCTACGTGAATTGCACCAGTTTGGAAGTGTCCGAAACCTTAAGGATCGGAGGAGAGATGTGTATCGAGTGGAACGGTCTTAAAAAAAGCCGCGAATCATTCGCGGCTTCTACACTCATCAAACAACACTTACTACTGAGAAAAGGGCATCAAAGCGCCCAAAATGACGACGGCTATGAATGAGACATACCAGATCACATTTCTTTCGTTAATTCTTTCGTCTTTTTCTTGCTTTTTCATGCGGTATATAAACTAAATGTTATTTCAAAGTTAAAAAATATCTCATAACCCGTTTATTAAGTAACATGAAAAAATCATCGATAAGGAATCTTTTTTAAAATATGTACGTACATTAAATAATTCAATTAAGCACTTATAATTATTAAATCAGACTTTAGAACACATGACACTAAAAGACAAAACCAAAGAAATCTACCAAATGATTGGTCAAGGTCAGTTACTGGACGCCTTCGATAAATTTTACGGAGATAATGTGGAGATGACAGAGCCTCGGGGCACCTGGAAAGGCAAAGAGGAATGCCGCAAACATGAGGAAGAATTTCTGAGCATGGTAAAAGAGTTTCACGGATTAGAGGTAAAGTCGATCACCAGTGATGAGCAGGATGACAATAATGGCGTGGTCATGCATGAAACCGCCATGGACGTTACCTTCCAGGATGGTAACCGTGTAAACATGGAGCAGGTAGGGGTGCAGCAGTGGAAGAACGGTCACATTGTGCACGAAAGATTCTATTATGAGGCCTAACAAACCCATTTTTTGATTGTAAAAGCTTCCTAAATTCAGGAAGCTTTTTTTATGCCCAAAGGTGGTAAATGCCGGACAATTGCTAGCGAATCTGGCATTCCCAATCGACCAACGACACCCGTCATTCGCATGTTGTGTGAAATGTGCGAAGAGTGAATCTTTTGCTTATAATTCGACCGATTAGTTGTGCATAAATGCCAGAAATTTAAGCGTCACGCACCTGATTTTAAAATTGTCGTAGTTAGCGGATCTTCACTAGATGCAAAGCAACTAAAATGTTTTAAATATCGCATGACTACCACGTAATTTTACGAGGAGGAAATGAAAGCATAAATATTCGGTAAATGATTGGTGTGCTTGTTCACTCCGCGCCATGCCTATTTTGGAGGGGTGAGATTTTTACTCTTCATAGGAAGTCTTTGTGGTTTGGGTTTAGGCCATTCCATGGCCCAACCAAATGCCCTGGTGCTAAAAGCTGAAGGTGCCAAAAACCATATACAATTAAGGTGGGCACCTTCTAATTATGCTACCTGGGATTTCTCCAACACTTATGGTTTCCAATTATTTAGAAGTCAATGGGAAGACAAGGGCTCGCAATCTGGTTTTGGTCCGACGCAGCTTATCTCGACAATAGTACCTGCTGATTCTTCCCAATGGATAACTGCAATCAACAGTACTCCTGAGGATGAACAACAGTGGTTGCTCATTGGGGCACAAGCCACCTTCAGGTCTGAGCTAGCACTAATGGGGACGGAACATCCTCTAGTCACCCTCCAGCTGGTTGAACAAAACGAACAACGCTTCTCAATGGCGCTACTTTCAGCTGACCGATCTATGGTAGTTGCGAAACTGATGGGACTCCACTACACCGATACTGTAGCTGCGGGAAATAAATTTCTGTACGAAATAAAACCATTGGTGCCGGATTCATTACTGACTGTAGAGCCGGGTTTTGTGTTTGCCACCGCTGAATACATACCGTTACCTCTTCCACCAACACCGCAGGTAAGTTTTCATGATAACTGGGTAGAAATAGGTTGGGATGCCGAGCGTCTTGGTCATTACTACAGTGCCTACAGGGTAGAGCGGTCACTGGACCGTAAAGAATTTGAACATGCGAACCGCGCACCTGTGCCTGTAATTACTGGTGCTCGGCACCTGCACTACGTAGACAGTTTACCCGACAATGAAACCTTGGTCTACTACCGCATTGTAGGTTTGACGCCTTTCGGCAGTCACGGCCCACCTTCAAAAGTGGTTCATGGTCACGGAAGGCCAAATTTGAACGCACGGGCGAGAATTGCCAACCATGAAATCACGCCTGAAAACAAAATAATCCTTCAGTGGAATGCATTGGACAATCAGGCAGTGATTGGCATTGATGTCATGAGGTCTCCTGATGGAATGTCGGGATTTCTTAAATTGAACCATCAGCCGATTGAAGGCGATACGCTTTTTACTGACCATAATCCTTTATCAACAGGCTATTACAAGCTGAGAACAATAGGCATACATGGTCAGGAGCTAGAAAGCCATCCTTATCAGGTTCAATTGCCTGACAGTATCCCGCCCCCACCTCCGAAATCCTTATCCGGAGTCATGGATACTTCGGGTGTAGTCAGCCTATCATGGATTGAAGTGCCAGACAATGATCTTTTAGGGTACAGAGTATATCGATCCAATTTCCTATCCAATGAGTTTTCCCTGATTTCCAATGTCATTAAGGACACCTTCTTTTTGGACTCTCTGGTTGCTGGCACTTTGAATGAATACGTGTATTACAAAGTAAAGGCACTTGACGGGCGATTCAACGCTTCGGATTACTCCAATCAATTACGTGTAGAAGTAACCGACCTGGTAGGTCCACCTTCGCCAAGTTTGAAACAAATAATTTCAACTACTCACGGACCAAAGATTAGCTGGACCTCCACCAGTTCACAAGATTTGAAGTCCTTCATTTTGCAAAAATTGACTTTGCAGGGATGGCAAGATGTGTATACGGGGTCTGCCAATGTATTTGTGGATTCAATGGCTGAAAATGGTTCTTTTGAATACCGCCTCTACGCGATTGATACTTTAGGAAACGCCTCCATAGATACTGTATTTTTCACCGCGCGAAGACTTACAAGAGATGATTTGGGGTATGACGAAGTAAATATTGAGCGTGTGGAAAAGGATATACTCCTCCAGTGGAACACGTCTGTGCCCACCAAAGAAACCATCGTTTATCGAAAAATTGATGAGGCACAATTATCGTGGTACGCGAGCATTGGAGATGACACTGTCTTTCGTGATCAGAAAGTCCAAATCGGACATGAATACACCTACAGAATTCGCTCTCTCCTCCAAAACGGAAACAGCACCGGTCTGAGTCCTCCTTTGATCATTAAAATGTAGTGCAATGAGAGGCATACTTTTCTCGCTTTTAATGGTGTCTATGCAGGTGGTGTTGTTTTCGCAAACGACACAGTTGGAGATTAAAGTAGAATCGTTGGTTTCCAACACATCCGTTGGGAATGGTATTCAAAGACACAGGTGGCGCGTCCGTACCTCTTTTGACGATCAGGAATTAGGGAATTGCTTCCGCTTTGACAAAGACAAAGCCAATAAAAACACTGCTTATTTGAGTCCCAATCGATACATTTTTCAAGGGACCGTATCCGACAGCTGGCCTGTGATCAATTTGGAGGTTATCGGATTTATGGATGCCAACAACAATAAGAGCTGTTACTATAAAAGTGAGGATACCAGAGGTCAAAAACAGCTGTATAAGCTGAAGCCGGCAGACTATCTGAAAATGGGGCCAAATCAATGGCACAGGATGGTTTTTTACGCCCATCAAAACCCAGATCAAAGTCATTTTACCTATTACATTTCCTTCAAGTATTCTCTTCCAACCACGGTTAATACCATAAAAACCGAGCTGCCTCCTCAGGTGTATTATTGCCAGGATGAAGTCACTGGTCTGCAAGTTGAGGAAAGGAACCCCCTGATTGCTACTTTAATTGAAAATGGTATTCCCATTAAGTACCAATGGGATCGTGCCATTGGCTTTATTGAAAAAGAAATTTGCACCACCGATTATTCCAGATGTGAAACATTGGGAAATTTTCCGGGTTGTGAAATCACTACATGTGAGAGTATCGAAACGCCTAACTGGCAATATTATTCCACAACCACCCCAACTTCAAAGGATTCTCAATTGAAGGATGAATTATCCCTTTCCAAACCTCCTTTAGGCAATTCTTCTTATCGGGTCAGATGGAAATATGCCAATCTGGTAGGCCAGCCAAATGCGAAGTCTGTGAAGATCGATGTGGTACCACCACCACCGGAAATTAGCGGTTATGCAACCAATTTTTCAGGTGTAATCAATGACCGACGTCCGAATTGGGACACATTGGAAGACCTGGAATATCGTCCATCGGGTAAGGGAATGTCGATAAAAAATGTATCGGTGAGTGGTGGGGCAGACGGTCAATTGATGATCCATGACTTATCCAACGGGACAACGAATGCTGTTCGTGCATCGCTAAAAAATTTAGATAACGGAATCCCTGTAGGCAATGCGGTAGGCGATGGACCTCCCATCATTATTGAGAGTTTGAGTAGTGGATTATATGAATTGCAATTGGAATTTACCAATACCGGCAGTTGCTTTCATACGTACCGCCTACGTATACATGAACCCGACCCTATTGCAGTAGTGACTTCACGGGTGGACCCAACTTCGTGTTTCAGCATGGCGGCCCTGGACGGTAGCCTCTCGGTCAATGGCACAGGGGGTGTTGGCCATTTGACTTATAAGTCAGGAGATATTGATCAGCCTGAGGGCATCTTCGAAGGTATCGCCCCTGGTAGTTATACTTTAAAGCTCATCGACGAAGCAGGCCATTTCCTTGTCTTCCCATTCACCATCCATGAGCCAGATCCTATCGAGGGACAGGTTGACTTAATTCATAATTCTTGTCAGGGCTTGAGTAAAGGTGAAGCAACTTTTCGGATCATGGGTGGCACTGCGCCCTACCGAGCTGCACTCCTCAATGAGTTAGGTAGTCAGTTGCAAAATGTAGAGGATATCGAATCGGAATTACTTTTTACCGATTTAGCTGCGGGTTTTTATTCTGTCAGGGTCACAGATGCCAATTATTCAGGTTTACCTGGAGAATGCGAATGGACCAACACCTTTCAAGTGCTGCAACCTGAAGCAATCCGTATGGACGATTTTGTTCCTACCCCGCCTACGTGTATTGGAGGAAATGATGGTGAGATTTCTTTTACGATTTTCGGTGGGACTCCTGGGGCCTCCGGCTACAGCGTACGAATCAACAGTTCTTTGGCTTCAGAAAAAGTAGGTGACCAATTTACTTTTGATGGTCTGTCATCTGGAGAAAATGAAGTGCAGGTGAGAGACGAAAATAACTGCGTAGAAATTTTTCAGGTAAACGTTCCGGACACTTCTCATCCGTTGGCGCTTTTATTCACTGATGCCCAGCCACCCACCTGCTACGCGGGGATTGACGGTCATTTGCGATTAATGGCCGTCGGAGGACCGGCTTTAAGCGATGACATCAGCTACGAACTGGTCAACACAGGGCAGCAACAAAACCTATTCAACACGGATACTGCTCACTTCATTAACCTGGAGGCTGGCTTTTACCAATTAAAGGTGTCCCGTGGCATTTGCACATTTACGCAATGGGTAGAGATACCAGATGCAGTACCTATAGGGGCATCATTAACTGACAGTCGACCCGTATCATGCCAAGGTGCAAAAGACGGTACTTTTTCCATGCAATTAAATGGTGGAAAGGCGCCGTACCGAGTGGTAGCCAATGGAACTGAGTCACATGAATGGAAGGATTTAAACGCTGGTCTTCATGTATTGGGTGGTCTGAGAAGTGGAAGCTACACCATTGAAGTCTTTGATGAAAATGGTTGTCAGTTAAACGCAGATACTGACCTAATCCGGTTTCAATTGATGATGATCGAGCCCCCTCCATTGCAAATCAATGTAGAGGTGATACATCAGGTCAGTTGTGCGAATGGTCAGGACGGTTGGATTCAGTTATCTGCCAGTGGGGGACATGGCCAGTATCAATTTCAATTGAATGGAGCAGGTTATCAGGCATCTTCCATCTTTGAGAATCTTGGCATTGGCACTTATGCTGCTTCCGTAAAAGATCGTTACGGATGCGTAAACACCATGGATTTTACAATCACCGCACCCGAGCCACTGACGTTTGACCCGTTACAAGCTCCTTTAATTTCTTGTAACGGGGCCTCAGATGGAAGATTGGCGGGAATTATCAATGGAGGGACACCACCATACAGCTATGCGCTTGCGGGTTCGGAACAAAATAACACTTCTGGCACTGTGAACATTGAAGACCTCAAACCGGGGGCTTACGAGTTGATCATTACCGATCAATTACGGTGTGAGTACATCCATAATTTTAGTATAACCGAACCAGATAAACTAAATGCGCGATTGACAGATGTTTCTTCCGCCACATGTGGCGAAGCGAATGGTGGTGCGGTACTTACAGCTGATGGGGGAACTCCACCATATACTTTTGACTGGTACAAAAGCGGGATTTACCAGTTTTCAGGTAATTTGAAAAATGATCTACCCGCCGGTCTTTACCAGGTGGTCGTCAAAGACGCACTCAATTGTCAAAAAAATGTATCAGTGGGCATTGGCAATGAAACGGGTCCGCAATTGGAAACAGTAGACCTGGTCTATCCCTCTTGCTCGGATCGTTCAGATGGTAGAATAGAATTTTTAATTAGTGAGGGCATTCCGCCATTTGATATTTCATGGTCTACAGGTACAAGTGGAAATTACATCGATCATCTGAGCCGTGGAGAATATGTGTTGTCCGTAACCGATGGCAATGGTTGTATAACTACCAAGACCTATCAGATAGATCTACCAAGACCAATCGGGGTAAATGAAATAGCTAATGATCCGACTTGTACAGGCTTGAGCAACGGCTCCATTGAGCTACAAGTAAGTGGGGGCCAACCGCCCTATACTATTCAGTGGTCGGATCATGGAGAAGGCATGATCCGAGAACAGCTGGCGGCCAACAATTACGCGGTCATCATTCAGGACGCAAATGGCTGCCAATGGGCGGGCAGTTATACTTTAAGTGATCCGGACCCTGTACCACTCACCATTCCCAATAGACAGCTATGCGAAGGTCAACATTATCACCTGAATTTTGATCTCCCAGGAATATACAAATGGACAGCTGACAATGGTTTTTACTCTCAGGAAAGTGAAGTTTTTCTAGATAAAGGCGGTAGTTACCAACTCAATTATACGAATGAAAATGGTTGTCAAGCATCTGCAAATTTTGACTTAATTATTAGTGACCAAGTACTTGATGCACAGTTTCTTATGGCCGATGAAGCCATCGTAGGAGATACCATTATGGTCATAGACATCAGCTGGCCGCCACCAGATTTTGTCAATTGGAATTGGCCCTCGGAGGGTGATTATAGCGTCATCTATCAAAATGGTTCTTATGCGGAAATAGTTTTTGGGGATACCGGCTTGTTTCAAATCGGAATGGTGGCCCAACTGGCAGGATGTGAGTCTTTTTTTGATCAGGAAATTGTCGTTCATCCAGTATTACACCCATCAGATTCACAAGTGTTTGCAACACTTGAAAATGGAATCAAAGATTTAGCCGTTTATCCCAATCCAACTAACCGGATGTTTAACGTGGATATTGAGTTGGATCAGGCATCCGAGGTCACGCTGAGTCTGTTACATCTGAGTGGAAGCATGTTGCAATTTCATTATTCTGATAAAAGTGCACTACACCATTTTGTTTTAGAAGCACAGGGTCCGAAAGGTCAGTACTTGTTACAGGTTCATGCGGCAGGTGAAACAAAGAGCAGAAAATTGGTAATAGAATGACTTACCGATGGACGATCAAATGGGTGATTTGTATATCAACGGTACCTGTCCTCGGTCAAAATCTGGAATTGATCGGCGAAACCGAGCCGGTGAAAGTGACTGGCGGTATATCGTTCAATCAAATTGGTTATTTGGCACAAGGAATGGATGCCAGAAGGAACCCTTACAGTTTCGTGTTAACTGGTACAACCAATTTCAGTATCTATGAATGGCAGATTCCTTTCAGTTTCTCGTATTCAAATCAGCAACAGGCTTTTGGGCAGCCATTCAACCAGTACAGCCTACATCCAACGTACAAAGGTTTTACAGCTCACATGGGATATGCCAGCATGAATTTCTCCAAATACACCGTGGGCGGACATTTGTTTTTAGGTGTCGGTGTTGAGCAAAAATTTAAAAATTTGAGTGTTCACCTGCTTCATGGCAGGTTCAGAAAAGCCATTGACCCAACTGACAGTCTGAGCAATCAGAGCGCCAGTTACGAAAGATGGGGATCTGGATTTAAAACTTCGTACGAGGGAAACCGGGCATCGGTGTCTGTGATCATGTTTAAAGGTCAGGATCGACCGCAAGATGCGCTGTTCGTGGATTCATTGGCTCTAAAACCTGAAGCCAATTTAGTCTGGAGCATAGAGACTGCAATTAGGCCGCACGCAAATATTCAGTTCGATATTTCCCAAGCGTGGTCGGCATTGACCCGTGACATTCGGCTACCTGAAACTGTTTCACCGAAAGGCTTTTTAAATCCCGGATTGGTACCCTTTAATGAAACTACTGAGGTCTTTCGTGCGGTGAAATACGGCGTCAATTACCAACGTAAAGGGGGTTCCTTAGGTGCTGCCTACGAGCGGGTAGATCCTGGATACCGCACCCATGGCGCTTATTTTTTTGCCAGTGATTTTGAGAATATTACATTAAATGGTTCCAAAGTATTGTTTTCTAGTAAGCTGCAGTTGACCAGTAACCTGGGTATCCAGCGGGATAATCTGGCCCAGCAGAAGGTAAGTCAAATGAATCGCTGGGTGGGTGCTTTGAGTATTGGGTGGAATTCTTCTGAGAAATGGTCTATCAATGGCAACTATTCAACCTTTCAAACCTTCACCAATATTCAGGCGCGTCTCAATCAGATTAATCAACAGGCGCTCACACCTTTCGATCGGGTGGATACCTTGGATTTTACTCAGATAGCCAAGAGTGCTGGGTTGAATTTGATGTATGTCGTCAAAAGCAATGAGCAAACACATCAACAACTGACCGCCAATTTCAACTGGCAAGAATCTCAAGTAAATCAGAATGACATGAGCGCTGGCAACCGGTTCATGCTTGGCTCGGCTGGTTATACAGTCAACTTGAGAAAGCAGGCACTGAGCATTTCCGCATTTCTGAACGTTAATCAAAACGTTGGAAATGCCGTCACATCGAACATTGCCCCAACCATAAGTATTACAAAAAGTTACCTTGATAATCAACTGAGGTGGTCCAATGCCTTGACAGTAAATGAATCGCGAAGTACAGACATGAGTACTGGAAGAACGATCAATTTTAGAACCACCGGCCAACTCCGATCGTCAGAAAATCAGCTTTTCCAGTTGTCAGGGGTTGGTGTTTGGCGCAATGCCAAAAGGAATGAAGAACGGATGCAGACAGAAGAATGGACCATCACATTGAGCTACAACTATCATTTTTCACGATAATGAAAGCAACAATCACCTGGGTTACATTTTTTCTATTTTCGTTAGGCATTAACGCTGCCTTACCTGAAGATGGTCTCATCGTAAGTCGGTTGGATTCGGCAGAACAGCTTGTAGCAAAAGCCAATTTGGCCATGCAAGCCATTCAGGAATCCAACCAGTTTATTGGGTTTTTGGGTACAACCGAACTAGCCTCTTTACCGGTTGGATTGCGAAAACAAATTGGTGGTATCAATTATGATATCGCGATTACAAAGGTTACCCTGTGGCCCAGATACGCCCAAATGGAAGTATTCATGCAAATAGAAATACCCCAAAATGGCAAGAAACTTACATTTTATGCACCTGACATTAAGTTATCAAGTCAGGGGGGGATTATCGGTGAGGCCTCCTTACAAATCATTGGTACTTATGGCATTAATCTTCCGGGAGACAACATGCAAATGCTTGTCCATGAAGGAACTTCCGTAACTTTTGATTGTGATGGATACCAATCGATGCATCTACTGGCGGGCATACAATTTTCCCGGGATTTGATAATACCTACCAGCGAAGATGGCCACCTGATGGAAGGTAGGGTAGAGGCTTCATTTGAGACTGACCTTGTTGACTGGAACAACATCCTGGTAGAGGCTTCAATGGCTTCTTTCTCAAGCCCCAGCTTAAGCGGTTGGGTGTTTAAGGTGGATGGACTGGTGTTTGATTTCAGTGATTTACAAAATGCCGCTAACCTTGTTTTTCCCGGTGCGCATAATGGGGCAGGATTGGGGACACTTTGGAGGGGCGTCTTTATTAGGGAGTTCGATGTTCAGTTGCCTTCTGCATTTCGAAAAGCCAATCAACAACAACCCCTGACATTTTCCGGGACCAATTTGCTTATTGATGAAAAGGGATTTTCAGGTAATTTATCTGGAAATAATCTCATGGATTTATCTCAGGGTGACCTGGGTGGATGGAAGTATTCTCTGGTCCATATGGAAGTATTGATTGCGGAGAATCAACTGATTGAAGCCAATTTTAGAGGTGAGTTACTGGTTCCTGCATTCTCGGAAAATGAACCTCTGCCCTACGAGGCCATCATCGATCCTTCTGGTAGATATGCCTTTCAGGTGGGTTTTCCCGAAACCGTAACTATTCCCCTTTTTAAAACCAGTGAAGTAATTCTAGATCCATCGAGCCATGTGCGGGTAGAATTGATCAATGGGTCTTTCAGACCTTCTGTGAGTTTAAATGGCCAGATGACCATTGCTACCGGTGGTAATGCTGAGGGGGAAGCCATTACCTTGGCAGATATTCAATTTCAGGAATTAGTTTTTGCAACCACCTCCCCCTACGTCACCATCGGGGCTGCTTCATTTGGTTCGGAGGGGGCAACCAACGCCTTATCAGGATTTCCGGTAAGTATTCAACGTATTCGCACAAGCAGCGAGGAATCTGAAGTTAGCATGCATTTCGATCTGGTGGTTAACCTGATGGGCGAAAATAATCAAGGCTTATCTGCAATCACAGGGCTTACAATTGTGGGAGAATCGGGTAAAAGGGAAGGACGTGCATACGCTGAATTCAAGCGTTTAGATATCCACAGAATGGAAGTAGACTACGAGGGTCCGGCCTTTCATATCTCAGGTAGCGCCACTTTTTTTAAAAAAGATCCTACATACGGAAATGGGTTTCAAGGATCCCTGACCGCTGAAATCATGGGCATGTCAGGTTTTCAAGCGCAGATGTTATTTGGAAATATTGATGGGAATAGATTTTGGTATGCCGACTTACTCAAGTCTTTTGAGCAGGGAATGCCAGTGGCCGGACCTATGAATGTATATGGTCTAGGTGGAGGCCTTTATCATGGAATGACCATGAGACCTGCCGATAATGCACGGGCAGCTGCCAATCCCTCTGGTATCAATTATATACCAGAAGCTTCCATGGGCCTTGGACTTAAAGCAACTGCCCAAATTGGCATGAAGAATCGCCAATCTTTTAATGGTGATGCCACACTTGAAATGGCATTTTTTCGATCGGGGGGCATCAGATACATCGCCTTTAAAGGCAATGGTTATTTTATGTCCAATGATTTTGGTGGAGGTATTGGGCTCCTGAAAAATCAAGCACAACAAGTGGCACAGGTAGTTACGCAGGCGTCAGCCACTGAAGAAAGCCTTACCAGTGGCGGACTGGCCTTATTCGCCGATCCAGAGCAAAATCAAAATGTGGAAGACATTTATGGACCCGTAACATCAGTAGATGGTCAACGTGCGGCAATAGCTGCACATGTTTTTTTAAACTATGATTTTACTCAAAAAACACTTCATGGAAATTTTGAAGCTTACGTTAATGCGGCGGGGGGATTGATTTCAGGCACCCAGACGAGTGGCCGAGCGGGCTGGGCGGTGCTGCACGTCTCGCCAGCAGAATGGTACATCATGATAGGTGAGCCAAAAGATAGATTAGGTCTTCGTATGGGCATGGGTCCTTTGTCAGCGCAGGTGAACGGTTATTTTATGATGGGCACGCAGATTCCCGGCAGTCCAGCACCAGATGAGAATGTGGGCAGAATCCTGGGTGGTCTTGATCTGGATTACATGCGTGATGAGAATGCCCTGGGCAGGGGTAGCGGCATTGCTTTTGGCGCCGCTTTTGGCATTGATACAGGTGACTTGCGCTTTCTCATGTTTTATGCCCGCTTCATGGCGGGTGCTGGGTTTGATATTATGCTTAAGAACTATGGAAATGTTTCCTGCGCTGGACGTGGAGCCCTGGGCGTTAATGGATGGTACGCGAACGGACAGGCTTATGGATATTTCGATGGTGCCATTGGAATTCGTGTCAGGGTTTTCGGAATGAGACGTAATGTGGAAGTATTAGAGATTGGAGCGGCTGCAATACTTCAGGCTAAACTTCCAAACCCAACTTGGATGCGTGGAATCGTGGGTGGAAGATTCAGTGTATTAGGTGGCCTAGTAAGCGGACGCTGTCGTTTTCAGGTCACTATTGGAGAGGAGTGTGAAATAGTAGATGCCCAAAATATTATCGAAACACTTGATGTAATCTCGCAGGTAAATCCTGCAGATGGAGAAGAAGTAAGTGTATTTTCTGCGGGTCAGGTTCTTTTCAATTTTTCAATAGATGAGGAATTTCAATTGGTTGATCTGAATCAAGAAACCAGGCATTTCCGAATTAGTCTGGATCATTTAAACCTGACACATGGGTCAAACTCAATAAATGGAGAAAGGGAGTGGAACCAAGCGAAAGATGTGGTTGCGTTTACACCGCATGATATTTTACCCCCAAATAGTCAACTGACGTTGTCTGTGTCTTTGAGCTTTCAAGAGAAGACCAATGGTCGCTGGGTGCCTGTTCAGGTGGATGGTCGTGCCTACCAGGAAGTGAGATCCGTAAAATTTAAAACTGGTGAGGCGCCTGATCACATACCTATCGACAATGTAGCTTTCAGTTACCCGATGATCGGTCAATCGTACTTTCTTCCAAAAGAATTTGCAGTGGGTTACATCCAGCTAAAACGAGGACAACCCTATCTTTTTGACACTTCTGGAGAGTGGATGAATAGGGTAATCTACGAGCCGCTAGAGGGTGAGCATTTACAAAGTGAGGTACACTATCAAAACGGTAGAATTACATATGAACTTCCGAAGAATATCAAAGGGACACGCAAATACCAACTCCGCCTCAATCGCATGCCTGCACGAGACAACACCAGTGTAGATAAAAATGTAACCGTATCATTGACATCAACAGTGGATAATGAGTCAGCACAATTGGCATTACGCAAACGGGAGGCTGAAGGTCAAATTCTGGCAGGAGAAAAAGAGCTGTTGTCCTATGAATTTGAGACCAGTCGTTTCAAGGATTTTACAGAAAAATGGAAAACCATGAATTTCGGTTCCGGGTGGCTGTATGCCGTTGAAAATGGAGTTCACGAAATCGGTGTGAATGCATCAGGGGTGTTGGAAGGTTTCGGGGAGAAAGAATTAGCTCAAAGTATATCGTTGATGGCTTTGGGAAAATCTAAGTGGTTGAATGAGGAGATTCAGCCGCTGCTTTACCACAGCCACATACCCACTGATATTTCAATTGGATGGCGCAAAGCTGATCCTTTTGGAATTCCACCCCTAAAGGCAATAGATTGGCGTCAGTCCAGTAATTATGTGAGTGCGGTGTACAATCTGTCCTGGGTTGCAGCCAGAGATTACATGGATTTGGTTCAACAGGCGGCCATTGAAGTCTACAAAGGAAATCAGCAGGATTGGTCCATGAGGATCATACAAAGTTCATTTCCAGTCATTAAGTCTGGGAAGTACCCAGTAAAATTCAATTACCGTTTACCTGGTGAGGATATGATCCATCAATCAAGAGAAATAATGATTAAAGTAAAGTAGCGACTCTTGGTTATGGACAATTGCTTGTGATCTATCCAGAGGGAAATCCTGTGGACATGCAGGCGAAGAATCATTGAAGATTCGATTGCCACATTTTCAACTATAAAGATGATACAATTCCTTTTCTTTGAATGGATGATTACCAAAGCGATAAAACGTGCTTTGTTAAACAAAGAACGAAAAGGTTGGAGCCGTAGTTATTGGGCTTTTGATATTCATGAAACGATCCTACAACCCACCTGGAAACAAGATGAAATTTCAAAAGAATTTTATCCCCATGCCAGGGAAACCCTACGATTGATCTCCAAACGTGAAGACGTCATCATGATCTTGTACAGTTGCTCGAATCCGAAAGAACTGGAACAGTACCTGCAATTTTTTAGAAGGGAAGACATCTATTTTAGTTACATCAATGAAAATCCGGATGTACCCAATGCCGATTATGGGAATTATGATAAAAAACCCTATTTCAATGTACTTTTTGAAGATAAGGCAGGGTTCGACGCCTGGGAGGACTGGAAAAAGGTACAAGTCATGTTAACCAAAGGGGAGACTTTTTTCAAATAGGCTGAATGCAATGCCTTTTTCATTGGTTTTTACAATATGCCAAAACTGCATTTAAAACGCGTAATTCATCAGTCAGCTCCCGAAAAAGGTGGATATTTCTACTGCACCATCCATGGCGATGAAGTGGCGCTTTTTGAGAAAGGGAAACACCAGCGTTTACTCGTTTCGTTGAACGATAAAATCGAAGTGTCTTGTGAATTGAATCTTTCCGAGCGTGGCGCCTACTTTGTGATTCTGGCTGGTGAGCAGTTGAAAAAATTAAAAAAGCAAAGGGGAAATGAAATTTTGCTGGTAGTGACACCCCATCCAAACCCGCTCGGCGTGGAAATGCCTACAGTATTGCAAACATTATTGGATGAGGATGAGTGGGCCCAGACGCAATTCAAATTATTGTCTGACAACAAAAAGCGTCGTTTGATTTGCCGTCTGACGAAAATACAAGACATGGATAGACAGATTGAAAAAATTCAATTTTTCTTAGATACCGAAGAACGAAAACGAATTCAAAAACACCGCAAAGCAGCGAAATTATGACTGTACCTAAAACTGAAAGACACAGGTGCTTGGTATGGCCTGCGAAACATAACCTAGTCCCTTTTTTTGTTAGGCAATTCTGAATGATCATTACCAAGCTTCCAATAAGATGGCTACGTAACAGGTCTGAATATTTAACTACTGATCATCCTCTGGGCCAAATTGGGGTTTGACTACAGGGAGATGCCGTGCATATTACAAATCATCAGCCAACGAGTTTAACAAAGAGTGCTCAACCAATGGATATGGCTTGGCGATTCGGGGCAGCCTCAACCACCTCGCTGTAAGCTGACAAACGCATGGATAAGATGGATCGAAATGTTGGAGCTCATAAAGCATGTGATCCAGGCCAAACCATTACCTTACCAACCGGCAATATCTGGACCTAATCCAGAAAGCATGATGAAATCCTTGACAGATATTACTAATTTTGCCGTCCATTAAAAGAAAAGGTCTTCTGTATTTTGCAGGCGGCCACTAGTTTTGGGCCTATAGCTCAGTTGGTTAGAGCACCTGACTCATAATCAGGTGGTCC
>CAYOEV010000027.1:0-37311 GCA_964403075.1 uncultured Roseivirgaceae bacterium | reverse complement strand
TCTTTGTGCCCTTGATAAGACATCGCATCCGGCAATCTGACTTTTTTTTGACCACTTGAACAGTACGCCTTTAATGGTAGAATGAGGCTAGCTGGAAAGCAGTCGAAGTATAATTTCAATCGTCGCTTACATACAGACATCATATATTTGAAAATACCATGCAAAATTGCGCACATGCGTTCATCTATATTCCAATGGCTGAAGACCATAAAAACCACTGCCTACGTGGTATTCTTCCTGGGACTAATCATTCGATTTCTGAACTTTCCTTCTCACACCCTTTTAATGGTCATCGGACTGGGCACCTTGATTTTTTTCGGATTTGTAGATCTCGCCCATCATCGCATCCGGTCTACATTTAACCTGGTGATTTGCGCCTGGATGCTTGCCTTGCTTTTTACAGTCAAGTTTTTACCACTGACAGGCTGGGTGGTTGGTTTTGCGGTTGGATTCTCCCTGATTTTTTTATTCAAAAAACGACGAATTCGTAAGCTGAAATATTTCCTGCCCATATTTTCTGTCTTCGCCATGGTTTTAGTTTTGCAATCGTTACCCAAGCACAATCGTTTTTATCTAGTGAGTGTACACTGGAACTACAAAATCGATCGGGATTATCGGACGTGGGACAAGTACGCCTGGTTTTTGTATCAAAATGGCATTTACCGGAGAGCAGAAGAGGCCGCCGAAGAAGCCATCCAGATAGCAGAAGTACGTGCCACACCCACCTGGCAATCCAAAATCAGGAACCATCAGGCAGCCATAGAAGACCGTACCTGGAAAAGCTACCCTTGAAACTCTGGCAACAGGATCTAATACCCGCGACGCGCCACCTGTTTTTAGCCAATTCATGCGATCGGACAGTTTATTTTGCAGCCTGGCCAGTCCTTACTTATCTAACCACGTTCAAATGATCTCTAAAATGCCTGCCGACAGTCAGAAAAGGGCTGAACCCTTTATTGCCTGGTAAATGGTGAATCATTCTTTCATTGTGGTCGGACAGATATAGTCGGTAGTTTTCACCTGTGTTTCTTGTATCGCCTTGAACCCCCCGGCTACATCTACCAGTTTGTGATAACCTCGAGCCTTGCATATGGAAGCGGCAATCATCGAACGGTACCCACCTGCGCAATGAACATGGTAGGTTTTTTCTTTATCTACATGATCCATTTTTTCATTAATAAAATCCAGCGGTAGATTAATGGCACCTTCCACATGCGCTGAAGAGAACTCACCTGGCTTCCTTACATCTAAGATATCTACAGATTCATGCTCGTATACCTCTGCAAATTCCTTCGCAGTAATGGATGGAACCGATTCAACGTCCTTTCCTTCATACACCCAAGAGTCAAAACCACCGCCCAGATAGCCAAGCGTGTTGTCGTAGCCCACCCTGGAGAGTCGGGTGACGACTTCCTCTTCTCTTCCATGGTCAGCCAAAAAAATGATGGGCTGACTTAAATCAGGTATTAAAGCACCCACCCAGGGAGCAAAATTGCCGTCGATCCCGATGAAGATCGCATTGGGAATATGGCCTCTTGCAAAATCCTGAGGGGAGCGGGTATCTAACACGAGTGCCCCTTCGTGATTGGCCATCGCCTCGAAGGTTGACACATCCAAGGGTACATTTCCCTTTTCCAAAATCTTATCCAAACCTGCTACCCCTTTCTTGTTCATGGCGACATTTTGTGCAAAATATTGCGGGGGTGGAAGCAACCCATCGGTGACTTCCTCTATAAATTCAGCTTTCGTCATATTCGCCCTCAGCGCGTAATTGTTTTTTTTCTGGTTGCCCAAAAGGTCGCTGGTCTCCTGGCTCATATTTTTCCCACAGGCCGAGCCTGCACCATGTGCCGGATAGACAATTACCTCATCGGAAAGGGGCATGATTTTGTTACGTAAACTATCGAAAAGCATACCCGCCAGGTCGTCCTGTGTGAGGTCCCCCTTTTGAGCGAGGTCAGGACGACCCACATCACCAATGAATAGGGTATCTCCACTGAAGATGGCAGACTCATTTCCTTTTTCGTCTATCAGCAAATAGGTGGTACTCTCCAAAGTATGACCTGGTGTGTGCAACACCTTGATTTTAATTTCACCTATTTCAAATACCTCACCGTCTTTGGCTTCGTGCATACTGAATTCAGTTTTCGCACCTGGTCCATAGACAATGGTAGCGCCCGTTTTCTCAGCTAAGTCTACATGTCCGGAAACAAAATCGGCGTGGAAGTGCGTCTCTAAAATGTATTTGATGGTGGCGCCCTCTTTTTGCGCCTTCTCTAGATAGGGAGCAGATTCTCGCAAGGGATCTATGACTGCGGCCTCGCCTTCACTTTCAATGTAATAGGCACCCTGCGCCAAACAACCGGTATATATCTGTTCTATTTTCATCTCACTGATTAAGCATTGATTTGTAAAAATACGGATTTCCCTCATCGAAGGCTGTAACAAATGTTACTACTGCACATTGGCTTGCAAGGCGTAGGCCTTGAAACGACCCTTGTCCTGAGTGGTGGCATAACGAACGGCCTCGTTCAAATCTATAAATATGTGTTCCTCACCGATGTTTTCCGCTAATCCTGACCTTTGCATCACATCCCGAACCGGTCCTATAAAATCGCAAAACAACACGCTAATATTTCGCTCCTTCAAAGAGCGTAGCAGATCTTTTAGTCCTTCGGTTGCCGTCGCATCGAGATGATTCACAGGGCCACCATCCAGGATAACCGTATGTGTACTGGGTTTTCGTTGTAGCGCTTTGTTTATTGCATCTCGGATGTATTGAATATTGATGAACGTGAAAGGGGCATCCACCCGTAAAATCAGTAACTCCTCCCATTGTTCCAGATCTTCAAATCGCCTGATATTTCTAAATTCATGGTGATCCTTCAAGCGGCCCAACTCTGCCAGGTGGGGATAGGCGGCCTTGTAGAGCAGGATCAAAATACTCAGCACAATGCCAGTCACGATTCCGGGGATCATGCTCCAGCTGATAGTGACCAAAAAAGTAATCAACAACAGAGTAAATTCCACCTTGCCGTTGTTCAACAAAAAGCGCGCATATTTTACATCTATCAGACCATATACCGCGACCATAATGACCGAAGCCAAAATTGCTTTGGGCAAGTGGTAAAACAGTGGTGTCAGAAACATAAGGGTCAATGCCACCAACAAGGCACTGATTATTGCAGCCAGCGGTGTTTGGGCATTCGATTGCTCATTGACGGCAGACCGAGAAAACCCGCCGGTCACCGGAAATGACTGAAACAGTGAACCGATGACATTGGCAGCACCCAAGGCTATAAGTTCCTGACTGGGTCGCAACCGATAATTCCTGCGCTTGGCTTCTATGGCCTTGGATACCGAGAATGCTTCCATGAAAGCTACTACGGCCAGGGTCATTGCCAGGGGGAACAACTCGCCCCACCGCCCAAGGGTCATGTTCGGCCACTGCAAAACTGGCAACCCGCTAGGTATGGTCTGGACAATGTCTACCCCCTGTTCATGCAGTCGGAAAACTGAAACGAGACCGATACCCACGATCACAGCCAGAAGTGCCCCTGGTATGCGTGGCTGCCATTTTCCTATTCCTTTGATAATGCATATACCGGTCACACCAATGCCGAAAGTGAGCCAGTGTATTTCGGTGAGCCGGGCCGCAGCATGCATAACCAGTTGATGCACCTGGTTACTTTTGGTTAGCTCTACACCCAGCAGGTACTTTAGTTGGTTCATCCCAATGATGACGGCTGCACCACTTGTGAATCCACTGATGACCGGCCGGGACAATAAATTTGTGACAAACCCTAACCGGAAAATGCCCAGTAACAATTGAAAGGCACCCATGATGGTTGCCAGTAAAATTGCAAAGGCAATATAGGTTTCTGTCCCCTCTGCCGCCAGCATACCCACACCGGCCGCCACCAATAGACTGTCCATCGCTACGGGCGCCACGGATAATTGTCTCGAAGTCCCCAAAAAAGCATAAATAATCTGAGGTACGATGGACGCATACAATCCGTAAACTGGCGGTAATCCCGCGATTAGCGCGTACGCCATACCCTGCGGAATGAGCATAACACCCACCGTCAGGCCTGCGAAAATATCTTTTGGCAACCATTCACGGTGGTAATTGCCCAGCCAATCAACAATTGGAAACACTCGTTTGATCAAAGGTTTTTTTTACAAAAATAAGCCCCTCAATCAAGTGTTTTGTAACGACGGTCACAATAACACCCCAGAGGCAGATTTACAACACTTCTATATAATTGCGGCGTTGTTCTATTTTCTCCTCCCGCTCCAGTTGCTTGAGTAAGCGGGAAACCACCACACGTGAGGTATTCAGTTCACGTGCAATTTGTTCGTGCGTTTTGTGGATTACAAAAGACCGGGATGCCTGTTTCTTGTCCAACAAGTATTTATAAAGCCTTTTGTCCAACTTCAGAAACACCAGGCTGTCTACGGTCTGCAACATTTCTTCGAAACGTTCCTGGTAAGCATTGAAAACGTAACGTCTGAATGAGTGGTATTTGGTGATCCATTGGTCCAGACTATACATTGGAACCATCCACAGCACTGAATCTTCTTCTGCGATGACTTTAAAATCAGACTTTTTCTTTTCGATACAACAATTAATAGACATGGCACAAGTGTCGCCACCTTCCAAAAAGTAAAGCAGTATTTCCCGGCCATTCTTATCCGGACGCAGCACTTTTAGCAGTCCGCTGATCACAATAGGTATTTCATCACCTGGCGCATCCTGTCCGGCCACCAGTGCGCCTGCTTTAACCTTCTTGCATCGACCCACACTCTTAATTTCATCGATTAGCCGTGGGTCTTCAAAAGCCGCCTGAAGTTGGGGTAAAAGATTTTGATTCATGCCTTGAAACAGGAAAGGATTTACTTCCGGTTCCTGCTAGAGCACTTTGCTTTTAAATACAATCAGCTTTTCACGACTCATGTCGAGCATGCTGTATTTGATGCCACCAAGGCCGAGTCCTGATTCATCACGACCACCAAATGGCATCCAATCTACCCGAAATGCGGTGTGATCATTGACCATCACAGCCGTAGCGTTCATCCGATCTGCCACCTTCAGTGCATCGTCCAGACGCTGGGTAAAGACGGATCCCTGAAAGGCATAAGGAAGAGAATTGGCCCGGTCTATGGCGTCATCGAGGTGTGTGTAACCATAGACGCACACGACGGGGCCAAATATTTCCGCTGTCGATACCTTGGCATCCGCGGGAGGATCTACCAATAAAGTCGGTGCGTAGTAGGCCTCACTAAGCATTTGTCCACCACGTACCACCTGAGCGCCTGCCTGACGGGCCTCCTCCACCCATTCGGCTATTCGGGTGGTTTCGCGATGTAAAATAAGTGGTCCACAATCCGTTTCCGGCTGTAGTGGGTCTCCAACGGTCAACTTGTCCAACGCCAATGCAATTTTCTCTATCAATTCAGCCTTAATTTTTTCATGACAATAAACACGTTGAACCGATACGCAAACCTGACCCGAGTGGTAATAACCCCCTTTGACCAAAGGAGGCACCACTTCATCCAGATTTGCATCCGGACCAATAATTACGGGGGCCGCACCTCCATGCTCCAATGCGCACCGCGTACCAGGTGACAATTGCGAACGTAGGTACCAGCCAACTTTTGCTGATCCAATGAATGAAAAAAAATTCACCCGCGAGTCGGTGACCAGCTGCTGGGCATGCTCGTTTTCACAAATGAGGGATTCACACCAACCAGCCGGAAGTCCGGCCTCATGAAGCAATTGGACAAATTTTATGCAAGACCGTGGGGTGGTCAGGGCTGGCTTCACTACCACAGGGGCACCTACGGCAATCGCCGGCACGGTTTGATGCACAATCAGATTTAGGGGATGATTGAATGCACTGATGGACGACACTACCCCAATGGGCTCCCTCCTCGTGGATGCCCAACGATTGACGGAAGTGGGCGTGTGGCCCATAGGTATCTCTTCGCCACCCAGATAGCTCAAATCCTCCATGGCCAGTTTTACCCCATTAATGGCTCGCAAAACTTCCACTTTGGAGTCCTTGTAAGGTTTACCTCCTTCTTCGGCGGCCATTTTCGTGAGCACTTCTACCTGACTTTCCATCAATGCCGCGGTCCTCTCCAAAATTGCAACCCGCTCATGTTTCGGCAACCACTTGGACCTGTCTGTGAAGTTTGCATGGGCTTTGGCAAGGGCCGCTTCCACTTCCTTTGCACCCACCATGGGGATTTCTTCTATCACGTGTTGGTCATGAGGGGACAACACTTTCAATGCATTACTCATGGGTGTGGGGTTCTGAAAGTCCTTTGGTTAAAATTTGATGATTAAGGGAATAATCCACCGGTACATCCAAAAGATGGACGCCGGGGCTGTCCAGACATCGGCCAAGTGTATCTGTAAAATCCTGACTTGAAGTAATGCGGTGGCCTGTGGCCCCGTAGGCTTCTGCGTATTTAACGAAATCAGGGTTGCCGAAGTCTAACCCATAATCGGCAAAACCCATTCCTTCCTGTTTCCATTTAATCATGCCATATGCACTGTCGTTGAGGATGACAACGACAAGATCAAGTTTCAGCCGAACGGCCGTCTCTAACTCTTGTGAATTCATCATAAAGCCCCCATCACCACAAATGGCTATGACCTTCCTTCCCGGGTAGGTAATCTTTGCGGCCATGCCCGAAGGCAACCCCGCACCCATGGTGGCGAGCGCGTTGTCTAACAAGACCGTATTGGGCTCGTGCGCCTTATAGTTCCTCGCAAACCAGATCTTATAAATCCCATTGTCAAGCGTAAGTATGCCATCCGATGGCATCAACTTGCGGATCTCGTTCACCAGTCTCTGTGGCAACATTGGGAACCGTTCATCCTCAAAATATTTACTTAAGTGTCCCTCCACATCATGCTTAATTTCCTTGAAGCGTGTGAGATCCCAGGCCTTACGGGGTAGGTGCGCAGTGAGGTATTGCACAGAGTTGGCAATATCTCCCACCACCTCCAACTGCGGAAAATAAACCTCGTCAACTTCAGCGGTGAAATAGTTTACATGGATGACCTCTGTACCTCCGAATTTCATGAAGAAAGGCGGCTTTTCGATCACGTCGTGGCCAACATTAATGATTAGGTCAGCATGTTCAATGGCTTTGTGCAGGTAGTCCCGGTCAGACAAAGCCGCCGTTCCAATGTGCAGTTCATGGCGTTCGTCTACCACGCCTTTGCCCATTTGGGTATTAAAAAAAGGAATGCCACACCGATCGATCAATTCGGTAAGCGCTTGAGTGATTCGATTCCGATTGGCGCTGGCTCCTATCAAAAGTAACGGCTGCCTCGCCGCATTAATTTTTTCAACGGCTGCTTCCAGACAGGTTTCATCCGCATGTGGACGACGCACCAGACTGCTCTGAAATACTTTGTCTTCACAGCCTGTCTCAGCGGCTACATCTTCAGGAAGCTCAAGACAAATTGCCCCAGGGCGCTCTTCAGTGGCGCGACGAAAAGCCTCACGGACCAAAGAGGGTATGGTATTGCCATGTACAATTTGTTTGGAGAATTTGGTGATGGGCTGCATCATATCCACCACATCAATAATTTGGAATCGACCTTGTTTACTTTTTTTGATAGGTTTTTGCCCCGTCAACATGACCAGCGGCATGCCACCCAATTGTGCATAGGCAGCGCCCGTCACCAGGTTGGTCGCACCCGGACCCAGCGTAGAGAGACAAACACCTGGCTTACCGGTCAGCCGACCATAGGTTGCCGCCATAAACGCAGCACCCTGTTCATGACGGGTAACAATTAATCTAATGGAAGAATGCTGAAGCGAGTCAAGGAAGTCTAAATTTTCTTCCCCTGGAATTCCAAAGATGTAGGCTACATCCTCATTTTCCAGGGCCTTAACGAGTAAGTCCGAAGCTTTCATATGGTGGGTTTATAAGTTTGATGACCGGAATTAAATCAATCCTTGGGAAGGAAGCAATGATCAGTGAACAAAAGTGGGTCAAAGATTGAACCTCCGGATTTAAATCAATGGGTGATGACTTAACATGGACACATCAAATCCTTAATGTAATAAAGAAAAGGCCACCTGTGCGCTACGCAATGATGAGCATTAGATAAAAATACGCAGACCTGAATAACCTCAATTTCAACCATTACATAGTATGCCGTTTTCAGACCGTTTCTCATTGATCATTGCAGATGTTCAGCCCTTTTTCAAAAGCTTCAGTTGCTCTTTCAAATTGAGGAGCTCCTCCTCGGAATGCTTGATTTTTTCTTCCATTTGCTCCTTAAGTACGTTGGCCTTGTTTGACCGGCCAAAGAATTCCATGTTGCGCTTCCAATTGTACAGATCGTTTTCAATGCCCTGAATTTTACGTTTTAAAGCATTTTCCTTTCTGTTTAGTTTGCGATCGCCATGCGGAGTACCGCGCAACTTGGATAACTGAAACTGTACTTGAAGTTCATTTCGCTCATGATCAGACAACGCTTCATGACTAACCACCTGAGCGGCCACCCGATCGTAGCGGTCGTGCGTACGATTCACTGCCCCTCGAGGTACCATACCCACTTCGGCATAATCATCCAACAAATTGTAAATATCGTCAAGTACCATGGGATCGGCAACGGCAGCCTGTTCTAGCTTTTCAAGCAACTCATTCTTGATTTGTAAGTTGTCGTCAAACGCTTTGTTCTGCTCTCCCGTTTGTTTGCGCTTCTCTTGAAAGAAGTGGTCACAATGTGCCTTAAATTCTTCGTAAACCGATTTCCCAAATTTTTCAGGAACAGGTCCAATGGCTTTCCAGTCGGCCTGTAACTTTTTCAGGGCATCTGCAGCTTGGTTCCAGTCCTTGTTGTCGCGTAGTTCGGCTGCCTTTTCTACCAATAATTTCTTTTTGTCCAGATTTTCTACGCGCTGTGCATCTAGTTTTTTGAAAAATTGATTTTTCCTATTGAAGAATTTTTTGAAACTCCCCCAAAAACTTTTGTTTATGTCCCTGGCTTTGTCGCGCGGCACACTGCCGATGGCTTCCCACTCCTTTTGAATAGCCAATAACTCTTTGGTCTTGGCATTCCATTCCTTTATGCGATCAGAGTCAAATACAACAAATGGTTTCAGACGATTGATGAGCGCCTCCTTCTTGACCAGGTTTTGATCAAACTCCACCTTTAGGTGCTCATTAAGTTTACGTCTGGATTCATATACCCGATCAGAAGCTGCTTTGAAGCGCTGCCATAGGGGTTCCTGATCTTCGCGCGGTACCGGCCCGAGGTGCTTAAACTCCTCATGCAGCTCGTTAAGTTGCACGATGGAGCCTTTCAGATCCTTTTCAGGATTCAATTTTTCTGCCCGTTCGCAGAGCTCAATTTTTTGATTGAGATTCTTCTTTCGGTCCAGATCTTTGAGTTCGAAATAAATGCTGCGCTGGTCATAGTAGCGATCCATGAGCGCATTGTAATTGGCCCACAGGGTTTTATTTTGCGCCCCGGGAACGGGACCAATTTTCTTCCACTCCACCTGGAGGATCTTCACCTTATCAAAGCTGGTTTGGTCTTCCCCATCTACCAACGCGCGCAATTGGTCAAGAATCTGCGTCTTCCTTTCCAGGTTGGCTTCTTTCTCTCCCTCAAGACGACGGAAATACGCTGTCCGGCGATGCCTCAGCTGATCGTAGAGTGCAAAAAATTCCTGGTCGGTATCGTCACCGTTGTAATCGAAATCCATTTCCGCATTGCCTTCGATAGCCAGAAATTCCGACAGGGCCTTCTCTTTTTCAGGCTCAAAGAAATGATCGTAAGCAGATTTGATCTCTTTGAACATTCCATCGATCAGTCGAATATTTTCTTCTGGAAAGATGACCTTCATGATCTCCAATAAATCCTTTTTGGAACCTGCTTTGTCTATGGCGATGTGCTGATAAGGATTCTCGTCACCCTCATCGTGGGCGTCATCTTCTTGCACTTCCTCCGTGCTTTTCGCTTTCAATTCTTCTGCTGCATGCGATTCAATAAGCCGCTGAGCGGTCAAATGCTCCTGCGATTCCGGTGCTTTCTCCTCTCCGGCTGCTGGAGCGATGGCTTCCTCGGATGTGTTGATCTCAGACCCGGATGGGTCTGTTTCTGAAGTTACAGCATCCGCTTCCTTGCTTTCGTCTGCTTCGACGAATGTACCGGTAGCACCGGGAACATTAGTAATTATCGACTTGTCTTCTTCTTTATGATCGGATGAAACGGTCGGTGTATCCTTGAATTCAGTCGACGGCGCCTCCTTCTTTTGTTCGGGTAACTCAGCCGATTCCGCTGATGCATCCGGGGAAGCGGGTGCCTGTTCCCCAGACTCGTTCGTTGGCGTTTCCGTCTTGACTACATCTTCTTGTTGGAGATTCTCTCCCTGGTCTGTGGTTTCAATTTCTTTTGTGTCTGTTGCTCTCTTGTCATCCTTCATTGAAAGGCTCCGTTTACGCGTCTGGAAAGTAAAAGTAGTGAAGTAGTCACTAATTCATCCGAGGGTCCGTCGGATAGTTTGAAATCAGTTTGAATTTCCCACCCATCCGATTCAATACAACACGCCAAAGATTTTGGGCTTTGGTATTGAATATCAGGTGGCCAGTGACACTTTTGCATACAATCCACGACTTCTCTTCCAATTCCTTTTCCAACTGACCGGGCGACCAACCAGAATAGCCAAGGAAAAACCTCACCATATCATGGTCAGCCTGCTGCGTGTTGAGCAGTCTTTGCAATCCTTCGAAATCACCTCCCCAATACAACCCTTCACCAATAAGATTAGAAGAAGCCTTTAATGCCTCGAGGCCATGCACAAAATGTAAGGTATCCTGCTGTACCGGGCCGCCCATGAAAAGCGGTGTTTCTTGTCCAACCACACCCTCCATAACGTCGGCAACGTTCATTTCCCCCAGTTTATTCAACACAAAACCGACCGTACCGTTTTCATCATGCGCACATATCAGTACAACGGCACGTTCAAAATTTGGATCGGGTAAATAGGGTTCAGAGATCAGCAAATCTCCTTGAGCTGGAATAACAGTACGGTCGCTGGCAAAGAAATCCATTTTAATGCAAGGCGGGTTTGATAGGTATGGATGAAATAATTTGTGATTCTTTTTCCGTCATTTCACCTAATCGCTCGTACACCAACTGCTCAGGGAAATAATTCAAAGCCATGCGAACGAAAACTTCGCCGTGCTTGGCCTCTGACGCCCAAAGTTGCTGGTAAAACGCTTTTAACTCTTTATCGTTGAGGGCCTCATAGATTTTCCGAAATCTTTCAGCACCTCTGCTCTCCACGAGTGACGCTAGAATCAACCGATCCATGAATCGCTCTTCCCTTCCAGAACGCAAAAGTTTCATCAGAAGATTCATGTACGCATCTGGTGGTATAGAATGGTTCAGTGTGAGGTTGCGCTTTTGCATGAGCGAATAAACCGAACGAAAATGGTCCAATTCTTCCACTGCGGTGTCAATGAGTTCTGGGATGATCTCTACTCGGTCCGGAAACTTCGCTACAAAACTCATGGCCATGTTGCTGGCCTTTCGCTCACAATCTGCATGGTCTCTTAGAAAAGCATCAAAGTTTCCCATCACCGCTTCCAACCAGTCGGCTGAACTCTCACTCAACACGTCCATTCTACGTTTCATTGATGGCTATTTCATAGATTTGATGGTGTGAACAAACATATCCGAATTTTTGTCTATTTCAATATGAGCAGAGATATTTCCTCCCTACGTAAAGAATATACCCAGGCTGCGCTGAACGTGAAAAACATCTATGACGATCCTTTACAACAGTTCGGGAAATGGTTTGAAGAGGCGCTGGATGCGGAATTGCCGGAGGTAAATGCCATGCACCTGGGCACCTGCGATGCAAATGGCAAACCCCATGGACGTATCGTCCTCTTAAAGGCTTACGACGCGCGAGGTTTCGTTTTTTACACCAATTACAACAGCCAGAAGGGCGCAGAATTGTCTGCGCAACCCTTTGCTTCGCTGACATTCTTTTGGGCTGAATTGGAACGGCAGGTGCGCATTGAAGGTCCTGTGGAGAAAGTTTCTGCAGAAGAATCCGATGCCTATTTTAAGTCACGCCCCTTGGGCAGTCAAATCGGGGCACTTGCTTCTCCGCAAAGTCAGCAGATTGAAAGTCGGGAGTGGCTCGAAAGTAGATTTCAGCAGATTCAATCTGCACAGCACCACTTCGACAGGCCGGAATACTGGGGTGGGTACATGGTGCAACCAGAGTTGTTCGAATTCTGGCAGGGGCGTCCCGGACGTCTGCACGACCGTTTGCTATTCAAACAATCCGGTGAACAATGGGTGGTGGAACGATTGGCACCTTAAATGAGCCTTTACCTCGATCGTTACGCGTGGCCTGAACCGCTATTTGCAGATCCGCCAGTTGCGGACGTAGAGATGGTAGTGGTGGTGCCCTGCCACAACGAAACAGGATTGATAACTGCATTGTATTCACTGGGGCAGTGTACAGTACCAGCCAATAGTGCCGTGCTGGTCATCATCAACCACGCAAAAAATGCCGACCCTCACATCGTGATGCAAAATAGGCTTACAGCAGAGGCGATCGATGACTTAAAAGCACAGTATCCCATTCCTTTATTTTGGCACATCTGTCCTTTACCCCCTAAGCATGCGGGTGTAGGCCTGGCTAGAAAAATTGGGATGGATGAAGCGGTCCGCTGGTTTGAAGCACAGCACCGTGACGGCATCATCGTCTGTTACGACGCCGATTGTTATTGTGCACCAAATTACCTAAATGCCATTTACCAATTTTATCAGCAAATTCATCATGAGGTGGGTACGGTGTTTTTCGAACATCGCCTCGAAGCCCACGCTGCGACCATCATACAATATGAATGTTTCCTACGTTACTATGTAGAAGGGTTACAAAAAGCTGGTTATCCTTTCGCCATTCAGACGCTCGGCTCTTGCATCACGATACGTTCGCGCCGTTACCAGAAAGAAGGGGGCATGAACCGCAGAAAGGCTGGAGAAGATTTTTACTTTCTACACAAAGTCATTCAGAATGGGGGTTACGGTGAAATCAATAACACGACCATCTTTCCTTCAGACCGCATTTCCGATCGCGTGCCCTTTGGCACAGGACACGCCATCCATCGACTACTGGGGCAACCTGTTTACAGGGTCTACGACCCAAGAAGCTTCGAATGCCTTCAATCGTTGATCGAAGTCATCCCCAACCTTTACCATCAAAAATCTACCCCTTTTGAGGAACCCCTCGCCCATTTCCTTAAAACTCAACGATTTGAAGAAATCTTAAGTGAAATTCGCAGGCAGAGTCCCTCCGAAAAGATTTTTCGCCAACGTTTTTACCGATGGCTGGATGGTTTTCGGGTATTGAAACTGATCCATCATTTACGGGATCACTACTTACCTCTCGTACCACTTGAGCAGGCCCTTCATTTTACAGGTCTTAAAGGTTCACTGCCCGAGATGTTGGCGGAAATGGTTGTAAGGGCACGCACCAATTCAAAGCAGGTCATCTAATTGGCGTATCCCAAGAAATTGACGCATAGTAAAGCCCTCCGCATATTGGACACCAATCCTTTCTCCGTATTCTCGAGCCCTTGATTCGAGCATGGTCATAAAATGGGGTGTAGAAATATACGTTTCCGGCTCCTGGCTGTCAGGGTCATAAAATTGCGAACGATACGCACGAATGGCAGCCATCTTCTGCTCATAAACATCAGAGATATCGACATAAAAATGAGGAGTCAGTGAAGTGCTTTGTATCATATGAATAACACGTTTAGGGCGCCAGGGTTGAAGCTGCTGACCCCGCTCATCAGTCAAATCAATACGCTTGAGACCAGACCAAAAGACGGCCTCCTCGACCAGTTGTGCGGCCCTACCATGGTCTGGATGTCTGTCTTGCTCGGCATTGGTGATCACCCATTCAGGTTGGTACGCTCTGATTTTGGTAGCCACTTTTAATTTACTTTCCTTATCGTTTTCAAAGAAAGTATCCGGAAGACTTAAGTTTTCCCTAACGTCGGCATCAATGACTTCCGCCGCGGCAGTCGCCTCTTGATCCCGTAGGTCGGCAGTACCCCTCGTACCCATTTCGCCCCTTGTCAAATCTATCAATCCAACTTGCTGTCCATTGCGTTTATGAACAAGCAGGGTGCCTGCACATCCCAATTCAATGTCGTCCGGATGGGCTGCGATAGCCAGAATATGCAATTTCATGATTTTATGCGAAAGCAGGAATTCCTGTGATATCGGCACCTAAGATGAGCAGGTGAATGTCATGCGTACCCTCATAGGTGACTACCGATTCCAGATTCATCATGTGGCGCATCATGGGAAATTCTCCAGTGATGCCCATGCCCCCATGTATTTGTCGAGCTTCACGAGCAATTTCCAGGGCCACCTGTACATTGTTTCGCTTGGCCATTGAAATTTGCGGCGTAGTGGCCTTGCCAGACTCCATCAACTGACCCAGTCGCAGGTTAAGCAGTTGCGCCTTGGTGATCTCTGTCAACATTTCCGATAATTTTTTTTGCACCAATTGAAAAGATGCTATCGGCTTATCAAACTGAACTCGCTCCTTGGCGTATTTGCGCGCCGATTCATAACAATCCATCGCTGCGCCAATGGCACCCCAAGCAATACCGTACCGCGCTTTGTCCAGGCACATCATGGGTGCACCCAAACCAGATTTTTCCGTCAAAATATTTTCTTTAGGCACCTTCACATCATCAAAAACAAGTTCCCCGGTGGCAGAAGCGCGAAGTGACCATTTGTCGTGCGTCTCAGGTGTGGTAAACCCATCCATGCCGCGTTCGACGATCAATCCATGGATTCGGCCTGATTCGTCTTTGGCCCATACCACAGCTATGTCGGCATGTGGCGCATTGCTTATCCACATTTTGGCACCATTCAATAAATAATAATCTCCCTCGTCTTTAAAATGTGTCTCCATGCCGCTGGGATTCGAACCATGATTGGGCTCGGTCAGGCCGAAACAACCCAACATTTCCCCGCTTGCCAACTTGGGCAGATACTTGCGCTTTTGTGTCTCTGACCCGAAGGCATAAATGGGATACATCACCAGTGAGCCCTGAACGGAAGCAGTAGATCGCATGCCTGAATCGGCGCGTTCTATTTCCTGCATGATCAGACCATAGGAGATGTAGTCCAGTCCACCTCCACCGTAGTTTTGTGGAACCGTTGGCCCGAAGGCACCCATTTCCCCAAATTTTGGCACGATCTCCCTGGGAAAATGATTTTCCTGGGCCCATTGTTCAATGTACGGAGAAATGTGCTGTTTAACGAAGTCACGCATGGCAGTGCGTATCATCAGATGTTCCTCCTCGAGTAAGTCGTCGATTTGATAAAAGTCAGGTGCCTCAAAATCATCTACTTTGGTCCGCTTTGTCGGCTTATCTGCAATGGCTGTAGTCATGTTCTGGGATTATTCTTACGTAATTGCGGTTTATTCACACAAATTTACAAGAATAACGACGTAGATGAGTAAGGAATTCATTGACGATAACCTGCAGTCACAAATCGAGGCACTTTCAAAAAAGTACGAAGCCATGGGCCAAAGTCTGTCCAGCTATCTGGATGGCCTTTTGTATTCAGATTATCTCACCTACTGGGAGTACATACATTTAGATACCTTATTGAGCCTGCAAAATCCACGGACCGATTTTCCGGATGAAGAAATTTTTATCTTGTATCACCAAATTACGGAACTCTATTTCAAGCTTATCTTGAATGAAATGGGGCAAATTTGTTCATCAGGGCAAAAAGATGCCGACTTTTTTTTACAGCGCATCAATCGTATACAAAGATATTTTGAACATCTGGTCAACTCTTTCGATATCATGATTGATGGTATGGATCCAGACCAGTTTTTAAAGTTCCGCATGTCGCTTCTACCGGCCAGTGGCTTTCAAAGTGTTCAATACAGGCAAATGGAAATACATGCCACCTCTTTTCATTTACTTGCCGTGCCGGAGAAGCGGGCACAGCTCGATGCCAATGACATCGTTAACATTTATGATTATTTATATTGGAGACGTGGTGCCACAGAGCTGGCAACTGGTAAAAAAACACTGACGCTTGGTCAATTCGAAAAAAAATATCGGATAACACTCATTGCACTTGCCAAGCGTTTACAGGGCATGACCCTCCGGGCCCGATATCTCGAATTCTACCAGGGCAACAGCATCATTGAAGAAGCGTTAAAAAAGCTAGACCATGTCATCAATGTGTCTTGGCCTTTGGTACACATGCGTTCGGCTGCCAGGTATTTGCAGCAGGATCAGGAAGTCATCAAGGCCACAGGTGGCACCAACTGGCAAAAATATCTGCCACCTAGAAAGCAGCAGATTGTGTTTTTTCCTGAACTATGGTCAGCAGAAGAATTGAACAATTGGGGCCGAAATTTTCAATTATAAGTCGCGCCCTGTTGGTGGCCTTCGGAATCGGATGGATAATATTGGCTGAAGCCCAGATTTTCCAAAAGGAAATCTATTTCTCATCCGACTCTTCAAAATTGGAAGAAGTGCTACATTTTACCGTGGATGACACTGTCTTGCAAGGTTCCTACGAAAACTTCCATTTGAATGGTTCACTTAAAACTTTTGGCCATTATCAAGGTGGCCTGCCAGACAGCACCTGGACTTACTACTATGAAAATGGTCGCAAACGGGCCGAGGGAGAATATGAAGCCGGCAGGACGTTCGGCTATTGGACTTATTATTACGAGAACGGAGAAAAAAAGTCCGAAGGTGTTCTGATCGACGGGGTTAAAAACGGTGGCTGGACGTTCTTCTATGAAAATGGCAATCCCAAAAGTTCCGGTACTTACCAGGCAAACATCAAACAAGGCATCTGGACCTATTTCTTTGAAGACGAGCGCACCCGGGCCCAGGCCTACTATGAGGATGGCTCAGGCATCTATAAAGAATTTTATCCCTCAGGTGCCGTACGCATGGAAGGGATGAATAAAAACGAAAAAAGTGATGGCAAATGGACCTATTATTTTGAAAGCGGGGAGATTGAAGCGGAAGGTTTTTTCCGTGACGGTTTAAGAATCGGTGATTGGGTTTATTACTACAAAAGCGGAAATCCCCGGGCAGTGGGTATGTTCAGTCAGGGAGAAGAAACTGGTATTTGGAAGTACTTTCACGAGCAAGGTACGCTTAAAGCCCAGGGAGAGATGAAAGAAGGTGAGCGCGAGGGGTTCTGGAAATTGTACTACCCATCAGGTGAGCTGCGGGGTGAAGGTCAATACGAGGATGGGGATGGCCTGTACGTTGAGTATTACCCCAGTGGCAAACGAAAGGCCGAAGGACAAATGAAAGCCGGTAAAAAACATGGTCATTGGATTTATTACAATGAAGAAGGAATAGTAGAAGGTGAGGCCGATTATGAATTGGGTATGGGTGTATACAGGGGTTTTTACGCGGATGGCACCATAAAAACCAGCGGTGCCCTCGATAACGATAAGCGAGTGGGCGAATGGAAACTTTTCCATCCAGACGGCTCATTGGCAGGTACACACCTTTCAGTGTATGAAGAGGATAAGCCCATCTTTAAGTCCAGACAATCGGAAAGCAAAATTTTGGATGAACGTAATCCGGTGGATAAACCGGAGTACCTGGCGAAAAAAGAACGCTGGCGATACTTTAGACCAAGAATCAATGAGTACAATGGATATATCATCGCCACCAACCCTTTTGCCTCCTTGCTGGATAGCTGGCCAGTGAGTGTGGAGTATTACCAACAGGAAAGGCTGGGCTATGAACTGCAATTTCATCTCAGACGCGACCCGTTCTGGACAGCTGATAAAAATGTGTCGCGAAATACGCGTTACAGCCGGGGAGCCACGCTGGTATTCCGACAAAAATTTTACAATTCAGATAATAAGTACGGGCTATTTTATTTTGGACACCAGGTGGGATATGGGGTTATCAATCACTTTGAGCGGGCCACTGACCAACTTTTTTTGAATGAGGAAGTCGTTCGTCTTACGGAGGACCATCTTTATTATGGCTTATTTGTCGGAAACAGGTGGATGAGAAATGCCGGGAATGCCGGATGGACCATTGATGTATATGTAGGCATCGGAGCTGGCTATCGTTCTTTCCGTCGACAATATGAGGGCAACGAGTATGACAATCGATACAATGACCTCTTGGATAATAATGGTTATTTTCCTTTAATTTTCGGACTGAACTTTGGGTGGACAGGTCCAAAGCGATCGACCACCTCACAATTATGAAAACTACAGTAATTGTTGGCGCTTCCAATAATCCCAATCGCTATGCTTACCTGGCTGCAGAACGTCTGCAATCGCATGGCCATCCGTTTATCCCACTGAGCATCAAGCCAGGAAATGTGCTGGGTGAAACGATCCAGGATATCCGTCAAGCCCCGGAGCTGGGTGCAGTAGACACACTGACCATGTATATCAACCCAAAGCGCCAAGCACCTTATCTCGACTACTTTATTTCTCTTCAACCGAAACGCATAGTTTTTAATCCCGGAGCCGAAAATCCAGAACTTGCGAAACGTGCAATTGCTGCGGGCATTGAAATAGAAAATGCCTGCACACTGGTGATGCTGGGCAGTGGCGTTTATTAATAACAGATGGTCCTCTCAACGCTACTCGTGAAGCCATTATTATGTATTTTTGTGGCTTGGTTTATAACTATGGAGGAAGAGAAGAAGCTCGCTAAAGGAGATTACTCAGCAGGAAATATTCAGGTGCTCGAAGGATTGGAGGCCGTTCGTAAACGACCGGCCATGTACATCGGTGACATCGGCATCAAAGGTCTGCATCATTTGGTTTGGGAAGTGGTAGATAATTCCATCGATGAAGCCCTCGCCGGACATTGCGACGAAATAACGGTAGAAATTAACACGGACAACTCCGTAAAGGTGACCGACAATGGCCGTGGCATCCCTACGGATATACACCCAAAAGAAAAACGCTCTGCCCTGGAAGTGGTGATGACTGTGTTGCACGCCGGAGGCAAATTTGATAAAGACACGTATAAGGTTTCCGGTGGTTTACACGGCGTGGGCATATCCTGCGTCAACGCGCTTTCCGAACGACTTGAGGCCACCGTGCACCGAGCTGGTAAAATTTATCAGCAGTCATACGCAAAAGGTGTACCAGATGAGACGGTTAAGGAAGTGGGTGAAACAGACATCACCGGAACCGTCATCCATTTCAAACCTGATAAAAGTGTTTTCACCTTAACCACGGAGTATAACTCCGAAACCATTGCCTCCCGCTTACGAGAGCTGGCGTTTTTGAACAAAGGCATTCGATTGTGCATGATCGATCACCGGAAGTACACCGATTCAGGAGAAGTTCACAAAGAAGAATTCCTATCTGAAGGTGGCTTGAGCGAATTTGTTACCTATCTGGATGGCTCTCGGGACAACCTCATTCCTCAGCCCATTCACATCTTTAGTGAGAAAGGAGATATTCCGGTAGAGGTTGCTTTGTCTTACAACACGAGTTATGCCGAAAATGTGATCTCCTACGTGAACAACATCAATACCATAGAAGGAGGCACACACGTGGCTGGCTTTCGACGGGCACTCACGCGCACTTTGAAAGGATACGCAGATAGGTCAGGAATACTGGATAAAGTAAAAATAGACATCACCGGAGACGACTTTCGGGAAGGTTTGACGGCAGTCATCTCCATTAAAGTGGCTGAGCCACAGTTCGAGGGTCAGACCAAAACAAAGCTGGGTAATTCAGACGCCATGGGCGCTGTGGACACCAGCGTGAATGAAATACTCAACAATTACCTGGAGGAGAACCCGAAAGACGCCAAGCGCATTGTGCAAAAAGTTGTGTTGGCTGCGCAGGCCCGTCATGCGGCGAGAAAAGCGCGGGAGATGGTACAGCGTAAAAATGCATTATCTGGAACGGGTCTGCCCGGAAAGCTTGCCGATTGCTCAGAAAAAGATCCCGGTGTTTGTGAAATATATTTGGTAGAGGGTGATTCGGCTGGAGGATCAGCAAAACAGGGCCGTGACCGCAGGTTCCAGGCCATACTGCCGCTTCGTGGCAAAATACTGAACGTAGAAAAGGCCCAAGAGCACAAAATCTACGACAATGAAGAGATCAAAAATGTGCTCATGGCACTTGGTGTGTCTTTTGGTACCGAAGACGACGACAAAGCCTTAAATATCAATAAATTACGCTACCACAAGATCATCATTATGACAGATGCGGATGTGGATGGCAGCCACATTAGAACCCTCATCCTCACCTTCTTTTTTCGTTACATGCGAGAGCTGATTGAAAAGGGATACGTTTATATTGCCCTACCCCCACTCTACCTTTTAAAACGTGGAAAAAATGAACGCTATGCCTGGTCTGAAGCCGACCGGGAAAACACGGTAAAAGACATGGTTGGTGATGGGAATGAGGATAAAATTTCCATTCAGCGTTACAAGGGGTTAGGTGAAATGAATCCGGAACAACTCTGGACTACCACCATGAACCCAGAACACAGAAGTCTTAAACTGGTCACCATTGAATCTGCAGCTGAAGCAGATCATTTGTTTTCCATGCTCATGGGCGATGAAGTGGCTCCTCGAAGAGACTTTATCGAGAAAAATGCACGTTACGCCAACGTGGATGTTTAATCACTAAAACCATCTCATATGTTGAAATTCACGACCACCCTTTTGCTCCTGGGTGCATCGACCTTGCTACCCGCTCAGAAACGGCAGTACTGGCAACAGCGCGTAGCCTATGACATGTCTATAAACTTTGACGTGAAAACTCATCAGTTCAAAGGCAAGCAAAAGCTCACCTACTTCAATAACTCTCCAGATACCCTTCGTCAGGTTTTTTATCACCTGTATTTTAATGCTTTTCAACCCAACAGCATGATGGACGTACGTAGTCAAACCCTACCGGATCCGGATGCTAGGGTGCGATCACGAATAGGTCAGCTAAAGGAAAATGAAGTAGGCTACCAGCATGTAGAGTTGTTCAAACAAGAGGGCCAAGAAGTAGATTTTGAGGTTACTGAAACAATTCTGCAGGCCACGCTTCTAAATCCCATTTTACCCGGAGATAGCACCACATTTGACATGACTTTTGAGGGGCAGGTTCCCTTACAAATCCGAAGAAGTGGAAGGGCGAGTAGTGAAGGTGTCGATTATTCAATGACCCAGTGGTTTCCAAAGATAGCGGAATACGATGAAATGGGCTGGCATGCACATCCCTATGTAGGTCGCGAATTTTATGCGCCTTGGGGAAGGTACAAGGTTGATATTACCATCGATAAAGACTACGTACTTGGGGGCACCGGAGTCATCCAAAACCCTGAAGAAGTAGGCGCCGGCTATGCGCCAAATGGGGTTGAGGTCAAAAGCAGTGGAAAAACCAAAACCTGGGAATTCCTGGCCGAGAATGTCCACGACTTTGCCTGGACAGCAGACACCGACTATGTGCACGTGAAACGACAAATGAAGGATGGCCCACTATTGCATTTTCTATTTATACCAAGCGACAAAACCAAGAATTGGGAACAGCTGCCTGATTATGCGGAGAAAGCATTTACTTTCATTCAGGAAAACTATGGCGCATATCCGTTTCCTCAATATTCTGTGCTACAAGGCGGAGATGGTGGCATGGAGTACCCCATGGCAACCCTCATAACCGGTGAAAGAGGATTGCGCAGCCTTGTGGGCGTGACTGTGCACGAAGCCATTCACAGCTGGTACCAAGGTCTTTTGGCCACCAATGAAAGTTATTACGCGTGGATGGATGAAGGTTTTACCACCTTTGCCTCAGGCGAAACCATGGCCCATTTATTTCCAGACGAAGCGCGATTAGAGCCTCAGACCAACAATTACAACGGCTATATTGCGGGGGCTACATCCAGTAGGTTTCAGCAGGAGCCCCTGAGCACCCATGCCGATCACTTTCAAACGAACTCGGCCTATGGCTGGGGATCCTACACCAAGGGTTCAGTGATAATGGGCCAGTTGAGATACATCATGGGACTCGAGCCTTTTCAAAAGGGTCTCAAACAATATTTTAATCAATGGAAATTCAAACACCCGAAGTTGAATGATTTCGTACGGGTAATGGAAAAGGCATCCGGCCTGGAACTGCACTGGTACTTTGAGTACATGGTCAACGGTGTACACACCACGGATTATGCCATAGAAAAAGTAACGGCAGTGGATGACAAAACACAGATACAAATGAAACGCATTGGTGCTGCGCCCATGCCCATTGATCTGACCATCTACCGTACCGACGGCAGCAAGCTGACTTACTACGCACCACTAATAATTATGCACGGTGAAAAAGCAGAAGCCAATGATCCAAATTGGGTGATCGGGCCAGACTGGCCATGGACCCACCCAAACTACACCGCTGAGATTGATGTTCCGTTAGCAGAAATTGAACGGGTGGTCATTGACGACCGCGGCTGGATGGCCGATATAGACCGGGCCAACAATATTTGGAACAAATAATAAAAGCCCCGGTCGGGACTTTTATTATGACCTTTTTTGAGCGGTAATTGGTTTAAAGACCAAATTACAATACATATGCTTCGTTCAGTTTGTTTTCTAATGCTATTAATAATGGTCGATACCTTATCGGCACAAGAGGTGGGTGTTCGCTTAAAAAAGAGCGATGAACTGGTTCGTTTTTCGGTAGACAAAATCGAAAAAGTGAACTTTGTTTCTTTTAAAGTCGATGGTCAAAAATATCGCCGTGGTCAACTGGGTATGGTGCGTACGGAAGATTTGAACAGTTATGATCAATTCATGTATTACCAATGGGACGTGGAAAAAGTCAATGACCTGGACGCGCTAAATGAATCTTTTGATGCTTTCGAAACCAACTACCTGAAAGTGCGCCGAACAAAAGATTGGATTGGCTTTGGAGGTTTTGTCCTCACTACCATCGCCGCAGTCATTTATTTTGACGATAACCGCCCCCAAGAGACGCGCAATGCAGCGGCGTTTTCAGGTTTGGGCGTGGGTCTACTCTCTGGCATTTTATCCAGTAAAAAATCTAAGCAATTGCTTCAGCTCAAGCGGGATAGAAGAAACGGAATAGGTGATTAAAGTCGCTTGAGCCTTTAAGCGCCTGGAAATACTTGTAATGAGAAGCTGGCGTTGCGCTGTTTACAATTATAAAAGACTGGCTGGTTGGTATCTGGATCCCGGCGTTCCGTGTAGCACAACTCCACTTCCACGGTGAATAGATAATTGCCTTGAAGCGTTGGGGTGCCTTGCAGCAAGCCGGCAGTGCCCAAGTTGATACCCGGAGGTAGGTTGCCACCCACAATCCTAAATTCTCGAAACTCTGGTTCACAACTGGTATCTATGGTCAATTGAAAATTATAAGTGCGATCTACCGTCGCGTCTGAAAGTTTAGTGGAAGTGATTGCTCTGAACTCACAGTCCTCGTCACATGCAAGTAGCATGCACATGAGTGCAGTAATAAAACCCAAAAAATTTACTTTTATATCGGAAGGTAACTGTCATTCAATGCTTTATATCAAAAATAAATTCTTTTGAGGTACGGCTGGCCGAAACAATAAAAAACCAATCCTGAAAATAGATGCTCTTTGCGTGAGATAAGAAAACGTGCTTCCATAACATGCGCATATTTGCTGCACGCCGGTATCGCTAGAATCCGCTTATTTTACTTTCACAAGTGCAACTCGCACCACTTTTCTGTACCAATGGATCGGTCATCGGATATTTCATTTTGGTCCAAGGCATTACTCAAAGCTGTTGGACAATCTTAGTCAAGAGGCACCCACAAGTATCAAGAGCTGGCTCGTTAGTCGTATTCTGCATTTAAGTATTTTTCAGCTATCCACAACATCCCAGGGCCACACCCTTCCAAGCTTGAACCAGCCCATGCATATGATCCACAGGCACATTTGGTCTCAGTTACTTACTGATCGCACACTTCCCAAAAATATAAGTCCAGAACCTATGGGGTTCAGTTGATCATCTGTGCTTACAATTATCGTAAGACCAGCCGCGGAACAGCGGCAACGAATCGACTGTGTAGGCATATATTTACTTACACACTGTGAAATAAATATTAACAATGCAAGTCGCAGTTCTTTTAAATGATCCAGAAAGGGGCTTTACGAGAATCCGATATGTCAGGGTTGTGGTTTTTTATCTAATTTCCGCGCCGGAAGAAAAGGGTCGTTAATAATCAATAATCAAAATGAAAAAAATTGCAGTTTTTACTTCCGGCGGAGATGCACCCGGCATGAATGCCTGTATCAGATCAGTCGTCCGTACCGGACTGTACAATAAAATGGATGTCTACGGCATTCGTTACGGCTTCAACGGCATGATAGAAGGAGACATGGCCTTGTTGGCTTCCTATTCCGTTAGTAACATATTACAAAGAGGTGGTACCATGCTTAAATCAGCGCGAAGTGAAGAGTTTAAAACGAAACAGGGCCGACAAAAAGCCTTCCAAAATCTGAAACGCAAAGGAATCGAAGGGATCGTCGCCATTGGTGGTGATGGCACATTCACTGGCGCCAAGATTTTTTATGAAGAATATGGCATACCAACCATTGGCATCCCTGGGACTATAGATAACGACCTCTACGGCACCGATAACACCATTGGGTTCGACACCGCTGTAAACACTGCACTGCATGCCATTGACAATATCCGTGATACTGCCAACTCTCACGATCGTGTATTCTTTGTAGAGGTTATGGGACGATTATCCGGTTACATCGCACTGCATTGTGGCATTGGCGGAGGTGCAGAAATCGTCATGGTGCCGGAAACAAAAACCGATATCAAAGATGTAATAGAAGCCTTGCGCAAAGGACGAGATGCGAAAAAAACATCAGCCATTGTAATTGTTGCAGAAGGTGAAGAGCAGGGAAATGCACATGACATTGCGGCCGAAGTATCCAAGATTCTTCCGCGCTTAGATATTCGCGTATCTACACTGGGGCATATGCAGCGGGGAGGTTCGCCATATTCTTACGATCGGATTCTAGCCACCCGTTTAGGGGTGGCCGCCGTGGAAGGGTTGCGCGACGGAAAAGTAAATGCCATGGTGGGCATCATAAAAGGACAATTGACCTACACTTCCCTGGAAGATGCCATCACCAAAAACAAGCCATTGAACCCCGAACTACTCAAGCTGGTTACAATGATGAGTATTTAACACCTACCCCATTTAATCATGCTTAATTCATTCTTTATAAACACAGAGGAGGTCTTTCACAAGGACTTTCCCCAACCCATTGTTCAATCAACCTACCTACTAGATGGGCAGCTAAAAAATTGGTCAGGGAAAATGGTACCTGTCTACTCTCCTATTTTGGACAATTCGGGCAACAAAATCCAGCTGGGCAAAATGCCGGAAATGAGTGAGGAAGAAGCCATCACTGCCTTGGACTCGGCCTTTGAAGCTTACAATCATGGAGCCGGTTTGTGGCCCACCATGCGCGTAGACGAACGTATCGCTTGTATGATGACCTTCATCGAAGAAATGAAGAAAGAACGAGAGCTGGTGTCTAAATTAATCATGTGGGAGATTTGTAAGAACCAAACAGATGCTTACAAAGAATTTGATCGAACGGTCAAATACCTACTGGATACGGTTGAGGAATACAAGCAAATGAATAAGGAGGCTGCCAACATCCAACTAAACGGTGGTGTCTACGCCCAAATTCGAAGAGGCCCTTTGGGTGTAGTGCTTTGTCTGGGCCCTTACAACTATCCGTTAAATGAAACCTTCAGCATTCTGATGCCTGCACTACTCATGGGTAATACAGCGGTTTTTAAGCCTGCCAAATATGGCGTATTGCTACTCTCCCCATTATTAAACGCTTTCCAGCGGTCATTTCCCCCTGGGGTGGTCAACATTGTGTATGGCCGTGGAAGGACAGTGGCTACACCGATCATGGAAACCGGTAAAATTGATGTGCTTGCCCTTATTGGTAACAGCAAGTCCGCCAATGCCCTTCAGGAGGTGCACCCGAAAAAAAATCGCCTGCGTTTGGTTTTGGGACTGGAAGCCAATAATCCAGCCTTAATCTTATCAGATGCCAATATGGACGTAACAGTTCGCGAATGTGTTCTGGGAGCTCTTTCTTACAATGGACAGCGCTGTACGGCTTTGAAGAATATTTATGTTCATAAAGATCGTGCGGAAGAGTTCATCTCACAATTTGCGGCAGAAGTAGATAAACTTTCTTACGGATTACCATGGAATGATCCAAAGTTGACGCCCCTACCTGAAACTGATAAGCCGGATTACATGACGGAATTGATAGAAGATGCAGTGAGTAAAGGCGCAAAAGTCATCAACAAAAAAGGTGGTCAACGCCTTGATACATTTTTGTTTCCGGCTGTATTGTATCCGGTAAATGACTCCATGAACATTTACCACGTTGAACAGTTTGGTCCGGTTGTACCAGTAATCCCATACGATGATGTGGCTACTCCACTCCGGAGTATAGCCACTTCAAACTATGGCCAACAAGTCAGCATCTTTGGCGAGGATCCAGAATATTTGGGTCCGATCATTGATAGTCTGGTGAACCAGGTATGTAGGGTTAACCTCAATTGCCAATGCCAGCGCGGTCCCGACAACTTTCCCTTCACAGGCCGGAAAGATTCCGCCGTTGGCACGCTAAGTGTGAACGACGCGCTGCGTGCATTCAGTATACGCACGCTGGTAGCCACCAAGACCGAAAATAAACCCTTGATGGAAGGATTACTGGACAAGAAATCCTCCAAATTTGTGCGTACTGATTATCTCCTTTAATACAAAAAGCGGACGCATGTCCGCTTTTTTCAAACCCGCTCACCTGGAACAAGTCTATGCTCGTCTAGGCAATTTTAATAGTTTTCGGTGGCCGGGGTTTGGCCTCCTCTTTCTTTGGAATATGCAAAGTCAATAACCCATCCTTATAGCTGGCATTGATCTTCTCTAACTCAGCTGAATCTGGCATGGTAAAACTTCTGCTAAATGCCTGGTAAGAGAATTCCTTTCGGGCATACTTGCCTTCTTCCTCATGCTCCATTTGCTTCTCAGAAGAAATGGTCAACACATTGTGATCCAGCTCCACTTTGAAGTCATCTTTTTTCATTCCAGGAGCAGCCAACTCGACTGTAAAACCGTGGTCATCTTCCTTAATATTCACACTCGGTAAAGTGGAATCACCTGTTGCAAAATTGTTTCGTCGCCAGTCGCCGAGCTCTTTTCCGAAAAAATCGTCGAAAAAAGACCCAAACATTGGCACGTAATCGCGATTTGCTTTTATAAGTGTCATCTTCTTAAAAATTTTATGGTACAACATCAAACTTCAATCACATGGAATCAAAATATATTCCAGTTGAAAATTAATGTCATTATGACGTTTAAACATCCTTACCTTTTTTAAAAACTGCCATTCTGTCATTTTATTCATTCAATCCTTAAAGGAAAATCAATTGTCTCAACAGTCAATGTGTCGGCCTCTTCTGGCAGACGCTGACTGCTCAACAGTACAAGCGGACGTAACTCCTCTCTGATGCCACTAATGACATGACCTGGTTTTAATCCCGCGAGTCGAAAACGATCAAAAACTCCTGCCCACTGAGACGCTATTTGCAGACACCTGTCACATGATCGTCATAATCCAAATAAAGTCAGGTCTCCTGCTCAGCATCTACCCAAGAATCTGTCTTGTGCGGTTTCATCAGCGATTACAAATAAGTAGTACAGGAATCAAATGACACACAGTCTGACAGTTCTCTCCCAATTGCCAACGCTATGGCCATTATGCGGGTGAACAGACAGATACATGACAGTTTTAATTATATTTTTATATAATATTTAAAATTATTATATTTATAGATAATAAAATGTTTTATAATCTTTAGATCTAATTTATGCCTGCCATTTTATTGGGAGATATCGTCGCCTCAAGAAAATTGCCGCCTAAAGATTGGCTACCTGTGCTAAAAGCGGTATTAGGGCAATTCGGAAAGTCACCCGGTGTTTGGGACATTACCCGTGGTGACGGATTTCAGCTTATGGTTCCTGTGGAAGAAGCTTTTCATGCTGCCGTACTGATCAGAAGTCGCCTGAAATCAATTGATCCACTCGACGTTCGAATGGGCATTGGCCTAGGCCTCATCGACTACCAAGCCAAAAACATCGCGGAATCCAATGGTGCCGCGTTTCACCTCGCAGGAACGGCCTTTGACTCATTGGGAGAAGAGGGACTCAAAATTCTTTCCGGAATCACCGAAATCGATCAAACCTTAGGGCTTATTTTTCAACTTTGGAGTAAGCTAACCGGCAGTTGGACGCCCTTAAGTGGTACGCTCATTTATCACCGCCTTCTTTACCCACATCTCACACAAAGAGAACTTTCTGCCTATATTTTTACCACGCAAAGTGCAATCAGCCAGGGCTTATCACGTGCTTACTTTGAGGAATTTCAACAAATTGATAAGTATTTCAGAAAACACATAAAAGACAAATTTGAATGATTGATCTCCTACTCTCTTTAATTTTAGCTCATGTGATGGGGGATTTTGTACTACAGCTCCCCAGTTGGGTAATAAGCAAGGAGAAAAATGGACTTAAGTCACGAGCCTTTTATTATCACCTGGCCATTCACCTGGCATTGGTTGTATTTGCCTTCCGTTTCGACACGCAATATTGGTTCGGTGCATGTGTCATTGTATTCTCACATGGTATCATTGATTGGTTGAAAATTAAATGGTTCACGCCTCGTAATTACAAGCAACTCTTTGTGCTGGATCAGCTTCTGCACTTGTCCATTCTCTTTTTAGTGGTTGCCTTTTATTTTCCTTCAGTCACCGAGATCACCATTCCCCTCAACCGACTGTTGTTGGTCGTGCTGGCGTTAGTGCTACTTACGCGGGTCGGTGATATTGTGATGAAAGTCCTTCTCACCGGCCCGGAGCCAGATGACACAAGCGATGATCTGAAAAATGCCGGTCAAACGATTGGCATGCTGGAGCGCATGTTTGTCTTTGGTTTCATCATTGGCTCTTCATGGACGTCAATTGCTTTCCTGATCACGGCCAAATCTGTGTTTCGCTTTGGCGACCTGACCAATGCCAAAAGCCGAAAACTCACGGAATATGTACTCATCGGTACCCTGCTTTCTTTCGGGTGGGCCATACTGATCAGTCTGGGTTACCTGTGGCTGGAGAATCTCTTATCGCCAGTACCCTAGGCCATACAAGTTGCATTTTGACCGCCCCGCGGTAATTTACAAGTCCCATAATGAAAACGATTCGTACAATTCTTTGCTGTGCCTGGTGGATGGGCGTTTCTATGGCCACTGCTCAATTCCAAGGTCGTGTTTTGGATGCCCAAAACGGAATACCCCTTCCAGGAGCTACTGTTTTGGGTTTACCAGATTCCATTTTTACGGTCACAGACTCCGAAGGTAAATTTCAACTGGCAACAGCAAGTGCGCATTTACAAGTCAGTTTTGTCGGCTATTTGGCCCAGCGGTTTATGCCATCAGCAGATGAAATGACCATATCGCTGAAACCGGATTTGCAGAAGCTCAATGACGTAGTGGTCACCGCATGGAAAAGCACAGAGCAAAAACTGATGGACATCCCTGCATCCATCGGCCTATTAACTGAAGAACAGCTTCGTCAGGACAACGGCACCCTGATAGCGCCGGCGTTGAACCGGGAACCCGGGGTTTTTATGCAATCTGGCGCATTGAATACCAACCGGTTAACCATTCGCGGCATTGGCACGCGGTCCCGATTCAATACTTCAAAAATCCGGGCCTATTTTCAAGATATTCCACTTACAAACGGTGTGGGAGAGACCAACATCGAAGACATTGACCTCGCCTTGATCGGCCGAACAGAAATCATTAAAGGTCCATCGTCCAGTTTATATGGGTCTGGTTTGGGAGGCACACTTCTACTCTACCCCGATCGACCGACCTCCTCAACTACTCCCTCGCTGCAGACCTCTCTTACCCGTGGCAGTTACGGTTTGAATAGATTCATCAATCGAATTGACCTGGGTGGACAGACAGGTTTTACCCGATTGGTAGTGAGTACGCAAAATAGCGACGGTTACCGCGAAAACAACGAATTTTCGCGCACTTCTATAGGCTTAATAAGTCACTGGACAATTACGGACAATCAGACTGTCAGTTTAATCAGTAACCTGATAAACCAGAAAAGCTTCATCCCAAGCTCACTGAACGAAACGCAATTCCAAACCAACCCCAAACAGGCCGCACCCTCATGGGCCGACATCCGCGGCAATGAATCATTTGATCGCGCCTTGTTGGGTCTTAATTGGACCGGTGAACTCAATAAAAACTGGGAATTATCCAATAGCCTGTTTTTCACGGCCCGAACGGCAGATGAAATTACTCCATTCAACATCCAGGATGACGCCAATCTTAGCCTTGGTTTACGGACCACCCTGCGTTACAATGGCAAGCGCACTACCTGGGTTTTAGGAACGGAAGTTTTTGACGAACGTAGACGCTTCCAAACTTTCGATAACCTCAACCGGGAGCCTGGAGGGTTCCGCCTGAATCAGGATGAACGCCGATCCTACCAACTGTACTTGACGCAGTTGGATTGGGAACTGCATCCGCAACTTCATTTGGTGAGCGGGTTAAGTTTGAACCAGACAAGGTATGTCCTCAATGATCAGCTGGCCTCAGATAGCGTAGACCAAAGTGGAAGTTACTCGTTTGAAGCCCAGTGGACGCCGAGATTGGCGCTCCGCTACAAATGGTCCGAACGCAACTATTACATAGCCGTGAGCCGAGGTTTTTCACCACCCACTTTGGAGGAAACACTTACACCCGACGGACAGGTAAATCCGCACATTCAGCCAGAAACCGGCTGGAACTACGAAATAGGCAGTAAGGGGCAGTTGGGCAACCGTATGAACTACGCCATGGCCTTGTATTGGATGGAAGTAAACAATCTTTTGGTTGCACGCAGGACCGCACAGGACCAGCTGGTGGGTAGAAATGCAGGACGCACCCGTCACCCGGGCTTGGAACTTAGCCTTAGACACGCACTACTGCCATTCTACAAATGGTTAGAAGTTTTCTTCTGGGGAACCTATTCAGGTTCTTGGCATCGGTTTATCGATTTTACAGAAGACGGACAGGATTATGGCGGCAATGAATTGACCGGCCTACCCAAACACGTGATCAATGCCGGGGTAGATCTAAATCTTGCCACTAAAGCCTCACTCAAAATCAATTATCGTTATGTTGCGGCTTACCCCATCACAGATGCGAACGATTTGTACAATGACGATTACCAGCTGGTTAATATGAGAATGGATGTGCGTCTATGGACCAATATGCATTGGCAATTGGATGGCTATGGAGGGATCAATAATTTCTTAGATGAAAAATATGCCGGTCAAACCCTGATCAACGCGGAAGGTTTCGGGGGACCTCCCCGCTACTATTATCCTGGCACGCCTCGGAATGGATTTGGTGGTTTACGACTCACCTATAGATTCAAAAATTCCTCAATCACCAATTGAGCCAAAGATCAGGAAATGGATGATTTTTAGCTCCGACATCCAAGGGATATTTAACCTCCACCACCTTTCACCATCATTCATCAATTGGCCTTTGCTCATGCCTCGAGCAAACAGGTATTCTTCAGGAACCCTTTTTGATTCATCGTTACTGAAGACCATCATCATCGATCCAAAGTGGTGCGTACTGCTGCCGATCATCTCACGCGCATAAAGCCCCGTGCCCCTTTGATATTTCCCCATCCGGTCGATGTGGTCTGCCGTGTGCTATTTTTTGTTTTGGTGTGGTATAAGGATCGTGCATTCAATTGTGAATATCACCGAAGAACATTTAAGAAATACTTAATTTTAAACTATAGGTAGTTATGAAAACCAAAGCACTAATAAAATACCTATGGGTCCTGCCCTATGTCATCATAGGTTTTTTCCTGGTAGATTTTGCCACTGCCATTTACACGGATTCCAGTGACTACGGTGTATTTTTCGCTACTACAGCCTCAGCAGTAACCACAATCTTATTTTGTGTTTTTGCATTGGTGGCAGGCATATTCTTAAAAAACCGGTTCAAGTAACCTCCTCATCCTCTTTATTCAAGGTTTTATTTACTTCATAAATCACGTTGTCCAGATCCTTGACGGTCTTCTTTATCAATGGCATTAACAGCTTAATCTCCTCGTCCTTGTCTGGATCGAACAACTCCAGCAGGCCCAAAAGACGCGCAACCGGAGCCCGAGTCAGATGGGAATTTTTGGCGGAAGCCTCCCGGAGTTTGTCCTGATGTGAAATAATCTCCCTGGCACGCTGCTTTAATTCGCTTTCAAGCAAAGCATTGGTTTGATAAAGTTGGGTGGATAATTGCTGAATGCGATTTTTTCTTGATTTAATCTTTGCGTAAGCGTTACCCAGTTGGTTATAGAGTAAGTAAAGCATAGTCATGGAAAAGGTGACGTATAATACACCGGCCACAGCAAAAGACACAAAATTATTGGTAGACGTATAGTCCAGGCCCACGCGCTTACTCCCGTAGAATACATCGATTGCATAAAACAATCCAACGAGGACCAAAACCACGATAGACTTCGTTACTCCACCAATTACCAAAGTAATCACCGGGATCAAAGCCATCCAATAAACCATTACATGAAAACTTTCTGGTGTTCTGAAAAAGAAAAACTGCACCACGAACAACATGGCAAGTATCAGTAAATTCTCACTCCATCCTCTTTTCCACCGCAAAAGAATACTCGACAAAACAAGTGAATAGGCAATTAATCCAGGCAGTAAACTCTCCACCGATGAAATGGGAAGGTCGATGAGTAACTCCATGATGATCAGCAATAATTGACCACCAGCAAGCATACTACAAAGCCAGAGCGTGATCTTTCGTGATTCACGGAGCGTAAAATCCTAGATCCATTTCAATAGTAAGTTGATTAATTAATCCAATCAAATGTAGCATAATTGTAGCGTACAGTGCCGCTTGAATCAAGGTAGTTTCATTACGGATTTAAAATCCTGTCTTTAAGCCATCAACCGAAGTCCCTTACTCCCCGAACGCGCATGGATAGTTATTGGTGCTCTACCCTGAAAATCTAAACCCCCGTTGTTACATCGATCCAATTTTTATCACAAGGGATGGAATGAGTTGGGAAAAATACCTACTCTTGGTCACCACCAGGGCGCGTAATTCATGGCCAGCCAACATGCAAAACAACTTTGACTGAAATACGGCAAAAATTCAGCTTAGCAAGGTTTAAAAGGCTAAGCAAGGTTTAAGAAGTGGGCCTTTCCCTACCTCTTCGGTGAGCACCTATGTAGGTATCGGATGCGAGTTAACCACCATGTGCTAAACGTCAGATAACGTCAGACAATGAGAATTTTAATACCAGTAAAACACTTACGTTAATTCGTCGTCACCAGGCGGCTGTGCCTCCTCAAGCTGTAGAGGTAGAAAGTCATTTTGAGAAATCGCATGATCAATGATCAACCTTCACCTTGCGGATCATGGCGCACCTTCAATGGCGAAGTGGTAAATTCTGTCAACACACATCACACAAATGGTTTTAAAATTTCTTTTGGCCACAATAAAAATAGAATTGGAGTCCGTCAAGTTTTTGGTTTCGTCGATGGCATGTAACTATGTACGGTTCTGTAATAGGCAAATCAGCCGTCCTACAGTCATAAATTTTTTATTCATGCCCCAATCGTTCAACGATCACTATATTGGGTAAGTGAAAAGAAAGAATATACTCATTACCGGTGCATCATCAGGACTTGGAAAAGGTATGGCCACCGAGTTTGCCAGACAGGGATGCAACCTCGCCCTATGTGCCCGACGAACCGCGAAACTGGAAGATCTAAAAACGGAACTACTGGCAATCCATCCCAATATTCATGTTTTTATCAGGCCCCTTGATGTGACAAATAGCGAGGAGGTCTTCACCGTATTTCATGCGTTCGATGAGGATTTTAAAAGCATTGGGGGCACCCTGGACCGGGTAATTGTGAATGCGGGCATGGGTAAAGGCGGCTCACTGGGCAAGGGGTTTAATGCAGCCAATATGCAAACAGCGAACACCAATTTCTGCGGAGCCCTTACACAATTTGAGGCCGCACTGGAAATATTCAGGGCTCAAAAACACGGACACCTGGTAGCCATCTCGTCCATGTCTGCTTTCAGGGGTTACGGTCGTGCCCTAACGGTTTACGCTGCCACCAAAGCCGCCCTCAAAAGTCTGGCAGAAGGTGCCCGCGTAGACCTGCTAAATACATCCATACAGGTATCTTCCATCTTTCCCGGCTACATCGAATCGGAGATGACAGAAGGGCTCATCAAAAAACCCCCTTACCTAATAAGCCTGGAAAAAGGATCCCGCTTGTTGGTTCAGGCGATCAATAGAGAAAAAAACAACAGCTATGTGCCCTTCAGACCATGGTATTTTTTCAAGCTGTTCATGCCTTTCATGACGCTTAAAATGCTTCGTAAATTCTAATCTATGGACTTCACACCCTCCATAAAATCGCGCACGTATTTGGAAAAACTCAAGAAATTCATGGATGACCATGTGTACCCTTTTGAGCGCGAATACATAGACTACCACAAGCATCACCATCCAGACGGCCAATGGCAGAAATGGTCTGAGCACCCAAAACTGAAGGACTTACAGTCTCATGCCAAAGCCGAAGGTCTATGGAACCTCTTCCTTCCGGACAAAAAACTCGGGCAAGGGCTCAGTGTACTGGATTATGCTCCGCTAGCAGAAGAGATGGGTCGAGTGTACAATTCAGCAGAAATTTTCAACTGCAATGCCCCGGATACCGGCAACATGGAAGTACTTTATCATTTTGGCTCGGATGCACAAAAAGCCACCTGGTTGGCCCCATTACTGAACGGGGATATTAGATCGGTTTTTTGTATGACCGAACCTGATGTCGCTTCATCAGACGCTACCAACATACAAGCCTCCATCTTGCCCGACGGAGACCACATTCTCGTCAATGGTAAAAAATGGTGGTCTACGGGATTGGGTCATCCCAAAGCTAAATTGGCCATTGTCATGGGAAAAACAGATGAGCAGGCAGATAAATACCATCAGCACAGCATGGTATTGGTGCCGCTCGATGCCCCTGGTGTAGAAGTCAAGCGCATGCAAAACACGTTCGGCGCTTATGATCCGCCCGCCGGCCATGGCGAAGTGCATTTCACAGACGTCAGGGTACCTAAAGAAAACCTTATCCAGGATTTTGGTGCTGGCTTTGCCATTGCACAGGGACGACTGGGTCCCGGTCGAATCCACCATTGTATGCGCTGCATCGGTGCTGCAGAGCGGGCACTGCAGCTGGCCATCATTCGCAGTGGTACCCGAGAGGCCTTCGAGAAGCCGCTGGCCAAATTGGGGGGTAATTCAGAGCGCTTTGCCCGGGCACGAATGGCCATTGACCAGGCCCGGCTCCTTACGCATTATACTGCCTGGAAAATTGACCAGGTAGGTGTTCGTGATAGTATGACCGAAATATCCGCCATTAAAGTAGTGGCACCGCAAGTACTACAAGACGTCACCGACATGGCAATACAAATACATGGAGGTGCCGGGCTCTCTGATGACTTTCCGCTGATGCAGTTCTTCATTCAGGCACGCGCCCTGCGTTTGGCAGATGGACCGGATGAGGTGCACTTACGTACGATATCCAGACTTGAGTTCAAAAAATACCTTGGCTGATGGCGCGACTAAGTAAAATTCAGGAACGTGCCCCCCGTAAAGGTGAGGAACTGGATCTACTTCAACTGCATACCTGGTTGAATGACACCATGCCGGAACTAAAAGGAACCCCGAAGGTGACCCAGTTCTCAGGCGGAGCGTCCAACTGGACGTATCGATTACAATATGACGATCGCACCATCATTTTGAGGCGTGCGCCTCTGGGTAAAAAAGCGGCCGGTGCGCACGACATGACACGGGAATTCCACCTCCAACGTAGGCTAAAACGATTCTATCCTTACGTTCCTAAAGTCCTTGCCTTGTGCGAGGATGAGTCTGTACTTGGGTCTGGCTTTTACCTTATGGAGGAGTTGACAGGCATCATACCCAGGAAGAATTTTCCGACGTCTACCCAGTCCTGGTCCTCTGAAACCATTCGTAGACTGTGTTATTCCTTCTGGGACAAGCTCATTGAGCTTCACCAGGTAGATATTACACAAGGTGGACTGGAGTTGCTGGGAAAGGGGAAAGGATACGTAGAGCGACAAATCTCCGGATGGAATAGGCGCTATGCCGATGCCAAAACCTGGAATGTTCCAGGTGGCCACCGGGTGATGCGGTGGTTGGAAAACAACGTACCTCCGGATGAGCATCTATGCCTGATACATAATGATTTCCGTCTGGACAACGTCGTATTTGACCCTAAAGATCCGGCACATATACGTGGCGTTCTGGACTGGGAGCTGGCAGCCATTGGTGATCCACTGATGGACCTGGGCGGCAGTCTGGCCTATTGGGTAGAGGCCGATGATGATTTTTTTATCAAATCTATGCGTCGTCAACCGAGCCATGTGCCAGGCATGCTCACACGGCAGCAGGTCATTGATTATTATGCCAGCCAAACGGGACGAGAAATTGGTGATTTTCGCTTTTACCGTGTCTACGGATTATTTCGACTGGCAGGCATCGCACAACAGATTTATTACCGCTACGCAAAAGGACAAACCCGTAATCCTGCATTTAAAAATTTCTGGATGGTGTCCAATTACCTCATCTATACCTGTCTCCGCATCCTTAAACGCAAGCATTGACAATGGCCTTGATTTATTTCATACGTCACGGTCAGGCAAGTTTCCTAAAAAGAGACTACGACCAACTTTCTGAGCTGGGCAAAACCCAGTCACTGACCCTGGGAGAAGCCCTTAAATCCAGAAACATTGTGCCCGTGCAAGTGGCAGGAGGCTCACTTAAAAGACATTTACAAACAGCTACACATTGTCTGCAAGCCATTAAAGACACTCCGGCAGCCTACTCCGAAAATGACGTCTGGAATGAGTACAACCACATGGAGTTACTTAGCGCATACGACCCACGCTATGCAGATTTTCAGGCACTATCCGACCATGTGGCCGCACACCCTAATCCCGGAAAGGCCATACAATTGCTTTTAAATGCTGCGCTTAAAGACTGGATCAGCAATCGGCTCACGATTCGCCGTCAATGGA
>CAYOEV010000026.1:0-40393 GCA_964403075.1 uncultured Roseivirgaceae bacterium | reverse complement strand
GTGGCTGTAGCTGTTGCTACGAGTATGAGCACGGCCAGTAGGCTAATTTTTGCAATGTTTTTAACTAAGATATTTTTCATGGTCGTTTTGTTTTATACATGATCTTAACACGTGTAGTGTTGCAAAGAGTTGACCCGGACGGTTGGAAATGTTTATATTCAAGTCAAAAAACACAATATGCACCGGAAAAATTATTTGTGGGTGGCTTGGGTGGTATTACTCTATGCGTGTGGCTCCGCAATAAGCAAAGACAAACAAAAGCTTGTTGAAGTAACGAATCATAAGGTAGCCAGGATAGATCACAACCACCGCATGCACATAGTGGAAGATGAATTTATCAATGGGGACTCCAGTTACATGGTTCGCGGTTATTACCGTGGCGACCAATTGCTCAAATTGGTTGGTGTCATACGTACACCGCATTATGAGCGTGATGATTATTTTTATTTTGAGCGCGGTAAACCCTTATTTACAGGTCACATGGTCAACTACACCGACAACAAGGTGGCGGAGGAATTCAAATATTACTACGATAAGGACGGGATTGAAGAATCGCTTTATTGGAAAGACGAGTTTACACCTGGTCATCGATTTTCACATGAACACTTTGAAGAATTTGAACCCAATCTTGATTCACTCCTGAATGAAGAAAAAAAGCGGATCGAATTTTTTATCTCTCATTTAAAATCGGATGGAATTGAAATTCGAACTGAAAAGGAGGGTGTAGGTGCCAACTGATTCTCCAACACTTCAAGACTGCCAGCGCATCGTGGATGAGTGGATCCAAACCAAGGGTGTCCGTTATTTCAACGAACTCACCAACATGACGATACTTACTGAAGAAGTGGGGGAGTTGGCGCGATTGATGGCCCGGACTTATGGAGAACAGTCCTTTAAGGACACGGACAAAGGGCGTGATCTTGGAGAAGAAATGGCAGATGTGTTATGGGTATTGATTTGTCTTGCTAACCAAACAGGAGTAGACCTTTCAGGGGCCTTTCGTGACAACATTCGTAAAAAATCTTTACGAGATGCTACGCGTCACCTTAAGAATGAGAAGCTGAAATAACGTGCCCGTCTTCGTAGATGAGTACACTTTGCGCTTCATCGCGCTGCATGCAGTAGGTGATGTCCTTTTCTAGTCCAAATGACGTCAGTCTTTGGGCGTGGGCAGATTTATTAGCAAGTTTCAAAGGGTTATGGGCATGACTTATATAAAGCTGATGCGCCAGTTCTGCAGCATCTCCGGAAATGTTACCGGACAATGCCTCAATGAGTGCACCCGCGTAATAGGTGTCTTCCAGGTTTATCATACCCTTCCAACCGGCGCAATGCACCACTACCGGCATGTTCATTTCAGTTATGTAATGCACTGTTGCGGAAAAATTTAAAAAGGCTCCAATGACGATAAGATCCCCATCCAGAGAATCCAATAAGGTCCGCGTGCCATTGGTGGTACTGATGCATACTTTTCTGCCTACCAAATCCTCTTGTTGGTACTCGAACGGGCTGTTACCCAAATCAAACCCTTCTATTTTTTGACCACCCCTTTCACCTGCCAGAATATAACCGAGGGGTCCGTGTGCCAGGCACTCATTTATCTCCAATACAGGCTTAATGGCGGCCACGCCATGTTCTATACCACTCACCATACAGGAAGTGGCCCTGAAAATATCAACCACCAACACAAGTTTACCCTTCAGGTCGTGCTGGTGAATGAGTGCAGGGGTGAGACAAACTTCTACCATCATTCATTGAGGTATGAACGGAGGTTTGATCACCTCTGCCGGTACCGTCTTATTCCGAATTTGGACACCAATCGCTGTTCCAGGCTTGCTATTTTGTATGGACACATAGCCCAGCCCAATGCCTTTTCCCAACACTGGAGACAGACTTCCTGAGGTGACATGACCAATACCCTGTCCTGTGGAATCCTTTAATTCATAACCGTTTCGAGGTATCCCTTTTTCTTTTAATACAAACCCTACAAGCTTTCTTTCTACACCTGCTTCTTTTTGCTGTTTAAGAACCGCACTGTGAATGAATTCCTTGTTGAATTTAGTGATCCAGCCCAGCCCGGCTTCCAGTGGTGAGGTGTCATCGGTGATGTCGTTGCCATACAGGCAGTAGCCCATTTCCAGACGTAGCGTGTCTCGTGCGCCCAAACCAATGGGCCGAATACCTTTGGAAGCACCGGCTGCAAAGATCCGCCGCCACACTTCTTCGGCGTGCAAGGCTGGAATGTACAATTCAAAACCACCGGCACCGGTATAGCCGGTAGCAGAAATGATCATGTGTACGTCGGCCAATTTGCCTTGCACGAAACGATAAAATCCTATGTCATCCAGAGAAATTGCAGTCAGCGGTTGCAGCACCTGAGCTGCCTTGGGTCCCTGTACAGCTAGCAGAGCCCAGTCAGCAGATTGGTTGGTCATGGTGGCCCCAAAATCATTGTGGCTGCGGATCCAGTCCCAGTCTTTTTCAATATTCGAGGCATTGACCACTAGCAGGTATTCGTTTTCGCCGAGTCGGTAAATGATGAGATCGTCAACAATGCCTCCTTTGGTATTGGGCAAACAACTGTATTGTGCTTGCCCTATCTGTAAGTTGCACGCATCATTACTGGAAACCTTTTGTATGAGTTCCAGGGCACCTTCACCGGTTATGAAAAATTCACCCATGTGCGAGACATCGAAAACCCCGACTCCCTCCCGAACGGTCAGGTGCTCTTCTTTATCCGAACTGTAACGCACGGGCATGTCGAATCCTGCGAAAGGGATCATTTTGGCACCCAAGTCTACATGCACCTGATGCAGTGGTACTTTTTTCATTAGATTCCAGATTTAAGTTTGATGCCCACAGGGCAGTGATCAGAGCCCATTATTTCGTTGTAGATGCTGGCACCTATCAATGCGTTTTTTAGTACCTCGCTCACAAGGAAATAGTCAATCCTCCATCCTACATTTCTTTCCCGAGCCTTGAACCTATAATTCCACCAGCTGTATTTGATTTCTTCTGGATAGAAATGTCTAAAAGTGTCGATCAATCCAATATCGAGTAAATCATTCAGTCCATCAATTTCCCTTTGTGTATAGCCCGAAGATTTGTTGTAGTTGGCTTTGGGTCTGGCAATATCAATTTCCGTGTGCGCCACATTCAGGTCGCCACAAATGATTACCGGTTTCCGTCGTTCCAGCGCTGCGCAGTGCGCTTTGAAGGCAGCATCCCATTCGGTCCGATAATCCAATCTTTTCAATTCTTCACCGGAGTTCGGGGTGTAAACAGTTACCAGGAAAAAAGATGAAAATTCTGCTGTGATTACCCGCCCCTCCTGGTCGTGCGCTTCAATTCCCATGTCATAGGTGACCTCAACGGGTTGATGTCTGGTAAGGATGGCGGTGCCAGAGTATCCCTTTCTTGCTTTTGAGGAGTTGACATACACCTCATATTCCGGCAGTAACTGAAGTGCATTTTTCACATCCTCCGGTTGACCTTTCGTTTCCTGCAGGCACAGGACATCCGGTTGGATTTGTTGGACGTCTTTGATAAAATCTTTCTTGACAATGGCGCGAATACCATTGACATTCCAAGACATAAGATGCATGAGCCGGGTTGTTTTGTGTTGCAAATGTAGTGGCTAAATTTAACCTATCCTCGAACCCGGAGATACGGCACCATCAGGTGTTACAAGGATCACTCCCTTTGGTGTGTAGACACCCAGAATGAGGCATTCACTGATAAACGGACCTATTTGCTTAGGAGAAAAGTTAACCACTCCCACGACCCATTTCCCCACCAGTTTTTCCGTACTGTACTGTTCGGTGATTTGAGCGGAACTTCGTTTTACGCCTAATGATCCAAAATCTACCCAGAGCTTGAAAGCAGGTTTTTTCGCTTCGGGGAAGTTTTCAGTCCTCACAATTTGACCTACACGCAGGTCTACTTTTTCAAAGTCTTTCCAATTGATTTCCATATGTAAAATGACAAAATGATGCCACCCTATTTTTTCATGGTTTCGGGTGGCATTTTAATTTAACTCAAGGAAAAAAGTGAATACCAATTTTAACCCATGCTTTTTTCATCATTTTGGGCGCGAGGCAACTGCAAGCGCTGGAATTACTTGACGAATACTTCCAGGAAAACAATGTAACCTGGATGATATATTCGATAATTGAAGGGTTATTTCTGGAAAAGAGTGGGTTGCGCAGGCAACAGCCGAAAGCTTTTTCGGTGATGAATGGTGGTGCCATGCGCACGCAGTCCCTCCCGGTGGGCACGTGTGGGGTAGCCCACATTGGAGGCCCACTGGTACTGAGGATGCTTGCTGTCGAGTTGTTCCATTAATTGGTCACGATGTATTTTGGCCAAGATGGCAGCGGCGGCTATGCTTGCCATCTTGCCATCACCCTTTACGATGCAGGTGTGCGGAAAGTCCCCATGTGGATGGAATCGGTTGCCATCGACCAATAGGTGTTGAGGTTTGATCTTAAGTTCGTTGACTGCGCGGTGCATGGCCAGGTAGCTGGCATTTTGGATGTTTAGCGCGTCAATTTCAACAGGGGAAGCCTGCCCGAAGGCATAGCACAGGGCATGCTGTCCGATCCACTGACTAAGGCGTCTCAGTTCTTTTTTGCCCAATGTTTTGGAATCCGCCAGTCCAGGGTCTTTGAATGTAATTGGCAAAATGACTGCCGCCGCCACTACGGGCCCTGCCAGGCAACCGCGGCCCACCTCATCGCAACCGGCTTCCATGCGATTTTTGATCAAGTATTTTTTCAAAGATGCCATGAACGTACGAATGGACAATTAACTTGTTCAAGGCAGAAAGTCTTTGCAAAGACGTGCCGTTGAATAGCTGAAATAAAAAGAACCATATAGATGACTATGTTGTAAATTAACTAAAAGTATAGTGATGATAAAACCCGCCATTCCAACATTTTTTGTGTTCCTACTTACCGGGCTTCTGGGTTGTACCCAGTCGTCCAACCCGAGCGAGGTGGATAAGAATGCTGTAGATTCCGTAAGTCGCCCGAGCCAGATCCCTGTGCCAGCCAGTCTGAACGATTATTGGTACAAGGGGGGTGGCGCCGAGATCTCTAGCTATCGCTTGCAACAGGCAAGATATGGAGAAATTCACGAAGGCACAGCGGTCATGGTGTATGTTACGGAGCCTTTTTCTTTGGAGAGTCAGGTGAAGTTGGACGATTGGCAGAACGCCGGGGAAGACAAGGTGAGCGTGCTTAAACTAAATATGAGCAAGAAATTCCTCACGGGCATTTACCCTTATTCTATGATGATGTCTACGTTCACGCCAATGAATAATGAGCGAATGATAAAAGTGACCACAAGTGCACAGGAATGGTGTGGACACACATTTCTGCAGTTGAATCAGCAGGAGCTGCCCAATTACCGAATGCGGGGTTATTCCTATTTTGAAACTGAGGGAGACATCGATCTAAGACAACGCTTACCGATGACCGAGGACGAGCTGTGGACCAAATTGCGTCTAAATCCTTCGTCCTTACCTACAGGGAATTTTTCCATTTTGCCAGGTACTTTTTATCTGCGTTTACGCCACCAACCTATGGAGGCGGTGCCTGTTGTGGCTCAGTTGGCTGACGTAGAGTCTTCACCTTACTGGCCAGTGCCGCATCGTACGTACAGCATCAACTACTCAAATCAGCACAGTCTCGTCATTTATTTTGAAAGTAGTTCACCTTACCGCATTGTAGGGTGGGAAGAAAAAAATCTGAGTGGTTTTGGGCGGACCGAGATTTTAACAACAAAAGCCAAATTAATCAATACCATTCGCAGTCGGTATTGGGGTAAAAATAGCAATGAGGATCGTGCCCTTCGCCAGTCTCTGGGTTTGACCGCTGAATGATCCCATCTTTGATTCATGGAGCGCAACAATTGGGTCACTCACCATTCCAGAGAAATTTATGACAATCCCTGGATTACCTTAACCGAGCATGATGTTACCAACCCCGGTGGAGGTAAGAGCCTTTACGGTAAGGTTCACTTTAAGAACAAAGCGATTGGGATCATCCCGTTGGATGAGGAAGAATATACTTGGATTGTAGGTCAATGGCGGTACCCATTAGGTGCCTATTCATGGGAAATACCGATGGGTGGTGGTCCTCTGGGAGAAGATCGAGTGGCTTCGGCCGGCCGGGAGTTAAAAGAAGAAACTGGTCTGACGGCGCGGCGGTGGACGGAATTAATTAAAATACATACTTCTAATTCAGTTACTGATGAAGTGGGATATTGTTACCTGGCGCAAGAGTTGAGTCTGGGTGAGCCGGAGTTTGAAGAGACTGAAGACATTGACATTTGGCGTTTACCCTTAAGGGAAGCGGTTGCCATGTGTGAAGACAACCGAATCACAGATAGCTTGAGTGTAGCCGGACTGCTGCGACTGGCAAGAAAACTTCATTTATAGTTGACCTAACCCGTGACTGAAGGTAACGCAATCCCTAATTGGGTTGTCTAGCTTTGCCGCGCATGACGCTGAAAGAGCATCTCAATAAAAACATTCAATTGGCCTACCCGGTAATGATCGGCCAGCTGGGGCATATCATGGTAGCAGTGGCAGATAGTGTCATGGTTGGGCGGGTTGGAGTAATCCCGCTGGCAGCTGCCACTTTTGCTGGCACTTTTTACCATATTTTGCTGCTTTTTGGTATAGGAACAAGCTATGCCATCACGCCGCTTGTGGCGGCTTCACCCAATGATAAGCCTAAAGTTTTGCAGTTTTTACAGGATGGCCTCTTGGTTAATCTCGTGGTGGGCGTGCTTCTGGTTCTTATGGGGCTTTTGGCCAGTCAATTTTTGCAGGCGTTTGGTCAGGAGCCGGCGGTGGCAGCGGAGGCTAAGGCCTATCTTCAAATCACCTGTTTGTCTATTTTGCCTTTGATGGTGTTCCAAACATTTCGCCAGTTTGCCGAAGGGTTATCCGACACATTCAATCCCATGCTGGTGTCTGTGGTGACCAACTTGTTGAACGTGGGCTTGAATTACGTACTCATTTTTGGGCATTTTGGCTTCCCGGCCCTGGGTTTATTGGGTGCTGGAATTGCCACGCTACTGGCGAGGGTGATGATGGCCTTTCTGATGATCGCGCGGGTGCGGTCCAAGACCTCCGGATTTAAATGGGTATTTACGCGTTCGGGCATTAGGCGTGATCTTCAGTTAGGAGTGCCTGCCGGGTTGCAGTACATTTTTGAAGTTGGCGCATTTGCTACAGCTGCCATCATGGTCGGATGGTTGGGAGCAGAATACCTGGCGGCGCACAACATCGCACTCAACCTGGCTGCGATTACTTACATGGCAGCAACAGGTATTGGGGCAGCGGCAGCCATCAGGGTGGGCAATCAATACGGACTAAGAGACGTAATCAATTTACGTAGGGCTGGTTTCAGTTGCATGGCATTGGTAATGGTTTTCATGGGTATTTGCGGCCTGTTGTTTATTCTCTTGCGACGCCAGTTACCCGGCTTATATGTGGAGAGCCTACCGGTTCAGGAAACCGCAGCTTCTCTCTTGGTCATTGCCGCGGCTTTTCAGGTGAGTGATGGTTTGCAAGCTGTGGGCTTGGGTGCACTGCGTGGGTTGACCGATGTGAGAGTTCCAACCTGGGTGACTTTCATCGCTTTTTGGCTGATAGCCATTCCACTGGCTTATGTGCTCGGATTCACGTTTTCACTGGGCGTACATGGCATCTGGTATGCCTTGCTCACAGGATTGTCCCTGGCGGCAATCCTTCATATCTGGCGTTTTCAAGTGATCACCCGCCGTCTATTATTTTGAATAAAGGGTATTTATTCCGGCAACGTTTTACCCATTACCCATGTGGTAGTAAAATCGCTCCCGAACAACCTTGTCACCTTCCCATTTTTTAACAGACACCTCCTCCATTTTACGGCGATTGCCATCCTTAAAAGTGGCGTCCATCCATGTTTCACTCATGGTGATGCCTTCCTCTTCGTTGCTGGTAATGCCGTTGATGCCCCCACCGTGCACTTCTTTAAGGTTTTGTAACCACTCTTCCTCAAACTTCCGGTTGTTGGCTTTGCCTTTCCGTACCTCTCCGCTGGCTTCAATCATCACCACTTCGTCGTGGTAAAATTTATCAAAAGCGGCGAGCAAGTCCTTGCTGGCTTCCTGTTGCAGAACTCTTTCTTGTTGCATGTAGCTCATTGTGAATTTTTTAATTAATATAATTAGAAATCACTTGTTACAGTGTCTCGGACATGTTACCAATAAATCATTTTTCATAGCGGCTCGAGGCCATTTTTCATGTTTCGGATTTCTCTCTCCTATGTAGATGGTGTCAGTGACAAGAGACCTGAAATCACTCGACCACAGTTTTGTATGATTACTTTGTAGCAGCGTCGATAATTTCTATCACTACTTTGATGAGTACTTGAGGACTTTTACCCGGTGTATAGATGCATGGATGGTGAGGTAGTCAATGTAAGTGGTTACGCCCGATTAAATGATGGAGTCGATCTGACCTGCACTCAGAATCGCAAGCAATATTTTAGTACTCACCTTATTTGGTGTACGAAAGGGTTCCGTACGTCAGGGACGCAGGCTTCATGCATTCGGGGCCGTTCTCTCAAATGCGGATCTTTTTGATTTTTTGTTCAAATACGGTCAGGTGATCATCATTAAAGTCGAGGTGGGTTACCCATCTGATGGCGCAAGGGCCGAAGGGTATGGCAAGAATATCCTGAAGGGCTAACTGTTTCAGAAATTTCTGTGATTGGCCATCGCCCATTTGACCGATCACAATATTTGTGGGCGCAGGTAATACCGCTTCAAAGGCTTCGTGTGTTTCCAGTATTTCTTTTATTTGACCGGCACGGCGATGGTCATCTTTCAGCCGATCGACATGATGATCCAGGGCGTACATACACGCGGCGGCCAGTAAGCCAGCTTGTCGCATGCCGCCTCCCATGGCTTTTCGCCAGCGCTTTGCCCTGAAGATGGTGAGTGCGTCGCCAAGAAGCACGGACCCGACAGGTGCCCCAAGACCTTTGGAAAAGCAAACCGAAAGGGTATCGAAAACCCGACCATAGTCCTTCGGGGATTCTTTAGTTTCGATCAGGGCATTAAAAAGGCGTGCACCATCAAGGTGTAATCTGAGTCCCTTTTCCCGGCATAAGATGGATATTTTTTGAATTTCCTCGAATGAGTAAATGCTGCCACCGCCCTTGTTCATTGTATTTTCCAAAGCTACCAGTCGCGTGCTGGGAAGGTGGACGTCCTCTGGATTAACCGCCTCAGCCACCTGCCTCGCAGTTATGCGTCCATGATCGCCTGTAAGGAGTTTTGGCGACAGTCCCGAGTTGGCCATCATGCCCCCACCTTCGTACAAAAATATATGGGCGTTTTCATGGCAGATTACCTCGTCCTGCGGCTGCGTCTGGGCTCTCAGCGCAATTTGATTGGTCATCGTACCCGACGGACAAAATAAGGCAGCCTCCATGCCAAATAATTGGGCCATTCGGTCCTGCAGCATGTTTACTGTGGGGTCTTCATCAAAAACATCGTCACCCAAGGGTGCTGCGCGCATGGCCTTCCACATGTCTGGTGTGGGTTGCGTGACCGTATCGCTCCTAAGGTCTATTTTCATCTAATATCCATTCGCTGTGTTTGAAGGGTTCCCAGGGAACAGCGGCCAGGTCTACTTTCGGATTTAAAAGATAGGCGTACAGGCTGCCATTTAAAGAAACCAGGCCATGAATGTACACTTCCACATCTTTCCCTTCTTTTTTGAAGTGTTTTTTGAGATACCGTGCGAATTGCCAGGCAAAATCCGGCCTGCCGGCCAACCGGGCCCGCTGGCTACGTGAGAGAAAGTCTGGCAGTGTGATTTCCTCTTTTATGCCTGTATTTTTGTCAACGACATGTACGCGTGCATGTGTGCGTTTGGAACGTAGCATCATCTGCCAAGACAAGCGATGGCCTTCTTCTGTCCAATGTACATCGCCCTCGTACAGGTGATGTCTGAGTGGAAGCAGCGCCATGATTACAAGGAAAATGGCATAAGGAACAAAAATGCGGTTGGGGAGTAGTCCGGGCTGTGTTTCCGGAGCGGGACTCTGATCTCGGAAAATCTTTTTACGCAAGGTCTCTCCCTGAAAGAATAAGAGACTGAGCGCAATCATTACGTATGGGAATACACCAATCTGAAAAATGATGGAATTCATCAGATTAAAAATGATGGATAAAATGAACCCCAGCAGTCGGGTGCGGGGATATAACAGAATGAAGAAAATCAGTCCATCGTAAAATATACCCCCCCATGCAATGAACATGCGAAACCAGTCCTTGCCTAGCAGGGGGCCGATGACCGGATAGTTGATTTTACCGTCAAACCACTCGGCAATGGGCTTGGCTTGCATCCAATCTGGATGTAGCTTGTTCATGGAGGCTACCAAATAAATCAGTCCAACCAGAGATATAAATACCCATACATGTATGCGCTTACAGGTGCGGCGTTGCTTCACCCGTCCCCACCTGACGTCTAGCGAACGATCCCTGTGGGCGGGGAGTAGGAAAAGAGTGAAAGTGAGGATGATCCAGAGGTAATGGTGGTTGTTGTAGTGCGTTTTCTGCATCAGGTAAATGCCGCTCCAGGCAAAAAGGTAAAGTAGGGTACTGAGTTGGTAGCGGTAACCGAGCATGATCGATAGACCCAAAATACCCATGATTACAAACCAGGCGTACATACCCGCCGCTGGCAGTGGCTGGTACCAGTCAAAGAGAGGTATAAAAGAAAAAGTAAACCGGGGCGCGATGAAGGTTTTGTCCACCCAACCGACCAAGATGGCACCTATGGATTCGATAAAAATCAAAAATCCAAACAGCATCCTGAAAAGGATGAGTCCGCTATTGTCAATTTCCGCACCTAAAAACGTCCGTATCTTAAGCATGTGGAAGCAAAATAAATTAAAAAAGCGATTGGGAGGAATCACATGGTGGCCATTGTTTGAATAATCCTTTGGTCAGTGGATATAAATAAAAGTGGATGGGCGAATCATCTACCGGTGAAATCTCTGGAACGCCGTCGAAAAGTATCTGAAAAAAGAAACCCTGCCAACGGCAGGGTTTCTCAAGTGAAATAATTTGTAATCAAAAATGAATATGAAGAGTATTCATTCCTTGCATACGTAGCAAATTGCTTGCCGTTTTTTATTTAACTGATATTAACAGATGGTTTTACATGAGCGGCTTATTTGGCCCGGTGACTGACCATGTGAGATAGGTGGCTATCTTTGTGCCCTTCAAGCAAGATGAAGATTTCCGCCTCACTATACTCCAACAAAAAAAGACCGCTCGAGGAGTTGGTCCTCGAACTCGACAGGTGTCAGATTGACTATTTTCATATTGACTGCAACGACAATCCCGCGGTTTTTGAAGATATCGTTGCTATTCGCAAAATCAGCCATACGCCGATCGATCTGCACATCATCTCCGATAGGCCGGAAGCCTATTTCGATTTGTTGGTCAGACACAGGGTAGAAAGGGTTTGTTTTCAATACGAAAATCTCGGACAAGTCATCGAATGGCCGGAAATTCAAGGCACCACTTATGGACTGGCTATGGTCTCGGATACTGACATTGAGGCATTTGAAGATTATAAAGATCGCTGCGATTTTGTACTGATTATGACTACTACGCCTGGTCAGAGCGGCGGAAAATTCCGAAAAGATAATTTTCAGCGTATCCGAAAATTCCGAAATCAGTTTCCCGGAAAAGAAATTGAGGTGGATGGAGGGGTCAATGATGAAACGGGATTCATTCTCCGAATTTTGGGTGTGCAGAGTGTGGTTTCAGGCTCCTACCTGGTGAATCATTCTTCGGTTGCAGAAGCGCTTCTCCACTTGCGTTCTTCCATTGTACATTCTGATTTCCAGGTAAAGGATTTCATGATTGAAAAAGAAAATGCCCCAATTGTGATGTCGGATGATTCTGTGCAGCGCATTGTGCAAACCATCGACAACTACAAGCTGGGCTTTGCATTGGCTGTGGATGAGGAAGGTCGGCTGGCCGGACTGAGCAGCAATGCAGATGTAAGAAAGGGGTTGCTGAAGAAATTCGGGCATTTAAACGATTTACAGCCACAAGACATTTTAAACAAAACACCTGCAACCATTCATGAGGAAGCAAGCATTACTGAGATGTTAGATTTTATTCATAAAAGTAAAATCCTGATCTCCTACCTGCCTGTTGTTAATGAAAGAAGTGAACTGGTAGGGGTGCTATCTTTTAATAATCTCATACGAAGCGAATCATGATTGTTCATTTAAAAGACGGTGTAGGTACCGATAGAGCCAACGAATTGGGGCGGCAACACCAGGCCATCCATCTGCACGACGGAAATAGGCACATTTTGATCTTGAGTGCCAAGGTGAAGACCTTACCTGAGACCCTGCAGTTGGACACAGATGCGTACTTTGTTACGGACACGGATATTCAACTGGCCAGTAAAAATTACCATCCAGAAAAACGGGCGGTAACCATAGGCACGGTAACCATCGGTGGAGACACCCATCACACGATGTTAATTGCGGGACCATGCTCAGTTGAATCCAGTGAACAGATAGATGAAGTGGCTCAGGTGTTGAAAAAGTTAAATATCAAAACGCTGCGTGCCGGCTGCTTCAAGCCTCGCACCTCGCCATATACTTTTCAGGGATTAGGAGAAGAAGGATTGAAGATATTGGCGGCTGTTCGTGAAAAACATGGGTTCAATGTAATTACTGAAGTCAAAGACAGTTCCCACGTTGACCTCGTTATCGACTATGCCGACATCATTCAGATAGGGGCCAAAGCCATGTATGACCACAGCATCCTGCGTCGCTGTGGAGAGCAAAAGAAGCCTGTATTGCTTAAACGGGGTTTTGGTACCACACTTCAGGAATTCGTTCAGGCTGCTGAATTTATCCTCAGTGGGGGCAATCAGAATGTGATGCTTTGCGAGCGTGGTATTCGGACTTTTGAAACCAAAACCCGATTTACCCTGGACTTGTGTGGGGTGGCCTTTTTAAAGGAACACACGAATCTGCCAGTTGTGGTAGACCCCAGCCATGCCATGGGTTATAGATATGGAGTGGCGGACCTGACACGTGCTTCATTGGCCATGGGTGTGGACGGCTTGTTGGTGGAAACCCATCCTACACCTGAGACGGCGAAATCTGATGCCGCCCAGCAGCTGAATTTGTCCGAGTTTCAGGAGATGTATCGTACCCTTTCGCCCATTGCACAGGCCATCGGTTACCAGCTGATTTAAATGGTGCTCGATTCCATCAAATTGCTGCTTTTAGATGTGGATGGCACCTTGACAGACGCCGGGGTATACTTTACCGAGGAGGGCAAGCAATTCAAAAAATTTAATGCCCGCGATGGCATGGGTATTAAGTTGGCGCTGAAGTCAGGAATAGAAGTGGGCATCATCAGTCATAGCCACATCACCACCATGGTGACTGCCCGTGCGGAGATGCTGGGCATTACTTACGTGTACGTAGGCCAGGAATCCAAAATGGATGTGTTGAACGGTTGGATGGAGCAATTACGTCTTACCCTTGACCAGGTGGCTTACATCGGGGATGATGTGAATGATTTGGAAATCATGCAGGCAGTGGGAGTCAGCGCGTGTCCGTCAGACGCTGTAGCAGCCATCAAAGCAATCGCAGATATCCAACTGGCGCTGAAAGGAGGTGAGGGATGCGTCCGTGAGTTCATTGATGGGTTTCTAATTGCCTAGTGTCGGGGCCAGCACCTGAGGTGTTTGTAGGTACTCACAGCGAGGAGAATCAATCGCTTTATTATTTTTACTTTTTAAAATTTAGTACCTGGCGCGTCAAGCATTGTAAAACAACCAGCCAGCAATATTTAACGCAGAGGTCTAAAATGGATGCTAACTGAGGGAGTTACTCGATTTCTAAATGTCTATCCATCAACCGCACATAATGCTTCCTCGCCTCTTTTTCAAGTGGAAGCAAATGGTCGGCCAGTTGGATGGTCTTGCGCGCATATGGCAGGAATCCGGTGCTTTGATGTACCTGTGAGTACCAAAACTTTGCCCAGACACCATCTTCGGTCCGCGGTCCGCGGGGCCATTTGAGCATGGTTGTTTCAAATGGAATGGCCAGGAAATTACAGAGTGAACGAAGGACTTTTTCGGGCTGCTGCAGTAGTTGCGCGGCGTCAATGACACAGAAGGGTATTTTTTGAACTTCCAGGCCCTTCATTAGCCTGGTTTGATCGGCATAGCCCAAATCCTTGAGCTGGGGATGGGCGATGACCTTGGCAAATGAATGAATCATTTCTTTTGGGTCTCGGGTCAGCAGCACATGGCACATGCCTGCCAAAAAATCCAGTTTCAGGTCCAGCAGGTGGTGGGTCATTTGTTTGTAAAAAAGCACGGGCCTGTCATTGGCTGTGGTGATGTTTTTGATGACCCTGTCGCCATCTGTTTCCATCGTTGCGAGGATTTCGTCAGCACCTGGGTGGTATTCTCGAGCCGGGGTGTGCGCCAGGTAGTAACCATAGAACGGCTCATCTACCACACGGGTGTCCGAACGCTGGGCGAACGCATACATTAGCGTGGTGGAAATGTTTCTTGGACTTGCCCAAAGGTTAATTCGAATGCTCACTGATTGCTTCAGCTATCATGTTTTCATATTCCCCACGAAGTTTGCTGGTCATTGGCCCCTCCTTACGATCACCCACAGGCCGGCCATCGACGGAAAAAACGGGGGTAAGACCACCGAAAGTACCGGTTACAAAGGCTTCGTCGGCGCCATACACATCAAATAACGAAAAGTTTTTTTGTTGGCAGTTGATCCCAAGTCTTTGCGCCGCCAGAATAACCTTAGACCTGGTGATGCCTTGCATGCAGTATTGACCGGTTGACGTCCATAATTCGTCCTTTTGAACCATGAAAAAGTTGGTTGCATTGCAGGTTGACACAAAGCCATTTACATCCAGCATCAATGCTTCATCGGCACCCGCTTCAAGGGCCTGAATCAATGCCTGTACCTCATGAAGTTTGCTGTGGCAATTCAATCTTGGGTCTAGGTAGTCTGGAGATCCTCGTCGGATGGTAGAGGTGAATAATTTAATTCCCCTCTTCATGGTTTCCGGTGATGCCTGCTTGTATTCAGGAATGATCACCACATTGGGTGCGCCTATCGTCAGCCGGGGATCTTGGGATGGAGTTTTTTTGATTCCGCGGGTGACCATCACTCGGATGTGTACGTGATCGTGCATGTTGTTTGCCCGGAGCAGGGTAAGAATATCATCCACCAATTCAACGCGGGTAAAGGGGAGCTGCATGCCAATAGTGGCTGCCCCCTGCCACAAACGATCTAGGTGGTCATTGATAAACACCAAGGTGTCTTGATGCAGCCGGATACCTTCCCATACACCATCGCCGACCAAATAGCCACTGTCGAAGACTGATATTCGGGCTTCGTTTCGTTGAAAATGCTCCCCATTGATAGCGATCAGAATGGCAGCATTTCTCGGGTCCTCCAATGCATGGTGTGTGCCGTGTATCATGAAAAGTGTTGTTGGGTGTAGTTTGCAAGCAGCCGGCCAGTTTGTTTTTGCAGCCCTTTTTTGAATAGCGGTGTCCATCCCAACAGCCGACCTTTCCATCCAAGCGCCTGAGCTGCCCATCGCATGAGTGGGAATTGATCAATGTGCCGGATGATGTACCCGTCTTCAAAAGTGAAGGTGGCCTTGATACGGTTATGTATTCGTCTACCAGTTTTTGAAAAGGTATATTGTGCCTCCCATTGCGCATGTACTTCACCGCTGTCGGTTTCCTCTATTGGACCGTAGCGGACGACGAAGTCTTTACCCTGTTGGCTATCGATGAGCATGCGCCACATATTTTTTACCTGTTCCCCATGTAAATGACCAAATGCCGGATCTTTAAACGTCACAGATGGGTGGTAAAGGGTTACCATGCGTTCTGCATCCATTTCACTAAACGCCTGATAAAAATTCTCAACGACTGTCTTTCTGTTCATCATTAATACTTCATTTGTAAATTACCCACATATAAAAACGCTTCGACATGAAAATCCTAAGATACCTCTTTTTTTTACCCCTAATGGTTTTGCTTACAGCCTGTCCTTATGAGTCTAAAGTACCAATTACTGAACCTGTTGATAATCTGGACAAGCGGCTCATCGGTAAGTGGGTCAAAGCTGACGATCGTGAAAAAGAATATCCGTCCGAGTATTACGAGATTAAGGCCATGTCTGACCAGTTTTATGATGTGATGAAATATGAACTCAATAGTCAGGACAGTACTTACCGTCAGGATGGCTATGTAGCTCATTTGTCAGAGGTCGGTAGCACCTTTCTGAATATGAAAAAGAGCGGCAAGTACTATTTGCACCGGGTAGACATCGATGAAGATCAGTTCACATTATTTGAAGTTACAGACAATATCGATGAGTCTTTTGAAAGCAGTGAAGAACTGCTTGAATTTGTTCGTCAGCATCAGGGCCTCAGTTTCTTTTACAACAAAGACGAGAAGACTTATTTCCGACAGGTGGACTAGGCTTATTTCTCAGTCGCACAATTAGATGGGTCACGTTTTTCATACACCATCAATGCAGATATGGATAGCCGTTTTTAAAATCGCCCGTGGTTTAATCTTTGGCCATGATGTTCGATTGCTCCTGGTAGTCTTGAAATACGGGTGATCTGAAAATAAATGTCGGGACACCAAGTGGGGAAATGAGTAGTGAAGTGCAAATGGCCAGCGTTTTGCAGTGTGGACACCGCACTGCTGCGCACATGAGTCAATGGGCCCGACTTAACGATATTAGGGGCCAAAGGACTAACCGTATTGACCACGCGCTCAAGTTAACTTGGTCAGCAGGAGGATGAAAAGCCTGCATGGTCGATTCATTTCCATTCAGGTATCACTTCACATTAAAATAGGGCTCAAATAGTACCTGAACTTCCTTTGGTATGCGCACGGGCTTGCCGGAAGAAGTGGAAACAAAAACCAGAGTGGTTTTACCCACATTCACCAGCCTGCCATCTTCTCCGGTAAGCTCATAATGAAAAAGCATGCGGACGGTAGGCATTTCAATAACGGAGATACGAATGTTGAGCAGTTCATCGTAGTACCCAGGAGATTTAAAATCGCACTGCAAATTGAGCACAGGCATCATGATGCCATTTTTTTCCATGTCGCGATAAGAAAAACCTACTTTTCTCATGGCCTCTACACGTGCTACCTCATAATACGTGGCGTAATTGCCATAGTACACGTAGCCCATCTGGTCGGTTTCGGCGTAACGTACTCGAATGGGGATGTGGTGGGTAAACATTAACGTTCGATTCCTCTTTTATTCAGTGCGCGTTGAAATTTTCTTGCGTTGACCAGGTGTTCTGAAAACCGTTCGCTAAAAATATGGTATCCAGAAAAGTCAGATTTTGCGCAAAAGAACAAAAAATCATGACGCTCTGCGTTCAATACGGCCTCCACATAACCTCGGTCCGGTAAATTGATGGGTCCTGGAGGTAAACCTTTGTATTTATAGGTATTGTAAGGGGAGTCTATGGCTTTGTCGCCATGCCGTATTCGCTGCACTTCAAAGTTTTGATTTGCGAATTTTAACGTCGGGTCGGCCTGTAAAGGCATGTCACGAGCCAATCGGTTCAGGTACACGCCCGCGATGGTGGGCGCCTCCTTGAGTTGAGCTGTTTCACCCTGAACGATGGAAGCCAAGGTAGTGACCTCCTGAGGCGTAAGCCCTAATTTCGAAGCTTTATCTTTGCGGTGCGTATTCCAAAAAAAGTCGTATTGTTTTTTTGTTTTGGCCAGGAACTCCTGTGGCTCCACTTTGTAATAAAACTCGTAAGTATCGGGAATGAAGATGCCAATAATATTTTCCTTATCGAAGCCGTAGGATAAATAATTGTCTTCGTCTGCAAAAAACTGACCCCATTTGGCAGAATCCAGATAGAAAGTGTAATCCAGGAGGCGATAAAGGTCGCTCAGTGTGCGTAGTCCCTGAATTTGGATGCGCACCGGCGGGTTGCCTCTTCGGAGAAATTTGATGGTTTCCAGATTACCCATGTCCGGATTGAGCGTGTAATGCCCGGGATGTACCTCCCTGTGGTAGCCCAAAATTTTGGCGAGAAAGCTAAAGGTGACCAGGTCGTTGACCACATGGGCCTTGTCCAGTTTTTTTTGTAATTGTTTGAAGGTAGTTCCCCGGGCAATGTGTAAAATTTGTGGTTCACTGGCACCAACCTGCACATTAGGAGTGAAAAGCATCTGATAACCATAAAAGGTGAAGGATGACAGCATCACGGTGAATACGATCAGGAACCCGGCAAGAATTTTTCGTTTTTTCATGGACAATCGTTTACAAATATTTTCTAATTTCCCAGCAAATGGCTCAATTCTTAAAAATAAATGCGCTTAATCCAGACCCACGTAAAATAAAACAAGTTGTTGAAGTATTGCTTGCAGGCGGTTTGGTCATTTACCCCACTGATACCATCTACGGCTTAGGTTGCGATATATTCAACTCCAAAGCGCTGGAAAAAGTTAAACGACTGAAAGGGATGAAGGGGAAGTCATTGCCTCTTTCATTTATTTGTGCCGATTTGAGTGATTTGTCTGTGTACGCGCGACAAGTGGACACCCCTGTGTTTAAACTGATGAAGAAAGTGCTTCCCGGACCGTATACTTTTATACTTAATGCATCGGCCAAGGTGCCTAAGATTTTTCAGACCAATAAAAAAATGGTGGGCATCCGCGTGCCTGATAACAATATCCCACGAGCCATTGTCACAGCGTTGGGCCATCCGATTATCACCACTTCTATCCATGAAGATGATGTCCGCAATTACGCAACGGATCCGGAAGAAATACGCGCCAGCTTCGATAAAGTAGTAGACGTGATCATCGACGGTGGGTATGGTCAGTTAATTCCAAGCACCATCATTGACTGCACAGAAGGTGAGCCCAAGGTGGTACGGGAAGGAGCGGGTAGTCTGGACGGATTGCTGGTATGAGCGGTTTGCAAATAGAACCGCACTACCTGCCGTCCATTGAATATTTCTGCTTGCTCTCCCAGGTGAAAAAAGTAGTGTGGCCACTGGATGATCCCTACCGAAAGCAGACTTATCGCAACAGATGTAAAATACTTGGCGCGCAGGGCGTTCAGTCGCTCTCAATACCTGTAAAATGTCCAACAGGCGCACCCATGGCTGTCGCGCGCATAGATTACCAACAAGCCTGGATCAAAGATCACTTACGCGCAGTTCAGACTGCCTATGGCAAGGCACCTTACTTTGATCATTTTTGGCCCTTTTTTGAGGAGATTTGGCAGCAGAAATATCCGTTACTGTGGGAATTGAATCATGCCATGCTGTCAGTATGTATGCAGTTATTGCAATGGCAAATTGACATTACATTCACAGCGCCTGCGGACTCGGAAAATTTTTTTTTGTTAAAAGACCGGCTAAATGCCAAGAAAAGTCATGAAGAGCGATCTTTCTATCTACCAAAACCGTATATTCAAGTCTTTGGCAAAGGTTTTGTTCCCTGCATGTCAGTCATAGATCTGTTGATGTGTACTGGACCGGAAGCACCTGAAATAATCAGGATTTCGGTGGCCGAACGTTTGTAACGTACTGCTCGTTTTAGAAGCTATTATAGGTGTAATAGTTTACGATAAAGACTATTTTTACTTGAATTGATTCAATATCCATATATGGAAGCAAAATTTTCAAATAGGGTCAAAGAGGTGATCTCACTTAGTAGAGAAGAGGCACTCCGTTTGGGCCACGATTATATAGGCACAGAGCACTTACTATTGGGCATGATTAGAGAAGGGGATGGGGTGGCCATAAGTGTGCTTAAAAAATTGGGTGTCTCTATCAAGGAGTTGAGAGAGACGATCGAGCAAGCCACCAAAGGTACAGCTACCGGCAATGTCAAAAATCTGGCCAACATTCCGCTTACCCGGCAATCTGAAAAGGTTTTAAAAATCACTTACTTGGAGGCCAAAATATTTAAAGCACAATTGATTGGTACGGAACATTTATTGTTGTCCATATTGAGAGAGGAAGACAATCTGGCGACGCAGATTTTGGGCAAGTTCGATGTCCGCTACGATGTGGTCAAGGAAATGCTCGAATACCAAGCCGAAAACCCATTGGCCCAATCCGATACTGATGAGCCAGATGAAGAAAGCGGACGAATGTTTTCTGGTGGTAGCTCCAGCCGGGGAGAATCGAAGACGACAGAAAAATCCCGAACGCCAGTTTTGGATAATTTCGGACGTGACCTCACGAAGCTGGCCGATGATGGCAAGCTGGATCCTATTGTCGGTCGTGAAAAAGAAATTGAGCGAGTGGCGCAGATTTTAAGTAGACGTAAGAAAAACAACCCAATTCTTATCGGCGAACCAGGGGTGGGTAAAACAGCCATAGCCGAGGGGTTGGCACTTCGTATTGTGGAAAAGAAAGTTTCGCGCATTTTATTTGGTAAGCGAGTGGTTACCTTGGATTTAGCCTCTTTGGTCGCCGGCACCAAATACCGGGGGCAGTTCGAAGAGCGCATGAAGGCGGTGATGAATGAGATTGAAAAGTCACCAGATGTCATTTTGTTTATAGACGAACTGCACACCATCGTAGGCGCGGGCGGTGCTTCAGGTTCCCTGGATGCGTCAAATATGTTTAAGCCCGCATTGGCAAGAGGGGAGATACAATGTATTGGCGCCACCACGCTCGACGAATACCGACAATATATTGAAAAAGATGGGGCATTGGCCAGGAGGTTCCAGATGGTGATGGTGGACGCCACCACACCGGAAGAGACCATGCAAATCCTTACCAACATCAAGGACAGGTACGAAGACCACCACCACGTAAACTACACTGATGAGGCTATTGAAGCCTGTGTGGGGTTGTCAGATCGTTACATCAGCGACCGGTTTTTACCTGATAAGGCGATCGATGTTCTAGATGAAGTGGGTGCCCGCGTTCACATCAACAACATAAACGTGCCCAAGGAAATCGTTAAACTGGAAGATGACATTGAGGAGGTCAAGCAGGAAAAGAACAAGGTGGTTAAAAGTCAGAAATATGAAGAGGCCGCTCAACTGCGAGACAGGGAGAAAAAGCTCATCGCACAATTGGATGTAGAGAAGAAAAAGTGGGAGGAAGAAACCAAGACCAAGCGTTACGAGGTGAATGAGGGCCATGTCGCCGATGTCATTGCGATGATCACTGGCATTCCGACCAAGCGAATTGCTCAGGATGAAGGTGTGAAATTGCTGAGCATGGGTGATGAGCTAAGTGAAAAAGTGATCGGGCAGAAGGAAGCCATTGGGAAGTTGGCCAAGGCCATCCAGCGCACACGCGTAGGGTTGAAGGATCCCAAGAAGCCCATTGGCTCATTCGTTTTTCTAGGGCCAACAGGTGTAGGTAAAACGGAAATGGCCAAGGTGTTGGCTACTTATCTTTTTGACAAAGAGGATTCACTCATCAGAATGGACATGAGTGAGTACATGGAAAAGTTCTCCGTCTCCAGGTTGGTGGGAGCGCCTCCGGGATATGTTGGGTATGAAGAAGGTGGACAGTTGACTGAGAAGGTAAGAAGAAAGCCGTACAGCGTTGTGCTCCTTGATGAAATCGAGAAAGCCCATCCCGATGTTTTTAACCTACTGTTGCAGGTACTGGACGATGGTATACTCACCGATGGATTGGGTCGGAAGGTGGACTTTAGAAACACCATCATTATCATGACGTCCAATATTGGGGTGCGTGATTTAAAAGATTTTGGTGCGGGGATAGGATTTGCAACGCAAACCCGCCAAGAGGGTATGGACGATATCATGAGGTCGACCATTCAGAATTCGCTTAAGAAAACGTTCAGTCCGGAATTTTTGAACAGGCTGGATGATGTAATCGTATTCAACGCTCTAGAGAAGAACCACATCCATGAAATCATAGATATCAACTTAGGTAAGTTGTTCAAGCGTGTGGTCGATTTGGGCTACGACGTGCAGTTGACCAAGAAGGCAAAAGACTTTCTTTCTGACAAAGGTTATGATCCACAGTATGGGGCGCGGCCGTTAAATCGGGCCATACAGAAATATTTGGAGGACCCTGTGGCTGAAGAGATTCTGAAAGGGGATGTCCAGGAAGGGGATACGATCATGGCTGATTGGAATGGCAAAGACGACCAGTTAATCATCAAGGTCAAAAAGCGAAAGGTGAAGACAGAAGAGAAGTAAAAGCTTCTTGTATTTCACGCTTAAATAGCAATTAAAGACCGCTTCAAAGATGCAGGGTCTCGTTCACGGTGTCTATTCGCCCGAGCGAGACCTTCATTTTTTCAATGGTGTCGACCTTCATTCTTGACCAGTCATTCACAAGATTTTTTAACTTTTGAATTTCTAAAAAATAACCCGTTCAATAATTGACCGTGAAGTTACCCGCAAGTGGTATACTCAATTTGATGACGCACCTGCGCTGCTGCTCATTTCCCAAAGGGACTTGATGAGGTTTTCAGACTTTTAGGTACCCCATCTTCATGTTCCAGAAAGGGGCCGGGTCTGGCATAAAGTAAATTTTGCCGGCTGGTGAGAATCCAATGAAATCTGCCCCAATTATCCATACTTTTTTCACCCATTGGTTTTGTTCAAGTTGTGCCGTAAATAAATCCAGAAGGGCAAGCCATTTTTTGTTGTCAACTATGCCTCCCCCGCGGATATATCCACGTTTAAAGACATAATTCTTGCCGTACTTGAATCAAAGTTAATTCTCTGGAAATACCGAGGCGAGGTGCTCATCCATGGTATTGCATGGTTGCCGGGCTCCAGGATAATAATCAGGGTTTGCAGTTTGTGAAGAAAATTACATTCATTACGCGGGCATTTGCTTACCTCATTTAAGTAGGTCTTGCTATCCTGATTATGGTGAAATTTGACTAAATGATTGGCAGGTTATGACTGAATTGGAAGGAGCTAATGCAGATCATTGTAAATAGCCAATGAAATCTACGCATTATGAAGCGGCTGATGTAAATTAGCGGTAAACGTTGTAAAAATGATCAGGAAAGTATTGATTGGGCTGTTGGTGCTATTTATTGGATTACAACTTTTTCAGACTAATAAGCAGAATCCACCCAGCGATCTTCAACTGGATTTCATAACCCGGATGGATCCACCTGAAAACATTCAGGCCATATTGACTTCCAAATGTTATGATTGTCATTCTCAGCAGGTCACCTATCCCTGGTACAGTTATGTACAGCCTGTAGGGTGGTTTTTGCAAGACCACATCACGGAAGGTCGTGAACATCTAAATTTTTCCTTATGGGCCACCTATGATGCGGAGCGGGCAGCACACAAACTGGAGGAAGCGTTTGAAGAAGTGGAGGAGGGCGAAATGCCGTTGGAATCCTATACCTGGGTGCATGGGGGGTTGACAAACGAAGAATCTCTTGCCCTGGTCAACTATTTCAAGGCTGCCCATGCCAATTATGACTTGCAGCACCTCGCAAATGAAGTCATGGATATCCACGATGCCGTGATGCCCATAATGGAAGACCTGATGCGGTTGAGGAGGTCTTTACAAGCGAAGGAAAAAACTTTGGAAGTAGAGAACGCCATTGCCGCCATCGTGGAAGCTGAAGAAGGCATGATGAGGTGGATGCGTGAATATGAGCCTGGGTATGAGGGGGTTGACCGTAAAGCGTACCTGGACGAGGAGATGAAAAATATCCAGAAGGTTTCTGACCAGATGCATGCTGCGCTGGCAAAGGGTGGGGCATTGTTGAAAGAATAAGGGATCAGTAGCCATGAAGGTAGTCACAACCCTGCAAACTCAAAATGAGGCCGATTTGCTGGTTTGGCACCTTCAATACCACTTGCAGTTGGGCGTGGACCATATTTGTGTGACCAATCATCATTCAACCGATCACTCAGAGGAAGTTCTGAAGGCATTCGCTGGTTCCGGAAAGGTTTCTTACAGAAATGAAAGTGACCCGGCCCAACGGCAGGGCCAGTGGGTTTCCGAAATGAATCGGCAAGCGGTTACGGTGCATGGGGCAGATTGGGTAATACACCTGGATACGGATGAGTTTCTGGTTATGGATAACCAGGATTTAAAGGAATGGTTATCCGGTTTGCCGACAGACGGATTGGCTTTTTGGATAAAGCGCCATGATTTTGTCCCCATCTCCATAGAAGTTTTGCAGTCGCCTTTGCTCCACATGATTTACCAAAAGGTATTCAGTACCAACCTAAAGGGTCAACCGCTGCCACCTAAGGCTTTCAATCGAGGCAGACCGGAAATTCAGGTGAGTAATGGCAACCATCAGGTATTTAGCCATGGTGAGCCACTGGCCAATCGGTATGTGGAAAGTGCCAGCCTCTACCATTTTCCCATTCGTGACTATTTGCAATTTGAGAACAAAGCAAGCGGTGGTCGGGCCTGGGCGCTCAATGAAAATCGAGGTCCCGGGGAAAGCTATCACAAGTTGTATTGGCATGCGCTTCAAGAAAAGCAGCTATTGAAAAAAGAGTTCGAGACCTTTTATTACCCAAGGGAAAGGCTGGAACTTGCTGTCAAATATGGCATTTTAAAGAAAAATGAAAGACTGGCAGACTTGTTAAAGGAAATGCCTAAAGAACCTCCATTTTCGCATTTCGTAGCACATACATGAGTTGGGTCATGTCCTGGTCGTTCAATTCTAGCCGGCCGGTCACGCGCACCGTTTTTGCCGTGTAATCGATGGAGCGGTCAAGGTGTACCTGTGCCACCGTTTCGGGACCACTGCCACCACAAAAAAAGCAGGAGGCTATGGGAAGTGATGAAATGATGATTTTATCCGGTTCAAACAAACCTTCAAATGGTACGATGTATCCATCAAGCGTTACCGTCTTGCCCTCCAGTTTTTTAATTTCTGCGCCGAATTTAGGGACGTAAATCTCCCCGTATTCATCGGTGGATTTATCGTACTCCAGTTTGGAAAGTGTCTTCCAGTTCGATACACTGTTCGTATACTGCCCGTAACCTGGCAACGTTGATGCCCAGGCGATTAGAAAAAAAAAGATGTATTTCATTTTTCAGCCAAAGTTTTAGATATCTCGACCTTGTAGGCCAGCCAGCCGGGAATTAAAGACGCTACGAAACCTATAACTAAGCTCCCAACCAGGATGTTCACCTCTTCTTTAACAAAATAAAATGCACTGGTGTTGAGTCCTTCTACTATCTGGCCCATTAAGCCATGGCTTACATGTGCAATAATCCAGCCCAAAAGTGTACCAAAAAAAGTCAGAAATAATCCTTCTGACAGAATAAGGCCCAATAATTGCCAGCGCCCGGCACCCATGGCACGCATAATGGCCAATTCGTATTTACGTTCTTTCAAGGAATTGAATAAGGCAATAAAAACACTAATGGCACTCAGCAGTATGATGGCAAGACCCAACGCGTTGACCACCTCTACTCCCGAACCGATAAGATTGAACAGTCTGGCGGTTTCAAATGCGGGGGAGGCGGCTTGAAAATTGGAGTTTTCATTGATTTGCCTGGGTAACATGACCGCACCCATAGGGGAGGCATATTTAATCAGCATGGATGTGATTTGCCGAGATTCCAAATCTGACCGCCCCACGGTAATCCCCATCCAGGGGATGTTTATTGTGTCATTTGCAAATTGTAGGGTATCCATGGCTTTCTCTTCATCATGCATTTGCCATACAGTAGGTATAGAAACCAGTATCAACCGGTCTATGACTTTGCCAGTAACCTTTAGCTTTCCCTTTACCTTGAAAGGGTGTGCTTCATGTGGAATGCCTCCGCTGGCCATGCCATGCGCGCCGGTAAAGGTATCTCCAACGGACAAGCCTAGTTCTTTTGCTACGGTGTGGCCGATGATTGCACCCATGGGCTCCTGGTCCCAATCACCCGCGATTTCAGCGTCGTACAATTTTGTGTAGGCCGCTGTGGTGCCCACCACCCGGAATCCTTTATAGCTGTCACCCAGTGAAAGCGGAATGGCTTGTTTAATGAGTCGGTTGCGGCTAACCTGGGTAGCTTCTTTGAGGTCTATATTTCCAGTAGGAAAGTCAACATGAAATACATTGGCCAGAATCAACTGAAGGGGTGAGCCTTTCGCACCCACGACCAGGTCGATACCCGAGGTATTCTCATTTATTTCTTTTTTCAGGAAAGAATGGGTCAGAAGAATGAGCAATATGATGCCGACGCCAAAACTAAAAAGGAGCAGGCTCAAAAGGCTGCTCAAGGGTTTATTGACCAGGTTTTTCAGACTGATACCAAATACATTCATAGCTCAAGTGTTTCTTTAAAAGCCGATTTCACACGTGAATCATGGGTAGCAATGATCAGTGTGGCTCCATATTGGTCGGACTGCCCGCGCAATAAATTTATGACACGCTCGCAGTTTTCATCGTCGAGGCTCGCGGTTGGCTCGTCGGCCAATAAAATTTTTGGCCGATGTATCAACGCACGTGCAATGGCTACACGCTGGGCCTGTCCCTGGCTGATTTGGGTGGTTTTTTTATTCAAAATCTCAGATATGGCCAGTGCGTCAGCGAGCAAATGTACCGATATGGCCTCTTTTTTACGTCTGGAGAGTAAAATTGCCATCTTTATGTTTTCCAATACAGTGAGGGATTGGATCAAGTGCGGGACCTGAAATACAATCCCAATGTTTTGACGACGAAAGACGTCCAATCTTTTTTCATTCATGCCTGAAAGATCGCTTTCCGTGACGCGCAGCTGGCCACCGGTGGGCCTCAATAAACCACCTAACAGATGCAGCAAAGAGGTTTTCCCTGAGCCCGAGGGTCCAAGTATCAGTGCATGTTGGCCATGCGTTACTGACCAGTCTGGGAACCGTAATGTTTGCGTACCGTAGGCTAAGGTTACCTTTTTCATATCTACAGCATGATCGGTGGTATCTGGCACGGTCATTGACATTCTTCTATTGGACGTTTAATTCTTTCATTATGGCACTCTTTATCTTCTCTCTAGTCACGATTGGTGTTTTATATTATATCTACAAAAATGAATTGAAGGCATCTTAAAGTGATTTCGAAATCCTTTTAAGTTGACGGTAATGGTGCTTTTGATGGGATAAAAAAAAGCGCAATGCATTCTTTACCGTAAGTCTTCCCACGTATGGATGTTTATAGGGAGCCTTAGCGGCCATTTGATTGGGATATTTCTTAAGGTAGTCTTCCATTTGTCTTCGGGTAGATTCCCAGTCATTTAGTAAGTCATCCAAACTGCCGTTTTTCGGCATGGCAATAATGTCTGGTGCCTTGAAACGAATGCCAAGCCTGAATACCAAAGACATCACCTGAAGCAGAAATGCCGACTTGAAGGTCTGTTTAGGTATGGTGTCGCCAGCCTGCATTTTTTTTTGCATGTAATCCAGCGAGGCTTGTTCTGACATTTGGATATGCCTCATTGCTTGAACCATAGACCACTGTGCACCGGCCGTCTGCTTCAGTTGGTCCGCCGGAAATAAGTGCAGGTAATCGACGATGCGTTGCTTTTCTTTTTCCAGTCGATCAAAACGCTTTTGGTAAAGGTTGTTCATAAGCAATGAGGATGAATTCGGACGTTCTTGCTCTTCAAATCTATATAAACTATATTCGCTTGCAATATTAAGTCAATGTAAACCACCACGGTCCGTTGTTCCAATGGAATAGCGTGAGTCGTTTGATCTCTCACTCAGCATGTTGCTCACTTTTTGGTAATTGAATAATGGAAGTATTTGACGTAATAGCGTTGCTGATTTTCCTTTCTGGCACGTTTATTTTTATTAACACCTTTTATTTGAAGCTACCTTCTTCGATAGGGTTAATGGTCATGGCGTTGGTTTTATCATTGGTGGTGCTGGTAGTCGGTAATGTATTCCCAAGCTTACACCTGGCAGAACATGTGAAAGAGTATGAATTTGAAGAAGTACTTTATCGGCTGGTACTAAGCTTCATGCTCTTTTCAGGTGCCATCAATATTGACTTCAAGAAATTGGCCCGGCAACGCACGCCTGTCTTGGTCCTTGCTACCACAGGGGTTTTGATTTCAACTTTTGTGATAGGCACGCTGGTTTATTTCATGCTAGGCTTTTTAGGCATCGAACTAAATTTTCTCTATTGCCTGGTTTTTGGTGCACTTATATCACCCACTGACCCCATTGCAGTGTCTCGTACCATTGATAAGTATCATTTATCTAAAGACCTTGAGGTGAAAATTACGGGCGAATCTTTGTTCAACGACGGGGTGGCGGTGGTGCTGGCCCTTACGCTGTTGGACATTGCCCATGCGGGTGAGGATCATACGCTGACTGTTTTCGAAACCGTTTACATCATTTGCGTGGATATCGGAGGGGGTATTTTCATCGGACTATTTTTAGGTTACCTGGCATTCAAGCTCTTAAAATATGTTGACAATGATGCGGTGGAGGCAGAAGTATTGATCACGCTTGCCGTAGTAATGGCCGGTTCATTTGTTGCCGACCTGTTTCATGTATCCTCCAAGCAGGCGGCTGTGGTGATGGGGCTGGTAATTGGTAATGAAGGTCAAGGGAAACATGTGGCCAGTGCGGCGGGAGATTATGTGTTTAAGTTTTGGAACCTCATGGAGGAAACACTTAGTGCCATGTTATTTGTCCTCATAGGTATGGAAATGCTGGTGATACCGTGGCGGCTTGATTATTTCGCGGCCGGTTTCTTTGCCGTAAATATTGTGCTTTTTGGTAGGTGGGTAAGTGTCTTCGTACCGATAAAGTTTATGTCGTTGAGTCAAAGTTTTGATAGGCATACGATATCCGTGCTCACCTGGGGTGCCCTCCGGGGAGGGCTTCCCATCGCACTGTCGTTGTCGCTGGCAGACTTCCATGGCAAGGATGTAATCATTACCATGACATACATCGTAGTGGTTTGTTCTGTATTGTACCAGGGACTGACAGTGACGCCATTGATGAAAATGTTGACCAACCGGTAACGACCAACCTTTCCCAGTTTGTAGATTTACCGCATGAAGCGTTCCCTAGTAATGATTGCCCTTTGCAGTCTTTTGTGTTTGGAAGGATGTAATTCGGGCAGCGAAAAGGAAAATGGCAAGAGGCCATCGACCATTCGTCAGGTGTCTCGTCTTTTAACACCTGCAGTCAATCAGCAGATAAAGGCTGGCGATTCATTGTCGGTACGTGTTGAATTGCCAGATTCAATCAGTTTGGATTCTTTGCAGCTTAAACTTGGGGATAGTTCAATTTCGTTGGTCAACGGGGGAAAGTTCCGTTTGCCAGCCACTGGTCGTTTAGGTACCCGTCAGTACCAGTTGCTGATTTACGCCGACACATTAATAGAAAGACATCCTATTCGCCTGAAAGTGCTGGCGTCGAAGCCTCCGGTGACTTACCGCTACAGGGTTGTGAATACCTTTGCACACAATGCCAATGATTTCACACAAGGTTTTCTTTACCGAAACGATACGATTTATGAGAGCACTGGGCAAAAAGGTAAGTCGCTGGTGAAAAAGTACCTGTTGTCTAGCGGGCAACTGCTACAATCCGTTCCCATCGATGACCGTTATTTTGGCGAAGGTTGTACCATTTGGAACGATCAATTGTACCAGTTAACCTGGCAGGCGAATACTGGTTTTATTTACGATCTCAGCTTGAATCTTAAGAAAAAAATCCAGTATGCGACACAGGGTTGGGGAGTAACCACTGTGGGCGATACCCTTTACATGACTGACGGTTCTTCCACATTGTACCTGATCGATCCGCTTACCTTTGCCCAGATCGATCGCATGGAGGTGTATACCGACAAAGGTCCCGTGGCAGATTTGAACGAACTGGAGTACATTGAAGGTTTAATCTATGCCAACATATGGACGGAAGATCGAATCGTGATGATCGATCCGGTGAATGGCCGGGTGGTGGGAAGTGCGAATTTATCCGGCCTGTTAAATGACCGTGAGGCGGCCAATGCAGACGTGCTCAACGGCATTGCCTATGATCAACAACGTAAGCGCATGTTCTTTACAGGTAAGTATTGGCCAAAGACTTTTGAATTGGAATTAATTGCAAACTGATATACATGACACTAGAAGAAGCAACTGTAAAAGTGGAAAAAATGGCCTCGGACCATGGCGGAAAATTTGGTAACAAGGTCAACTTTCAATTCGACGAAGGTGCCATTCACCTTGACGATACTGTTTCCCCTGCCCAGGTAAAAAATGAAGTGGCAGATGCCCCCTGCACCATCAAGATATCGCTCGACAATTTTGAAAAGATGTTAAATGGCTCCATGAACCCGATGATGGCCTTCATGATGGGTAAAATGAAGATTGACGGCGATAAGGGTGTGGCTACCAAGCTGGCCTCACTCTTCTGAAGTGTTTTTTTCTTTGGCCAGTACTTGCTGCCATGCGTTGAAGTAGCGAACCCCTAATTCTTTCTGTCCGGCTGCATCGTAATGTATGTCATCTACGGTGTTGTCGGGTTTTTCGATGACAAAAGGTTTGTAAGGATTTGCAAACCAAACGTTGGAGATGCGATTGGGCGTGTCCATGATAATTTTTTGTTCTTCCCTACGTCTTTTTTTCTGGTCCACCCAATAAGGGACCATGCCGCCCAGGATGATCGGTGTATTTTCATCTGCGTGTGTGATATCTTTTCTGAGGGTGTTCAGCATGTTGTCCAGGCTTTCTTCATAGCCCCGGTTATGTTTCAAAATGTCTCTCTCCCCCTGGTGCCAAAGGATGCCTTTTAGCTTTGTATGAGGTATTTTGTTAAGTACATGATTGGTACGCATCACCGCATCATTGTATAGGGTATCTCCCGGATTCCAGTTATCATCGGCAAATCCGGTACCCCCTTTACCTGCAGGAATCAGTAGGACTTTTCTGTCAGAGGCCAGATACGCGTTGGCATATAGGCTGGCAAAGGTGGTGGCGAAGCCAATTTTGTTTTCCATTAAAGAATGGTGTTCAAGGGGGTCAACTGCTGGTATTATCTGCAGGTTGTTTTCCCCATAGCGGCCGAGTTGTAAGACGTCTTCATGAACGATTACTTCACCAGCCTCTACGCAGCAGCCTGCCAGGGTATTTGATTGACCAGCGATCAGAAAGACGTCGTAGCCGACGATTTCCTGTGCTGGCAGATAGGAGGTGAGGTGAAATAGACAACCGATGAGGAATGTGCGTACCAAATTCATTTGTGCGAAGGGTTGATTCTAAATTAAGGTGAATTACCGAAATCTGGGTTCTTTACTTAAATAATGTCTAAACCACCACAGCATCACCAGCCCAATTCCTACTCCCCACAAAGATCCTACCCAAACATCAATCAGGAAGTGCTGGAGGATATAGATACGTGAAATGCCGGCCAAAATGGCAAGAAGGATAATGATTATACCAACCGATGTTTGTCTGAAGAAATAGATCAGAAATACCGCTAGCATGAAAGCGGTCATGGCATGACCGGACGGAAAAGAGTGGCTGCCATGTACATTTACCCCCTCTACGAAATTAAGCATCACATCTTCCTGTGTTTTAAAAAACCGTCGGGGCCTGGGGGCATCTGGGTAAATCAAATGTTTGAAAGCTAGCGCAATGATGGCCTGAATCACACCGGCCAGTGCCAGTATCCATCCGTGCCGGCTTCGAAAAAAAACCAAGAGCAAGGCAATCAAAGCCAGAAAAATACCGTCACCCAGGTGCGTAATCCATGGAAAAAACAGGTCCCCAAGTGTGGAATGCCGTGCATTTAACCACAATACAAAATCACCATGATCAAGCGTCAGGGAGCCGTATAGACTTAGACCTAGAAAAACCAGGTAGCATGCAGCAGCCGGAAGCCAATAGTTTTCTCTCATCGAAGGATGTATAGTTTACCGAAATTGTTCTTGAAGGCGCGGTCGCCGGCGGTTTTACGTCGTTTGAATCGCTCTTCATCGTCCTCCATCAACACGCGGTAAAAATAAACGCCATTGGCCAGTGCATCACCGTATTCATCCGTTCCATCCCAGGCGAAGGTGGAAATGTTGTTCCCAATAGTAATAGGGCCTAACTCAGCCTTGCTGATTTCTCTGACAATTCTTCCAGATATAGTCATTATTTGGATTTTAAGTCTATCAGGAACTTTGGCGCCGGTGAGGGTAAAAACAAATCGGGTAGACGTAGAAAACGGGTTCGGGTAGGGATAAAAATGGGTGATGGTAGATTCATTGATTACCTCAAAGTTAATTTCATAAGGTGCTAAACCCGCCACATTGTTTTGCGCATCCCTGCCCTGCACCCGCAGGGTGTAGATGCCATCTTCCAAGAGTTGCGGTGTAAAAGAGAGCTCGAAGTCCTGATCTGCCGTGCCGTCTATCGTGCTTATGTTGGGCTGATTTAGCGGCACCCGCTCAAATGCACACCCCTGACAGGGACCTTTCAGGTCTAGTTGTAAACCGAGGGTATCCGTTTTATTGATGAAGGGGTTGTCATCTTTGATACGGATGCGGATGGCTGGGTTGGGGGATACAATGTCTCCGTCAAGAATGTATTTGCCATCGAAGGTGATGTCCAGTACGGGATTGGTATTGTCTTCCTGTATCTCTACCGCACCTACGCGCAGGTCGGCATTGTTGAAAGCATACAGTTCATTTTCTTTGGCTGTAAGTTGCACGGCCAGGTTGTTGGTTTCTGGCAGGTTGCGCGAAGGAATGGCTGTTTCAAAAGCGAGGGAATCCCTGGCCAGTATTGGGGTTATGGAGAAAGTTTGATTTTTGAGATTGCCCGTATTTTGGTTGCGCAGGCTGGCGGTTACTTCCAGGCTGTCGGTGAAAGATACATCCGTGTAATTATAGAAAAGGTAGGGCACGGCCACGGGAGCTCCTTCATAAATCGATATAGCCGCTGTGTCTGCCGGGAACAAAATACCGTCAGGAGGCAACTCATATTGAATGCGCCAGAAATCAAATTGTGGCGGGGTCACATCAATGACATCCTGAAATGAAAAATCCAATTTGATGAAGGGATATGTAAGTGCATCCACGCCTGATAAATCCTGGATGTCGCCACGGGCAAAGTTGAATAGATTGGTTTCCTCACCGGATGGTGTGATACCGATAACGGCTATATCAAACTGGTCATTGGATTCCTCTCGGATTTGATATTCAAATTCACCCCATGTCCTGGCTGGTCCGATGGGGCGCGTAGTCAGTCGGCCTGCCGTAAAGGTGCCCGATACGCTGTCTTCGAGACTCAATGCCTGCTCTCTTGGCGGGTTGCCGGAACCATCCTCGGTACGCAAGGTAGCTTCCCCGGGCAGCATGCCTTTCGTGCCGAGCGCAACGAATGGCTGCCCGTCTGTTAATGCACTTATGGTGGCAGTGCTTATGCCAACGGACTCCAGGGCACTCGCCAGGCCTGCATCAGCCACCCAATTGCTGTAAGACATGTCACCAAAGCTGATGATGGCTATGAAATCTCCGTTTTGCATATTTTCAATACCATTGGTGAGGTAACTCTCCGCGCCAGTCAAATCGGCCATTGTAAGGTGATAGACTACCTGAGGCAAACGGCCACAGAGCTGTGGGATTTGGTAGTCCGGCTGTTCAAAGCTACTTGGCGCATAGGGTCTGTAGGGTTGGGTACTTTCCCGGTCAAAGAAAATAACATTGACTACGTCGTCCTCATCACAATACCGGTTATTACCCAATGTGAGGGAGGTGAGTAGATAGTCGATACCGTTGATGGTTATGGTGTGGTTGGGTGGCGTGGCATCTGCTCCTGTGGTAGCTAGTGCAATCTCCGTGTTGGAAGTAATGAATGCCCAATCTTTTCCATTATTAAAGTCAACGCCGCTAAGCTGATTGCTTTCTACCTGCGCCCGGCTGAATTGACCATAACCTTCATCGAGTGAACCCCCAGGCACAAATGTCAGGGAGGATTCGGTCCAAAATTCTTCCTCTTCATTTTGCGGATTGGCAAATCGGGTCCTCCAATAAACGGTGGTGGTGTCGGTGAAGACATGCGACCATTCTGTGGTAATTATCGGATAGCCGGACAACGTACGTTGCAGTAAATAGGTGCTATTGAAAGTGGGCACAGTGTCCAACTCGAAGGAATAACTTCTGTCAGAGATGAAAACGTCGGCAGGTTGCCAGAAAAATGGGAGATTGGTTTTTGTGGTAAGAAAATATGCGGGGGGCAATAAATTGAGGATGGTTCCTTCGAAGATGGTGGCCTCCACGGTGGCCTGATTATTGGTTTTATTCAATTCCGGTGTGTCGCCTACCGGGTCAATGAATATCTGAAATCGGTTGATGCCAGAAATTTCCGTGCCCACGGGGTTCGGAAGCCGAAATTGAAGCGTATCCAGTCGCAGCACCCGTGGAAATCCCTTGAAATAACTGGTGGTTTGTCCGCCTGGAAAGGTACGGTCCACTTGTATGACCAGAGAGTCCAGCACTGTCCGACCAAAATTTTTCACCGGTAACCATAGATCGATGGAATCCTGAGACGCCAGGAGTTGGTTCCCCTGTAAAGGTCGCACCTGAATTTCTGCTGGTGTCACCGCGTAATCTGGCTCACGGGCACCAAATATGGTGATGGCGGGGTCTCCCTGCAATTGGGTTTGTAACACCTGGGTTTGCGAAACGGGTGAATTTCCAAAGCGCTCATAGAAGGCCTTAGCCGTCTGGAGTAAAATACTTCCAATGCTTTTACCCAGTGTTAAAGAATCGTTGAAAGAAAACTCGTAGAACAAGTCTGAGAAGAGTTTCAGGTTGGTATTAGCGGCTTGCTCTGTATGTGCGATAAAAGCAAGGGCACCCAGTTGACGGGCCTTCATCCAGTTTTCACCGAACGTAGTGTCTCTTCTGAAAATGCCGCCAGCGTCACATCCATTGATAAGGAACACTGGATATTTGTCTCGATTGTTGTAGCCGAACTGGCCATCTGTGACAAATCCAATTTCAATGTCGGCGATTGTGCCACTGCTGTGCCCAAAAAAAGTGACCAGGCCAGCGCCTTCGTTAATGACCTCAGTGATGTCGATGTATTCTACCACCTGTGTACTTTGCTTTTTAAAATTGATTGCGCGCCCACCCAGAAAATCGCTCACTACATCTCCTTCAAAATCTTCAATGTAGCCGGCAAAAGTGGCCAGCTCGCTGCTGGTTTGACCACCACTGAGTTGCAAAACATCCTTGCGCCAAAGGGCATCGAAGGGCAGACTTTCCATGGCGATCACTTTGGATACGTAATTGTCAACTTCTACGGGGCTTGTGACACTGAGGCGCCCTACCTCCAAGGCCAGCTCGTCCGGATTGGCCAAACCTTCCACAAACAAATTATCGCCTCCGGGTGCTCCAAAAGTGGGAACATGCACCGAATCGGTAGAGAAGATATAGTAAAATTTCCATCGGTACTCCTGGCCCTTGCCAATGATAAAAAGCCTTTCGGGGGTACCGACGGCATATACGTATTCCAGGTACTTTCTGATGGCCTGCGGGCCCGAAGGATCCCCATAGTTGAATAGGTTATACAAGTTTCTTATTTCGGCTGTAAGGATGGAATGGCTACCACCTGCCGGGCTTTCCCGGTAGTTGATGAATCGTTGAACGGGATCTGTTCCGTTGACAGGTTCACGAAGCCCACTATGGGTGATGATTAGATAGTCTTTGCCTACCGGATTAATGGTGGAAATATTAGCAGCGCTAATGGTGCCTGCCGCAAGTGGATTGGACACTGCCAGCACTAGACGGTCCTGATCACTGTTGGGCACGACAACTTCCAGTCGGTCGGCAAAATCTGTTTTCGGCAAAAGAATCGGATTAAATGGGTCCGTGACGTCATAGAGGCGGACACCTGTGGCGTCCATCGTGCCGATAGAGAGTAAAGCCCTGTCTGTGGGCGATTGATCAGGTATATAAAAATGGCGTTGTTCGCCAGTGGGCTGATTTAATGTCTGTGGATAATGCACAATTGTTTCACTGGGTCCCACAGCGCTGGAGGCTACCACGCGATAGCGAATGACAAGTTGCCCGCTGGCATCGATATCTGTCAATTCAAAAGGAACAGTCTCTTTCACAAATCCATAGCCCTCAAATTGCACGTTGGTAAGTGTACGTAAGGATCCTGTGTTGGGTCCTGCCTCTACGTCTACGCTATGTGCGCCACTACTGTAACTCAAAAGAGTAAATGTGAGCATGGGTTGCCCCATGCCCGCCACATCTTCCAGGGTGAAAGTGAGCGTTTCGGTTTGGCCGGTTCTTCTACGTCTACCAAAGGCTTCTCCGTTACTGTACCGGCTGGAGTAAAGAAATTCTCCTCCTGCCTGGCCAGCTGGCGTGCCTTCGTTGAAATTTCCGACGGTTAGTCCAAAGGTCTCCTGCTGGTGATGGGGTAGAGGTGTTAATCCTGCCGGGCTGGCCGGCGATGCAGACGAAATGCGGCGGGTAGGTCCGGCATCTTCTCGCCAGGTGATGAAATAAGCAGCGGAGTCGGTGAATAGACTGTACTTCTCATGCGCGTGAAACTCGGGTTGTTCATAGAGTTCCGTATCGTATCGCGCATCGTTCCTTTCGCCATAAAATTCTACATAATCGAGTGTGTTATCCCCTTGCTTGGCAACTTGAATGGCCAATTCCTGGCCTCGCCGAAACATTTGCAGACGGTCTGCATTTACGGATGCCACTGGAAAGCCCTGCGCCTCCAACTCCGCCCGCGTCACACGGTACCAGCCGTTTTCATTGAGTTTGATTTTGTAATAGGACTGGTCGAAGTTGATCCACTCAAAGCCATACTGTGCCCGGGCCAGCCAACTCCCCAGCAGAAAAATCAATAGCAAACTATTCTTTCGCATCGAATTGGACGTTTAAGGAAAACACATGTGAATACAACCCTTCGGCCTGGTTGAAGGCATCTGTCAGGGCATAATCGATCCTTATTTTCTGAATTTGGACACCTAAGCCAGCGGTAGGCTGAGAGGTCCAGCTCAGTGATTCGTCAAAATCTTCCGTTTGCTGAAACTGGCCGATACCCATGCGCAGGAAGAAAAGTGATTTGTAAGCCAACTCTGTACCCAGCTTTGGGTCCATGGACATCCAATCGGCCCTGACTAGCGTATTTCGTTTGCCATCAAAGGTCATGTCCAAATCCATCGCAGCAGACAGGGAGACATTTTCGTGCAATTGGAAGGATCGTGAGGCGCCGAAGATCAGTCTGGGTAATGTGATTTCTATCGTGTTGGCAGGCAGGTCATTATTGGTGAGGCCATAAACGGTGGCCAATTCATCGCTGTTGTGCGACCAGGCGTTGAAGGTACCGAGCAGGTCTCTTCCCATGATACCCAGTTGCCATTTACCTAAGGTTTTTTGTACACCCACGTCCAGACCAAACCCCCAGGCATAGGCAAAATCTCCCACTATCCGGTGTACTACTTTGAAATTACCACCAGCGTTCAATCCACCCCAAACGGGTAGCTTGCGTGCATAGGAGCCTATGAAGGCGTAGTCTGCTGCCGTGAAAAAACGGATGTTGTCGTAGTTCAGGGCGCCGTTCGCATCGAAAAGAAAGCGGGTGTCCGGTATGTCATCTACCGCAAACCGGATGACGCTGAGTGCCAGCCGGCTGTCTTCATCTATGGAGGTGGAGAAGGCCCCGTAGTCGTAATTGGCCAGTCCGCCAAAATAGCTGGCATGCATGAGGATGAGTTCGTGGTGAGTGGCTGACGTCTGCAACAGGCCGGCCGGATTCCAATAGCCGGCAGTCACATCGTCTACTTGAGACACTGCTGTGTTGGCCATGCCAAAATAGCGTGCGCCCACACCCAATTGTAAAAACTCATTCGAATATTTGGGCGTATTGTCGCGTTTATCAGCAGTATTGCCATCTTGGGCATGCACCCAATCGGCAATAACCAGCCACATCCAAAGGTGCAAAACGATTTTCACTATTGTAAATTAAAGCTAACCAAATGAGCAGCGAAAAGAAAGGTGCAAATCGATCGCAAAAGTCGTGATTAAGCTAACTATAGTATAAATAAACAAATAATTAATATAATAATTTAAAGAAATATGTATGGCTAGGTAATATTTTTTACTTAGTACTTGGCCATGCATAGTACTTTTCCGTACACGTAACCAAACGAAGTGATCAATGAATGTAGAAAACACACAGGTGCAGATGCGAAAAGGGATACTCGAGTTCTGTATTCTGCACATCATTGCAAGGGGGGAGGTTTACGCTTCAGACATGCTTGAGGAGTTGACTGCTGCCAAGATCATGGTGGTAGAGGGAACCTTGTATCCATTGCTCACACGCCTGCGCAAGGCCGGATTGGTAGACTATAAATGGGTAGAGTCGCAGTCAGGCCCGCCCAGGAAATACTACACGCTAACCGATGCAGGTAGCATTTTTCTGGCCACATTGGACATTACGTGGAAGGAACTGTTGGACTCTACACAAAGCATCATTCAAAAAAAGCAAGCGAAAGAAAAGAAAAAAACGGCTGTAAAAGGCGGGATATCTAAAGAGAACAAATCACTATCATGAAAAAGACCATAAGCATCAACATCGGCGGCAACATCTTTCACATAGAGGAGGAAGGATATGATCAACTGAAGAATTACCTGGATTCAGTACATGCGTTCTTTGCTGATTTTGAAGACAGTAAGGAAATAATTGATGACATTGAGCGTCGCATTGCTGAGAAGTTTTACAGTCAGCTAAAGAAAAACAAGGAGGCAGTGACTGCTCAGGAGGTGAATGAGTTGATTGCTTCCATGGGCACGGTTGCCGACTTTCAAGCCACACTAGATCAGGAACCCTCCGATCAAAAACAACAGGAAGGTGCAAAGGACCAAGGAGGAGAGGCAGCTTCATCCAGCACCTCAGACAAAAGGCTGTATCGTGACACCAAACGTGGGTTGCTAGGGGGTGTATCGGCAGGCATTGCCCATTATTTCAGCGCCGATGCCCTATGGATTCGATTGTTATGGATCTTGTTGGTATCTGCCTATGGAGTAGGGTTGCTGGTTTACATCGTCCTTTGGATTGTATTGCCAGGTAACGAGCAGTTGGAAGAGCAACAGCAGGTGAAAAAGTTATACAGAAACCCAGATGACAAGGTATTAGGAGGTATTTGTGGTGGATTGGGTGCCTATTTTGGTACCAATCCTTCGGTGATCCGACTGCTATTTGTATTGGCTGTGTTATTGTTTGGCACCGGATTGATCCTGTATATCATCCTATGGATCATTACTCCAGTGGCGCAGTCGGTAACCCAGAAAATGGAGATGAAGGGTCAGCCGGTCACCCTTTCAGGCATTGAGAAAAATGTAAAAAAAAACCTAAACATAGCCCAGGAAGATGAAAATTTGTTGGTTAAAATCCTTCTTTTCCCTTTCCGTTTAATTGCCGTAATTTTCGAAGGTCTGGGGAGGATGGCTGGCCCGCTGGCCATTTTCTTCGTGGAACTTGTCCGTATTTTGTTTGGTGTCTTGCTGATACTCGTCGCATTCTCCGGCATGATTGCGTTTATCGCGGGACTGGCAGTGCTTCTGGGTTCATCGGAGATCCTCACCAGTGAGGGATTGACCCCCTTCCCTGCATCCGTGTTGGTCGAGCAGGTAAGTCCCGTTGCCAGTTTGTCTCTCTTTCTGTTGGGTTTTCTGCCGTTATTGGGTGTGGCCCTTTTGGGACTTATGATTGTGCTTAAAAGAAGAATTGGCAACGCCTACGTTGCCGTTTCATTGGTAGCCTTTTGGATGTTGGGATTGATTGGGGCTACGTTGACCTTGCCTAAGATCATCAACCAATACCGGTCGGAAGGGGAAATACAGCGGGAACAAATATTTGCTGTGACCGATACCACATCTGCTCCGGTACTCGGCATCGAGTACGGTGGGCTTGAAGATTATGGTCGGGTTTCGCTTCATCTTCGAGGTCACGAAGCATCCACCTTTCGGGCAGTAACGGAGGTGGAATCCCGTGGATATTCCCGGAGCGACGCTGCAGAAATGGCCAATAAGGTGGTGTACAACATTCGGTCTACGGCAGAAGGCTTCCGTTTCGACTCCAACCTTTCCATAGATGATCCCGGGGATTTTCGTTTTCAGAAGGTAAAAGTTTTTTTTTACCTGCCATTCGGACAAACTTTCCGAATGGATGAAGACCTTCGGGATATTTTACGAAACACGCTCACTCCGGCAGGGTATAAAGGTTACCAGATGGAAGGCCATGATTGGGTGTTTACCGATTCCGCAGGTCTGACCTGCCTGACTTGCGAAACACCACCAGATGCCAGACCAGGGAGAGTAAATCCACGCGGGCGGTTGTA
>CAYOEV010000025.1:0-41331 GCA_964403075.1 uncultured Roseivirgaceae bacterium | reverse complement strand
TATAGGGTAATTACGGCTCCAAAACAGAAGGTATTTAGAAGCATGACAATGGCAGGCCTCATTACGCGTGGCTCATACACATCTGCCCATGAGATGCGAAAAAGTTGCCAATTGAAGGGTTCTGGGTCTTCCAATGTTTCTTTTATCCCTGTCAGTATTACGATGGATAAGAGCGCAAAAATCGAACTGGTGTAAAATAAGGTTTCGACCGAATATTTTAGCACGATGTCCCCGCCGAGGTAACTTCCAAAACCGACACCTGTCATTCCGAAAAAACTCACGACACCCAGGGCCTCGCCCCTGCGGTGACCGGGTACGATGTCCGCCACATAGGCGGCAGTTCCTGTCGGCTTAAACCCGGTGGAAAAGCCATGTAGGAAGCGTAAAACCAGGAATCCCCATATGGTCGCAACCAATGGGTAAAACAATGAAATGGCCGCGCAAACAATGCAGCCAATGATCATTACAGGAACACGGCCCCATTTATCTGTCATTCGGCCACTGAAGGGGCGGGAAAGTCCTGCTGTGAGCGTGAAAAGTGTAATGTGCAGGCCTATGTATTTTTCACCACCTAATCCTCTCATAAAATCCGGAAGTTCCGGAATGATCATGTTGAAAGAAGTGAAGAATAGGAAAGAACTAAGGCTTAGCAACCAAAACTGGGTTCGGTAAAAACTCATGCCTCTTGGCCCAGCAACAGGTAGGACTTCATGAATTCTTCGAGGTCGCCATCTAGCACGCTCTGTACGTCACTGCGTTCCATACCCGTGCGGTTGTCTTTGATCAATTTATAGGGGTGGAGCACGTAATTACGTATTTGAGAGCCGAAGTCAATTTTCATCTTACCTGCCTCCACCTTATCGCGTGCACTATTTCTTTTTTCCAGTTCTCGCTGATAAAGCTGTGATTTCAGCATTTGCATGGCCCTCTCACGATTGGCCAGCTGCGACCTTTCTACCTGGCAAATCACCACGATCCCGGAAGGCTTGTGTGTCAATTGCACCTTGGTTTCTACCTTATTCACGTTCTGGCCACCAGCACCCCCTGACCGGGAGGTGTGCAGTTCTATATCTGATGGGTTGATATCGATGTCAATGGTGTCATCCACCTCAGGATACACAAATACTGAAGCGAAGGATGTATGTCGTCTTCCGCCAGAATCGAAAGGCGAGATTCTTACCAAACGGTGCACCCCGATTTCTGATTTCAGATAACCATAAGCAAATGGACCTTCAAATTCGAGGGTGACCGATTTTACGCCTGCGACATCCCCGGGCTGGTAATCGATTTCTCTGACTTTGTAGCCATTGGTTTCTCCCCACATAATGTACATACGCATCAAGATGCCTGCCCAGTCATTGCTTTCCGTGCCACCAGCACCTGGGGTGATTTGCAGTACGGCTGGTAGTTGATCCTCTTCGCCGGAAAGCATTTTTTTGAATTCCAGCTTTTCGACCAATTCTTCTGTTTTTTGGTGTTCGGCCTCTACGTCGCTTGCTTCTATTTCACCTTCCTGGAAAAACTCCATTAATGTTTCCAATTCTTCCAATGAGGTACCTACCTTTTCAAAGTCATCCGTCCATGTTTTAATCAAGCGGATTTCTTTGATTGTTTTTTCTGCGGACTCGGGGTTGTTCCAAAAATCTGGCTGGGCCGTAAGCTGCTCCAGATCTTTTAAGTCCTGTTTTTTCTTATCGTAGTCAAAGGTATCTCCCCAAGGCCTTAACGCGAGCCTTCAAGTCTTTCAGTTCATCTGCTGTCATTCGTCTTTTTCTTAGCCTTGCGAAGATAGAATTTATTCACTGATTTTGATGACTTGCCAGGGGGTGTAGAAAACCATCCCGCATCCAAACAATTGTGAGCCGGGCGTACAGCTCTGGCTGCCCTGTTGGTTCGCTTTTGTTTTGGATTAACCTTACCTTTTTAAGGCATTCTGGAGGGTTACTACATGGATTTAACCGGAATAATTTTCATTTAAATATTGTTATATCCTTAATAAAATCGAAAAACGGATCATGGAGCTGTTTTGTGTACGCTGAGGCAAGCCTGCTGATTATTGATTAACCGTTATTATTATTGTAACATAAACGTTTGTCTAATGGAGTCAGTAATTGGGTTTTTTGAGCAGGTGCCTACTTGGTTTAGAGTTGCCATTCTGATAGGGGGGATCGTATTTTTTTGGGCCATGGAGGGTGTCTTACCACTTTTTAAATTTCAATACCGAAAGGTGAGACATGCAGGTCTGAATTTATTTTTCACGCTTACTACAGCCATCATTGGCTTTGGTCTGGCAGGTGCCTTATTGGCTGCTTCCAATTTTGTGGTTTCCAACAACTTTGGGTTGCTTTACCTGATAGACTTACCCCTGTGGGCACAGGTTGTGGCAGGGATTCTTTTAATGGATTTGATTGGCGCCTATTTTATCCATTGGTTGGAGCATCAGGTAAAATGGATGTGGAAATTTCATGTAGTTCATCACAGCGACACCACAGTGGACGTGACCACCGGCTTGCGCCACCATCCGGGAGAAACAATTTTCAGAATTGCATTTACCATTTTAGCGGTCATGCTCATTGGCGCACCCATTGGGGTTGTGATGTTGTATCAATCCATTTCCGTATTGTTCGCCCATCTAACCCACGCCAATATTCACATGCCTTCGAAAGTAGATTGGGCATTGTCCTACATTTTCATCACCCCGCACATGCACAAAGTGCATCATCATTACCAGCAGCCCCTGACAGACAGCAACTATGGAAATATATTTGCTTTCTGGGACAGGTTATTCGGCACCTATGCGCACGTAGATGACGTCCGTGACCTATCGTATGGAATAGATACGCACATGAAGAAAGAAGAAAATACCCAGTTGAAGAATCTGTTACAAATTCCTTTTCAGCCTTATCGGGTGCCGGAAGGAACGAAATTTAGTTCAGTTAAAGAGGTAGTTTCTCCTTAATCAACTTTTACGAACCGGATTGTTGTTTTCTGAAGCGCGAAGGCTTCCGGTAAACCAGATTTTATTGGCACATCCAACATACGTAACCCCTATTTTTCCGAATCGATATTCGTAGGTACTAAAAATTAAATAAGAAGTGCGTTCACGAGTTCCGATACGTTCCAGGGATTCGATGGGTATATCCATTCCGTGATGCAACAATCCATAGTCCAAGGACACCCGACGCAGATAAGCTTCTTCTGATGGGTTTAGAACGATAAGCAAGGTACTGATCATTATAAATAAGATGAGCAGGGCACGCTTTTGTTGACGCATGCCATATGAACCACTCCTGACGACTAAAGGGTTCACTATCGGAGCAGGTAGGTAACACCCACCTTGCCACCTGAAGCGGTACCACCTCCAATTTCCAGATTGAATGCCCAGCTGGGATTGAAGTAGTAGCGTCCGCCGATTTGAAGGTCAAGCCCCATTTCAGAGGCTTCGTTGCCCGGATAGTCATCCGGTGACGACCATAGGTAATAGCCCAGGGTCAACCCACCATAAACATTCCACTCACCCGGTAATTCCAGCAACCGATCGAAATGGTAGTTGCCATTAAAGGCAATTACGGTAATGGTATGCCGGAAGCGCTCGTCAAGTCCGGGCGACACCCGGAAGTCTTCATCGTAGGATCTGTAAGAAAGCTGCGGGCCGATGGTGATATCCGGATGAACGCCGAAGTCAGCGCCTACGTAGACAGGTAGTCCAATGCCTGAAAAACCGAAGCCAGCGTTGAGTTGGGCACCACCTGGCTCAATGGGCGATTGCGCCATTACTGCAAATGGAACTAGACAAAGAAGTAAAAGTGTAGAAACTTTCATGATGTTATTTTTTAAAAATTAAAATTCACAATTGCCTGGGGTGCGGGGAAAAGGAATGACGTCTCTTATGTTGCCCATTCCTGTGATGAATTGAATGAGCCTTTCAAAACCCAGGCCGAAACCGCTATGTGGAACGGTCCCAAACTTACGTGTTTCCAGATACCACCACAACTCCTTTTGTGGAACTTTCATTTCTTCCATTCTTTGGACCAGAGGCTTCATGCGTTCCTCACGTTGTGAACCACCGATAATTTCACCAATGCCAGGGAACAAGACATCCATGGCTGCAACCGTTTGGCCATCTTCATTTTGGCGCATATAAAAGGCCTTTATATCTCTAGGATAATCATAAAGAACGACTGGTTTTTTAAAATGTTTTTCTACCAAGAAGCGCTCGTGTTCGGATTGCAGATCAGCCCCCCAGCGATCAATCAGGAAATTGAATTTCTTTTTCTGATTGGGCTTTGATCGTTTGAGAATCTCAATGGCATCGGTGTAAGTGACGCGCTCAAAATCATTATCTACCACAAACTGCAATCTTTCGATAAGTCCCATGGGTGAGCGCTCATTTTGTGGTTTGTTCATTTCCTCATCTATTAACCGTTTATCTAAAAATTCCAGATCATCTGTACAGTCATTCATGACTGTGCGAATCAGTGATTTAAGCAAATCTTCCGCCAGTTCCATGCTGTCTTCCAGATCGTAAAATGCCATCTCCGGCTCAATCATCCAAAATTCGGCAAGATGCCTGGTGGTGTTGCTATTTTCGGCACGAAAGGTGGGACCGAAGGTATATATTTCTGACAGGGCCAGGGCCGTGAGTTCACCTTCGAGCTGCCCGGACACGGTGAGGTTGGCTTCTCTTCCAAAAAAATCTTCACGGTAATTCAGTTTGCCTTCTTCGTTTTTAGGTACGTTAGTCAGATCAAAAGTGGTCACCTTAAAAGTTTCACCGGCACCCTCGGCATCTGAAGCCGTCAATATGGGGGTATGAATATTAAAAAACCCCCGTTGATGAAAAAATTCATGGACGGCAAAAGACAGGCGATGTCTGATGCGAAAGATGGCACTGAAAGTGCTGGTTCTGGAGCGTAGATGCGCAATTTCTCTCAAAAATTCCAGGCTGTGTTTTTTGGGTTGAAGTGGGTAAGCATCGGCCGGCGCAGTTCCCAAAATCACCATATCAGTCGCCTGAAGTTCCTTCGACTGTCCTTGACCTGCTGAGGCCACAAGGTTGCCGGTTACCTGTAAGCTTGCACCTGTGGTAATCTGATCGAGAAAGGCTTCATTGAATTGGCCGGCATCTGCCACTACCTGAAGGTTGTGTAGCGTCGATCCATCGTTCAGGTTGATAAATGTCACGTTTTTACTGGCGCGCTTGGTTCGGACCCAGCCCATTGCAGTTAAGCTTTTGCCCTCTGCTACTTCGTCTAATATGTGCAGTATTTTGGTTCTTTCTTTTTTGATCACCTTTTTTTTGATTTAAGCAAGCGCAAAAAAAGGTTATTTTCGGCGCGAAATCAAAGATTCCATTTAATCACCTAATTTTGAATTAGGTACGAAAGATGCAAAAACTCAGTCTTAGCCAATCGCTATCGCAAAAGCTGTCTCCACAGCAAATTCAGTTCATTAAACTGTTGCAGGTGCCTACTGCCGAATTGGAAAGCCGTGTGGAGGAGGAATTGGAGATAAATCCGGCTTTGGAAGAAGGCAAGGAGGAGCAGGAAAGTGAAGAATACGAAGAAGATTACGAGGAGACCACCCTCGACGGTCTGGACGATTATCTCAGCGAGGATGATTACGGAGGTTACAAAATGCAGGGCGACGGAAGGAGCCCTGACGAAGAGGATAAGGAAAGACCCATCAGCATGGGGGTTACGCTACATGAGCAGTTGATGACCCAGTTGGGTTTTTTGAGATTGGATGACCATGAGCATCTGTTAGGAGAGCAACTGGTGGGTAGTATTGACGAGGAAGGCTACATCCGTCGGGAGTTGAGTGCCATTGTCAATGATCTGGCCTTTTCGCAAGGTGTGGAAACGGATGAAGAAGAATTGGAAAATATTCTTTACAAAATCCAAAATTTTGATCCAGCAGGCATAGGGGCGAGAAGTCTACAGGAGTGTTTGGCACTACAGCTGGAAAGAAAAGTAGCGGATGATACTAGTTTGCTGGCCATGGAGATTATAGAAGAGTGCTTCGATCAATTTTCCAAAAAGCACTATGAGAAAATTAAAAAGAAGCTAAACATTGAAGATGATGCATGCTTTAGGGATGCCATCAATTTGATCATCAAATTAAACCCAAAACCAGGGGGTTATGGCGAGTCACTTGCCAGGACCCAGTACCTGATTCCGGATTTTATTTTGCACAATGACAATGGAAAACTGGAATTGCGGTTGAATACCAGAAATGATCCACAGTTGCGGGTCAGCAGGTCGTATGCAGACATGCTGGATACCTACGACAAAAGCAACAAGAAGGACAAGAAATTGAAAGAAACGGTCACATTTATCAAGCAAAAGCTCGATTCTGCCAAGTGGTTCATTGACGCCATTCGCCAGCGACAGAATACCCTCATGCTTACCATGCAGACCATTATTGATTTTCAGGAGGCATATTTTCAAGATGGAGATGAGAGCAAACTCCGCCCCATGATCCTGAAGGACATTGCAGATAAAATCAACATGGATATTTCTACGGTATCCCGTGTGGCGAATAGCAAGAGCATCCAGACTGATTTTGGGATCTTCCCGTTGAAATATTTTTTCTCTGAAGGAATTGCTACGGAGACGGGTGAGGATGTGAGCAGTAGGGAAGTGAAGTTAAAATTGAAAGAGGCCATAGACAAGGAAGATAAACGCAAGCCGCTATCCGATGAAAAGCTGGAAAAGGCCATGCGCTCACTGGGGTACAACATTGCGCGCAGAACTGTGGCCAAATACCGCGAACAATTGAATATTCCGGTGGCAAGATTGAGAAAACAACTGAGCTGATGACGATTTTGATGAAAGGCGTTTCGGCTGTTTTACATCCTTTGCTCATGGCCACCTACATGAGTGCACTCATAGCTTTCCGTATTCCTGAGTTATTGGGCGTGACCAATCCGGTTGTCATTCCGCGTTTGGTGTTGATGATCTTTGTGATGACGGCCGTGTTGCCCGGAATAGCAGTTTATGTGCTCAGTTTACTTTCACACGTGAGTGATTTAGAGCTCACCAGTCGAAAGGAGCGGCTGACCCCCTTTTTAATGATCATGCTTTGTTATCTGGCGGCCATTTACCTTTTGGTTTACCGGATTGAGTTGGCTCCAACGTTCAATATTATGCTGGTTTCGGTCACCCTGTTGATCGCGCTCTTACTGGTCATTACGCTTAAATTTAAAATTTCGATCCATGGTGCGGCGGCATGGTCTGCTGTGGGTTACTTGTTGGGCATCATTATTCGCTATGAAATACATGACCTCACCTGGCTGGTGATGTTGATGTTTGCGCTGGCTGGACTGGTCAGCACTTCACGCCTGTACCTGGGTTACCATCGGCCGGTGGAAGTGTGGTCTGGAGCCCTGCTGGGTTTTTCTTTTGCTTTTGTCGTGATGACGTGGTTTTAGAATCCGCTCACATTAATGCCGATGGTCCACGGCGTGGGATTGAAATCGGGCAAAGGGTCTTTTCTGAATACTTCTGTGAAATACTGTTTGTAAAATAAATGTAAGTTTTGCCAGCCTATGCGTGTCTGTGCGGCTACACGGAAGTCGTCCAAGCCTAAGTTCCCTTTGAGCTTTTCGGTGTATCGCGTACTTTCTATGCTGTAACTGACTTTGGTGTGGGTACCCATTCTCAGTCCGGCAATGCCACCGAAACTTATAAAAAAACCTTCCCCATCATTGGTTTTGAAAGGATGAAAACGAAATTCAACAGGCACTTCGAAGTAGGTAGCTACAATACGGTTTTTTACTATATTCTCCGGTGTTAAAGTGGAAAGTTGCGTTCCTTCATCAGGAGAGGTGGTGTATATGAGCGAGTCACCAAAATCAAATTTATCGATGGTCAGCCCTACCGCAGGATAGAAACCGAAAGAATCGGAAATCCGAAAGCGCTTTTGGTAATAAATACCCACAGATTTTGAGCCCCATACATTCTGATCGAAGGCAGGGGTTGCTCCCTGAACCACCGGCTCATTATTCTGATCCCAGACGTTAAGGCCTACATCTACCAACAGGTTACCTGGCAGGTTGGGTTGCTGAATTTTTTGACTCCACCCAACTTGGGAGATGACGAACAGAATGACAATGATAATGTGGCGCATGGCGTAGAATTAGGCTGCAAATATAGAATTCCTCTCACTCAACGAAAATTTACCGGTTGAATTATTAATTTTGCCTTCCTGTATACATACGGACTCGTAGCACAACTGGATAATGCACCTGGTTACGGCCCAGGAGATTGGGGGTTCGAATCCCTCCGAGTTCACTTTTGACATGTATTTGTTGGAGACCCCTCGCATGCAGTGTGAGGGGTTATTGTTTCAGTGATGTCTACCACAAGGTTCCTATTGTTTCGCATTGGTTTAACAATTTCCGGCAGCAAATATTTGTTCTCGAAAGCCATTTATCCGACACCAAGCGTTGATCATTCTGTTATTTTTGACCTCCGTGCCGCAGGATCCAATTTGTATTCTGTTGTAATTTATTCTTGCGCTGTTTATCTTTCAATTCTATGAAGACATTTGCCAACGTATTGACAGTACTGTTTCTCCTGGGCTTAGCGGTAACGCCTTTCGCCTATCGCGCTTACACGGAAGCTCCTGCTGGCAGTGCGGCAGAAAGCAACAACCTGGCAGGAATGATTGTGCTCGTGGTCGCACTTGTGGGCTGTGGGGTAGCGGTATTTTTTTTGAGAAGAAGTCTCACTCAGAAGCGCCGCCGGTTCAGGGGCTACGAGGGATGACCACTTTTACAATACCTTAAGATTCTGGGCAGTTATTAAGATGGACATAATTTATCTATCTAGACCATCGAAGCCGGAAAGAACAAGACTATACTACAGATGATGCTGGCTACACTTTACCGAACGATGCTTCCGGTGGTACACATACAGTCGTCACCTGCAGTTGCGACATCCACTGATAGAAAAGAAACCTACCTATCCCTATCGTGTTGAGGTTATTCCTGGATCAGTGGGATTGAGCCATAACTATTCACTCGTATGCTGAGGGACTTAAACTTCCTCGCCTTTTAATTGTTTATCATGCAGCTCCTTATAAGGCCCTTCCCTGGACAGTAATTCATCATGGGTGCCCTGCTCGATAATACAACCGCCTTCCAACATGATCACATGGTTGGCCAGCTTTGCACTAGACACCCTATGGGAAATAACGACAGAGGTGCGCCCTTTCATGATTCGTGTCATAGCATTTAAAATGGTATTTTCCGTTTTGGTATCAACGGCAGAGAGGGCGTCGTCCAGAATCAGAATTTTGGGGCGTCTGGCAATGGCGCGCGCGATGCTCACCCGTTGTTTTTGCCCCCCCGAGAGGGTGATGCCACGTTCGCCTACCCTTGTTTTAAATCCTTCAGGGAATCGTTGGATATTTTCAAACAAATCAGCATCGCGGGCTGCCTGAATGATTTCGTCTTCCTTTAGCAAATCGTTACCAAAGGCAATGTTGTTTTCTATGGTTTCTGAAAATAGAAAAACGTCCTGGGGCACGTAACCTACCTGTCCGCGTATGGCGGCCAGGCTATAGCGCTCGATGGGCTGGTCATCCACATAAATGGTGCCGTCGGAAGTATCGTACAATCTGCAGATCAAATTGGCAATGGTACTCTTCCCTGAGCCTGTAGTGCCAATGATGGCGATGGAATCTCCCGGATTCACTTCGAAAGAGACATTTTTAAGTGCCTCAATTCCGGAATCAGGATAAGTAAATCCAACTTTGTCGAAAACCAATTTACCTGCCAGATTCTTTTCCAGATTTTCTGTGGAAATTATGTCTGTTTTGGTCTGTAGGAATTCGTTGATGCGTTCCTGCGAAGCAGCAGCTCGCTGTATGATGCTGGTGACCCAGCCTAACGAAGTGACGGGCCATGTGAGCAGGTTGACGTAAATGATGAATTCTGCGATATTTCCTGTACTTAGTTCTCCATTGATTACCAAAATGGAGCCCACGTAAACTGTGACTATCACGCTTAGACCGATCAGTCCCATAATCAAAGGGAAAAAATAGGCTTGTACGGAGGCTAACTTCAAGGATTTACTCCTGTAACCAATACTGGCCTCATCAAATTCTCTGGCCATTTTTTCTTCTCGCGTGAATGCCTTAATCACGCGAATGCCACTAAAAGCTTCTTGTACAAAAGTGGACAACCCCGACAGGCTTTTTTGAATTTGGACAGATTGTTTATTGATCTGATTGCTCACAAAATAAATACTGATGGAAAGGACCGGTAGTGGCAGGAGGGCGTAAAAAGTTAAAGTAGCATTTATACTAACCATGAAAGGGATCACCATCACAAACAAGGTAAGAAGTGTGATGCCATACATGATGGCTGGTCCCAGATACATACGTACCAAGCTTACATCCTCAGAAATTCTGGCCATCAGATCTCCTGTATTGTTGCGGCGATAAAAGCTTAGTGGCAGGGGTTGGTAGTGATTGAAAATTTCATTTTTCAGGTCAAATTCCACACGCCGAGACATGACAATAATGGATTGACGCATAAAAAACAGGAAAATGCCCCTTAGCAAAGCGGCTACCAGAATGAGAATGGCATAAAAGGCAACTGCCCCCATTGCCATGGCCCGACTATTATCCTTTAATGAACTGTTTTCGAACAGCTTAACAATGGAGAAATCATGCTCCAACAAATTGAACGAGTTGCGCACCAATACCGCAGGAACGATGGCAAATACGTTGCCTATGACTATAAATACGACGCCTAGAAGTAGGTGGTATTTGTATTTATATAAGTATTTGTTTAGATGGCTGAGTGCGCTCACTTCAAGGGAAAACGTGTATGCTGGCTAAATAGTTTTTTCGGTAAATGAGATACTTTTACTTGATCAGTGGTGGCAAGGCAGGTTTATCCAACCACCTCTGCGATGGCAAGTTATTAAAGTTAGCAACAATGATCGAGTCTTCTTCTAAGCCAACCACAATGGACGCAAATGTATTTCACTTGATGGAATCCATGGACCATGAGCAGGTGGTCTTTTGTCGGGACGAGGAAACCGGGCTACGTGCGATCATTGCCATTCACAATACGGTTCTCGGACCTTCTGCTGGTGGTACGCGCATGTGGAATTATGTTTCTGAAGCAGAGGCACTCAAAGATGCCCTTCGGCTCTCGAGGGGCATGACGTTTAAATCCTCGCTGGCCGGGTTGAATATAGGTGGAGGAAAAGCGGTAATCATTGGAGATTCGGGTCAAATCAAAACAGAGGCGTTGTTGCGTCGGTTTGGAAAGTTTATCAATAACCTAAATGGGAAATACTGGACAGCCGAGGATGTAAACATGACCACAAGAGACATGGAATTCATCCGTCAGGAAACGCCCTATGTGACAGGCGTTTCCGAGTATATGGGAGGTGGTGATCCTAGTCCGGTCACGGCTTATGGGGTATACGTGGGTATGAAAGCCGCTGCCCATCAGGCCTACGGAAATGACAGTCTGAAAGGGAAAAGAATATTGGTTCAGGGTGTTGGTCATGTAGGGGCTCATCTGGTCGGCCATCTCATCAAAGAAGGGGCCCAGGTGTTGATATCGGATATCGCTCAGGAAAAGGTGGCCGAAGTGTCCAGGAAGCACGCGGTGGAGGTGGTGTCACCGGAAACCGTTTTTGATGCCGACATGGATATTTATGCACCCTGTGCTTTGGGGGCCACGTTGAATGAGGAGAGTATCCCACGTTTAAAGTGTCAGGTAATTGCTGGGGGTGCCAACAACCAGTTGGATGTGGAGGACCGGCATGCCGCACAGCTTCAGGCGAGGGGAGTTGTATATGCACCCGATTTTCTGATCAACTCCGGGGGTATCATCAATGTTTATTTCGAGATGGCCGGCAACTACAATCGTGAAATGGTGTACGCCCAAACAGAAAGAATTTACGAAATTTGCCGAGACACCATAATCATGGCTGAAAAGGAAGGTATGACGCCTCATCATGCCGCCGTAGAAATGGCGCTGAGGAGAATCGCTGCAGTGGGTAAGGTAAGATTGGGGTATTGAAATAGAATAGATGCTGAACAGGCGTATTTTGAGAATTAAGGCCATGCAGGCCTTGTACGGTTACTACATAACCAAAACATCTTTACAGGGGGTGGTGCGCGAACAACTGAGGCTTCGTTACCTGCCTGACCCGGCATTGCACGATCTCTCGGATACCTCGGAAATGGATGACCAGCGTAAACATGCCTTGCAGTCTTATGACGATGCACTGAATGGTAAGCCAGTGGATTTGAAAACAGGTGTCGGTGAGGAAGTGGATAGGGCCATAGACAAATACCACGAATTGGTGATGGATGAAGGTCGCTTGGCGCTTCACCGAATGATCCAGGAAGTTGGTGATCTGACCAATATGTACAACAAATTGTTTTGGATGTTGGTGGAGTTTCGACACATTGAAAGGCTTGATCAGGAGAGGCAGCAAAATGCCAGAATCAAAAAGGCGAGTAACTGGCGATACCATCTTATCGACAACCCTTTTATCGAAGCCCTGGAAAAGCACGGGCAGTTGGCAAAAAAGAGTCAGGAGGCTACCGTAAGCTGGTCCGGGGAGTTTCAATTGTTAAAAAACTGGTACAAGGAGGTGCTCAGGAATGATGAAGCGCTGCAGGCTTATCAGCAATTGGATGCCCCTGACTTGGTAGCCCACCGTTCGGTGTTGGAGCATATTTTCAAAAAACTTGTATTTAAGCATGAATCTATGGTCGATTATTGGATGCGTGCAGACGGCGGATGGACAGAAAATGCCGTTATTTTAAAAAGTCTGCTCATCAAGACCATTCAGCAAATGCCGGCCGATGCAGATTCAGACTGGGAACTGAAAAAAGTGATGTTGAACGAAGAAGATGACATGGCTTTTTTCCGGTTGATATTTTCTGAAACGCTCAAACGTGGTGACGAACTGGATGAGTTGATTGCAGGACGTACCAAAAACTGGGAGCTCTCCCGTGTGGCGCTTATTGATCGGATCATTTTGAAAATGGCGCTCGCTGAAATGATGACTTTTCCAAGTATTCCCGTAAAAGTGACTATCAATGAATACATTGAGATGAGTAAGTCATACAGCACGCCGAAAAGTAAACAGTTTGTGAATGGTATTTTGGATGTTTTGGCAAACCAGCTAACTTCGGAAGGACTAATTCGTAAGAGTGGACGAGGATTAATAGACAACAAATAATCTGATAATTATTATGAGCAGATCTGGAGGATCATTTTTTGCATTCCTTTTTGGAATTATTGCTGGTGGCGTACTGGGTATTTTATTTGCGCCTGATAAGGGCACGAATACCAGAGACCGATTGACTTTTCTGATAGACAAGTACCGGAAGAGCCTGGAGGATTTGATCAAGGAGGTGAGCGAGAGTCAAGATCTTTTGGACAATGAAGCCAGACAAGAAGGCGAGAAAATCATCAGCAAAACGAAAGACAAGGCAGAGGAGTTGCTCGACGATGTAAATAACCTGATTGGACAGATTAAGGCTAAATAGTTTTTGACAATCCATCTAAAAATTTTGCCGCGTTCGAGCAGTTGTTCTTTATTAATATTGTGCTAGAATCAAAGTCTTAAATCAGAGATGAGAAAATTAACTTATTTATTAATGGTGACAGCCATCCTTTTTGCAGGCTGTTCAGGCGATTTGGAGAAACGTGTAGCTGAGTTAGAGGGAAGGGTAGCAGAATTGGAGAGTCGTTTGAATCCGCGCCCGGCCATAAATCCCGTATCGCAGAATACGCAACCAGAAACAAGACCCGATGGGCCGCTGCCGACATTCAATTTCAACAAGGAAGAGCATGATTTTGGTACCATAAAAGAAGGTGATGTGGTAGAGCATACTTTTACTTTTGTCAATGCGGGAGAAGGACCGCTGATCATCTCAAATGCCACAGCTTCTTGCGGGTGTACGGTGCCTCAGTGGACCAAGAATCCTGTAGCCGTGGGCGACGAAGGGGAAATCAAGGTTCGTTTCAACAGCAAGGGAAAGCCGGGTATCCAATCTAAGACGGTGACCATTAATGCCAATACCTATCCTTCTGTAAATAAATTAAGAATCAAGGCAAACGTGACGCCTGCTGCAAAATAAACCTATGAACAATATCCTGTTACAAGGCGGTGGGGGAGGTGGTTCGCCTAACCTCATTTTCATTGTGGTAATGATTGCCATCTTCTACTTTTTCTTTATCCGTCCGCAGCAAAAAAAGCAGAAGAATCAAAAGAATTTTGTCAGCGAACTTAGGAAAGGGGATATGATCGTTACCATGGGGGGCATTCATGGCAAGGTGGTAGAAGTCACCGATGCCACCCTAACCATCGACGTGGATAGGGGCACCAAGCTGACTATTGAAAAATCATCAGTTTCTTTTGATGCAAGTAAGCGGTTAACAGAAGAAGCAGAAAAAAAGTAGTTTTATGTAATGGCGTTTCGATTTTCTTCGAAAAGAACAAAACAATGGAAGGTAGTGGTCATAGCTTTTTTGGTGGCCACTACCTTTTGGTTTTTTAATGCCCTGAACAAGAATTACACCACCAGTTTAACGTACCCTGTTTTTTTTGAATTTGACCGGGACAGTTTCATGACGGTGAGACCACTTCCAAAGCAGATCACACTGGACATAACTGGTGGAGGTTGGAGTTTACTTCGGCGAACAGCAATCTTCGTACCACGACCAGTAACCATTGCCATTGAACAGCCGACGGAAAAACGAATACTAAACTGGTTGGAGCTATTGTCCGATGTGCGTGGCCAGTTTCCCGAACTCCAAATCAACCAAATTCTACAGGACACATTACGATTGAAAATAGAGCCAAGAGTTTTCAGAAAGGTTCCTCTTAAGTTAGATTCTTCAAGTATTAGGTTGGCGAAAAATTATCGTTTGATCGGAAAAATAGACATCGCAAGGGACTCGGTCGTACTTGAAGGTCCACAGAGTTACTTTGATACCCTGGATCAAGGTGCTTACTCGATCCCCTTTCCGGAGGAATTATTGAGTGATGATTTTGATGACGAAATTCCTGTAATGGTGCCACATCCCCTGGTTCGTCCAAGGCCTAAAGAAGTTACGGTTCGATTGACTGTACGTGCCGTCAGATCTCGCACTGTCCGGGTGCCTGTAAGAAATCAGGCCGGGGATACGACAGGTGCAACGGCGTCGGTGATTTACTGGCAGTTGGCAGATGATTTCCAGGAGGTAGCTAAGACTGCATTTGACGTGCGTGTGCTAGAGGTTTCAGATAAAGATGGAAAGTCATCGTCCGCATTGGTGTTGCAGGATTTTCCTTTGAGCGTGTTGGATGCAGCGTTGGTGAAGGAGCAGCTTGAAGAAGATGAGTGAAGTAAAAAAAATTGGGATAACTGGCGGCATTGGGTCAGGTAAGAGTATCATCTGTCGTGTTTTTGCTGTTCTTGGCGCACCTGTTTACGATGCCGACAGTCGGGCGAAATGGCTGATGGTCCATGATGCGCTGCTGGTTGAACAGATAGTGCAGCTTTTTGGCTCCCAAAGCTATAGGGAAGGTGCGCTGAATCGGGAGTATCTGGCAAGTCGTGTGTTTACAAACCAGGAAGACATGGACCGATTAAATGCGTTGGTTCACCCTTCGGTCGCACGGGATTTTGAAGCGTGGTGCGGTGGGCAAACATTTCCTTATATCTTAAAAGAAGCGGCGCTGCTTTTCGAGACCGGGAGTTATCGGCAGATGAACAAAGTTGTTCTGGTGACAGCGCCTGAGTCTGTGCGTACGCAGCGGGTATTGGCAAGAGATGCACACCGGAAGGCTAGGGACGTAGAAGCCATCATGCGAAAGCAATGGAGCGATGATATTAAGGCGGCTCAGGCATACGTTGTACTGAATAATGATGGAAGAAAATTGATGTTGCCTCAAATTCTGGAATTGCATCAATCTTTTCTGCGATGAGTAAAAAAGATGTGGGGCTCCTTACAGGGGTTACAGTCCTGGTAATCTTGTTCTTTGCCTGGCCTTTACCCGAATTGAATAGGCCCTATTCTTTGGTGGTCAATGATAGAGATGGGCAATTGCTCAGCGCACAGGTGGCGGATGATGGTCAGTGGCGTTTTCCAATTCCTGACTCGGTCCCTTTCAAGGTGAGCACGGCCATCAGGCTCTATGAAGATGAATATTTTTATTGGCACCCTGGTGTGAATCTGGTTTCGGTGCTGCGCGCCATGCGGCAAAACTGGATTGCAGGAAAAACGGTGAGCGGAGCCAGTACCCTGACCATGCAAGTGGCGCGTATGACCTTGAATAGACCCCGTACCTGGTGGAGTAAATTCCTGGAATGTTTATTGACCATCAGGCTGGAACTACGTAAAACGAAATCTGAACTTTTCCGGCAGTACGCGGCCATGGCACCGTTTGGAGGAAATGTAGTTGGTCTGGAAGCAGCCTCCTGGCGCTATTTTGGTCGCGCCCCTCACCTTTTGAGTTGGGGAGAAGCTGCCACGTTGGCCATTTTACCCAATAATCCGGGCATCATTTATCCAGGGTCCTCAGATACGGAATTGCTTAACAAACGCAATCGGTTGCTAAAAAAGCTGTGGGCGAAGGGCTGGATGAATGATTTAGCTTATGAGCTTGCGACCGATGAACCCTTGCCAGAGGCGCCTTTGTCGTTGCCCAGAGAAGCCCCTCACCTGCTCACCCATTACGGCTCGAAGGGAGCCGTACGTCCTTTGGACGCTACCCTCTCTTCTAAATGGCAACGGCTGAGCAAACAATTGATGCGCGAGCAGCATCGTGCCTTGAAAGCCAATGGAGTAGAAAACCTGGCAGCGATGGTAGTCGATTTAAAAACCGGTGAGGTACTGGCTTACCAGGGCAACACGGACGATCGTTTGGTGGATGGTCATGAAGTGGATGTACTCCAGAGTAGAAGAAGTCCTGGAAGCACGCTGAAGCCGATGCTATTTGCCAGTGCGCTACACAAAGGGCTCATTCAGCGCCGGACTTTATTGCCGGACGTACCTTCGTTTTTCGGCGGGTTTTCTCCAAAAAATTTCAATCGGGGTTACAACGGCATGGTTCCAGCACATCAGACGCTTTCGCGGTCGCTGAATATTGGATTTTGCCACCTGTTAAAAGCTTATACCTACCAACAGTTTCATTATGATTTACAGCGTTGGGGTATTGGCACATTGGAACAACCGGCTGATCATTACGGGTTGTCGTTGATACTTGGCGGCTGTGAGGTTACTCCCTGGGAATTGAGCCAACTATATTTCAGTATGTACCGTAAACTGGCTGGCTTGCCGAATATTTCTATCCATTTCGCCGGAACGGGAGATCCATTGACCAGTTTGGATATCGACCGGGATGCCATCTGGCAAACCTTCCAAAGTATGACCCAACTGTCGCGCCCGGAAGGAGAGCGCAATTGGCGCAATTTTAATTCATCCCAGTTGATCGTCTGGAAGACAGGCACCTCCTTTGGTTTCAGGGACGCCTGGGCCATTGGCATGAATGGGGAGGTTTTGGTGATCGTTTGGGCAGGTAATGCAGACGGGGAAGGTCGTGCAGCCCTTACGGGCATACAAGCGGCTGCACCATTGATGTTGCAGTTGATGAATCGGTCATCACATAATCGTCAATGGTTAAAAGTTCTAAAACCTCCCATGTGGCAACGTCCGCTGTGCGCCAGTTCAGGACTGTTGCCCGGGCCACATTGTCCGGTAGAAAAATACGTGGTAACCAAAAGAGCCGAGCGGATGGGTACATGTCCTTACCACCAACAGTTGGTCATGGATGCTTCAGGCACTTACGAGGTGAATAGCTCCTGTTATCCGCTCGCAGATACCAAGAGGGCAGTTCATTTTATCCTTCCTCCCATTCCCGGGTATTACTACGGTCAGGTAAAGGGTGATTATCAGGGAAGGCCGCCCACGTTCCCTGGTTGCCTGAAAAATGATGAATCGGTGGCAATTATTTACCCGAACGCTGACAGCCGTATTTTTATCCCCATAGAACTGGACGGAAGTCAGGGCAGGGTAGTACTTCAGGCAGCCCATCAAAAATCCGGAGAGACGTTATTCTGGCATATCGACCAGGAATTTGCCGGGCAGACGACCGATGACCATCGGCTTGCCGTTAACTTATCAAAAGGTGGCCACGAGCTGATGGTTATGGATGGGAACGGTCGTATGCAACAGATTCGTTTCACAGTCGCAGATGACTGACCATTTAAACGGGATATCCACGGCTCCTCATAATTAATCGTCGTTTTAGCCGCACATACACTAGTTTACTTTTTTATTTGATGAAAATGCCATGAAAATTTTCCTAAAACTTGTCGTGTTGTGTACGCTGTTGGCGGGGTCAACAGTTGAATCCCATTCCCAGAAGAAAAAGAAGAATGAAAAGGCCGACGACGTCAGCCTGCCCACGAAGGGTAAAATCAAGCCCTACAACAAGGTCATCACAGGTGAAGCAAATACGGATGAAGGACTTTTCAAAACACATCAGGTAGGTGCTGAGTATTTTTTCGAAATACCCAATGACCTGCTGGAAAAAGAAATATTGATCGTGAGTCGTATATCGGGTCACGTGAAAGGATTAAATTTTGGCGGTGCCGGAATGAAGTCAAGACCTCAGCAGGTGATCCGTTTCCAAAGAATTGGAGATCGGATATTGTTGCGTTCGGTTTCCTTCAATAGCGTGGCTGACGAAGATCAGCCTATTTATACATCAGTGAAGAACAACAATTTTGAACCTGTCATAATGACCTTCGATGTGGCCGCTGAATCGCCTGACAAAAGGGGAGTAGTGATCAAGGTAAACGACCTTTTCACAACAGACGTGTCCATGATTGGTGCTTTATCTGCCGATCAGCGTAAGAATTTCAAGATCAAGGGGCTGGATAAGGATCGCTCTTTCATAACGGAGGTCAAATCATTTCCGGAGAATATACTGGTCAGACACATCCTGACCTACCGGGGGGATGAGTTACCGGACAATCGGCTTACGGGAACGCTTTCATTGGAGATGACACAGTCGATGATCTTGCTTCCAGAAAACCCGTGGGTACCCAGGTTACATGATGAGCGTGTCGGCTTCTTTTCCATACAGCAGATTGATTATGGTTTGGATGAGCAAAAGGCGGCTACCCGGCGGTACATTACGCGCTGGCGATTGGAGCCTACCGATTGGGAGGCCTACTTGCGCGGGGAGCTGGTTGCCCCTGTCAAGCCGATTGTCTATTACATTGATCCAGCAACACCCAAAAAATGGGTGCCTTACATCAAGCAGGGCGTGGACGACTGGCAGTCAGCTTTCGAAAAGGCGGGGTTTAAAAATGCCATTATGGGTAAAGTGGCCCCTACACCTGAAGAGGACCCTGAATGGAGCCCGGAGGACGTCAGGTATTCAGTTATCAGATACATTGCCACCGACATACAGAATGCGCAAGGTCCGCACGTACATGATCCGCGCACAGGTGAAATTTTAGAAAGTGATATACTGTGGTACCACAATGTAATGAACCTGCTGAGAAATTGGTTTTTTGTCCAGACAGCAGCGCTGAATCCTGCAGCTCGTGGTACGAAGTTCGAGGATGCAATCATGGGACAACTCATTCGTTTTGTTGCCGCCCATGAGGTCGGGCATACACTGGGTTATCCGCATAACATGGGATCCAGTCCGGCTTATCCGGTAGATTCCTTGCGATCGCCTACCTTCACTGCCACACATGGTACTGCGCCGTCCATCATGGACTATGCACGCTTCAACTATATCGCCCAGCCAGGAGATGGGGTCACGAATTTTTATCCGCAAATTGGCGAGTATGACGATTGGGCTGTGCTATATGGCTATAAGTTAATTGACAGAGACCTTAAGAATCCGGCAGACGAGAAAAAAATATTGAATGATTGGATAACGGAACGAGCGGGAAATCCGGTCTACCGTTATGGGCGCCAACGTCGCGCTGCAGTGGATCCGTCCGCACAAACGGAAGACCTTGGTGACGACGCCATGTATGCGAGTGAATTGGGTATCGCTAACCTTAAGCACATCAAAGAGCAGCTACTCGATTGGTCCACTGAGGATGGCAAGAACTATGAGGAACTACAGGAGTTGTACGGAAATATTATCGGTCAGTTCAATCGTTACATGCGCCATGTATCGGCCAATGTAGGGGGCGTTTACGAATACTACAAGACCTCCGACCAGGAAGGGATGGTTTACGAGCCTACACAGGCGGACAAACAGCAGCGTGCAGTGGCATTCATGAACATGCAGCTCTTTCAGACGCCAAACTGGTTGATAGACAATGATCTGGTGAGAAGATTCGAAGAAACAGGCACGGTGGAAAGGGTGATGCGCATGCAAGGTAATTACCTGAATCAATTGCTCGACGAAGTCAGAATTTTCCGACTGATAGAGCAAGAGGCCATGAACGAGCAATCTTATGGGCCAGTGCGTCTTTTCGATGATCTGACAAAAGGAATCTGGAGTGAATTACCGGCAGGTAGAAGCATCGACGCCTACCGTAGAAATCTACAGAAACTGTATGTTCATCGGCTACATACACTCATGGACATGAAAGATGCGAAGTTCATGAATTCAGATATCCCATCTATTGCCCGTGCAAATTTGAAACAAATACAAAGTATTCTTACGCGAGATATTGGAAAGCAGCGTGGTATTTCTAGATTCCATCTGGAAGACGTGGCTGAACGTATAGATGAAATACTGGACGCTGATTGACATCTACGGGAACCCTAGCCATCGAGATTCCTGGATTTGTTAACGCATGGGCTTTTTACTGGTAATACTTTCTGGAATCAATTAACGTACCTACCCCTTCGGGCACCAGGTAGCGGATGGACTGATTATTCAGGATCATGCGTCTGATCAGCGTTGCCGAAATATCTATTTGAGGGGCTTCTATCAATCGTACGTGGGGGTGATTTTCCAGATCTGTTTCAGGGGCATTCGGCCGTGGATAAACCGCTAGTTCATAATTTTCCAGAATTTGCGTGTAATTTTTCCATTTCTTAAAGGACTTCAGGTTGTCTTGCCCGAGGATCAGGGAGAATTGGTAAGAAGGGTGCTTTTCACTTAAATAGGTGAGCGTATCGATGGTATAAGAAGGTTTTGGCATCGCAAATTCAATGTCGCACGCCTGAAACCGGTCATCTTCCTGAATGGCTTCCCTTACCAGGTCGAGTCTATCATAAGCTGGAAGCAGGGAATCCCGTTTTTTGAGTGGATTTTGAGGAGATATCACGAACCAAAGTTTATCTAACTCAGCCAGTTGCTGCATCGTGGATGCGATGATTAGATGGCCCGTATGGATTGGGTTAAAGGATCCGAAAAATAATCCGATCCTCATAACACGAGAAACTTACTGACCAGTTGTTCTGCTTCATCCAACGCCGTTTGTAAGTGGTCGTTGACAATGATGTAGTCAAACTTTGCGGCCATCTCATTTTCTTCTAAGGCCTTGGCAACGCGCAATTCTATTTGATCTTGCGACTCGGTTTGTCGTGTAATCAGTCGCTGTTTAAGAATGCCAATATTCTTTACCTGTACAAAGATGGCCAAGGCCTGCCCACCTAGATGGGTTTTTAGATTGAACCCTCCTTTTACGTCCACGTCAAATAGCACGTGATTCCCCTTTTTCCAAATACGCGCCAATTCACTTTTAAAGGTGCCGTATTTTAGTCCGGAATAGACCTGCTCCCATTCAAGAAACTGATTCTTCTCAATGGCATCAGTGAATTGATCTTCGGAAAGAAAGTAATAATCATCTCCATCTGTTTCAGTTATTCTCGGCGCACGTGTTGTAGCCGATATCGAAAACTCCAGATTTGGAAATTTTCTGGCTAAATGCTGAACAATAGTTGTTTTTCCTGCCCCAGAAGGAGCTGAAAAAATGATGGCTTTATTCTGGTGAGTCAAGGGACAGCAAAATTCTGGTGTTGATCGCTTTCTCCAAATCTAAGGGAGCCTGCTTTTCCTGCAAACTCCTCTTTATTAGGTTTCTGAACTTTTGTTCTGCCTCATAAGTCCTTCTACAAAAACCACAACTATCTAAATGTGTCAAGAGAGCCATCTCTTCCGCATGGCTTGCTTCATTGTCTAAAACGAGCTGTAAAAGTTTTAAATAGTCAGAGAAAGCTTCGCACCTGCTGTCACCCATAATAGTTGGATTGCGGGTGCAAAGAAACACAAAACTTAATATCCCATATGCTGCGCATAAGTGGCCAATTTCTCCTTCAGTAAATTCCTCGCTCTGTGGAGCCTGGATCGAACCGTGCCGATTGGAATGTCAAGGATTTTGGCTATTTCTTCATATGTGAATCCTTCAAGATCGCACAAGATGATCACTGTGCGAAAATCTACGGCCAATGCATTCAAAGCAGTAGATACCTCATCTCCAATCATGTCCTTAACGGATTCTACCCTAAGGTCCATCGTGATATTTTTGTTAACATCATCGGAATTGTAGAAGTTCTCAACATCCTGGTAATCAACTTTTCCAGGTTGCTTGCTTTTCTTGCGAAAATCATTGATGAAGCTATTCTTTAAGATTCTGTACAACCAGGCCTTGCCATTGGTACCTGCCTGAAAAGATTTGATGAAGCGGTAAGCTTTCAAATAGGTTTCCTGAACCAGATCTTTCGCTTCATCCTCATCGGTGGTGAGTCTGTAGGCAAAATTATACATGGCATTCAAGTGCGGCAGTAATTCATTTTGGAAGGTATTTAGCTCTCTTCCTCGCTGAGTTTCTGCAAGATTCGTGGTCTGTAGGGTGGTTGTGTTTAGCTCCATTGGTTTTCGTATTGGTGCAAATACTTACGATATTTCGATCATTGGGTTGGTTAATTTGTTTAATTATTCCTGTCCAATGTTCAACAAATATAAAAGATTAGTTAGAAATGTTTAACTTTCAGAACGTAAAGGTTAGACAAAGGTTGTAAAAGTTGAACAATACACCTTATAAATATTGTCGTTTGAAAGATGTTGCCAGGGTGCGAATATTGTCTTGCAGCAAATCCCTGGAGAGGTTATCCCTGGCCGACTGCGGAGTGTCATTTACGTCGATGATGTAAATACGTCCATCCCCTCGGTGTCTGAGGATGTCTATTTCTGCATACTCCAGCTTGCTTTTGATTACGAAGGCTTTCACCTGAGAAATTTCCGTTTCACTCAGCACATGGTGTACATCCACCAGTTCGGCGCGGGATCGATGGCCAAATTGTTCTGCAGGTTTTCGAGATTTTAAATAAGCGATGGGCAATTCGTTCCCAACCACAGCGACCCTAATGTCTTCGAACAGACCTTTATCATTTTTGTTATCGATAAGCATTTGATAAATGAAGCCTTCCTCTACTTGCCCGATGGGACATTGGATGATAGTTCCATCATGGAGGGCGTTCACATCACTTTTTTTCACACAGAGTCCCTGATATTGAGTAGGGTCAATGCGCGTGGCATATCCGAAAACTTCCTGATGGATGTTGTCGACATGAAATTTTCCAATGCTGCGACTGTGAAGGTTCAGTACACGCAATCCACTGGCTGCAAATTTTTCTAGCACCTGGTATTCCTCCTTGTAGGTGCTGTACTCGTAAAAAATGGCCAGTTCTGCCTTATTGGACAGGTGGTTGGTCACTTGCAGGGATAACTCCCGTGCAATTCGATAGATGGTGGCTTTTCGGCTTGGGTAGTGTGGGTGTATCAGAAGGGTTCGTACGCGGCCGTAAGTAAAAAATGACCGGATCTGCCAAAGCAGATGATTGGCATCCTTCATTAGTCTTTCTGCTGGCGGCATATTTTTATGATACCTGTTGAAAAGCCCCCGGCTTAATTCCTTTTTCCGAATCATGGGCTAGGTGACAGTCGGATACCCAGCTCTTTCAAGCGTTCTGACGGCATCTGGATTGTTCATAAATTCTTCTATGTGGGCTTTGAATTCTGGTTTTTGCCAGCGTTGGTTCGACTCGCCATGTACACCTTTTACGCCACCAAACCAGGCGGGGTCTTTTTTGATTTGTGTGTGGGCAGTCCAGTTGACCATGGCTACGGAATATTTCAGGGAAAGGTGTGCACAAATCTCCTTCACTGTATTTTCGGTGTCGCCGGTTAATGCCTCATACTTAATGGTTAATACATTTGGATGGTCCAACATATCCAATCCTTTGTTCACTGTCAGAATCCAGCGTTCGATAGGCACCCAAAATCGGTTGGGTGCTTTGGGATGTCTGGAGGTGGTTACATCACGACCATCACGAACGATGTGAATGAACTTTACCTGATCGTTGTAGAATCGATTGATACGCGCAAAATTCAAAACATTGGCTGGGGTTTTTTCCAGCCAGCGCGTAGCGTCGGGGGGTATTTGGTTGACCAACATACTTCGGCACAGTCTATGGTAATTGCGCGGGTATTTGTCTCCTTCGTCCCAAATGTTGAAAGCTGCAGTCTCTATGGGTATCGCAAATACGTCGGGGTGTGCGGAGAGCATGGATAGCAGCAGTGTTGTTCCCGAGCGGCCACAACCCCCGATGAAGATGGGTTCTTCTGAAAATTTCCGCCTCATTTTGCGATGTGCCAGGGCAATGATTGGCGGATAGACAAACCATTTTTTGATTGTTCGTGTCCCACTCATGGCACAATGTTAAATGAAAGCCTACCTAAAAGTTTGCGCAGGGCCTATTAAATTTGATGCGCTGATCATCTTTATACATGGCTATTTCGAAAATTTTTGGCATAGGATTTCATAAGACAGGCACTACCACCCTGGAGTCTGATGGGCGGGTTTTGGGTTATCGGACAGCTCCTGTGCGAACAGATCTGGCGAAGAGTCTGGCACAGGGCGATCTGGGGCCAACGTTGCAGGTGGCCGGTGCTTATGACCTGTTTCAGGACAATCCATGGCCGGTATTATACGAGGAACTCTATCAACAGTTTCCGGATGCACGGTTTGTGTTTACCTGGCGGGACGAAGCGGACTGGATCAAAAGTATTGTGAACAGCTTTAGCGGTAAGTCAACAGCCATGCGGGAATGGATTTATGGTGAGGGAAATGGGGATCCGGAAAAAAATCCCAATGTATTTCTGGAACGTTATCGTATGCATCGTGAAGGCGTGGAGGCCTTTTTTGCAGATAAGCCAGGTAAATTGTTAAATGTAAACTGGAGTCAAGGGCATGGATGGCCGGAGCTGTGAGAATTTCTTAATCGGGAATTACCTTCAATCCCATTTCCACATGCCAATAAGGGCAGCTACCACCCTATGCGGTCAAAGGGGCGTAATTTTCGGATGTTTTGGAAATCGTGACAGACATGAAGGTATCGGCAGTTATCATCACTTTTAACGAAGAGCGGAACATTGACCGCTGCCTGTCATCACTTCAGGGTATGGTGGATGAAATATTGGTGGTCGATTCCTACAGTGAAGACCGGACGGCAGAAATTTGTCAATTGTATGGGGTGCGATTCGAACAGCACCCTTTTGAGGGACACATCCAACAAAAGAATTATGCGATGCAACTTGCAGCCCATGACTGGGTGCTAAGCCTGGACGCTGACGAGGCCCTGACACCGGAATTGGCAGACGCGCTCATGTCCGCCAGGAAAGGGGCTGTGGCAACCACTGCCTTTGAGCTAAAGCGCCTGACGAACTTTTGTGGAAAGTGGATACGCCATACCGGATGGTATCCTGATCCGAAGGTGCGGTTATGGAACCGCAACCACGGCCAGTGGGGCGGGCAAAATCCCCATGATCGGGTAGTGTTATCGGATGGCGTTAAGGTCTGCAGGCTCTCTGGTGATTTGGTGCACTACTCTTTTTACACCTTGGAAGAGCATGTCGCACAGATTCAAAAATTTTCTTCTATCGCAGCCCGCGCTGCCTACGACAATGGCAAGAGGTCACATTTTCTTGTTCATATTTTGTTGGGTCCGTTATTTAACTTTTTTAAAAAATATTTTCTTCAGGCGGGGTTTCTGGATGGATACTATGGTTTTGTCATTTCTTACAACACCGCCTATTATAAATTTTTAAAATACGCCAAGCTGCGTGAAATTCAGCAGGCGCAATGAGAATCCTCCATCTTAGTTCTGAGGCCACCTGGCGAGGAGGCGAGCAACAGATCATTTACCTTGTGGAAGAAAGCCTGGCCCTGGGTTTAGAGGTAATCGTTGCGTGTCGGGTGGGTTCGGCGGTCCACAGATACTGTGCCGATAACCGGTTGCCACATGTACCCATGCCCTTTCGATCGGCTTATGATCTTGCCACTGCATGGGCCATTAAACGATTATGCCGGAAAGCGCCATTCGATTTTATACAAATGCATTCTTCACGGTCGCATACAGTGGCCGTTATCAGTGGACTGTTGGGTAACCAGACGCCCCTGATTCTTACCAGGCGGGTCGACTTTCCGATAAAAAACAACTGGTTTAGTCGATTCAAGTACAATTATGGCGGCATTAAAAAGATCATTTGTATCTCTGATATCATCAGAGAAATAACCGAACCAGATGTAAGGGATACGAATAAGCTGGTGGTGGTAAAAAGCGGCATCGATACACACAAGTTCGAGCCTTTTAAAACTTCTCAGTGGTTGCGAAAAACTTATCAGGTTCCGGCGGACCACGCCATTATAGGGAACAGTTCAGCGATTTCCGATCAAAAAGACTATTTCACCTTTGTTAGCGTGGCAGAATTGGTACGGAAAAACCGTCCTAAAACCCACTTTTTCATCATAGGCGAAGGACCGATGGCACGCGAGATTAAGGAGTTTGTCAGAGCCAAAGGATTGTCAGATGTCATCACATTTACCGGATTCGTGCCCAATATACGTGAAGTGCTGCCTTCTCTTGATATTTTCCTCTTCACCTCAAAGACAGAAGGATTGGGTACCAGCATTTTGGATGCCATGGCAGCGGGACTCCCCATTGTGACTACCCGGGCAGGGGGAATTCCGGAAATGATTACCCATGAAGTGAATGGTTTGCTCCAGGAGATTGCTGATGTGGACGGACTTTCTCAGGGGGTCATGTATCTATTGGATCATCCGGAAATTGCCGATCGTTTTGTGCATGCCGCAAAGGAAAGGGTTAAACTATTTTCAAAAGAAAGAACAGCACAAGGAACCTGCGCAGTTTACAAACAGGTTAAGGCCCAGGGATAAAACTCCACGTATCAGCCATAAAAAACCACCCGCCGTTAGGCGAGGGGTTTTTATAGCAACCTCTTTTGGTTATTAATACCTGTAGTAATCTGGTTTGAAAGGTCCTTTCATGGCTACACCGATGTAGTCGGCCTGCTCCTCAGAAAGTTCGTCCAATTCCACGCCAATCTTGGCCAGGTGAAGGCGAGCAACCTCTTCATCGAGATGCTTCGGAAGCATGTAAACTTTGTTTTCATAGTTGTCCGCATTTTTCCATAACTCCATTTGCGCCAGTACTTGGTTGGTAAATGAGTTAGACATTACAAAAGAAGGGTGACCAGTAGCTATGCCCAGGTTGACCAGTCGGCCCTCGGCCAGCAAAATGATCTCCTTACCTTCAATGTTGTACAAATCTACCTGTGGTTTGATTTCATCCTTGGTATCCCCGTAATGTGCATTCAACCAGGCCATGTCGATTTCATTGTCAAAGTGGCCGATATTACAAACGATGGCTTTGTCTTTCATGGCACGAAAATCGGGCTCAGTGATAATGTCTTTGTTACCCGTAGCGGTCACCACAATGTCAGCCCGAGGAATGGCATTTTTCATCTTAATGACCTCAAAGCCATCCATGGCTGCCTGAAGCGCGCATATCGGGTCTATTTCTGTGACCAAAACCCGCACGCCAGCTCCTTTGAGTGAGGCCGCGGAACCTTTTCCTACATCGCCATAACCTGCTACTACGGCAACCTTGCCTGCAAGCATGATGTCAGTGGCGCGTCGGATCGCATCTACAAGGGATTCCTGACATCCATATTTATTGTCGAATTTTGACTTTGTAACTGAATCGTTTACGTTGATCGCTGGCATTGGGAGGGTGCCATTTTTCATCCGGTCATAGAGACGATGTACACCTGTAGTTGTCTCTTCACTTAAACCTTTGATGTTGGGCGCCAGCTCAGGATATTTGTCCAATACCATGTTGGTGAGGTCTCCACCGTCGTCCAAAATCATATTGAGCGGCTGACCGTCAGAGAAAGCCGTCAGCGTATTTTCTATGCACCAATCAAATTCTTCAGCATTCATGCCTTTCCAGGCATAAACAGGCACACCTGTTTTGGCAATTGCGGCGGCCGCATGATCTTGTGTGGAAAAAATATTGCATGATGACCAAGACACCTCAGCACCCAACTCGGTGAGCGTTTCGATTAGCACGGCGGTCTGAATGGTCATGTGCAGACAACCTGCAATGCGCGCCCCTTTCAACGGCTTGTCTGGACCATATTGTTCACGCAGGGCCATCAATCCAGGCATTTCAGCCTCAGCCAAACGAATTTCTTTTCGGCCATATTCGGCCAAGCTTATGTCTTTCACTTTATAAGCTACTTTCTCTTCTATCATGATAAGTTATTTGATGATTCAAAGTTAACCATTATAGAATCAAAGGCCAGTGGTAAGAGTTCATTCCACATAAGTGATTTCTTTTACGTCAAAATGTCGAGTGCTCTTGGATGTTTTCATTTCCAGGCGTCCATGGGCATCAATACCAGTGATGCAGCCTTGAAATGTGCCATTATTTGTTTTAAAGATGTGCCACTCATTGCGCCAGCGTAGGTGCATCAGATATTGTTCCAGAACTGGCCCGAATTTTTCAGACAACCTCAGGTATTGTTGTTCGAAACGAAGCAGCATCGCTTCAAGGAGCTCGTGGCGTGAGGTAGCGTGTTGAGTTTCCTTGAGTATTGAGGTGGCCGTGTCAAGTCCATTGAATTTTTCTTGGTTTACATTGATGCCCACACCGCAAAAAAGCGCTTCTATGTTTTTGCCCGTGAGGATGGATTCAATGAGGATGCCCGCTACCTTTCTTTCATTGAGATAAATATCGTTGGGCCATTTGATTTCCACCTTAGCCAGTGGCATCATATGCTGTAAGGTTTCCCTGATCACCACTGCGACGAGCACGTTGATCCGGTATTGGTCCTGTGCGGATAGAAAATCAGGGGTGAGGAACAAAGTAAATAGTAGGTTTTTGCCAGGTTCGCTCATCCACACGTTACCCATCTGTCCCCTGCCTTTCGCCTGGTAGTCGGAAAGCCAAATGTGACCGGGTTGAATGTCGCTTTGTCTGTAAGTGTCTTTGGCTAGCTCGTTGGTTGAGTGACAGATTGGCAGGAAAGTAACTGATTTCCCGGCAAATGAAGTTTTGGCAAAGATTTTATGCACATTAAATAGTTGTAACTTTGATGATCAATTTGTCAAAATTAATTTGAATGCAAGAAGCGCAGGCGCGAAAAGTAAATGCTGAGGAAATAACGGAAGCCATTCTCGCAGGAATGCTCGATAAAAAGGCGATGAATGTAGTAGTGATGGATCTGCGTGAGATCAAACATGCTGTTTCTGATTTTTTTATTATTTGCTCGGGTAGTTCAGATACACAAATTGATGCCATTGCTGATGCCGTAGAAGAGGAAGTCAAAAAGCGGACTGGCCAAACACCCTGGAAGCGGGAAGGAAGGCAGAACAAAGAATGGGTGCTCATAGACTATGTAGACGTGGTGGTACATGTATTCCATCCCGCAAAGAGGCAATTTTTTGGCCTCGAAGAACTCTGGGGTGATGCTCAAGTGGAGCGAATTGAGGCTTCGAACTAAAAAAAGTTGTCCGCGTTAAACAAGTAATTAAAAATATCTGATGGCAGAAAAGATAAATCCGAAAAAACCTCGTCCCAATGTGCAGCTGTGGATTGTTGCCGGTTTGGTGGCATTTGTATTGGGGTTTGCTTTTTTTACTAAAACGAATAACACGGTTGAGATCTCAGAGCGTCGGCTTTTTAAAGAGTTGATTCCGAGCCTTGATGTGCAAAAAGTAATCCTGGTAAACAATGAAAAGAAAGTAGAAGTTTACCTCAAAAGCGAGGCTTTGAGTAATTCCAAATATCAAGAAGTGGTCCAGCAAGGTCCTTTGGGAGCAAATTCTGGTCCTCATTATCACTTTACCGTCGTAGATCCTGGAAATTTCGACGAGAAAATGAAGGAAACCCTGGAAGCTTCAAAAGATGAGGTTGGGGTAGTTTACAACGTCGACAATAGTGAAGACTTCTCTTCAGTGCTTCTAAACTGGGGTTTTATCATTTTCATGGTGTTTCTCTTTTGGATGCTCATGAGGCGCATGACCGGCAATGCCGGTCCGGGAGGTCAAATCTTCAATATTGGTAAGTCTAAGGCCGCGTTATTCGATGCAGAGAACAACGTAAAAATCACCTTTGAAGATGTGGCGGGTCTGGAAGAAGCCAAGGAGGAAGTAAAAGAGATTGTAGAATTTCTGAAGCATCCAGAGAAGTACACAGAGATTGGAGGTAAAATACCCAAAGGTGCTTTACTGGTGGGACCTCCGGGTACTGGTAAGACGTTGCTTGCCAAAGCAGTGGCTGGAGAAGCAGAAGTGCCTTTTTTCACACTGTCTGGTTCAGATTTCGTGGAAATGTTTGTGGGTGTTGGTGCGGCGCGAGTCCGAGACCTATTTAAGCAGGCCAAGGAAAAAGCGCCCTGCATCGTGTTTATAGATGAAATAGATGCCATCGGGCGATCTCGTGGCAGAGGTCAAATGCCCGGAGCCAACGATGAACGCGAAAACACCCTGAATTCACTGCTCGTGGAAATGGATGGGTTTTCTACCGATGCTGGAGTCATCATATTGGCGGCGACGAACCGACCAGATGTGCTGGACAGCGCTTTACTACGTCCGGGACGATTTGATAGGCAGGTGAGCATAGATAAGCCTGATCTCATTGGCCGGGAAGCCATCTTCAAGGTACACCTGGCTCCGATCAAGTTGTCTGAAGAGATCGATCCCAAAAAGCTGGCCGCTCAAACCCCTGGTTTCGCGGGTGCGGAGATAGCAAACGTCTGTAACGAGGCCGCTTTGATTGCCGCGCGCAAGGGAAAGAAGCACGTAGACATGAAAGATTTTCAAGATGCCGTTGACCGTGTGATAGGCGGACTGGAAAAGAAAAATAAGCTCATATCTCCTGAGGAAAAGAAAATTGTGGCGTTTCACGAAGCAGGGCATGCAGTGGCTGGCTGGTATCTGGAGCATGCAGATCCATTGGTAAAGGTGAGTATTGTGCCACGCGGCATTGCCGCGCTAGGGTACGCACAATACCTGCCCAAAGAGCAGTTTCTCTATCAAACCGATCAGCTGATTGACGAGATGTGCATGGCGTTGGGAGGCAGAGCAGCTGAGGAAATTATTTTCGGTAAGATATCTACTGGCGCCTTGAGCGATCTGGAGCGCATTACTAAAATGGCCTACAGCATCGTGTCTATCTACGGCATGAACGAAAAAGTGGGTAATATCTCCTTCCATGATTCCAAGCAATCTGATTACAACTTTACCAAGCCCTATTCTGAGGCAACAGCGAAATTAATCGATGAGGAGGTGAAAACGCTGATTGAAAAGGCGTATGAGCGCACCAAGAAATTGCTGAACGAAAAGGAGGACAAATTGAACATCATCGCCAATGAATTGCTTGAGAAGGAAATCATTTACCAGAATGATCTGGAGCGATTGATTGGACCTCGACCTTTTGACACGGAAACGACTTATCAGAAATTTACCAACGGAAAGGTAGAAAAGGCCAAGAAGAAAGGCGCCGACCTGAATGAGGTAAAGAAAAAGGTGGCGCAGGAAGTTTCACAAGAGTCGGAGGGGGAAAACAACTGATTGGTCCGAAGGTGCTTTAACCCATGGACGCATTGATTGAGACTTTAAAAGAGTTCAGGTCACTGGCAGAAGGAAAATCTCTCTTTTTTGCCAGTGATTTTCATTTAGGAGCACCTGACCCTTCGAGCAGCGAAAAGCGGGAGCGCAAGATCGTTGGTTGGTTGGAAGAAGTATCGAAGGAAGCAGCGGCCATCTTCTTGGTTGGCGATTTGTTTGATTTTTGGTACGAATACAAGTATGTGATTCCAAAAGGGTTTACCCTGTTCCTAGGAAAGATCAAAGAGCTGCGTGAACGAGATATCCCCATTTACTTTTTTACCGGCAACCACGACATGTGGATGTTCGATTATTTCCCAAAAGAACTTGATGTACCGGTGCTTCGAAATCCGGTGATCATAGAGACGCCTGGCCACAGGTTGTTTGTGGGGCATGGGGACGGATTGGGTCCCGGGGATCGTTTGTATAAACTCATTAAGTATCTATTTACAAATCCGTTTATTCAGTGGCTATTCGGATGGATTCATCCACGGATTGGTTTTGCCATTGCTCGTGCGGCCTCCAGTCGAAGTCGTATCTCCGGAAAGAAGAAGGATTCTGGGTTCGAGCAAAAAGAAAAAGAGTGGTTATGGCATTACTGCGAGCGGCAGCAGGCGGCTGGAATGGCTTGTGATTTTTATGTTTTTGGGCACCGCCACGTACCGCTCGATTTGGAAGTGAGAGGCGGTAGTAGGTACCTTAACCTGGGTGAATGGATTAACCACTTCACTTATGTGAAATACGATGGTCAGCAAGCCAAACTTCTCACTTTTAATTCTTAGTTGCTGGTTTTTCATGGCCAACGCCCAGGATAACTGGGTTTTGGTAGGAAGCCATACGCTAAAAGACGTTGTCACCACCGGAGATGTGAGTCCATTTGGAGAGGTATTTTTGGGGACAGCTAGTGGTCGGGTGGTGGTATTGTCTGAAGATGGGGAGCTCACACGTGACTTTTCTTCGATGGCCTATTCAGCGGTGACTGCGATAGATGCCGGTAATTCACTCAAGACTTTTTTGTTTTATGGTGACCTCAATCGATTCGAATTTATAGATCGATTCACGGCACAGCCCCGAGAATATTTTGTGAGCGACTTTGGCATTGGTCCTGCCCATCAAGGTTCGGTTGACCTGAGCGGCAATTTGTGGTTTCTAGGACAGGGGAAGCTAACGGGTATAGACATCATTAACCGGAGGATTATCCAGCAAATCGATGTTCCTGAGGTTTACAGGGCCGCCACACATTTGCATCAAACCCGATTGATGGTATTGGTGGCGCCTGACCATGGCGTATTGGTGCTGGATGAATCAGGTGCCATGTTGTCGGAGTTGCGACGGCCGGTGGGTCCCGTGGTAGACGTCCAACCAAGCCTCATCTTGGGATTGTCCGGTAGTTCATTGTGGCGATGGCAACTTTCGGTTGACACGCTGGAATTAACAGCGGCGCCTGGTAATTATGATTTCGTGTTGCAGGCGGCCAACTATTATCATTTCGTGAAAGGCAGCCAAGTGGATGTCTTTCAGTTATCTGAGTAGTCAACTGTCGAATGTTCGACCTTTGTTGAGTGGCATGTACGGCACTCGCATCTTTAGACGGTAGTTAAAGAAAAAGGTTCAAGACAGAATGCCTTGAACCTTTCGATCAAAAACTCAAAATAAAGGACTAAAGTACCTTAATAATACAGTAAATATTTCAGATGTAGAACTTGCAGGCCTATAACTTTGGGCACTTTATCCAAAAACTCAACCTATGCGGTTTTTCTTCATTGTCCAGGGTGAAGGCAGGGGTCACATGACCCAGTCCATTGCACTGGCCGATCTGCTGGAACAAAATGGGCATGCAGTGGTCCGCGTGGTGGTTGGAAAAAGTGAGCGCAGGGAGCTCCCTTCTTTTCTCACCGACCGATTTGGGGAACTGATACATCAGGTAGAAAGTCCCAACTTCGTCACTGACAAGCACAACAAGACCGTAAGAATACTGCCAACCTTGTTTTTTGTGGCTCGCCGCATGCCCAGATACATTAACAGTTTGGGTATTATCCATCGCTGGATCAAAGCAGATGAGCCAGACGTGATCATTAACTTTTATGATTTTATTGGGGGTTTTTTGAGCCGATTCAAAAAACCTCGGGCGCGGTTTGTTTGCATTGCCCATCAGTACTTGCTGGGTCACCACCACTTTCCGTTCCCGAAAGGACGCTTGTTTGAGCGTCGATCTCTCTTGCTTGCCAATTATCTTTCCTCTATGGGTGCAGAAGTGTGTTTGGCCCTGTCTTTTTCCGATTACCCCGAGCCACATCCGAAAAAGTTGGTTGTGGTGCCTCCTTTGCTCCGAAAGGAAATCCGGCAGCTACCCATTACCTGTCAGGACCATTTTCTAGTTTACATTTTGAACGATGGGTATGCCGAGGATGTGGAAGCCTTTCATAAAAAATTTCCCAATGTACCTCTTCATTGTTTTTGGGACCGCAAAGGAGTTCCGGCCAGGTTACAGGTGGATGAACACCTGACTTTTCACCAGTTGGATGGACAGAAATTTTTGTCGTACATGGCGAGTTGCAAAGGGTACCTGACAACGGCAGGGTTTGAGTCAGTTTGCGAAGCCATGTATCTCGGTAAGCCGGTTCTGATGATTCCCGTCCATTTTGAACAGGATTGCAATGCCCTGGACGCGGTAAGGGCAGGTGCGGGCATCTTTCATGAGACTTTTGATCTGGAGCAATTGCTAAACTACCTGCCGGCGCATCGCCCGGTGCAGGAGGATTTTGTAAATTGGTGGAAACAGGGAGAAAGCCTTTTGCTCAAGCATCTGACCGAGCCATGATCATTGAATGTGTTGATAAGTCGTGTGGCCAAATTTTTGACATGGCCTATTGTCGACGGCTCCATATTTTAGTTTTGGTTACAAGCGATGTGGTCGCAATCCCGATGATCGATAGGTTTGGGGTTCATAACAGGAATTGGCATGGCGCTAATTAGTAAAAAGAAGCAAGTTTTTCCCATCCGGCGCGGCTTGAGGGCTTACCTGAAACATTACGAGCGAGCGGTGCCGTTGCCGTTGACTTATGATAGCCTGCAGCGGTACGACAATGCCTTTCCCCTATCTGATAGTAAGGGGCAGGACTCATTGTGGGAGACGGTCACGTTCTCCCAGTCGGATATGAAGGACATCTTTCATGCCCTAAAAAAAATTTATGCTTATGTGAAAGCCCACGGCCAGTTGGAGGTCATGGAACACCTGTTCATCGACCGCGTGGATTTGTGCACTTATGGCAACACTCAACCCTTTAGGATTCGTATCGTGAATCGGATCAACGATAACTTCGATTATTTCTACATCAAACGTGCGGATGCTTCAAGGGTGTATGGCCTGGAATTGGAGCATTTACTTTCCCCCAACAAAATGAACTACCTGGTGCACGAAAACACCTTATTGGAGGAGCATGTTGTGGGTATTCCAGGGGATCAGTTTATAAAAAACTATCTTCAAAGTGACCAACTCAATGAGATCCGGTTGGCCAAAGAGTTTGTTAAGTTCAATGAGCGCTGTTTCATTCGGTTGCTGGGCGACATGCACGCCAGCAATTTTGTGGTGGACATAACCCCGGATTTTGAGGATGTGGAATATCGATTGCGGGCCATTGATTTTGATCAGCAGTCTTATGAGGGCCGTCGGGCGGTGTATATGCCCAAATACTTCAAACAGAATAACCCCATCATTCAGTTAGGTATGCGCAACATCACTCCGGCTACGGCACGTCAATATGAACGGGAAGAGCGCGCATTGATCGCCAACCGTGTAAAGGTAGAAAATGACCGCATCAAAGACTTGCTGGCCGTCATGAAAGAAGATACGCTGGCTCCTGCCGACAATGTGCGCCAACTGGCAGAAGACCTTGAAAAATTTTACCAGGAAAGGTCTTTTTTAGCTTGTGCTACGATGGGCGCGCTGGTAGAAAAAAGCCTGGAAATGTTGATTCTTAAACCTAACCTCTATCGAGAATATTGATAGGTTTGTTGTCACATGTATAGACACTTCTTGCTTTTTTTAGGCTCCATCGCATGGGTCTCAACCTGCCTGTCGCAGGATACCCTGACCGAGGTACAATTGCTCAAGTACCGGTTCGATTCTGTGAAACGGGCAGACTCCGCCAGCCGGTCGCAATTGCAACAACAACTTACCAAACTCCAGTCGGGCAGCGATGAGGAGAAAGACTCTTTAAACGACCTCCTTAGGTCGCTTACGGAAGAATCTTTAGAGAGAGATGCACTACTAAAGGCGGAGGTGGAGTCTTTGCGTGAACATACCGAAGGCGTACCCATTAAATTGTATGGCGATACCCTGTTTCTCATATATGCGCGTTTGGGATCTTTTACCCAACAGGCCAGAGCGAAAAATATTCAAACCAAACTGGTTGACCTGGCCAGTAGGGAGGCTTTCGACCCTGACCAGTTGTACTTGAGTAGATCGCCTGAAGGCAGTACCATCTTGTATGGGAATGAAATTTTGATGAGCGTGACCGAAAAAGATGCCTTTTGGATGAATGCCGAGTCAGACAGCCTGGCCGGTGTTTATTTGCAACGAATCCGTTCTTCTCTCGTGGAAAAAGGGGGATATGACCTCATTAGCGTGGTGAAGCGACTCGCCTGGCTCTTTGGTGCCGTCATCGCCTTCTTTTTCCTGGTCAAATACCTCAACAAGAGTTTCAATGCGTTGATCAATCGTGCAGCTTATCGAACAGAAAGCTCCTTTAGAGGACTACATTTTCGGAATTATGAAGTATTGTCAGGTGACCGTGTAGCGAGGTTACTCAAAGGGTTATTTAGCGTGATCAAATGGATAAGCATTGTAGTAATTACTTATCTCACACTGTCTCTGGTTCTGGGCATCTTTGATGCGACCAAAAGCTTTTCAAAGAATCTGCTCTCCTATATTTTGAAGCCATTGGAAGAGTTTGGGCGTGGTTTCATCAGCATTATACCCCAATTGATTCGTACGGCAGTAGTGTTGGTAGCGGCGTATTATCTGGTAAAGTTTTTCCGTTTTCTAAGTAAAGAAATTACTTCAGGTAAGCTTGAAATCACGGGATTCTTGTCGGAATGGGCCAATACCACGTTCAATGTATTTCGATTTGGTATTTACTTACTGGCATTTTATATCATCAGTCTCAATTTGCCTGCCAGCTATAACCAATTCTATGATGGCTTTTTATTGCTTTTTGGTCTGTTACTGGTGATAGGCCTTGCCATCCCTGCTGCGAATGTCTTTGCTGGCTTAATAATTACTTACAGCCGTCCGTTTAAAGATGGAGATCGTATCCGTGTGCACGGATTCGAGGGTGAGGTGGTTAAAAAAAATCTGTTGGTTACCAAGATTAAGTCGTCAAGAAGGGAGGTGATCACTTTACCGAACGTTCGCCTTTTGTTGGTTCCAGTTACCAACCTGGGCGCATCTTCCGTGGAACGTGGCTCCCTGATAAAAATCACTGTGACTATTGCTTATGGTGTGCCCTGGCAAACAGTGCATGAAAAGTTATTGAGGTGCACCGGATCTGTGCCTGGTATTTTGGCGCAGCCTAAACCCAGTGTATGGCAAGCAGGTTTTACCGATAAGGGTGTGCAGTATCAGTTAACGGCGCAGACCAACCAGGCCGATTCTTCGGCTCAGATTTATTCGGATGTATTCGGAAAAATTCTGGATGCTTTTGCGGAGGACCTCCGCGGCGGACAAGGTTTTTAATGCAGATAGACACAAGAAAGTTTGCCCAATTCTACCTCAATGTGTTCATCGAGCATAGTGGACAACTCATAACCTGTGTAGGTGGCGTAAACAGGAAAGGCCTTGTGCTTTCTGTTCACCAGTACGGCAATTTCAACCCGACTGGGCGAGTATTGTAGTAAGCTGTGAAGGCCATACGCCAACGTTTTACCGGTATTCAGTACGTCGTCAATCAAAATGATGGACTGATTGGTGATGTCTGCCGCTTGTGCGCCCAGACGAACGGAATCCTCCGGATGTTTTTTATCGATCTCTATGCTCACCTGCCGTATGCGCAGTGTGGGCGCAATGGCAGCAAGTTCCTGTACCAATACTTCTGCCAGTCTTTGGCCAGGGTCACAGATACCGGCAAAAACCAAATTTTTATCATCCAGATGGTTTTCATAAATCTGATAAGCAATGCGCCTTAAAATCTGACCTATCTGACGGTCGTCCAAAATTTGTCGCTTGTTGCTCATCTGCCTGGAATCGGTAATTCCCTGGCGTCTTTGAAGGTGGATAAAATGATCATGGATTGGAGACTGTCCACTACCTCAATTTCACTTACTTTGTCCAACATCAACTCTTGGTAGGACCTGATGTCATGTGCAATGATTTTCAGCACAAAATCGCCCGAACCGGTTACGTGATGGCACTCAATGACTTCAGGCACTTTGTCAATGGCTTTCACAAAAGCATCGATGTTGCTCTTGTTGTGTCCTTTGAGCGTGACCTGTACAAATGTTTGTACACCCAGTCCGAGCATTTCGGTATTCAATTCCGCATGATAACTTTTTATAAGCCCTGAACTCTCCAGTTTTTTTACCCGCTCAAGGGTGGGTGCTGGCGAAAGGCCAATGTCTTTCGATAGTTGTGCATTGGTAATCTTGGCGTTGTTCTGGAGGATAGAAAGGATTTTTCTATCTAACTCATCCAATTTCAGTTCTTTAGCACTTAACTTCATTTCTTTCCGAATAAAATTTGTCCTAAAATTATAGATAATACAGATGGTTTGGTAAAATTCCCTATTAACTATATGTTTAATAATAATGTATCGACAAATTTAACTTACTCTGCCAGCCCCAGATGAATCAATGCATCGCCTTGATGGACTACCGGATTGTGGTTCAAACCGATGACATAACTGCTTTTAGGACTTTTGATCGAGATGGTAAAATCGCCGAAAGGATCAGACAGGTTGCCCAAATCTTGTTTTTTCTCCACAAATTGACCGTTTTCAATGACCGACTGGAAGATGCCTGACTGCCGTGAGCGGACCCACGTACTGTCTTTAAGCCAGTTGGTTTGAGTTTTAGGCGCTGTTTCTTCGGTCATTCCCAGGTGATGCATCAGGTTGATGGCCCCGTTGACGCCCATTTGAACGGTGGTTTCATCGATGCGCGAAGACATTCCGCCTTCATAGACCACGATACTTTTTTTTGCTTTGTATGCACTCATGCGGAGAGATTTACTCAAAAAGTTAGCATTTAATACAAAGGGAATACCCATGGCGCCGGCCAATTCTTTGGCCATAGGGTCTTTGAATGAGCACCGCACCTGCGGAAAATTCGATCTGTCTGCACCTCCAGTATGGAAATCCAATCCATAATCGATGTGGGGGATGATGTGCTTGGTCAGGTAATGGGCAATCCGCGAGGCCAGTGATCCCGTTCGGCTACCTGGAAAGGAGCGGTTGACATCTTTTCCATCAGGCACATAGCGACTAAAATGAATGAACCCGTACACATTGATAACCGGTATGCAGATGACTGTACCGCGAAGGGGCTGAGTAATCTCCTGTTGGATCAGCCGGCGTACAATTTCGATGCCGTTGACTTCATCTCCATGCAGGCCGCCAGAGAGAAGAAGCACCGGACCAGGTTTGGTACTTCGGTAAACGTATATGACGAGATCAATGTCTGTGTGTGAAGGCAGGCGTGCAATGTTACGGTCTAGTTTTACACTTTGGCCGGGACGGATACGGATGTTGTCGATGACCAGGTCTTCCATCAGGCTTCTTTGGGTTTTTTCTTGCGCAGATCGCTATCACGTCCGGCTTCAACGTAAGCCACAATTTCATCTGCAATGTCTATTCCCGTGGCTTTTTCAATGCCCTCCAAACCCGGAGAAGAGTTGACTTCCAAAACAAGCGGACCCCGATCGGAGCGCAGCATATCTACCCCTGCCACATTAAGTCCCATTGCTTTGGCGGCATTGAGGGCCATGGTTTTTTCGACTCTTTTCAGCTTAATGACTTTAGAGGTGCCGCCACGATGCAGGTTGGAACGGAAGTCACCCTCTACCCCTTTACGCATCATGGCACCTACCACTTTTCCGTTGACCACGAAGGCACGGATGTCTGAGCCGGAAGACTCGCCGATAAATTCCTGTAAAATGACCCGGGTTTTCAAACTTTCAAAAGCTTGCACCACGGACTTGGCTGCTTTATTGGTTTCTGCCAGGACGACTCCCAGCCCCTGGGTACCCTCAAGCAACTTGATGATGACCGGTGCGGAGCCAATGAGTTTAAGCACTTTATTTTCTTCCTTGGAATAATTGGTAAAAGCTGTTCTAGGTAAGCCCACCCCATGGCGGGCAAGGATTTGAAGGCTGCGGAGTTTATCCCTGGAACGTGTGATGGCCAAAGAACTGACTGCACTGAATACTTTCATCATTTCGAACTGACGGACCACCGCCGTGCCATAGAAGGTAACCGAAGCTCCAATACGTGGAATAATGGCATCTATGTCTTCCAGTAGTTCGCCGTGGTAGAGAAGGGTGGGACCCTTATCGTCAATGATAAGGTCGCATTTCATGTGGTCGATGATGAGTGCGTCATGACCACGTGCGAGTATGGCTTCCTTGAGCCGTCGTGTAGAATAGAGGTGCGAATTTCTAGACAGAACAGCAATTTTCATTTGTTCAATTTGGCTTCAAAAGATTGATTTTTGGCGTTTACATCAACCAGGAATCGCGATTTAAGGAATTTACGACCGATTAGCATGGAGAAGCGCATTTTTTTTCTATTGGTGAGTGAAAATAATACCCGATAGCGCTTCCCAAAGACTACTAAGGTGGTTTTAATGGCAAAGCGTTGTTCAAGATGACCAGAGGAGCTTTTCACTTTTTTCTGTGTGAAATCGGTGGTATAATGATAAACGTCGATAAACTGAGGGTAGCGCCTATCCAACAATTTAAACTCCAGTTGTTGAGTACCTTCCTTTTCGACCACGCGAATAGATGAGGCATGGATGGCATTGCCATAAGCGCCGGTATCTATTTTCGCAGGCACGTCATAAAGGCCAAAATCCGGTAAATCCAGTTGGTCGCTGCGCCCGATAATTTGAAGCTCCATGGCTCACTAAGATAGCAATGGAAGGCAGAATAGGGACCAAAAGGGGTCTCCAGGTCTTAAAATCTTTGTTTTATCAGGCTTTCGTGACTTGAATTTCTTGTATTGAATGCAGGGCGGGTGGTTGGGTTAGCTCACACTTCGACAGTGTGACAGGGGGGGTGTTGTGTCATCCTGAGCATGTCGCTGGAAGACGCAGCCCCGGTGTCTCGGCTGCCCTGCGCGCCGTCTGGGTGAACACATACGCTAACCGTACCTTTTCCTCCACTCCATGCGCAGCATGGAA
>CAYOEV010000024.1:7821-44343 GCA_964403075.1 uncultured Roseivirgaceae bacterium | reverse complement strand
CCAAGTAGCGTCAGTACGGCATTGGGGTCGTCATCGTACATGGCCACCCTTGCCGCAAGGGCCCGGTTGAACTCGTTAAACGTGGCGGGCGTATCAAACCCCTCAAATCCATTGGTAAGACTAAATCCAAATACCGACCCGGCCGCAGCCAATTGTGTAGACGCATCATCCAGGGCTGATCGGATAAAGGTCAACGCCTGAGGTTTGGTCACAAAGGCGCCTAGCTCATCCGGGTCGTCTACATCTGTACGTATGCCATTCACGTCCAATAGGTTCAGCACCAACAGCAGTTGATAGGCTTTGATGGTATTGGCAAAACCGCGGTATCCCTCTCGTTGGGCAGCTGTTACCTCCTCAGAGGCATTTTCTAGCGCATCCAACAGAATGTTGCAGTTTTTGATCACCCGATAGCTGTTGTTATACGGAGAGGTTAGATAAAAGCTATTGTTATCCAGTGTAGCCCCATCGAGACCAAATAAATCCTGAAGGTTTCTGGGGTCGGCATCTACCAGGTACAATTCACGGGATATCGATCCCGTAGCCGTACAATAAACGTCGTGTCCGTTTCTCATTCGGGCTTCGATCCCCGTTACCACATTATTCAGTTCCGAAAATGAAGCGTCGGTGAGCACACTGCCCAAGGAAGCTCCGTTCGGATCAACTGATTCGTCAATCTCACAACTCGAAAAACCAAGTAGGAGCAATATTGAAAGTATTGTATTAAGAATTTTCATTTTTAGCTATGCTTTTAAAATTCAAAGGCTATGTGAAAGTAGTACTGTTTCGCACTTGGGAAAGGCGCTACATCCACCCCGGACGATAATCTGGAACCACCTTTGGTGGATACTTCTGGATCGTAACCCGAATAGTTGGTGATGGTGAAGAGGTTTCTGGCCGAGACGCCCACTTTCGCAGATCCTAGAAAGTTACTTTCTAACGGGATCGTGTAATACAGGGAAATTTCTCTTAACCTCACGTAGGAAGCGTCTTCAATAAAAAAATCCGGATTTTCCAGTGGCTCAATGTCACGGGGCGTGGTACCTCCAATATCTGTAAGCAGACGGGTCAGGTTCAAGTTGTCTCCGCCTTCTTTCCAGTGAATCAGGAAGCTTAAATCAAAGTTTTTATAGATGTTCATTTGGTTATAAAAACTGATCTGAAAATCTGGTTCTACATCACCGACCTGTACCAAACCATCGGCTGTGCTACCTACCAATTGGGTAATTGGCTGCCCCTCCTCAAGAAAGAAGGATCCCAGTCCGGTACCGAATGCGGTGTTTCTTGGCGTAATGGGCGGGCCTTCTAGGCGAGTCAATTCAGAGCGATTGAACCAAAAATTCACAAACGTATTCCAGTTGAAATTACTAGAACTTACCGGACGTGCATTGAGTCCAATTTCAAGACCTTCATTTTTCAAGTCCGCATCATTTACAATCTGGAAGGTAAATCCGGATGAACTAGGAACTGAACGCTCATAAAGGAGGTCTTCAATTTGTTTGTTGTAGTAAGTGACCACCAGGCCGAGGGCGCCGTCGAGAAACGATACGTCAAAACCTGTTTCAAACTCTTTCGCCGTTTCAGGCTCAAGTGTAGCATCACCCCGGTTCAGGCCAACCACCACCCCTGGGTTGCCATTGATATTGGTTGCGTCGAATGTGGTGTACAGTGCACCAAATCGGGGGCTGTTTCCGGTTTCACCATATGCAGCCCGCACTTTGAATGCATTGATTGCCGATACGTTCCAGAAGTCAAAATTTGCAAGATTCACCGCGGCGCTTGCCTTCGGGAAAGCAAAGTATTTATTCGGATCACCGTTCAATGAGGATTTATCGAATCTGACACCGGCGCTCAAAATTACTTTATCATCAAAATTGGCCTCTTGCTGGACGACGAAACCAAATTCTTCCTCGAAAATAATTTCCTGTTGCACTTCCTGTGAACCCCCTTGCGAGGCGTTGGTCTGTCCGGGAATTAGCTGGGTAGTCTGCGTAAGGATAAAATCCCTGTCAAAGTTGAGATAACTGACACCTACCTGCGTACTGAGGGTCAGAGAGCCTAGGTATTTATCGAAAATACCAAATGCCAACAGGTTTCTGTTGAATGAGGTATTCTTACCGTTGGCGATGAAACCGTTGGTTGTCCCCCGCTGTGCCTGCTGGAATTCAGGTACATAAACAAATGTCTCATTCAAATAGAAATCAACACCACCATTCAATTTGAATCTGATAGAGGTATTGTCATTGGCGTACGCGTTAATGTCCAATTGTGCACCTTGAATGAAACGATTGGTTTGCTCGTCATTCTTGGCCAGATCACGGGTCAACAAGGGATTGCCCGGATAGTTGGGATTGTCTGGGTAATTACCGAATTCATCTGGAAATAGATTCACCCAGTCTCTGGTAAATGCAAGCGTGTAGCCATAACTCAATCCACCCTCATTCTCATTTCCAGAAAAGGATCGGGCAGCCTCGCTATTCACATAATTGCTACTCAATGAAAGCTTGATACGGTCTGAGATTTGATGATCTACATTCAATCGGATGGAACGTCTGTCAAATCCGGTTTTATCCACAATGCCATCTTCATTTCTCACACCAATGCCCATGTAGAAAGAGGTATTCGCATTGCCCCCTTTCACGTTCAGTCGCGTATCGGTAATGAATCCTTTTTCACCAAAAATCACATCTTCATAGTCAAAGATCTGACCTGCGGCCTGCGCGGCCTCAAAAGCGGCCCTGTCTGCTGCGCCAAATTCCTGCTCCACTTGTTCGGCCGTGAATGTTCGTCTACCTACAGGATTCAAAATTTCCTGGAACCCTATGTCTTGTTTCAGGGAGACCTGCGTTTTACCCTGGGCACCGCGTTTGGTGGTTATGATTACCACACCTGCATTGGCCCGCGTGCCATAAATGGCGGCTGCCGATGGCCCTTTCAAGACTTCAATGTTTTCAATATCGTTAGGATCTAAGTCGGCAATACGATTCGACGACTGTTCTTCCTCTCCATTGTTGGCGCCGGAGGCAAAACGTGATCCACTTGGAATTTCACTATTGTTGATGTAGACTCCATCAATAATGAAAAGTGGTTGGTTATTACCAAAAATCGAGGATACCCCACGCAATCGAATGGCGAACCCTCCACCCGGTGCACCGGAAGTCTGAACAATGTTGGCGCCGGTCAGTTTGCCATACAAGGCACCATCCAGGGTTGACTGACTGGTAACGCCGGTAAGTTCCTCTCCGGATACCGTTGCTACTGCATTTCCCAGATTTGATCTCTTGACCGATGAAGCCAGTCCGGTAACCACAATTTCATCCAGATTAGTCACATCTGGTGGCAATTGAAGGTCACCCGCTTCCCCTGCGGATACTTCCAACGTTCGAAACCCTACAATTGAGAATACGAGAATTGCATCCTGAGACACTGTCAAAGTGTAGTTGCCATCAAGGTCTGTAACTGCGCCTCGGGTGGTACCCTTTTGGACGACCGTTACCCCTACCAACGGTTCACCGTTTGCTGCATCGGTGACCGTACCACTTATGGTAGTGTTCTGAGCAAAAATGGAACTTAGCGACAGCATCATGGTGCATAAACCAAGTCCCACCCTTGAGTAAAGTTTACCCATCTTATTTGTGTTTTGGTTAAAAAAATGAAATGTAAAATTGAATATACAAATTTTACGCAATAAAAATGGCCTTCAACTGAGATTAGCTTCGATCTTTGATTAAGTGCTCAACAGGGTATTTTGAATATTGGTGATGGCCAGCACATGTGGGACGATCACGACTTGTAAGATTTCTAAGTGACCTACGAACGGACCAGGCAGGTAAGCTGGCGACTAATTATTTTTAAGGTGCTGCCAGACTTTGGAAACGCCGGTGCTGGCCGGTTCCTCGAACAGGTGCAGGTACCGATGTCCCTTTCGAATGGGCAGTTTGGGGTCCACTATGTACTTCGGCACTTGAGGGGCGACCAAATCCAAGAGACCAGCAGCGGGATACACCTCCAGCGAGGTGCCCACCACCAAAAAATAATCGGCTTGAGCGGTCAATTCCACCGCTTCAGACATGGCAGGCACTTCTTCACCAAACCAAACGATGTGTGGGCGCAGCTGACTCCCTTTTTCACAACAGTCGCCTTCTTTCAATTCCCAGCCGTCAATGTCGTAGACAAATGCCGGATCGCAGGTGCTCCGCGATTTAAATAGTTGACCATGGAGGTGTACCACTTTGGAACTACCTGCCTGTTCATGCAGATCATCAATGTTTTGGGTAATGATGTGCATGTCAAAGTCTTCTTCCATGGCCGCCAGAGTGAGATGACCAGGATTCGGTTTTACGGCGAGGGCCTGTCGGCGTCGCTGGTTGTAGAAGTCCAGTACCAATAAACGGTTCTTTTCCCAACCGACAGGGGAGGCAACTTCCATTACATTGTGCCCTTCCCAAAGGCCGTTGGCATCCCTAAAAGTGGCGATACCACTTTCGGCACTGATACCGGCGCCGGATAATACCACTACTTTGGGTTTCATGGCTTAAAACTAAAAAAGCTTCCGTCAGGAAGCCTTTCCGTGCAATTTCTTTTTGTGTCAAAAAGGGAATTTTAGACCCAACGAAAGAACGGCCTGGTCCAAGTCGCCAATGATGTATTTGATTTCTGAGAAGAGCTTGGTGCGACCGCCAACATCAAAATTACTTCCTAGACCGGCGTTCAGACCAAGCTCCGATCCTCCATCGAAAGACGTCAGGTTTAAACCAGCCACGCCGTACACACTAATGGCTTTATTTCCAGCGAAAATGAAGTTGGCATTGCCATTGACTTCCCAAACGCCACCGTCAAAATAAAACAACAGGTCTGGTGAGATGGCCAGTTTGTTGTTCAAGAAAAACTCTCCGTCGATCATTAGGCCGCCTGCATCAATTTCAGAGCCATAACTCAGTGCACCTCCGAGGCGTGCCTGCGCCTGAGATTCTAAGGCAGCCAGGCTCACAAAAGCAACTAGCAACAAGACTTTCAAATATTTTTTCATGTTGAATGGTTTTTTATTTCCAACGAAAATAAAAAGGCTCAGTCGAAAGGAGACGCTTTTGAACAAAATCTTGAAAATTACTTTAAAAATCGTATCCATTACTGAAAGCAAATACAAGTACGCAGTGTGAGCCTACAAGTCACCATCAATCAAATAGTCACTCGAAAGCACCCCATCATGAGACAGGTGAGTCAGGCAACTTGCAGCTTCTTCCAATAGCTGGTTGTTGCAAAATTTATTTCAGGTAATCAAGCGCCGCGCAATGGTTTCTTTGTCTTTACCCACAGCATAGAGCCATTGATTTAAACAAAATTCTACCGGCCAATTTCTCAATGCCTCCTCTGTGAAACAAGTTGGCAGCCCATACATCCTACAAAATCCGTTCAGTTTACTTTCGCAAAGTGAAGCACGGATGAAAGGCATGCCCAAGTAGATCGATTTCATCTCGGCACAAACACCAGTTGCTTGGAGGCAAAGAATGCTTCTGGATAAACGCTACTTAAAGGCATTACCTGGTGATTGCGATGAATCGCTGCTAACTCTTCCGAAAGGTTGCCTCCCTTTAATAATAACCAGCCATTGTGGTTCTGATGAGGCGGTATCAGGTGATGGGTCCAGGCAATCAATTGCTTGGTTTGTGCCACGGCCCTGGAAACCACCCAATTGAACGGTCCATGTAGTTGCTCCATGCGCGTCTGCTGAGTTTGCACATTGGGCAAGTCTAAAATGTCAATAACTTCCTGCACCACTTTGATTTTTTTACCGACTGAATCCACAAGCAGCCATTCGCAATCAGGTCTCGTAATGGCCAGCGGAATACCCGGGAAGCCGCCTCCTGTGCCTACGTCTAGCACCCTGGATCCGATGGGCACAGGAAAAAGTTTTTCAATGGCCAGACTATGCAAAACATGACGTTCATAAAAATGTGCCATGTCTTTGCGAGAAATCACATTGATTTTGGCATTCCAGTCCGCATAAAACGAGCCCAGTGCTTCTATTTGCAGGATTTGCTTGGTTGTCAGGTCTTGGAAATGCCGGAATACAACGGACGCATCCACTTAAATGTGCTTCTTATTGTCTTTCACCAGATCGTACATCAATTCACGTGCCCGGTGCAGTTGCGCTTTTATCGTGCCCAGTGGCGCTTCCAGCTTTTGCGCAATTTCTTCATAGCTGAGCTCATCAAAATAGCGTAAGCGAACCAGGCGCTGGTATTTGGCAGGTAGCTTGGTTACAAACATTTGCACCAGTTCAATTTTCTGACTTTTAATGGTTTCTTCGTCTGGCTGTAGATTTTGATCTTTTACATCAATACTTACCGATTCGCCATTGTCATCAGTAAATGAGGTGTTCAAACTGTAAGTCTCCAGTTTTTTCTTTCGGATAAAATCAATGGCGTTGTTGGTGGCAATGCGAAACAACCAGGTGGAAAAGGTAAAATCCTGCTTAAACCGATGTAGGTTCTTGAAGGCCTTGGCAAAGGCTTCGATGGTCAGGTCTTCGGCATCGTCCACATTACGCACCATTTTGAGGATCATGTGGTAGACAGGTTTGCGGTATCTTTCCATCAGTTCTGCAAAAGCCGACTCATCTGCACGCGTGCCATCTTCGCCTATGGCACGCGCGATCAGGGCAAAATCGTGTTTTGCTTTATCTGAAAATTCCCGCTTTACTTCCATGCAGTTTGTTTTTTGACGCGAGCGGTCATACCTAAGACCGGCACAATGATAATATACAAAAAATCGAGGAATGGCATCAGTAAATAATGAAAGCGTCCGCCGAGCTCGCTGAAGGTAAGCTTATAACATAAAATCTTGCCCAACAATCCTAAGATCAAAACGGACAGAGGAAGCCAAAGTTGCCCGCTGAACCCACAAATCCATGGGCCAAGCCAAAAACCCATGTGCACTACCCAACGTGCACTTTCTATCCATAGATCAGGGGAATGGTAATTTTTTGCTGTCCGGTAATGTCTGATTTTCTGTTGCCACCAATCGACCCACTGGTCCTTGGGTATGCTGGTCACGTGAGTCCTCGGATCGCAAACCACCTGACCTCTTCCTTGTTTGCGCAGGCGCTGGATCAGTAGGTCATCATCACCTCCCTGCTGACTTTTCAGGTAACCGTAACCTGTTTTTTCATAGGCCTTCCTTCTCAGCGCCAGGTTGCGACCAAGTGCCATGTAGGGCCGTCCAACCATGGTCATGCTCACCATGTACAATGTGGTGATCCAAGTTTCGTACTGGATGAGTGCATTCAATAGGCCGGGCCTGCTTTGATAAGGTGAAAGGCCAATCACAAAATCTTGATCTGCCGCGAACCGTTTACCCATTTCAATGGTCCAATCCCGGTTCGGCCTACAGTCAGCATCCGTCAATAAAACCCATTCGGTTTTGGCGTTGGTAATGCCTCGATGCAGTGCACTTTTGCGAGGGTGCCAGCCCCTCGGCACTTTTTCCTGGACAATCACTTCAACATCCGGATGATGATCCAACAGCCACTGCAGGCTGCCGTCTGTACAGCGGTCGAGAACAATTGTCACCGCTTTGGGTAGTCGTGTTTGAGCCTTTAGGCTGTTGAGTAAACCGGCCAGATGTAGCCGCTCGTTGTGGGCCGTTACCACCACAGTTACGTCCGGGGCTGTATCAATTCTTTTAGTCCGGTGGCGTCGAATGAGAAGCACCCGGCTCCACCAGTCGAGACTGTGTAGCAAGCTAAGCAACAGAGAAAACCAAATGCAATAGAACATAAGCGTTAAAACTAAAACACAGTCTAATTTTACCCGAATGAAATTCCAGCTCATCGCCACTGATTCAGCTACGGACGCGCGTGCGGGCACCATAGAAACCTCACGTGGCCAAATTGAGACGCCCATATTTATGCCGGTGGGAACAGCAGGAACTGTCAAGGCAATTCATCAGCGGGAGTTACATCAGGATATTGGGGCTCAGGTCATCCTGGGCAATACCTATCACCTTTATTTGCGACCCGGTCTACAAATATTGGAAGCGGCAGGGGGCCTCCATGGTTTTAATGGTTGGGAGGGGCCTGTACTCACCGACAGCGGTGGTTACCAGATTTATTCTCTGGGGAGTAACCGTAAAATTCAGGAAGAAGGGGTTATCTTCAGATCGCACATTGACGGATCTTCTCATGAATTTACACCCGAAGGGGTGGTCGATATTCAAAGAACGATCGGGGCCGACTTCATCATGGCCTTTGATGAGTGCACGCCATATCCATGTGAAAGAACCTATGCCCAATCTTCCATGCATTTGACCCATAGATGGCTTGACCGATGTATGGACCGATTCAGTAAAACCCGTGAAAAATATGGACACCCTCAAAGCTTGTTACCCATCGTGCAGGGCAGTGTATTTTCAGATTTGCGCAAACAGTCGGCAGCGTATGTGTCGCAGTTAGATGTGCCGGCCATAGCCATTGGCGGCCTTTCCGTTGGAGAGCCGGCAGAAGACATGTATGCCATGACGAAACTGGTCTGTGACATACTTCCCCGGGAAAAACCTCGCTACCTGATGGGTGTGGGTACGCCTGCAAATTTACTTGAATGTATTGCGCGGGGAGTAGACATGTTTGACTGCGTAATGCCTACCAGAAATGCCCGTAATGGCATGTTGTTTACGACAGCCGGAATGATGAACATTCGAAACGAAAAATGGAAGAGTGACTTCCGACCCCTCGATAGCGGTTTAGTGGGTTATGCGTCCAACCAATACAGCCGTGCCTACGTTCGTCACCTTGTAATTGCCAATGAGATGCTTGGTGCGCAAATTGCCAGCCTGCATAATCTGACATTCTATTTGTGGTTGGTGAAGCAGGCCAGAAAGCACATACTGGATGGAGATTTTGCCGTTTGGAAAAAATTTATGTTGGAAAAAGTAACCAAGAGATTGTGAAGAAGCTGGACCGGTACATATTAAAAAAACTGTTTTCCACTTTTTTGTTTGTGGTCTTGATCTTGATGCTCATCATCTGTGTGATCGATTTTACCGAAAAGAATGACGATTTTATACGAAGTCAGGTTTCGCGTGCAGAGATTTTACGGTACTATGGCGCTTTTCTTCCCTGGTTAAGTAGCCTGATTACACCCATCACCGTATTTATTGCTACGGTGTTTGTCACCTCTAAAATGGCTCAGCAGACGGAGATCATCGCCATCATGGCCGGAGGCATCAGCTACCGCAGAATCATGATCCCTTATTTTGTCTTTGCCGTGGTCATCTCACTGCTGAGCTTTTATTTAAACGGTTACGTGATACCCGACGCCAATAAATACCGCGTGGATTTCGAGCTTGAAAATCTCAAAAAGCCTTTCCAGAATCTGGACCGTAACATTCATTTTAAGGTGGCAGAGGAGTCGTACGTGTACCTGAATCGCTACAACAATGTCAACAACATTGGCTATACAGTCACCCTTGAAAGATTTGATGGTTATGAATTGAAGGAAAAAATTTCTGCCCGGCGAATTTTGTGGGACTCTGTACAGTCTAAATGGATGCTCGACAACTGGCAAAAACGTACCCTCGAAGAAAACCGGGAGATCATTGAGGAAGGGGTAAAGCTGGATACGGCGATCAATATGGTGCCGGCAGATTTTGATAACAAAGAAATGCGGGAGACCACGCTGACGATGAGTGAACTGGAGTCGTACATTGATTTGCAACTGTCGAGGGGTGCGGCGGACGTTGAAATTTTTCGCATGGAAAAACACATTCGCTACGCCCAGCCTTTTGCCGTTCTAATCCTTACTTTCATCGGTTTGGTGGTCTCCACCCGAAAATCCAGAGGAGGAGTGGGTATGCAAATAGCCATTGGATTCATGATTTCATTTGTGTTTATCATCTTCGTGATGTTGGGCAGGGCCATTGCAGAGGCCGGCACCATGAACACCATGCTGGCTGTGTGGATTCCTAACCTTGTTTTCTCTGGTGTGAGCGCGTTGCTCTATTTTGTCATACCCAAATGATGGCAGATAAATACCCTTACCTTATCCTTCATATCATCGTATTTATATGGGGGTTCTCTGCCATACTGGGAATGCTCGTCGCGTTGCCACCGGTAGAACTTGTTTTTTATCGAACGCTGTTTTCGGCTGTTGGCTTGTTGGCAGGCCTGTATCTGGGGGGTAAAACACTGCGCTTGCCAACGTCTCGACAATATGTATGGATGTTGGGTACAGGAGGCTTGATCGCCATTCACTGGATATTGTTTTTTCTTTCCGCGCGTATCTCAAATATTTCTGTTTGTCTGGCCGGAATGGCTACCTGTTCGCTATGGACAGCCTTTTTGGAGCCTATCTGGTACCGGAAGCGACTGCGATTCTTTGAAATTGGGCTTGGTTTGCTCGGTTTGGTAGGCATGCTCATCATTTTCGGCGTAGAGTTTACCTATTGGGAAGGCTTAGTGTTCGCTATTTTATCCGCGTTTATCGCATCTGTTTTCACCATCATCAATGCGCAATTCGTTCGTCAGGGACACAATCCCTACGTCGTTACTTTTTATGAGATGTTGGGAGCCATGCTGTTGATTGCTGCTTATTTTCCCATTTACTTGCGGCAAAAAGGGGCATTGAATTTGGTTATTGAGGGATGGGATTGGGTCTGGGTGCTCATCTTGTCATTGGTTTGCACGGTGTATGCCTACAGCATTTCCGTGAAGCTGATGAAAACAATTTCACCTTTTATCATGAACCTTACGGTAAATCTGGAGCCTGTTTATGGCATCATTTTAGCCATAATTATTTTTAGTGAGAAAGAAAACATGTCGATAGGCTTCTACCTGGGTACGCTGTTAATTTTGGTGGCCGTGCTGGCCTACCCGCTGCTGAATCGCAGACAAAAGCGAAAAGCGCTTGATAATAGGCACACGCTGTCAGTTTGACTCGAGAATTAGTAACTTCAAAAGATTAATTTTCATTTTTTTGTGGGTAGGAAAGGTTACATTTTTTCTTTTAGGCGTATAAACATCAGCGCATTCGGCTACTGATAGGGTTATGAAGGACAGGGAAATCCTAGATAAGATCAGTCAGGGAGACGAATGGGTACTCGAGTACCTCTACAAGAAGTACTACCGAATGATGGTGAAGTTGGTATTGGAGAACAATGGGACGGAAGATGAAGCCAAGGACATTTACCAGGACGCATTGATTGCATTTTGGCAAAAGGCAGCCAGTGGAAATTTGGTCTTGACTTCAAAGATCAGCACATTCATCTACAGCATTTGCATGAATCTGTGGAGGAAAGAGTTGGAGAAGAAAAAGCGGCATACTTATGAAGAGGTAGATGCACAAATATTTCAGGATCATGACAAGCATGAAAAGCTAAAAGTGGTCATGGCATGTATTGAAGAGTTGGGTGAGGTTTGCCGGAAAATATTAACCTATCATTATTTCGACGGTTTGGGCATGGTAGAAATTGCAAAAAAGTTGAATTTTGCTAATACCGACACAGCCAAGACCAAGAAATATAAGTGCAAAAAGAAGTTAGACAGTTTGATTAGAGAAAAATATACCACTTCAGACTTTTTTGATTAATGGAACTCCAGACGCTACAACAGATCGAACAATATCTCAACGGGCACCTCAATAGCGGGGAGTTGGCGGCTTTTGAGGCACGTCTGGAGGTAGATGCAGGATTTAAGCAGGAGGTGGAATTCCAGTCCTTGATCAAACAGGGGTTAGGTGCTTACCGAAAGCAACAACTGAAATCCAAGTTAGAGGCAATAGAATTGGCACCTGCATGGATGAGCTTTTTGCAGCAATCGGCTTTCGTGAAATCGCTGGGAGGTATCCTCGCAGCCTCAGTAGTGGGTCTTATTATTTACAATGCAGCCGAATATCAGGGTGCTCCTGTTCAGGTGGTTGATGCGATCACTGTAAATGCGCCGGTGGAGGTATCTCTCGACAGCTGGCAATTGAACCTGCCTGTTGATGAAGCACAAACCCGGGCAGTCGTTGGTCAGCTGCCATCAGAAGTAGTGGCCAATGATTCGCAGAAAATGCATGAGGCTGCGGCAACATTTATCCCGAAAGTACAAGCCCCCGATGTAGCAGATGTAACTGACAATAACACATTCCATTCACAATCACCTCCACCGATGTTGGGTGAGGCCAGGAAGCAGACAGATGAAGAGCCGCTGGAGGTGAAGGTGAGTGAGGGCCGATCTGAAAAAGTACGCTATAGTTTTTTCGATGGAAAATTGTTTTTACATGGAAATTTTGAAAAGACTCCCTATGAAATTCTTGATATCAATGGATCGAAAGACCGCAGATTGTACCTGTATCATCAGGCTGCCTATTTTGAACTGCAACCAACAGATAAAATAAGGAAGGTAGACCCCATCCAGGATGCAGCGTTAATTGCTGAGCTAGACCTGATCCGCAAATCGCGTCAGTAATCCTAAGGTTTTGCACTAGTTTTGGCGAATGGAGCAAAGACCACAGCGTAAAAAACGTAAACTTGGCGCCTATCCCTTTGTCAGTGTAGTTTTCAGCATTACCCTGGCAATTTTTGTCATTGGCCTATTTGGCTTACTTTTCATCCACACCCACAATCTCAGCAGGGCCATTCAACGAAATGTTGAAATTCAGGTATATCTCCACAAACAGGTGAGTGAAGCAGATATTGAATTCCTGACACGAACAATTGGTGTCAGTGATTTCACACTGAAGTCGGCAGAGGGGCCTGTCATTACATTCATTTCCCGGGAGCAGGCGGCGCGGGAATTCGTGGCTGATAACGGAGAGGATTTTTCTGAGTTTATCGGTGACAATCCCTTGCGCGACTTGCTCGTCGTCAATGTGGCACCCACCTACCAGTCAGGTGATAGTTTACAAAAAATCCAGTCAACCATTCAGCAGATGAATGGCGTGTACGAAGTGAATTATGTAAAAACAGTGGTGGAAAGTATCAATGACAACCTGACCAAATTAGGTCTGTTTTTGGGTGGTTTTGCTACAGTACTTTTATTGGTAGTGGTCATACTGATCAACAATACCATCAAGTTGGCTTTATTTTCCCAACGATTTCTGATTCGCAGCATGCAGTTGGTAGGGGCTACTGGTACCTTTATTCGTAGACCTTTTCTCAACCGCTCCGTCTGGTACGGCATCGTGGGAGGCGTCCTGTCGAGCTTATTTTTGTTGGGTTTAATGTTTTATGCCAATAGCAAAATTGAAAACCTTTCAGAGTTACAGGACACAGAAAGCATTGGTCTGTTATTTTTGTCTTTGATATTGTTGGGTGCGTTGGTTGGATTTCTCAGTACGCGGCGTGCCATCCGAAAATATTTAAAAATGTCTCTGGACGAATTGTATTGATCGATATGGCAAACGGACGTTTCGCATTCAGGAAAATTAACTACCTCATCATGATTGGTGGCATTTTATTGCTGATCATTGGCTTACTGGTTATGGCTAGTGACGGTGAACCATACGGATTTGGTACCCTTGGTCTGACAGTGGGCCCCCTCATTGTTTTTTTGGGATTCATCGCACAATTTGTGGCCATTTTATACAAGTCTAAAAAGGAATCCACCCATAAATGACTTTTTGGGAGGCGTTGATCCTTGGGTTGGTTCAGGGGTTGACCGAGTATCTGCCCGTGTCCAGTAGCGGACACCTGGAAATAGGTAGTCATTTATTTGGACTGCGAGAGGAGGACAATCTACTTTTTGCCGTAGCGGTTCACGTCGCTACAGCCCTAAGCACGGTGGTGGTCTACCGTAGTGACATTTCAAATCTGGCGAAAGGACTCTTGAAATTTGAAAGGAACAGTGCCTGGCGGTATGGTTTGCTTGTTATCCTTTCTATGGTACCCGTAGCGGTGGTAGGCATTTTTTTCGAAGATGAAGTCAATGCCCTTTTCACCGGCAATCTCCTACTGGTGGGTTGTATGCTTATTGTCACCTCGCTCTTATTGACTTTGACCCACTGGTCGGCTGAGGGAGAGCGGTCCATCAATGCCTACCGCGCACTGGTCATCGGCTTGACCCAGGCATTTGCTGTGCTGCCGGGTATTTCCCGTTCTGGAGCCACTATTTCTGTAGCGGTACTATTAGGTGTTAAAAGAGCGGAGGCCGCACGTTTTTCTTTCCTGATGGTTCTGGTACCTATTTTTGGTGCAGGCTTGTTGAAATTCGTGGATTATCTAGAAGGACCTGTTCATTCATCTATAGGTTGGTTGCCCCTTGTTGTTGGTTTTATGGCAGCATTTTTATCTGGTGTGGTGGCATGTAGATGGATGGTTCGTCTGGTGGTTAAAGGGGGATTGATTTTCTTTGCGGCCTATTGCTTGCTGGTGGGATTATTGGCCATTATTGCGACCTTCGCGTGAGATGGACTGGGGATCGGGACAATTCATTTTAATAGACAAGGAAATACATTGGACATCCTTTGATGTAGTGAAAAAAATACGTAATCACCTCCATGTTAAAATAGGTCATGCTGGCACGCTTGATCCTCTCGCTACTGGGTTATTGATTTTGGCTACGGGTAAATTCACCAAACGGATAGAAGAGGTGCAAGGACAAGATAAAGTTTACACGGGTATTATTGAATTAGGTAAGCGAACGCCTTCCTATGACCTCGAGACGGTGGTAGAGGAGGTGGCATCTGTGGATCACTTGTCTGCAGCTGATGTGGAGACAGCTGCGCAAACATTTACTGGAGTCATTGAACAAGTGCCCCCACAGCACTCTGCTGTAAAAGTAGACGGCGAGCGGGCATACAAGAAGGCCCGAAAAAACGAGCTTGTAAAACTTAAGTCCCGACAGGTAAGTATTCATCAATTTGAAGTCAACTGGCAATCCCCTGAAGTACATTTCAATATCGCCTGCAGCAAGGGCACGTACATTCGTAGCCTGGCGAACGATTTGGGCGCACATTTAGGCGTTGGGGGTTACCTGAAATCGTTGCGCAGAACCAGAATTGGGGCGTTCTCTGTGGAGCACGCCACCACAGTTCAGTCATTTATCGAACACACGTCACGGCATGAAGATAGTCGAAGCGCTTCCTGACTTTCATAGCGATACCGGGACGGTGGTCACCTCTGGTACTTTCGATGGGGTGCATATCGGCCATCAACAAATACTGCAACAGGTGGTGGCGCTGGCTGTAGAAAAAAGGGTACCCAGCGTGGTGCTTACCTTCTGGCCACACCCCAGGTACGTATTGGGTAAATCGGAAGACCAACTGAAACTGTTGACTACTTTTGATGAAAAGGCACAACTCATCGAGGCGCAAGGGATTGACTACCTAGTAAAGCTGCCATTTACACGTGCTTTTTCCAATCTCTCTCCGGAAGATTATGTACAAAAAATTTTACAGGACGCCCTGCATACCCAAACATTAATTATCGGTTATGACCATCATTTTGGAAAGAATCGTGCAGGTGATTTTGACTTTTTAACCAGCAACCAGGTTCGATTTGGATTTGAATTAAAAGAAATACCCAAACAGGAAATTGACGACGTAGGCATCAGCAGCACTAAAATCCGACAGGCACTGCAACAGGGGAAAGTGACCAGTGTGATCAAAAGATTGGGCAGGCCGTTTGCACTTTCCGGCAGAGTGGTGAAAGGCGATGGGCTGGGCAGAACCATTGACTTCCCAACTGCCAACATAGAAGTGGCCGAAGCTTACAAGCTGATTCCTGCGCATGGCGTCTATGCCGTGAAGGTACTGTTGGAGGGGGCCCTGTACGATGGGATGTTAAATATTGGAGTCAGACCGACCATAGGCGAGAAAGAGGTGAGAATTGAAGTAAATATTTTTAATTTTAAAAATAGTTTGTATGGTAAAAGGCTAGAAATTCGTTTCTATAAAAAGTTGAGGGACGAGCAGCGTTTTTTAAATATTCAAGCCTTGAAAACACAATTGCTTAAAGATCGCGAGGGCGCCATAAAAGTCTTAAAAAATGAATAGAGTACGAGTGTTAATCATGGGGGTCCTTTTTGCAGCACTTGGTTTTTTTACCAATTGCGATGAAAATGGCAATATCATTTTGTTTTCACTTCAGAATGATAAAGATCTGGGTGCCCAGGTGGCGGCGGAAATTGAGAGTAATCCACAGCAGTTTCCGGTATTACCTCGGTCCAACACGCAGGATTGCCCTAATTGCGCGGCAGCCTATGCCTATCTGGACGTAATTGTCAACAACATTTTGAATTCGGGGGAGGTCACTTACAATAGTGAATTTGTATGGCAGGTAAGTCTTATCAAGGACGACGAGACGCTGAACGCTTTTGCAACACCCGGAGGCTACATTTATGTGTATACTGGCCTGATTAAATTTCTCGATCGGGTAGATGACCTGGCAGGAGTCCTGGGCCATGAAATTGCTCATGCTGACCAGCGCCACAGTTCCCGGCAGTTGCAGCGACAATATGGCGTTTCGATCTTACTGAGTGTGATCCTTGGTGAGGATCCTACTGCCCTTGAACAGATCGCGGCTCAAATTTCTGGCACTTTATCTGGGTTAAGTTTTAGCAGAGGCCTGGAGGAGGAAGCAGATGAATTTTCCGTGATTTACCTGGCAGAAACCCCCTATGCCTGCAACGGTGCCTTCAGCTTTTTTCAAAAATTGCTGGATGAGGATGCCTCAGGCAATACGCCAGAATTTTTAAGCACCCACCCAGATCCGGCCGATCGTGTAGCAGCTATCAATGCACAGGCAGAAGAAATTGGATGCGCTACCGATGCATTTGCCGGAACGATCAATGGATTTACCTACGAAGAATTTCAATTGGATCTGTTGCCAGACTGAGCATTGAAAAGAATGAGTAAATCTGAAATCAAGATTCTGGTAGAACTAGACGAAAATCGGGTACCCGCGCAGATTCATTGGGATGCGGACGAGGGCGATGGCCTTCAGTCCACCCAATCCATCAGTCTTTCTATTTGGGACGATGAAAATAAAAATACCCTGCGGATTGACCTATGGACAAAAGAGATGCCGATAGATGAAATGAAGAAATTTTACATCGACTGTGTAGGGGGGTTGTCTCAAAGTTTGTTAAATGCCACAGGTGACGAATACATGAGTCAGGAACTAAGTGCGGTGTGCGATAGACTGGTGGAATACCTGCAAAAACCTGGCAATGGGTAGACTTTTTCTAATTTTAGTGTAAGAAAATGCGCCTGTAAGCCATTTATGGTTGGATTATATGTATTTTTCCCTAACATTAAGTTTCAAGGAAAAGAATGTTAACCAAAAAATCTAACCTACATGGCAAATAATCTTACCAAAGCAATTTTTCTCACCGTGTGTTTGCTGCTTGGCTGGAGCGCCCATGCACAGACGAATGTATCGGGTCAAGTGACCGATGCAGCAAATGGTGAAGGACTTATAGGCGCCAACGTGCTTGTGAAGGGCACTGTTTTGGGTACCATCACAGATGTGCAAGGAAACTTTTCGCTTAGCGTATCTGACTCCCCACCTTTCACCTTACTTATCTCAAGCATTGGATTCACCTCTCAGGAAATAGAAATTACTGATTCAAACATTTCGGGACTATCGATTCAGTTGGAAGAGGAGTCTACCATTTTGGAAGGGGTGGTGGTGAGGGATACCCGTGTCCCCGATAACATACTCACCTCACCCATATCAGTTGAAAGGATGGGTATATTGGATATTCAGAATGCACCTTCACCGGATTTTTATGATGGAATAAAGAACCTGAACGGGGTGGATTTCAGTACCCAGAGTTTAACGTTTAAGTCGGTAAATGCCCGCGGCTTTGGCGCAAATGGCAATACAAGGTTTGTTCAATTAATTGACGGTATTGACAACCAGGCGCCTGGACTAAATTTCCCGGTGGGTAACGTGGTGGGTATCTCCGAACTGGACCTGGAAAGTGTGGTCTTGTTGCCGGGCGCATCTTCTGCGCTTTATGGACCCAATGCCATTCAGGGCATACTCTTGTTGGAGAGTAAGAGTCCGTTTGATCGACAAGGTCTTGATGTGTCGGTAAAAGTAGGTGCGAATCATGTGGATGAAGAAGATGACGGCTTTGCGTTGTACCAAGATTATGGATTTCGGTATGCGGAAGCTATCAATGATAAGTTTGCATTCAAGGTGACTGGTTCTTTTTTGACCGCCCAGGATTTTCGAGGGGTAGACTATAGAGACCAAGGGTCAGACATTGTTGAAAGAAGCCCGGAAATAGATCCATTGAATCGCGCCGACATTCGAACTTATGATGGTGTGAATGTATACGGAGATTTTCTTTTTAACATTGGTCAGTTTCCCGGGTTAGATCCTTCTTTGGCTTCTGTGGCAAGTTTATTACCCACCGGGTCGGAAGGTGATTTTACACCCACAGGATTCAGAGAGCGTGATTTTGTAGACAATACCACGGAGAGCTTAAAGCTGGGTGCTGCGTTGCATTATAAATTGACAGATGACGTAGAGGTGTTGGGGCAGTTCAATATTGGATACGGTAGTTCTGTGTACACGGCCAACGACCGCTTTATTTTGGACGATTTTTCCATTTGGACAGGAAAGCTGGAAGTGCGCGGTGACAACTTCTTTGCACGCGGGTACGTAACGCAGGAAAATTCTGGTGATTCCTATGCCGCCAATACGCTGGCGTCGTTGGTTAACCAGACCTATTATTTGGGAGATTATGCCGGTGGGTTTATCAATGCCCGGCTGGCTGGAGCTGACGTGGAAACCGCCCATCAGCAGGCGCGCAGTTTTGCCGACAATGCCCAGCAGTTCGGTGGCAATGGTCACCCGGCGTATGTCCCTGGCACACCTGAATTCAACCGATTGTCCAATGACTTCCGTAGCCGCTCCATTGCCGAAGGTGGCGCCTTATTTCAGGACAATTCTGCCTTGTACCATTACGAGGGTAGCTACAACTTTAAAAATGAGATAGAGTGGGCAGAAATTATCGTGGGTGCCAACTTCCGAACGTATGCGCTGGAGTCTGAAGGCACATTGTTTGCACTGGATAACGCTGGGGAGGAAATATCTTTCAGCGAGTTTGGTGGATACGTACAGGTAACTAAAACCTTATTCGAAGACCTGACCTTGGTTGGCTCCATGCGTTATGATAAAAATGAGAATTTCGATGGTCAGTTGTCACCCCGTATTGGTGGTTCTTACCAAATTGCCAGTGGTAGAAACCAGCACAATTTCCGTGCAGCGTACTCCAGAGGATTTCGTATTCCGACCACTCAGGATCAGTACATAGACCTGGATGTGGTCACGCGCCGTCTAATTGGTCGCAACGAGATTTTGGCTGACCGATACAATTTGAATGAAAATCCGGTGTACACCACTTCTTCGGTACAACTGGCACAGCAAACGGGAGATCCGGCAGACTTAGAGCTGGCCGATTTGGTCTATGAAGAGTATCGAACAGAAAAGGTAGGCACCTGGGAAGTGGGCTACAAGGCTTTGCTGCTTGACGGGGCATTGTTCGTTGATGCATTCTATTACGAGAGTGTGTACACCGACCTGGGTGCCGAAGTAGACATTACCCAGGCCGTACAGGCAGGTGGAACCATTGAAGACATTCAGAGCATTCCTGCAGCGCTTCAAGGGCCCGGTGCGGATGACGCCAGAAATGCAGCATTCATTGCGGGTGGCGATCCGCTGAATGACATCGCGTTGCAGCGATATGGTTATGATGTGAACATTCAGGAAGACGTCAAGTCTAGAGGTTGGGGACTGGCTGCTGAATATGAGATTGGTTCGGGTTATGTATTGGGAGGAAATGTTTCGTTCAATGAATTATTGGATTTGGATGATCTGGTGGCTCAGGAATTCAACGTAGCTTTCAATACACCTGAATGGAGGTACAACGTCACCCTTGGTAATCGCAAGCTCACCGATCGTTTGGGATTCAATTTTGCCTACAGGTGGCAAGATGGCTATCTTTGGCAATCGGCCATTGGCTCAGGTGTGATTCCGGATTTTGGTGTATTTGACGCTCAGTTCACTTACAATCTACCAAGCCTGAAGGCCCGTTTGAAGGTGGGAGGCTCGAACATTTTGAATGAGCGGTACACCACCTCTTTTGCTAACCCAAGGATTGGGGCCTTGTACTATATCCAACTCAATTTTGACGACATTCTTAATCGATAATGAGCAACATGAAATTTCAAAAATATAACACTGTACTTCTTCTATCGGGCTTATTGGTTTTTACTGTGGCCTGTAATGAAGATGAAGTAAGAGACGAGTGGTTGGCAGCCAACCCTGAAGTCGAGGAAGAGACCGGCGAAGTCGGAGACAACCTGGACCTGAGTAATTTTGTTGTACTTGGTTCAGCTTTAAGTGCTGGTTTTCAGGACGGTGCGCTGTATACAGACGGTCAGCAGCAGAACCTGGGGGCTTTATTGAATGGACAGTTTACATTGGCCGGAGGCACTTCAAGCTTTTTGCAGCCAGACATCAATTCGGCAAATGGCTTCAACCCGTTACTTTCCGACCCTGCCGGGGGTGTCATTTTGGGAAGAAGTGTGCTTGATTTGTCCGATCAGGTACCCATCAACCTGGCTGGCGAATTTCCATTGGCGGACTTTTCAGGCACGGCCGCTTCTTTGAACGACCTCAGCATTCCGCTGTTGTCAGCGTCTGTGCTTACGCTCAATTCCGCAACGATGAATGCGGCTGACGCACCGGCCGGATTATACTACAGTCGTGTGGAGGGTGCCGGAGGCAACCCTATTGCCGATGCGGCATCGGCAAGTCCTAGTTTCTTCCTCTTTGAAGCAGGCACCTACGACGTGATGTTGTATGCCCTGACCGGGGCTGATGGTTCAGTACCGTTGACAGACAACACCACACAATTCCAACCAAGTGTGAATGCGGCCATTGGAGCTTTGGCGGCGGGTGCCGAGGGGGTAGTCTTGAACATACCGTCTATTCTCTCGTTCCCATTCTTTCAGGCGGTTCCTTATGATGCGATTGCGTTAGATTCAGCCAGTGCGGCCCAATTGAATGCAGGTTTTGCAGGATTTAACCAGGCGCTCCTAGGGTTGCTAGGGGCAGATACCCCGTTGTTGGATCAGGAAGATGTAGACGAGCGCACCGTGTCTTATTCGGCAGGGGCCAATCCGATTTTGGTGGTAGACGAAGAAATTGAGGATTTGGGCGCTAAGTTCGACCTATTGGGCCTTGAGCCTGCCGACCGTGCAGGTTTGGTGCCCTACGAGCAGGCAAGGCCACTCCGGGAAGGGGAGATTGTGTTGTTATCCGCAGGTGCTGTTTTAGGTACCGAGTTCGACGGTGATGATGAAGTGGCTGACACGCCTATTGGCGTTGCCGTTCCGTTGGGTTTTAGTGCGACCATGCCTAGTAACGGGGACTCGTTTTTTCTCACCCTTGCCGAGCAGCAGCAAATTGAAGTGGCCCGAGCCACTTTCAATGCCACCATTAGTAGCGAAGTGGATGCCATCAATGGCGCCAGTGGTGACGTCTTATTGGTAGACGCCGAGGCGGTTCTGGGTGCAGGGGTGGCAGATCCGGATAATTTGGGTATTCCCGTTAGCGGAACCGTTTTTCAACCTGATTTTAGTCCGAACGGATACTTTTCTACAGATGGGTTGCATTTAAATCCAATAGGCACCAGCATTATTGGCAACGCCATCATTGAAGGAATGAATGCGCGTTGGGGGTCGTCTATTTTGGAAATTAACACGATTACCCTCAGGGGAATCATTACACAGCCATAAATAGCGTTTGCTATCTAGTCAAACCCCCAATGATTTTAATCGTTGGGGGTTTTGTGTTGCAGAGTACTTTATATTTATTATTTCAAACTAATAAAGAAGATGAATACCAAAACACTTTTGATTGTATTGTCGCTATTGTTCACCGCTCCGGCGTTGGCCAATGATCCCTCTGAAGCAGAGGCACGCGCAGCGCAAATAGCGCAACGTATTAAAACCATTCGGTCATTAGACCGAAGCGAGTTGGAGCGATCGGAAAAGAAGGAATTGAAAAAGGAGCTCCGCACGTTGAAAGTGGAGTTGAATGAATTGGCCGAGGAGGACGGATTGGACAACAAGGTGTCGATTTCTGTGGGTGCCATCATCATTGTCATTTTGTTGTTGATCATCATCCTTTAATGCCGGCGGAGGAATTACAACCTTCGCGGTATCCCAGTAGATTCTCCACCGATCAGGAGGCCCTTTTCCAGGTGTTGGATGAGGGCCTTTACTGTACGGTGGCCTACATAAAGGATGGGGTGGCGAGGCAAATACCGACCGGATTTTGTCGGGTAGGGACGTCCATTTACATTCATGCCTCCAGCAAGAGCAGCTTCATTGATCACATCATGGGGCAGGAGGTGAGCTTTTCCATCACCCTGATGGATGCGCTGGTGCTGGCACCAACGGCATTCGACCATTCTTTCAATTATCGATCGGTGATCGGATTCAGCCGTGCGGATGAAGTCGCAGACGAAAAGGAAAAATTGGTCCTCTTCCGCGCATTCACAGATCGTTATCTGCCCGGCAGAATTGCTGATGTGGGTGATCCGACCATGGATCAAGTACGCATTACCCGAATGGCGCGTTTGTCATTGGATCGGGCCGGACTGAAAGCGCGGTCAGGAGATGCCGGTTTAGAGGGTTTGGAGAAATATGGTAAATGGGTGGGTGTCATCCCTGTAGCCAGTAAATGGGGTACGCCCATTGTCGACGATCAATTGAAAGGGAAGGTTGACATGCCTGATTACATCAAACAGTTGAATGGGGGTGCTGGTAATTGAGTGTACTTAAGAACCCAAAACTACAAAGGAAATAAACCCTGCATGTCGGCTCTTTGCTTTAATTATTTGCCAGGTCTTTTCCTGACCCTTCGCCTGGTTATCATTTACAGCATGAAGCGGGCATAAGAATGGCCAATAGGTAGCTTGGCGGTTGACCCAGTCCAGAACAAGCCCCTAGACTGTTAAATAAACGAGAGAAAGCTACATGTGCTTCAAGTGGAACTTTTACATCATTGAAAAGACGATTTGGCCCAACTGTCAGCAGTATTTGGTGGTGGTTTGTAATCTAAATGTTGTCCAGCAGTAGTCATGGTCATATATCCGATTCTCGTTATATTACTACATTAGGTCACAAGTTAGGAAGAAATGTTTGTACAGAATTTTCTTTTATTAGGTACGGGAAGTACACGCTCCGACGCCGAGAATAGAAGCATCTCCTTTTCGAACATTGTCTATTTCTCGTTACCTGTCGTATACGTCATTTTTATGCTAATCGATGTGCAGATTTATCTGCAGATGAATCAACTGGCTTGGGATCAACTCATCGTGCCGCTATTCATCGTATTATGTGGCATTCTTTTGTACCTCAATCATGTGGGTTTGAGTTTGCTGGGTAGGATCATTTTTCTCATTTCCTGGCCTCTGGCGTTTCATATCGTCCCCATCTTTCATCAGCAAACACCCTCCGACTACTACCTGGCTTACCCCATGGGTATTATTTTTCATGCGGTACTGATTCAAAATTTTTTACCCCGTAAAACCTATCCCTGGCTATTCTTTAGTTTCATGCTTGTCAGTTTTGGCATGATTCTAACATTTGGTCCGCTATTGAACTTCTTTGATACCGATATTGAAACAGTCATGATTCCTTTCAATGAATCTCGGTACTATAAACTGGTCGGCTTGCTTTACTGGTTAATTTTCAATTTCATCACATTTTATTTATTAGAAGTACTGGCGTATCGTGAACAGCAAATGCATAGTCGTCAATCGAAGATCCAGAAGCAAAGCAAAGTGTTGAAAAAGTCTTTGGAAGATCTGCAAAATGCGCAAAGAAATCTGATCCAGTCAGAAAAAATGGCTTCGCTCGGGATGCTCTCTTCTGGTCTGGCCCATGAGATCAATAATCCTTTAAACTTCATTAAGGGGGGTGTTTTTAATTTAAAAAATCTGGTCAATGATGACGCCAAAACAGACCCGCTGTTCCGGGGTATTGAAGAGGGTACCCAGCGAATTGCGCACATTGTAAATAGCCTCACCCGATACAATGCCAGAGAGAAGGTCAGTGAATGCGCCATCAATGAAGTACTTGACCATTGTTTGGTGATCTTACGCCCTCACATACAGAAAAAGGTACAAATTGATCTGAATTTTGATCCGGCGCTGCCGGGGATTAGAGGACATGAAGGCCGTTTGCATCAGGCTTTCTTGAATATTTTAAAAAATGCCTTCGAGGCGATTGGCGATCGGGGCACAGTGCGCGTAAGAACGGTGGGAAATGAGGACCATATATTGGTGGCTGTCGCCGATACCGGGAGTGGTATTCATCCGGAAGTACTTGATAAAATTACCGATCCGTTTTATACCACGAAATCGCCTGGAGAGGGTCAGGGACTTGGGTTGTACATCACGCGCAATATTATTGAGGAACATGGAGGTGAGATAATTTATGACTCAACGCCAGGAAAAGGTACCAACTGTCAAGTTATTTTGCCAATCTTCGCTCCGGCTCGTGATTGACTCAATGGTGGATAAATATTCGATTAAATGTTTTGGAGATTTAACAATTGATAATACTTTTACTATCAATAGATAGTGAGTATCTATTTTCCATAGCTGGTTCTTAATGAGGAAGGGTTGCATATGCGACCCTTCTTTTTTACATTCACCTAAAGACCAAGCATATGATCAATGATCGAATAGTTTATTTGATCAAGACTTTAGGTATCTCAACCAACCGTTTTTCGGAAAATATTGGGGTAAGTACGGTTACGGTGCATAATATCATCAAAGCCAGGAGAAGCAAGCCCGGTTTTGAGGTGATTCAAAAAATTTTAAATACCTATCCCGATTTAAGCACCGACTGGTTGCTCTTAGGTTCCGGAGAGATGTGGAAAAAGGAGCGATTCAATTTTTTGATCCCATCCGCTAAGGAGTTGGAAGATAGGGTCTCTCATCTCACCCAATCCCTTAAAAAAGGGTTGGCAGATCGAGAGGAGGTAGATCAGCAATTGGAAGAGCTGAGTAACCTTGTGGGATTGATGATCAATGAGAACAATCAGCAGAAAGCCAAAATGATCAGGCTTTACGAACGTCAGGGACAAATAATCCACGGATTAAAGCAAAAGCTCAAGTTGTTCAACTGATCAGAGCCGGTACAAACGTCCTTTCCGTTTTTTCGGCTTGAAGCTATTTCTAAGCGCAAAGCCAGTCAAGGCACCAAAGCCGCTCACGAGGCCGCCAATGGTCCCGCCAATGGCAATGATGATCAGTGGGTCACCCATTTGGAGTAACTCCTTCATTTGGTTAGAAAATGCCGAATCATTGGCTGCGTTCAAGCTCCACGCGCGGGCCATCCAAACGAGACCCGCTCCTAAAAGTCCTGAAACAAATACGTTAAGACCGGAACCTTTGATGGTGAGCCCGCCAATGAACCCGGCCAAAGCCACTGTCCACCAGGGCAGGACGAGTGAACCGAAATAGGTAATTAGTGCAACGATGAGTAAGCGAGTGAAGAAATTCATTGGGGTTGAAGGGTTAATTTGTGTACGATGCGTTCATGATTGGCGACATTCGGCTGGAAGAGTAATTCCCGATAATCTCCTGAGGCCCATGCCTCTATCATTTCAGCATAAGTCGGATTGCCGGGATTCCCTGTTTGGCTGCCGGGATATATGCCCCAGGCTTTAATACCTGCGGGGTCCAATTCTACCACCATTCGCCAGGAAGGTCCCACCGTACCGCTGGCCGCATTCACAATGTTGTGATTGCCACCAATCTTGATTTGGTCGCGGCTGAATGCTGGCAGCCTGAGCAAATGTCGTACACTTGAATTTTTGTATCGGTACCAGGCTGTGTTTTCACCATTGGCCTGTCGCCAGCGATCCAAAGAGTCCACCGCATCTTTAAAACTGAGTTGTATCAGGTGGGAGGCATTTTCCACAGTATCTGTTGTTTTCTGGATATCGAAAAACGGTAGATCAGGCCTTATTTTCATCAACTCGATGGTGCGGTAGTAATCCGGTAAATACAGCTGATAAGGCTGTTGCTCAAATTCGTCCCAAGTCATGCCATAAAAAAGATCAAACCAAATCTCGTAGAAGGTGGGCGCGGTTAGCTCTGGTTCATTGAAGTAGTCCCAGTTTTTAAGGGTAGTGAGATATCTTTCTTCTTCAGGTTTCAAACCTATTGTATCGACTTGGGCCAGGAAGGTGGGCAGGCTTTCGTAGGCCATGTAATTAAAATTGTCTTGTTGGAGCCCCATCATCTCTTCAACAGACACCTGCTTCAGACTTCTCAGTCGATCATTGATTCGCCGACCACGGTAATGTTCGAAATTATAATCCCAATCGTAATAGGGATATAAACTATCTCCGGGATGTTGGTTCGCCGAGCTGACAAATTGCCGCTCGGGGTTTTTCACCACGTAGTTATGGTTTTGAGGAATCCAGTCCTGCCACTCGTGCGCGACATTAGACCCATCTAGTACAAATTTTCCCTGCTCTGACCATTTCACAGGAAATTTCCCACTAATGCGCATGGCGATGTCCCCGGTCACTGAGCCAAATATAAAATTTTGAGGGGGGGTAGAATAAAAGCTCGTGGCCGTTACATATTCATCGTAGTCTTTTGCTCGATTTAGTTGGTAAAAGGCAACTGGCTCCAATGAGGGTTCGTGTGCGGCCCACTTCATGGCCAGGTTCATTTCTTTATTGTCATCCAATTGAAAGTTGCGATCGTAGGTTAACGGCCCGAGATGCGTATAGATAAGTGTATCGTAAAAATCCTCTTGGCCACGAATTTCAAATGGTTCTATAACCATCTGGGTCTTCAACCATTTGCCGTCATAAGCATATTCCTTTCGGGTGTCGTCCCGAAATTTAATGGTGTACCAGTCCACCAGGTCGCGTTTGGCATTGGTAACCCCCCAGGCGATGTCATCATTGAATCCAATGATCACATGGGGCGTTCCAGGCAACGAGGCGCCCATCACATTCATTTCTGGCGTATTCAAATGAACGACATACCAGATACTGGGTAGGCTTAGTTCCAGGTCCGGCTCGTTGGCCAATAGGGCATGTCCTGTGGTTGATTTGGCACCGCTTACGGCAAAATTATTACTGCCGATGATGTTTTTCTTTGCCGTTACGTTTCCTTTAATCAGCCCTTTTTCAGGATAATTTGCCGGAGGTTGGGGAATAGGTACTGGCGTAAAATCCCACTTCGTACCGCTTGGAATAATGGGATCCAAATCAGTAGGCATTTCAGGGTACAATAAGTCTAAGGTATCTTTTCCCCAAATATGTGTGATGTTGGTATGTGCCAGGTCCTGATTGTCTCTGGACAATTTATCGGCCATTTCTCTTAAAAAAAGAAAGCATTTAAAATCTGTCCAGGGCTCAGGCTTGTAATCCAATAGCTTGTACTCAATGGGCAGGTCCTTGTAGGTCAATTGGTCAATGTAGGCATTTATGCCCTTGGTGTAAGCCAATATGGTGGCGTATACGGACGGCTGTTCTTTTTTCAGCGCTTCCTGTGCACGTTTGGCACCGTATCCCAGACCCCTTCGGCGCTGAATCCGATCGATTTCCAGCAAGTTGGGTCCCAAAACCTCAGATAGCCGGCCAGCCGTTTTGCGAACGGATAATTCCATTTGCCAAAGTCGGTCACGGGCCGTCACATACCCTTGAGCCATGTAGACGTCGTGGTCGTTTTGCGCATAGATGTGTGGGACATACATGTCGTCGTAGTAGACGGTTACTTCAGCTTTTAGCCCCTGGATCGACAAGGATTGGGGTAGTTGTAGCGCTTCATTCTCTGCATTTACCCAAAACCCATGAAAAGGGCTCAATAGCTTACCAAGGGGCGGAATGTCTCCGATTTTAATATTTAAAGCCAATACAAGGGTGAGTGTAATGAGTAAGGAAATGGCAAGTATGGCGCTGCGCATGCGATATGGTTTTTTATATTGGAAAGCTAACTAAGTTTTCTTTTTCTTATCAATAGGAAGATGATTTCTTAAATGCAGCCGACTTGCTGTTGAAAAGCCCAGGGGGCAGGAACATCTCCACTTTTAAAGCTATGAAAAGGTAATGGTCATTCGTGGTGGCGTCACCCCGTGGTCCACCCGGCACCAGCAGATTGTAGGCTTCCAGGTTGACAAGTGGAATTTCATCTTTTCGAATGGACAATGCTTCAACGGTAAAGCTCGGAAATGTTTCGGGGATGGTGGTACTTACGTCATCCAGATAATCGGTGCGGGTAAAACGATAGCCGGCCTCCACATTTACGTTGATAAATGCATTGATCTTGAATTTTACACCTGCACTTAAAGGAAATACCAAGGCGGCTACTCCATATGCTTTGTCCGGCTCGGTAGGCAATGGTCGCAGGAAATAGCGCTCGTCTGCCAACAAGGCGTAGGGGTAGTACCACATAAGACCGATTCCTCCTGCGATGTATGGGTCAATGTTCCATCTGCTGAAGTAGTCTTCATTGTATCGTCTGAAATAATAAATGACCTGCAGGTTGGTCTCGAAATTATAAGAGGCAAAAGACAGGTTCCTTTGTTGTGCGAACGAACCGGATGCTGCATTGCGGTCTGAACCCGACAGTTCAAAGTAAATGCCTTCTACTCTTGCACTGAAATGGCTCAATAAGCGAGCTTCCAACCCCACATTTACCTGCCGTATGCGCTCATTGATTTGATTACGGTCGTTGAGTTCACCAAAATAGGTGGCCATACCCGTACCTACGGCCAGCGAATAGTATCGTTCGTTGTATTTCCATGAAAGAAAATTCTGCCCCTGGGTGTGAAGGGATACACAACAAAAAAGTAAAACAATCAACTTGGTCATCTGCTGCCGAATATAAAAAAACCCAATCTACAAAACGTGGATTGGGTTAGTTTTCGTGTTCATGCTTGTTGATTCAGGCTTATGCGCTGTTCGATTCCCAAAATTTTTCGACAGCGAAGAAAGCCGCAATAAGTACCAAACCAATTACTAAAGTGGTCATAGTGAGTGAAGTTTATATATGCTCCAAATATGATTAACCTGGCAGGTAGTTGTAATCGGTTGATTTGCTTAAATGTATCTACGTTTTTTACTTAGTGCGAGCCAAGTGCGTATGGAAGCCTTTGCAGGTTGGGCTATCTTCGTGCCATGGAGCGACCAGAATTTGAAGATATATTCATGGAACTAGCCGTAAATCTGGCCAAGCGTTCTCACTGTATCAAGCGGCACGTAGGTGCAGTGCTGACTAAAGACACCAGGATTATTTCCATCGGTTACAACGGACCTCCTGCAGGTACACACAATTGCGATGTGGAGTGGCCCCAGGAAGGATGTGCACGTGACTCCAAGGGCGGCTGTTCACTGGCCATCCATGCCGAACAAAATGCCATCCTTTATGCGGTAAAGAATAAAGCCAGTGTGGAGGGTGCTACTTTGTACGTCACCCTTTCGCCCTGCCTGTCTTGCGCCAGAATCATATATTCAATGGGCATTGAAAAAGTGATGTACCTGAACAGTTATGCCGAGCACAAAGGCATAGCCACTGATGAAGGCGTCGATTTTTTGGAGAGGTTTGGTGTAGCTGTCACCCAGTACCGTGGAACTATCCACCACGTCACTAAATTGATTTGATCAGTCCGGAAACCGACTGGAATCGATATTTGGTATCACACGCAATGCATTTTTGTAGTAGACCTTTTTGAGCACTTCGTCGGAAAGTCCCAGCCCATACATACGCCAAAAAGCGTGGTATTTTTTGTAATATGGAAAATACTCATCCTCGGTTTCCAGCACCCGAAAGTAGGTGTAGAATTCTTGCTTATTATACGCGTCTTTTCCGAAAAGCAGTCGATTCTGGTATTTTTCGAAAAAGGCCCGGGCGCTGCGCGGTTGCCGTCCAAATTCTGCAATTACGGCACCGATACCGAAGTACATGTTGGGATATTTTTCCAACCATTCAGCAGCCTGGTCCAGGTTGTTTGCGGTCCAACCCATGTGTGCATTAATAAAGGAGGTGCCGGGGTGTTTGCGAAACACATCATGTTGTTCAGCGATCAGCGTATCAAAGGGAGCAGGATTATTTTCATCCCGTTTCCGTCCCGGCCTTAATTTTAATTCCAGCCATCGTTCATTTTTTTCGTCCATTGCCTCCCAGAAAGGTGCCGGATCGGCACTATGTATGAGTACTGGTATGCCGAGTTCCCCGCACTTTGCCCAAATAGGATCGATGCGTGGGTCGTTGATTTTGATGCGTTGACCGTTGCTGTCAGTGTAGCTCAGACCCAGGCTTTTGTAAATTTTCAATCCATTGGCACCATTCGCCACGTCGGTTTCGAGTTGCCTAACGGCATCTTCCGTCCAGTTCGGCCCATCGATATTGGCAAAAGACACATTCGTAAACACTATGAATCGGCCCGGCGCTTCCCCATCGAATCGGTCTACCATTGCCTTCAGGTATTCCTGACTGCCGATATCACCGGAGCTAAATCCCCTTCCACTCAGGTTGACCATCACCCCCATATTGATCTGGTCCATTTCCGTAACCAGTTGCGCGATGCGGTCTTTTGTCACATTCCATTGGTGGCTGTGTACGTCGATAAAAGGGTACTTTGCACGCTCAATCGGATGTTCTGGCACGACCAGCGTGGATGTGGGGTTGTACGCCTCAAAACTCATGGTGGGTTCTTGAGCGTACAGCTCCAGGCTAATCAATATGGACAGGGTAAAGACTATTTTCATGATGTCGTTTGTCAGATTCAGTAAACATTGACTTCTCGTTCGAGGTCAATGCCAAAAGTTTGTTGAACGGATGCCTTTACTTTTTCAGATAGGTCTAGCAACTGTTGTCCGGAAGCGTCACCGTGGTTTACCAATACCAGAGGTTGCTGGTCGTGCACTCCAACTTGACCATCTCGGTAGCCTTTCCAGCCCAGTTGATCAATTAGCCAGGCGGCAGGTACTTTGGTATGTTGGTCATCTACGGGAAATCCCTTTATGGAGTTATAGGCTGCCTGAAGCGATTGGAAATGTTCATTTTCGATGACCGGATTTTTGAAAAAACTGCCTGCATTTCCAATTTCAAGGGGATCGGGTAATTTCGATCTGCGAATATCAATAACTGCCTGGCTCACATCTTTGATGGTAGGTGCGGAGATGCCTTTCTTAACAAGGACCTCCTGAATACTGCCGTAATCGGTATTAATCTGAGGCCGTTTGTTCAATTTCAAGCACACCTTCGTGATGATGAATTGGTCTTTGAGCGGTCCTTTGAATTGGCTGTATCGATAGCCAAAAGCGCAATCTTCTTTGAAGAAGGTGACCAGTTTACGTGACAAAATTTCAAAGGCCTGTAAGGAATGAAACACGTGTTGCAATTCCACGCCATATGCCCCGATGTTTTGCATGGGAGCGGCACCCACTGTTCCGGGAATCAGCGATAAGTTTTCTATGCCACCTAAATTTCTTTCAATGGCCCACAGCACCAACTGATGCCAGTTTTCACCGGCACCTACTTCTACGAGCACGTGATCTGAGGTCTCCCGCTTTATGGATATGCCTGGTATGGCCATATGTATGACCAGGCCCAGGAAATTTCGGGTAAAAAGCACATTGGAACCCCCTCCCAAGATTATCTTTTTGGTATTTGTGTAGGTTTCATCCTGGAAGATGGCCAGAAGTGTCTGGACTGTTTCTACACGGATTAGAGACTGGGCCAAAACGGATAACCCAAAAGTGTTATGGGCGCGAAGCGAATAATTAGTCCTGACTAGCACAAGTTGATTTTGCTCAGGTAAGTAAAGTAAAAGAAAAATAAATGCCTGTTGATCAATGAAATTTCATTCTCTTCATTAAAAATAAAAAACCAGCCAGAGCACACACGGTGAAGACCAAATAGTACCATTTTTCTGGTTGATTGAACAAGAAGCTTCCAATGCTAAAGAGGCTGCCATAAGCCATGACGACGGCAAGTATCCAAAGTGCGGCCAATTCTCCCAAATTATCATTCTGGGCATTAGGCCACCAGCCTGCCGGCTGTACACGCTTTTGAAAGGCTTCCAGTACGTGTGATTCGGTGGGAGCAGTGAGGAAGGTAGCTGTAAGCCAAGCCAGTGTGGTGAAGCCGACGGTAAAAAAGAAAGACTGAGGAAAAACCCAATTAAAGAGGTAATGGGCCAGGCTGTAGCCGATAAATGGGGCAAGAGTGGCCACGATTTCACTCCACGCATTGATGCGCCACCAATACCAACGCAAGATGAGTACCAAGCCGAGACCTGCGCCACATTCCATTAAAAATTGCCAGACAGCTGAAATACTTTGAATTTGAGTGGTGACCCATGCCGCAATAATGGCAATGAGTACGGTAGACCAACGGGCAGCAGACGTCCCTGCGGTCTTGCCCTTCCAGGGTTCGTAAAAATCGTTGACCAGGTAGGAGGCACCCCAATTCAGTTGGGTGGAAATAGTGCTCATGTAAGCGGACAAAAATGCCACCAACAAAAGTCCTCTTAAACCATCCGGAAGGTAATCGCGCATCACCAATACATAACCTTCTTTAGAATCTGCCAGATCCGGGTACAACACCACGGAAGCAAGTGCGACCAAAATCCAGGGCCAGGGCCGGATACAGTAATGGGCAATTTGGAAAAGTAGCGAGGCGTAGACCGCCTGCGCTTCATTGCGTGCGCTCATCATCCGTTGTGCGATGTATCCGCCACCCCCAGGTTCATTTCCTGGGTACCAGCTGGCCCACCACTGTACGGTGATAAAAGCGAGGAAACTGCCGATGTTGAGTGCCAGGACCTCACCTGCGCCTGAAATGCCTACGTTTGGAAAAAATTGAAACGAGTTTACCGGCAACTGAGCGGTAAGGCCTTGCAGGCCGCCAATTTCCGGACTATCAAGTATCCAAATAGACAGAAATACAGAGCCAGTCATGGCGGCGATAAACTGTAGGGTATCTGTGTACACAATACCCAGTAAACCAGAGGCAGTACTGTAGGTAATTACCATGAGCATGGCAGCCAGCATGATCCAAAAAGCCGTGATATCATCCAAATTGAAAAATACCTTGATGAGTGTAATTAGGGCGAGATTTACCCAGCCTATGATGAGCACATTCAAAAAAGCGCCCATGTAAATGGCCTTAAAACCCCTGAGCCAGCGTGCAGCCCGACCCGAGTACCTAATCGAAATCAATTCCACATCGGTCAGGATGCCGGCTCTGCGCCAATAGCGGGCAAAGAAAAAGGTGGTAAGCATACCACCTGAGAGCATGTTCCACCAAAGCCAATTTCCTGAAATCCCGTGTTTAGCAACCAGTTCCGTTACGGCCAGTGGGGTATCGGCTGCAAAAGTGGTAGCCACCATGGATGTACCCAATAGGTACCACGGAAGATGCCTGCCACCCAAAAAGAAGTTCTGATTGCCATTGGCCGAACGCGCAAAATAAAAGGCCACGCCAAGAAAGATTAGAAGAAATACCCCTATTACCCACCAGTCAATGGTTGCCAGACCCATGCTTCAAATATGGCAAAAAAAAGGACTACGCATAGTGGGGCTGCCTGAGATGATCGGAAAGATCTTTTGGGGTGGGTAAATAAGTGACCCCTTTGGGTAGTTTCACTTTTTCAAAATGATGTGCACTACCTGAAACCAAAACAGGCGTCGCTGTAGCCTGGTGGAGTTCATTTAATAAGATGTCTAAAGGGTGTTTTCGGGGTGTAACGAAAAAAGTGAAAACATAATCTGCATTCACCGACTGACAAGTATGCTGCACATCTCTGATGGGTACACTTTGACCTAAATAAAAAACCTGCCAGCCCATCGTTTTCAGCATGTAATAAGAAGTGAGCAAGCCCAATTCGTGCTCTTCGTCTTCCATTAGCGTAAGGACAATATGGCCCTTCGGGTTTTTTGGGATGGGAAGCTCATTAATGGCGGCGTAAATTTTCATTTTCACCAGACTGCTGATAAAATGTTCTTGAGACGGCAATACTTGATCTACTCCCCAAAGTATGCCAATTTGAATCATGAAAGGATAAATGATGCGCGTGATGGTTTCCAACAATCCGTATCGTTGCACGTTGGCATCAAAAGTATCTGTAAAGGCGGCCTCATCTAAATCAATGGTAGCCATAATCAATGACTGAATGTTGTCTTCTTCGGTAGTTTGTGAGGCCAGTATACCAGCAACGGTCTCATGAATTTGTGTGTCACCCATCTGATCAAACTTCGACACTTTGTAACCATTGCGCAGCAGAATACTTAAGTTGAGAAGTTTGCGCAGTTGATCGTTGGTGTAGTAACGAATGTTTGTATTCGTTCTTTTGGCCTGTATAAAATCGTAACGCTTTTCCCAGATACGCAGGGTGTGGGCCTGTATGCCTGTGAGTGCCTCCACCTGTGCAATGGAAAACTTCTTCATCTTCTGTTAATCCTGTTTGTATAAAACCTTCCCATCAATCATGGTCATAACCACAGAGGTACCAAGAATTTCAGCCTCTGGAATTTCCATGATGTTCTTGTCGAGTACAATTAAATCTGCCACTTTGCCCACCTCCAGGGACCCGCAAAAGTGCTCACTAAATGCACCATACGCTGCATCTATTGTAAATGATTTTAAGGCTTGTTTGCGCGTCATCCGCTGGGCGGGCTCGAATCCATTTTCAGGAAAACCTTCAAGTGTCTTTCTACTTACAGACGAATAAAAACAAGCCATTGGATTGATTGGTTCAACGGGTGCGTCCGTACCATTTATAATTTTCGCACCAGATTCCAACAGCGATTGCCACATGTATGCGCCTTCTTTGATTCGTCGATCACCCAGTCTATTGATGGCCCAGGGACGGTCTGAGGACATGTGTATGGCTTGCATGGCGGCTAAAACGCCCAACTTTGCAAATCGCGGAATATCGTCCGGGTGCAGGTGTTGGGCGTGTTCTATCCGAAACCTTGCCGTAGGTTCATTGATAGCCTCGAAAATGTTGAGTACTTCTCTGTTGGCCCGGTCGCCTATGGCATGAATACACACTTGAAAGCCTGCTTCATGTGCCGCATGACTCCATTTGCTCAATTCCGCTACCGGCGTGGTCATGTGTCCGCTGACTCCGGGAGCATCGGAATAATCTTCCAGTAACCACGCACCCCTGCTCCCCAAAGCGCCATCTGCATACAATTTAATGGCACGAATGTTCAAGTGGTTGTTGTAGCTGCCGCTTTCGGGTCCACTGTCAAAATATTTATTAAGTAACTTCTCATCAGAGCCAAGTAGCATGGTGTGCATGCGAATTTTGAACTGATCTGTATCCAGAAAGGATTTGAACAAGTCTATGTCTTTCTGGCCGGAGCCTGCTTGATGAAAGTAAGTAATTCCGTTTTTCAGACAGGCCTCTATGGCCAACGCCAATGCTTTTTTTCGATCAGCCTCAGAGGTAGGTGGTAGGACACGAGCGATTAATTCTTCTGCATTTTCATTGAATATGCCTGTGGGCTTGCCGAGCATTTTAAAAACCTCGCCTCCATTCGGGCTGGGTGTGTCCGGGGTGATACCTGCTATTTCCATCGCACGAGCGTTGGCCAGCCCCATGTGACCACTGGCATGGCTCAACCAAACGGGATGGTTGGGCACAGCCTCAGAGAGCGCGTCATGTGTAGGAAAATTTCGAAATATTTTTTCAGGCTGATTGTCCCATTTATCCTGATGCCAACCCCTTCCAACAATCCAAGTGCCTTCAGGCATGGTGGCTGCACGTGCTTTCACTAGATTGATGACTTCCTGGTAGCTTTTGGTATTCATCAGGTCGACATTTAATAGACCCGTACCAATGCCCATGATGTGCGCGTGGCCTTCGTGCAAACCCGGAATCACCGTGCGTCCTTTCAGGTCCACCACTTCGCCTGTGTATTTGTCTAGACCATCTTTGTTTCCAACATATACGATTTTTCCATCCTTGATAGCCATCCCTTCTGCGATGCGGAAATCATCGTCTACGGTATAAATGGTAGCGTTGGTCAGTATTTTATCCACCTTTTCTGGCTGCGAGCAGGCGGAAATGAGCATTAAAGCGACGGGAATCTTGAGTAACTTCTTCATTTAAGACTATTTGGCCCTAAACATAGGGTGAAATCAGATAATACCATAAATTTGCGCTCCATTCAAATGGATGGCGTGAATTGGGTGTATGATTGAAGAAATCCAATGATCGATGGTTAAAATTAAACCCACAACTGCTTATGACCTGGGCGTTGTGGCGTATCAAGGTCGGATTATTTATCATGACAGAAGCGAAAAAATCAGAAGAAGAGGTGGAAGAGCCACAAGTTGAGAAGCAAGAGGCTCGTACTGATACTGAGTCAACACAAGAAGAAAGCACCGAAAAAGACGTTCAATCCAAATCGGAGGTTGAGGTGCAACAACCAGAAGCGAGTGAGCTTCCTCAGCCCGCCAAAGCACCGGCCCATGCCGAGGCGCCTGCTCCTACTGAGAAAGAGCCCATAACTGATCAAAAACAAGAATCG
>CAYOEV010000024.1:5556-7811 GCA_964403075.1 uncultured Roseivirgaceae bacterium | reverse complement strand
TGATCCACTGGAGCTTCCCACGGCTGAAGAGGAAGAGATTGACTGGGATACCAAAAAGGGTGGTGGAAGAGTTGTCAGTGGCTACAGCAACGAAGAGCGGGCAAAAATGGAAGTTTTGTATGCCGAGACGCTGAATGAAATTACAGAAAAGGAATTGATTAGCGGTCGAGTGGTAGGTATCACTGACCGAGATGTGATTGTAAACATTGGCTTTAAGTCAGACGGGTTGGTCCCGTTGACAGAATTTCGCGACATGCCTGGTTTATCGACCGGGGATGAGGTAGAAGTCTATGTTGAGGAGCAGGAAAATACCCGTGGCCAGCTGGTATTGTCCAGAAGAAAAGCCAAAATTGTCAAAGCCTGGGAATTAATTCAAGAGGGTTTAGATCACGACAAGATCATTGATGGTATGGTAAAACGACGTACCAAGGGTGGGTTAATCGTGGACATTTACGGCGTAGAAGCGTTCCTTCCGGGATCCCAGATCGATGTTAAGCCTATCCGTGACTTTGACGTTTTCGTAGGCAAGAAGATGGAGGTGAAGGTGGTGAAAATCAACTATGCCAATGATAACGTGGTCGTATCCCACAAGGTACTTATTGAGAAAGATCTCGAAGAGCAGAAGGCCGGCATACTGAATAACCTGGAAAAAGGTCAGATACTCGAGGGTGTAATCAAGAACATGACCAATTTTGGTGTCTTCATTGACTTAGGTGGAGTGGATGGTCTCTTACATATCACGGATATTTCCTGGGGTCGCATCAACCATCCGGAGGAGGTGTTGAACCTCGATGAGAAGGTAAATGTGGTGGTGCTGGACTTTGACGATGACAAGCGCAGAATTAGTCTGGGCATGAAGCAGCTGACCGCGCACCCTTGGGATTCGCTCGACGCCGATATTGCAGAAGGATCACGTGTGAAAGGAAAGATTGTCAACGTGGCAGACTATGGCGCATTCTTGGAAATTATTCCAGGTGTGGAAGGCTTGATCCACGTCTCAGAAATGAGCTGGTCTCAGCATTTACGTAATCCTCAAGATTTCATTCAGGTCGCTGATGAAATAGAGGCCGTGGTATTGAGCATCGATCGAGAGGAGCGTAAGATGAGTGTGGGTATTAAACAACTTACCGAAGACCCATGGACCAAGCAGGATCTGCTTACAAAATACGCAATCGGTACGAGGCACACCGGTACGGTGCGAAACCTAACCAATTTCGGTTTGTTTATCGAGTTGGAAGAAGGAATTGATGGTTTGGTGCACGTATCAGATTTGTCGTGGACCAAGAAAATTAAGCATCCTTCAGAATTTGTAAGTGTGGGAGATGAGTTGGAAGTTCAAGTGATGGAATTAGACGTGGAGAACCGACGCCTGGCCTTGAGCCACAAGCACTTAGAGGAAAATCCATGGGATACCTTCGAGTCGGTGTTCGATAGAGGATCCGTCCACAAGTGTACTGTTATTTCTACAAGTGATAAGGGTGCCATCCTAGAACTGCCGTATGGTATCGAGGGACAGGCTACCAACAAGAACCTTCAAAAAGAAGACGGCTCCATGTTGAAAGAAGGAGATACGGCCGATTTCCGAGTGATGGAATTCTCGAAAGAGGAGAAGCGTATCACGTTGTCACATACTGCTACCTGGAAAGAGATGGCGATGCCAAAGAAAAAGGCCACAAGTAGCAACAGCGGTGGGGGCGGTCGAGGAAAAACCCTGGACAAGATCAACCAGGAGGTAGAAAAGTCCACCCTCGGCGACCTGGACGCCTTATCTGCCTTGAAGGACAAGATGGAAGGTGACGGTAAGCCAAAGAAGAGCAAAAAGTAAGCTATGATATTACCGGAAAGATACCTTTCCGGTAATTGCTTTACTTTGTAATGTGGCGCTGTGGCCGAGTGGCTAGGCAGAGGTCTGCAAAACCTTTTACAGCGGTTCGAATCCGCTCAGCGCCTCCACCTTCTGGCAGGCCCCGCTCAAAGAGCGGGGCTTTTTTTATGCCCGACAAAAAAGCCTGCTTTTTAAGTCGTAGGCATAAAAAAAGGCCACTGGCTGCGATAAGCAGCCAGGTCTGCCAGAAGTGTGAGGGCCCACCCCCCTGGATGCCGGCGACGTTAGGCGCCGGCCATCCGCGCGGGTTTTACTGCCCATTTAATGATTGCCTGCTGTAGAGGGAAGGGCAGGCCGTTCATTTTTTGTAGGGGCAGCCTGCTTTTTAAGTCGTAGGCATAAAAAAAGGCCACTGGCTGCGATAAGCAGC
>CAYOEV010000024.1:0-5456 GCA_964403075.1 uncultured Roseivirgaceae bacterium | reverse complement strand
CAGGTCTGCCAGAAGTGTGAGGGCCCACCCCCCTGGATGCCGGCGACGTTAGGAGCCGGCCATCCGCGAGGGTTTTACTGCCCATGTAATCATTGGCTGCTGGTGAGGGAAGGGCTGGCCGTTCATTTTTTGTGGGGGCAGCCTGCTTTTTAAGTCGTAGGCATAAAAAAAGGCCACTGGCTGCAGCAAGCAGCCAGGCCTGCCAGAAGTGGGAGGGCCCACCCCCCTGGATGCCGGCAACGGCAGGAGCCGGCAACCATATCGTTCGGTGTACATGATCCTTTGCGATGGCTCGCGGAGGGGCCAGCAGATGCGGTCAATTGTTCTTTACTAAAGAAGGATCTATGCTGAGAGTTATGATGATCAGTGAAACTGCCAAAACAACTGCCGCGCGGTTGTCGACGACCAAATTGGGATGAGTGCCCAAAATAAACAAAAGCTGTTGGAACCTAGACCCAGGGAAAGGGCTTTTGGCAGTATGTCAGTCAACACGCCCTACATGTATCAGGCCATAGCCCTTGGCCGGCAGCAAAAATCGCCCTTTGCTGCTCTGTTATTTGATGCGGAGGGAAAATTATTGTGTCAGGCGGTCAACTCGGTGGCTACCGACGGCCCCCTGGCACATGCCGAGATGAATGTGTTACAGCGGGCCTATGATGCAGGTCACATGCTTAAGGGCACACATTTGGTCACGACTTGTGAGCCCTGCCCCATGTGCATGGCCGGTATCATTTGGAGTCGGGTGGCCAAAGTCACTTTTGGTGCCTCGATTGATCAAATTAAGACCTACACCCATCAGATTGATATCAAGGCGGCAGCGATCTTGAGCGCAGGTTTTGCAGAAGTAGCCATCGAGGGAGGCATAGCAGCCGATACCTGCCTGTCGCTTTTTGAGCAGCTTTAATAATAGAAGGCCTGGTGTCGGTTTAAAGTGCTACTTTCACAAGCTTTTTACTTTGCATTGTTTCAACATTTTAATGAGCGTCAGTGGCTCGATTGGATCGATGCCCTGGCAGATAATGATTATGTGATCATCGACTCGATGATCGATGTCACCGCTCAAAAGGAACTTGTGCGTTTCTTTGATCAAAAGCATGTGGCAGGTGTATTTCAGCCTGCCGGCATCGGTGCGAATGATCAATTGACCATAGCGCGCTCGATCCGGGGTGATCTAAATTACTGGCTGGATGAGCATCGTGATGTGGCCATTGCGTCGTTTTGGTCGCTCGTACAGGAAACTGTGCAGGTGCTCAACCGGCATTGTTACTTAAGTCTATCGGGTTTTGAATTCCAAATGGCGTATTATCCGCCCGGAAAGGGTTATCAACCCCATTTCGATCAGTTCAATGGAAGAAACAATCGGTTGATTTCCATGGTCATCTACCTTAACGAAGAATGGACGGTGGCCGACGGGGGGGAGCTGCAATTGCTGTTGCCGGAGGGTACACTGTCTGTGATGCCAATTGCACGCCGTGGAGTTTTGTTCAAAAGTGATAAAGTGCTTCATGCCGTAAGCCCTAATGCCAGGGGACGTAAAAGTCTCAGTGGTTGGCTACTTAATCACCCGGCAGCCTTGGGTAAATTTTTTGGCTAAGCCTTTTACGGACACTCTCTACTAGCTGCCTTCGTACCAGATTCGGTAGATGGTCCCGGTCAGGTCATCCGAAAGTAGCATATCACCCTGCGGACGGAATATTAAATCTACCGGTCGTCCCCAGGCTTCTTGCGTGGCCTCGTTGAGCCATCCTGAAGCGAACGTTTCGTAACTATTTCCGTTGAGTTCACGGACAAGACTTATGCGGTAACCAATCTTCGCACTGCGGTTCCAGGATCCATGCTCGGCGATGAAAATATTATTTTCATAGGAGGTAGGAAACCCGGTGCTTGTACAAAATTTGACACCTAAGGGAGCGGTGTGGGGACCTAAGTTTTGTACCGGGGCCACATAATCTTCGCAATCTTTTCCGTTACCAAATTCATCATCCAAATAAAGTCCGCCATGACAGTAGGGGTACCCGAAGTGCTGTCCTTTTGTAGTGACGCGATTCAATTCGCATGGCGGCTTGTCATCACCAAACCAGTCGCGCCCATTCTCTGTAAAAAACATCTCTCCGGTCTGCGGATGCCAGGTGAAGCCTACTGAATTTCGTACGCCCTTCACATAGATTTCCTGGTTGGAGCCATCAGGATCCATTCTTGTGATGGACGCATAGATTTCGTTATTGCTTTCGCAAATATTACAAGGAGCACCTACTGGCACATATAATTTACCATCCGGACCAAAAGCGATGTATTTCCATCCATGGTGTCGGTCTGTTGGGTAGTTCTGGTAAATATTGACAGGTGTTGGTGGGTTTTCCAGGTCATCTTCTACATCCGAAAGCTTCCATAATTTGCTTACTTCCGCTACATACAAGTCACCGTCTCTAAAAGCCACACCGTTCGGCATGCGCATGCCTTCAAGGAGGGTGTACACTTTGTTGGCTTTCCCGTCATCATCTGAATCTTCCACCGCATATACCTTATTGGCCGCTCTGTTGCCTATATATACGATCCCGGATGGAGACAAGGCCATTGAACGGGCATTATTTACCCTCGCAAATACATCGATGCGGAATCCTTGAGGTAGCTGAATGGTTTCAAGTTGCAATCCTTCAGTAGACAATATGGTGCTGTCTACCTCCGGTGGGCCACTCGAAATGGTGGGTTGGGAATCGTTGGTGGCACAGTTTACTAAACCAACAGATAAAAAAATCAGCAGTATGGTTAGTCGCATGTCATTGATATTTGTATGTAAAACTAGCTGAAGTTCAGAACAATTCATTTTTTCTGAATAAACCATTGACCTAACGAAGGCCTTTTACCTTTGTAATGTGATTGCAATAAATAACCTTTCTTTTTACCTCGGAGACCGGGTGCTCTACGATGACGCTTCACTTTTTATCGGTCCTGACGACCATATCGGATTGATTGGGCTGAATGGAACTGGCAAGTCCACCCTGCTGCGAATGATGGTGGGAGATGTACAGCCAACCGCAGGAGAAATTTCCATGAGTAACCAGGCCACCATTGGTTTCCTCAATCAGGATCTCTTGTCTTTTCAAACCAATGAAAGCATTCTGGAAGTGGCCATGCAGGCTTTTAAGCCTATTTTAAAAATACAAGACGAGATAGATGCCGCCATCCGGGAGATGGAAACCAACTACCGGGATGAGCTGGTGGACCGTTTGGCTAACCTGCAGGAACGATTTGAAGCAGCAGAGGGGTACTCGTTAAAGCCACGTGCCGAAGAAATTTTAGAAGGGATTGGTTTTGAAACAGCGGATCTCGAACGATCACTGGCTGAATTTTCTGGTGGATGGAGGATGCGTGTGATGCTGGCCAAACTCCTTTTGGAAAAGCCGAGCCTGCTCTTACTGGATGAGCCGACCAACCACCTGGACTTACCATCCATTCAATGGATAGAAAATTACCTGCAGTCCTATGAGGGTGCCTATATCATTGTGAGTCACGACCGGCATTTCCTCAACCGGTCGGTCAATAAGATTGTAGAAGTATACGGCGGCAAGTTGAATGTGTACAAAGGCGACTACGACCATTATGAAGCCGAAAAGGAACTTCGAAATGAAATCCAGCAGAATGCACACGAAAATCAACAGCAAAAAATTAAGCAAACTGAGCAGTTCATCAACCGCTTTCGGGCGAAGGCCACCAAATCAAGACAAGTGCAGTCCAAGATGAAGATGCTCGACAAAATGGAAAAAATTGATCAGGTCGTGGATGAAAACATGCAGGTGAACTTTCAATTTAATTTTTCTATGAAATCTGGTCGACATGTAAAAAGAGGAAAAAACCTCTCCAAATCTTACAATGAACTAGATGTGTTGCAGCAGACCGATTTGGCCATCGAACGGGGAGATAAAATTGCTTTAATCGGTGCAAACGGAAAAGGGAAATCAACCTTACTTCGCATGCTGACGGGCATGGAGCCTTTCGAAGGCAGCATAGAAACCGGCCATAATGTGATCACTTCTTTTTATGCACAACATCAGCTGGAAGCGTTGAATGTGCAACACGACCTGCTGGACGAACTAAAAATGGAAGGGACTGGCAAAACCGAACAAGAGTTACGCAATGTGCTTGGCTGCTTCCTTTTTTCTGAATCGGAGGTATTCAAGAAAATAAAAGTGTTGTCCGGTGGAGAAAAATCAAGGGTTGCATTGGCTAAAACCCTGATTTCCGAAGCCAATTTTTTGTTATTAGATGAGCCTACAAACCATCTGGATATGCTATCGGTGAGTATACTCATTCAGGCGCTGCAGCAGTATGAAGGCACCTTCTTGTTGGTTTCGCACGATAGGCATTTTATAAGCCAGGTGGCTAATAAAATATGGTGGATCGAGGACAAGGAGCTTAAGGTATATCCTGGTACATACGATGAGTTTATTTGGTGGCGCGACCAACAGGTAAAATCGGAAAAGGAGATACAGCACGTGGCGCCGAAAAAAGCGAGTCCGAAAAGTAAGCCCAAATTTCAGGACGATCAGCAAAAGCTAGAGAAGGATATTGCTGCATTGGAGGAGCGGGTAATGTCCCTGGAGACGGAGGTCAATCAATTAGAGGAAAAGATGGCGCTTCCGGAATATATAAATGACATTGAGAAGCTGAGCGCACTTAGTCAAATGCATGGCGAAAAGAAGCAAATGCTAAGTCAGGTGCAGTTGGCCTGGGAAGAAAAGGTAAATGCGCTGCAAGGCTGATTACCCTGCTTTTACTTGTCGCCACACTGCGTTTTTTAGGGCTGTGCTGGCGTTTGATTTAGAAGTGGGCGCGATGTGCCTGCATGTGACCCTGTTGGGCACGAGGCAATAAATGATAACGGGTACTTGTTTTTGTTAGACATATTCGTATGACTATGCCAATTACGAATACAACCTCACAGACCATCAGGGGAACACGCGCGTTTCTTTTCGAACCACTGCGGTCAATGACTCCATTACTGAGACTTTTGAAAATGGGGCAGAAATTTTTGAAGCAGTCACCCGGCATACCAATGCGAGCGCAAACCACACAGGGACAGGAGATGGAGATCCGTCGAACAACGGAAGTCAGGTACAGGCATTGGATGCTGGGACTACCGGAGCCATGGTAATGGTTCACGTAGACCCGAGAGATACGATTAAGCTGAGTGTTTATGCGAATTATGAAGTGTCTCCTTCAGGAAATGATTTAGCGGCCACCGCTTTTAGTACTTTATTTAATGCTTTTGAGGCTGCCAACGTGATACCTTTAGGTGAAACCGGTTCACGCACGGTGTTGGCATCCGAATTTGAAGAAGCGCTTAGTAATGCAGGAATGGCAGATAAGAGTGATCAATCTACAGCACCAAGGGCATTTCTGAACTACATCTATTTCGATAAAAACATGGAGTTCCACAAGACGGGTTTCATTCAAAT
>CAYOEV010000023.1:0-46593 GCA_964403075.1 uncultured Roseivirgaceae bacterium | reverse complement strand
TGTTAAGGGAGTAAATTTTGTGAATATCCGTCATGCCGGTGATCCAGTAGAACTCGCTCAACGGTATGCGGCATCCGGTGCAGATGAATTGGTATTTCTAGACATCACGGCTACGGTGGATAAAAGAAAAACGCTCGTAGACCTCGTGGAAAAAGTTGCCGCAGTGATCAATATCCCCTTTACCGTTGGAGGTGGCATCAGCTCAATGGCCGACGTATCGGCGGTACTCAACGCCGGTGCGGATAAGGTGAGCATAAATTCAGCGGCCGTCAAACGTCCGGAATTGATCAATGAACTTGCCAATCAATTTGGAAGTCAGTGCATCGTATTGGCCATAGATGCGGGGTTCATAAACAACGAATGGAAAGTATTTGTCAAAGGCGGCCGGGAGGCCACAGCAATCGATGCCTTCGCGTGGGCACAGGAAGGAGCCAAAAGGGGAGCGGGTGAGCTCCTACTTACTTCAATGGTGCACGATGGCACAAAAAACGGTTTTGCCATCGCCCTTACTACCCGAATGGCTGAATTAGTGTCCATACCCATTATTGCTTCAGGGGGCGCAGGCCACGCAGGCCATTTCATTGAGCTTTTTAAAAACGGAAAAATCGATGCCGGCCTGGCAGCAAGCATTTTTCACTTTGGAGAGGTGTCCATACCAGATCTAAAAAAGGAAATGGAAGCGGCGCACATTCCAGTCAGAAAGATGCGTCAGTAGTCTTTCGATCTGGAAACTTGACACTGAAGATTTTTCCTGTTTTCTGATGCCAGAGTATCTCTATCCATTCCACACCCTGGTCACTGGATATCTTGTGTACGGACTGATACGGGAAGCTGGATTTGTAGGTGCCCTCTTTGGACAACTGGTAACTGCTCACCCCTTCCACCCGAATGTTTGATTGATGCTTTTCAAATAACCGCTTGCGCATCAGATGCAATTGTTCCGTCAACTGTGCTTTGGTGACTGAAGAATAGGTTTCCTGGTCCATGTAGTCCACGGCCTCCTCAATATTTTGGTCCACCACCAATTGCAGAAACTTTGAGCCGTCACTTTTTAAGTGGGTGACCGTTTGGCCATTGCAGGCAACCAATAAAAAAAACAGGCAGCCTAAGCTGCCTGTTGTCAAGTGCTTAACGTGCACCACAGTCGTTACAATCTGTACCCAGATCACAAATGTTAAACTCCGATCCGGATCCACCATCGTCACAATCACCATCACTGGCGAAAGCACAGGTATTCGAACATAGTCTTTCCTCTTCCTCATCGTCATCACCACATGCAGTGGTCAGAGTCAAAGCAAGTAAGAACATTAGCCCCAAAAGTAAACTTGTAAGTTTCTTCATATGATTAGGTTTAGTTAGATTAAAACCAAGATAAGTTAATTTTGGGATATCACTAAGAAACCCAATCATAAATTAAGTTCACCGTCAAATAAATGATTGCCCTCAAAGAGACTCCCAATTTTGCAAAAACTACTGATTCACTCCTTCCTGCAATTATTCAACATGCGCATACTGAAAGGGTGCTCATGCTGGGTTATATGAATGAAGAAGCACTGAACCAAACCCTCACCACCGCTCAAGCGACTTTCTTTAGTAGGAGTAAAAACCGCTTGTGGACCAAAGGGGAGACAAGTAAAAATTACCTACACATACTGGAGGCAAAATTAGATTGCGACCAGGATACACTGCTCTTCAAAGCCCTTCCGGATGGCCCCACCTGTCATTTGGGCAACGAAACCTGTTTTGAAGAAACCAACGCCAAAGGCTTCCTGCACAGCCTGGAAGCCACCATTCTGCAACGAAAAGCAACGCCTCGCGAAGGATCTTATACCAACCATCTGTTCGACGCAGGCACACAGAAAATTGCACAAAAGGTGGGGGAAGAAGCAGTGGAGATGATTTTAGAAGCCATGTCCGGAGACCGGGAAAGATTGGTGGAGGAGTCGGCCGACTTGTTTTATCATTGGCTGGTATTATTGGCTGATCAAGGGGTACAACTGATAGACATAGAAAATCAGCTAAAAGCGCGACACCAATAAATGTGCTTGCCCATGCCGTGGGCTTTCACCGTTTTCAATTTACGCACGAAAAAATTTTAACTCAGTTCAATAAAGATATTCGCCCCAGTGCCAAAATGATGAACTTTCCTTCCTAAAATTGACAATTATGTGGTTGGTAAATGGAATAAGAAAAGCATTAAACGCATCATCCATTTTAATGTGTGCCCGCGTTTTTAAGCAACCTCTGAAAATCTTTTGACCTCTTTTAGCTTTTGAGCCCCATCAAACTTTGGATCGGTCGGATTTTAATTGCCACTCTGGCGATCAGTATTCTATGGTCCATGGTCACTGAGACACTGCTGCCGATCATGGACAGCGGAGATACACCAGCGCTCATCCGACACCTCATTGGTTTACCGCTTGTACTATTCGGTGTCTATTGCATCATAAAAGGTGGTGGGGCCATCATCCGTGCGTCCTTTGGTGTGGTCTCAGACGAAGACATCATGAAGTTGTCTCAAAAAGTAAATACCTCAACTGAGCGCGCAATAAAGCGCGAGGGCCGTTGGTATTTTACCAAATTATTCGTTCGTAAATGGACGCCCGGCGCGCTTTGGATGCTGGGGGGATTTGTGGCCTTCGCAATTGCGGGTTATCTAATGAACCAGTGAGTACAGTCCATTGGCCATGACCAAGCCTATTCAACTTTTGCGCCTAATGACCTACTAATCGCCTAACCAGTTAGATTCAAAATAAGACCGCACCCGTGCCAATCTGCTGCCATACCAGGAAAACATTTCCCCGTTCACAGAGACCTGGTGAGCAGAATTTAATGCCTTGAAGGCCTGCCGGTGAGCCGGCTTGAAAGGAAACGGCTCAGAACTAAAGAACACATGATCCGGGCGTAATTCCTTTACAATGTATTCGTCGAGAACCGGGTAGCGGGGTTGTTTTACAATATTGGTGAATCCCAAATGAGTGAGCATTGAATGGACGAAAGTATCTGGACCTGCGGCCATCCACGGTTGCTGCCAGATCAGGTAGAGTACTTTTCCTGAGAACTTGTGCTGCAGTGCGCGTAAATCCGATTCAATTTGGTCTACCAAAGACTTGGTGGTGCCAATAGCCCCGGTAATCTGGCCAATCGACTCTATCATTTCTATGGCATCCCGTATCGATGTCACATCACTTAACCAAACTGGTAATTTTTCGGCTAGCAGCTGTATTTGCTGTCGCTCATTTTCCTCTTTGTTACCAACGATCAAGTCGGGTGCCAATGCTGAGATGGCGTCCAGACGCAGATTTTTAGTACCTCCCACCACCTCGATTTGCTGTACCTTATCATGTGGATGTATGCAGAATTTCGTCCGCCCCACTACTGGCAATCCCAGATCTATTAGTAATTCAGTCTGACTGGGTACCAACGACACCAACCGTTTGGGCGTTTCCCATAGGCTAACCTCGCGCCCGGTTTGGTCGGTAAAAACCATTACTGTAGATACCTAAAATCCTGTCCGGCCTCTATCTTCCGAACCACTGCTTCAATCAAACCAATTACCTTTTGTACGTCCTCTTTATGCACCATCTCTACCGTAGTGTGCATGTATTTGAGGGGAAGTGAAATGAGTGCAGAAGCCACTCCTTCACTTGAGTAGGCAAAGGCATCGGTATCTGTCCCCGTACTTCTCGAGGAAGCAAGGCGCTGAAATGACATCTTTTCCTCTTCAGCCACCGAAATGATTAGATCTCGCAAATTATTTTGTACTGCAGGCCCATAAGAGATCACCGGCCCAGCTCCCGCAGTAATATCCCCACTGGTAATTTTGTCATACATCGGAGATTGTGTATCATGGGTCACATCTGTCACGATGGCCACATCCGGCTTTATTTTTCGGCTAATCATTTCCGCCCCTCTGAGACCAATCTCCTCTTGTACACTATTTACCGCATATAGACCAAAGGGTAATTGATAACCGCTCTCCGATATCCTACGCATCACCTCGGCGATCATGAATCCGCCGGCACGATTGTCTAGCGCTCGACCTACCAGATATTTGTTATTCATCTCCATCAGTTCATCTTCGAAGGTAATCACAGCACCTACATGAATCCCCATTTCCTCTACCTCTTCCCTGTTGGAGGCACCTACGTCGATACAAATATTTTTGAGCGTGGGCGCCTTTTCGGTCTCCTTATCCCTTACATGAATGGCGGGCCAACCAAATACGCCCTTCACCGTGCCTTTGGCGCCATGAATATTTACTCGTTTAGCGGGCGCAATCATATGGTCTGAACCACCGTTGCGGATCACGTAGATGTAACCCGTCTCGTTGATGTAGTTTACAAACCAACTGATTTCATCGGCATGTGCTTCTATCACCACTTTGTAATCAGCCTCGGGGTTAATGGCCGCGAACACACTGCCATAAGTATCTACATAATGGGAGTCTACGTAAGGGCTTACGTAATCCAGCCAGATTTTTTGTCCTTCTGATTCAAAACCCGTCGGGCTCGGATTGTTCAAATACTTGTAAAGAAAGTCTTGCGATTTTTTGTCCATAATTAATAAATAGCATCATGCTGGAAGCACTTAGTCAGGATTGTCCTGACTTTAAAACAACAACAATCACTGGTTTTACCGCATATTCATTTTATCCCATGGTTCCATCAATAGGTGAATCAACAGCCAGAGTCCGAAATAACCAACCAATGGGATTTCAAGTTCAAACGCTACACCAATGCGCTTGAAGATAATTTCGCTTATCTGACGCACTGCTGACTGGAGCCGTTGTCTCCACACAACATGGAAAAGAACGGGAGATTGACCATACAGTACGGTGAAATTAAACCAAACTTTTCATAAGCGAGTATCGATGGGGTACAAGCGTGAGTTTTAACCCAATTACACCCCCAGCAGTCACAAATCCCAAAAGGCCCGCACCAAGCAACTGACGGTCCAATCCAATTTTAGCAACAATGGGTACAATGGACTATTTACAAAACTTTTGAGGAATCTCGGACCATCTTCTAAGTCAGTCGATGGATGCGATCCATGCAAAGCATCTCCAATCTGGCAGATTACCTGGAAGTGAAAACCGTCTCTGAAAAAATGGTCCATCACAAATCTTCGGATGCTTCATGCAAAAAATTCACGCGCAGAGTGTCTCACTTTTTGCGCAAGAGCTAGGGTCGGCTACGCAAGACTGAATGAGCCCCTATAAGGGGATGTTTCCATGCTTCTTACGGGGAACATTATCTACTTTATTTTCCAACATTTCAAATGCCTTCATCAGCTTTTTACGGGTATTGCGCGGGAAAATCACTTCATCAATAAAGCCTCTACCAGCTGCCGCGTACGGATTGGCGAATAAGGTGGTGTATTCATCTATTTTTTCTTGTAGCTTTTCATTCGGATCGTTCGCCGACTGAATCTCTTTTCTGAAGATAATCTCAGAGGCACCCTGCGCACCCATGACAGCGATCTCCGCCGTGGGCCAGGCATAGTTCATATCTGCACCGATATGTTTGGAATTCATTACATCATAAGCCCCACCATAGGCTTTTCGTGTGATGACAGAAATCCGGGGCACGGTGGCCTCACTAAAGGCATACAAAAGTTTGGCACCATTGGAAATGATACCATTCCATTCCTGGTCTGTGCCAGGAAGAAAGCCGGGCACATCCACCAGCACCAGAAGCGGAACATTAAAGGCGTCACAAAACCGTACAAACCTGGCGCCCTTTTTACTTGAGTCGATGTCCAGTACTCCGGCAATGTGCATGGGCTGATTGGCCACAATACCCAGGCTACGACCACCTAACCGGGCAAAACCACAGATGATGTTTTCTGCATAGTCTTTATGGACTTCAAAGAAACTCTCCTCATCGATGATGCCGGTAATGACGTCGTGCATGTCATATGGCTGGTTGGGATTATCCGGAAGCACATTCTCCAACACCTCTCTGGTTTCATCTACCGAAAAGTCATAAGGAGATAGTGGCGGTTCATCCTCGCAGTTGGAAGGAATGTAGCCAAGCAGTTTTTTGATGTCCTGGATGCATTGCACCTCGTTGGCCGATGCAAAATGTGTGACCCCACTTTTGCTGGCATGCGCCTGGGCACCACCCAACTCTTCACTGGTCACTTCCTCGTTGGTTACCGTTTTTACCACATTTGGTCCTGTCACAAACATGTAGCTGCTTTGCTCCACCATGAAGACAAAATCTGTGATGGCGGGAGAATAAACGGCACCTCCCGCACAAGGGCCCATGACTGCTGAAATTTGCGGCACAACTCCTGAAGCGCGTGTATTTCGATAAAAAATATCTGCATATCCTCCAAGAGAACGAACCCCTTCCTGAATTCTGGCCCCACCGGAGTCATTCAGACCAATGATGGGTGCGCCATTTTGCATGGCTAAATCCATGATTTTGACAGTTTTTTCGGCAAAAGTTTCCGAAAGTGAGCCACCAAATACGGTGAAATCATGGGCAAACACATAGACCAGTCGACCGTCGATTTTTCCGAATCCCGTGACGATGCCATCCCCCAGGTAATGTTGTTGATCCATGCCAAATTCCTGCGTTCGATGTTGAACAAAGCGACCAATTTCTTCAAATGACCCGGGGTCCAGTAACAACTCGATGCGCTCCCTTGCAGTCAGCTTACCCTTTTCGTGCTGCTTGGCAATTCGAGCTTCTCCGCCTCCTGCATAGGCCTCATTGTTCAAAGCATTGAGTTGGGCATTCTTTTCCGCTTTGGAAACAAGGAAAGTTGGCGTCTTGGGTTTGTCAGCACTCATGGATAAAATATTTATAGATCTTGGTAAATATAGAGGCTGATTTTTTGATCACCTCTTTTGTGCATTAGGAAAGTTAAGCTAGGGAAATAGTTGGTATGGTTTTTATACCTCAGTTGTTACCTATTAACTTGCGCCGGGAAAATCAATCATGAAGCTTGCAGTCATCGACATGGGCACCAATACTTTCCACCTGCTGATCGCAGCGGTGGACAAGGGATTATTCAGGGTGTTGCTACGGGAAAGAAAAGCAGTTAAAATAGGAGAAAAAGGAATTAACGATGGAAAAATCACTGCCGAGGCGGAAACCCGAGCCATCGATGCCATGCGTTTTTTCAAGGATATCATAGACGAATTCCAAGTAGATGTCATTCATGCCACGGCCACGAGTGCCATACGAAATGCTTCAAACGGCAATGAACTGGTGAGTAAGGTAAAGGCTGCAACCGGTATCAACGTCCACATCATCTCCGGGATGGAAGAAGCTGAATACATTTACTATGGCGTAAAACGAGCAGTGAGTACTTTCCCGGAAACCTCTTTGATCATGGACATTGGAGGGGGCAGCTGCGAGTTCATCATCACTGGCGAGCAGCAACCTGTTTGGATGCAGAGTTTTGAAATTGGCGGTCAGCGATTGGTAGAGACTTTTCACGATGCAGATCCGATTTCTTCGTCGGCCATTCAGCACTTGCGGGCGCACTTCGCCGAACATCTGGCTCCACTGCACGAGGCCGTTGAAAAATATGAACCCACCACTTTGGTCGGCTGTTCGGGTACTTTTGATACCCTGAGTGACATATATTGTTTCGAAGAGGCCATCGAACGCAGCCTGGAGCCCACGGAGCTTCCCTTGACCATGGATGGCTTCCGTAATGCCTACAAACAGTTACTGGCCAAAACTCGTGAAGAAAGGCTGGCCATACCGGGTATGATAGAAATGCGCGTAGACATGATCGTAGTGGCAAGTATATTGGTTGATTATGTGCTCAAAACCTGCAACATCCAGCAAATCCGCGTTTCTTCCTACGCCCTGAAGGAAGGCGTACTATTAAGTCTATTGGATCGAATAAGCGAATTGGATGTGGCTTCACAAAAAAAGCCTACTCATTAAAGCAGGCTTTTTCTCATAGGCGGTCAGATGCGTCAGTCTTGACCCTCCACGCCCAATTGTTGCTCTTCGAATGATAGTACATTGCCATCCGCATCAATGCGCACGATCTCTCCATATCCCAATGCTTTTATCTTTTCTTCAATTTGGGCGCGATCGCCAATGACCACCCAGCTAAGGGCTTTTGGATTTACAAACTCTTCGGCTACCGCTTGAATGTCGCCCACTGCTACCCCTCGCACCTGATCTGCATAGCCTTCATAATAATCCCTAGACAAGTTATAAGATACAATTTGATTCAAAGAGCTCAACACACTGCCCAACGATTCCCACTGACCCGGTAACTGGAGCACTTCGTTTTTCTTCGTCTTCTCTAATTCTTTAGAAGTAGGTGGATTATCTGAGATATAGCCTGACAACTCTTTCTGAATTTCCTCCATAGACTCAGCCGCTTTGTCCGTTTGAACGGGCGCGTAAATCAGGAAAGGTCTTTGGCCTTTTGCGTTAAAAATGAGTGAAAAGGCACCATAGGCCCACCCTTTATCTTCCCGAAGATTCATATTGATGCGACTGGTAAATTCACCGCCCAAGATGTTATTCATCATCTGTCGCGCCTCCTCACTCACCTGGCCGTATGGCGCTACTGGATAACCTGCAAAAAGAACCGTTTGCGGTGATCCAGGACGATCCATCAGATAGACTTTATTTTTAGGCACAGCTACTGAAGCTAAATTCTTTTCAGGCACCGTACCTTCTTTCCACTTTTTGAAGAGACTTTCTAGCTTTGGTTTTAACTCATCCATGGTGATATCCCCTGCAACCGTGAGGGTCGCATTATTGGGCTTGAACCAGGTGTTATAAAAATTAATCAAATCTTCACGACCGATATTAGACACGGTGCCTTCGTACCCCGAGCCAGTGAAGGGAACACCATAGGCATGGTCCTCTCCGTACATCAATTTGGGAAATACCCGCAAAGCCATGGCCACCGGCTGGGCTTTTTCTTGCTGTATGCTCACCATCTGTTGTTGCTTAAGTCGCTCGAAATCAGCTTGAGGAAATGCCGGATTCAAAATGATGTCCGCCCACAAATCCAGACTTTCATCAAGTCTTGGCACCAATGCACTTAAAGAAACAAACGACTCATCTAATGAGCTTCCTGTACCTATTTCAGCACCCAGCGATTGTTCCAGTTTGGATATTTCCAGTGCATTTCGATTTTTGCTGCCTTCATCCAACATGCTTAAGGTCAACTGTGCCGTGCCGGGTTTCCCCCCCTGATCGGCAGAATAGCCGGCATTTAATCTAAGACTCATCTCTACGAGCGGAACGTTGTGCCGCTCTGCCAATAACACCCGGATGCCATTTGACAAGGTGGCCTCCTGAACGTTTGGAAATTTCACTTCTGAGGCCTTGCCCAACTCTGGCAATCCTTTACTTCTATCTACTTCAGTAGCCACCGCATTGTACTTTGGAAATGGCACCACCTTTAAAAGGTAGAGTCCATCAGATAGCCAGTTTGAAGCAGTCTCCTTTAAATCCGCAGCAGTCGCTGATTTTACCCATTCTAACACCTGCATGTAATGAGCAGCCTCGCCTTGGTACACCTGGTAACGCGCCAAAATATCTGATTTTCCGCCAAAACCACCAATACCCTCGATGCCACGCGTAAAGTCCGCAAAATACTGAGTTTTAATTCGGTTCAGCTCCTCCTGTGTAGGTCCCTCCTTAAGGAAACGCCTTAGTTCTTCGTTTATGGCCATTTTCACCTTCTCTGGTGTTACACCCGGCTTAACATCCGCCTCGATGTAAAAACGCGAGCCAATTTCATTGTCCTCCACGTAAGCCCTCACGCTTGAAGCAATCTGATTGTCATAGACTAGGCGTTTGTAAAGCCGTGAGTTTTTGCCGCTAGACAATACATTGGCGGTCAGATCGAGGTATGTAACCTCCTGACTGCCAAATTCAGGTACATTCCAGACCATGTAATACCGCACCTGAGGCACGTTATCTTGCATGACTTCTTCGATAGTACCACTTCTTTTGGCAATATTCACCTGAGGGTGTGTGACTGGAGGACCAGGCTCAACGTCTCCGAAGTATTCATTCACACGTTCGTACGCTTCATCTGCAGAAATATCACCAGCTACCACGACCACAGCGTTTGCGGCCCCATAGTACTTGCTAAACCATTCTTTTACATCCTCTAATGAAGCGTCATTCAGATCGTCCATTGAACCGATGGTGCTATGGCTGTAGGGGTGCCCTGCCGGATAGCAGTTGGCCAGTACCCGGTACTCAGTCTTTCCGTAAGGCTGATTATCTCCCTGACGCTTTTCATTTTTTACCACGTCGCGTTGCTCATCCAATCGCTCCTGCGTGATGGCACCCTTGAAATGACCCATGCGATCGGATTCCATAAATAAAGCCACATCCAGCGCTTCTTTTGGTACATTCTGGAAGTAGTTGGTCCTGTCAAACCAGGTCGTGCCATTAAGCGTGGTGGCCCCTATAGATTCCATGGCCTGAAAATAATCATCATTGAAATTTTCGCTGCCGTTGAACATCAAATGCTCGAACAGATGAGCAAAACCGGTTTTCCCTTCCGGCTCATTCTTGGATCCAACATGGTACCATACATTCACCGCCACAATCGGGGCTTTTGTATCCTCATGAACAATAAGGGTTAGCCCATTGCTTAACGTATAAGTTTGGTGTTCGATTTTTAATTGGTCCAGATCGAATTGAAAATCCTCCTGACCGTAAGCGGTAAGGAGGAACCCCAGATATCCAATGGACAGTAGTATTCGCTTTAAAAACATATTCTAATTTATTTGTCTATTTAAATGTCATGAAAAATGTAAGCCTATGCTGACAGCTTTCTGTTGGCCGGCAGAGATTTCTGTCTAACGGTCAAAGACCGCTGAGTCGTTTGTTCTTTGGATACTTTACTTCATACCTAATGGTTTTCCGTAGTTGTTCACCCGGCCCCAACTGGCTGCGCCATTTCAGTAGACCGGTGTTTTCATTTAGTTCAGCTCCATCCGTTTCTAGGACTTCCAGCTTGATGTCACTGTCGCGCACCACCGGCACCTGATCCTCAACAACCAGATCAATGGAAGCTTTTTTATTGTTACGCACCTCTATCACATAGGCATGCGCTTCTGTGATGTTGCTGCCGATGGTTTTACGGGAAGTCAGGTCCTGAATTGGCTCGCGCTTAACCGTGATGCCTGGATCATACCCCAGCGAAAGGGTAAGTTCCTCTTCAGTTGTTTGCGGGTTCATTTGGGTTTCCCCCACATACCCCCCCTCAAAAAATACATTCATGGTTCCTGGCAAAAGCACCAGTTGCCCCCAGTCTTTAATATTGGCGACAAGAAACACTCGATTCCTTTTTTTTGGTACGGTCTGGTACTCATAGGTGGCCTGAATTTCCTGATCACGAATGGCCACATTTACTGGCTTGTTGCTGGATGGGAGATCATAAACCTCTGCAATCTCATAGTTGGTATAAAAAGTCTGCGTGACGGTATTCACCTCTAAGTCTGCCAAAACCTCCTCCTCATCTGCCGCCGATTCCATATACACCACGTTATTCATCGACCTCATTTTTTTTGATTGAATACCGTTTTTGTTGTAGCCCACCAGCGGGTCGGCGATTTCCAGGTATTGCGGATTCAGGTCTGGCTTATTCATGTTTGCCGTCGGATCTCCCGTAGACAAGGTCAGCTTTACCTGATTCCAGTTTTCCCCTGTGCGCTGAAAGACCTGCGCTTTGTATGTAAGTTGTAAGGGAGCACCTACCTCCTGCGCCCGTATATCGTACGTAGCCTGCCAGCCTACCCGGCTCACCAGGTAGGAAATTTCGATATTTATAGAGCTGGCTTGTTCAGCTTCTACATTGATCACAATTTCTCCAGCGCTCTGGTTGTAACCCTGGCTGCGTTCATTCAATTGGGCCTTGACTTTTTGCAACTCTTTTTCCGCCTCATCAATGGTCGCCTTCACCTCCAATTGCTCATTGCTTATGGCTAGTGTGCGTGTTCGGAAATAATCTGCCATGTCCCGAAGCTCAGCTACCGAAAGATTGGCATTTTCTCCCTTAAATTGTTGATTGTTGTTCAGCAAGTTGGCCTCGGTGGTCAAAGCCCCTGACCGATTGTTGGATTGTTGGATGGTTTGCTCCAATTCTGCAATGCGGTCTTTCAACCGTTTCAAGTAATCAGGCAAAGCCCCTTGGTTCAAATAATTCTGACGGTAGCTGATGCCAAGAAGCGTCAAGCGCCCCTTTCCGTTTACCCGAATAGAATTCACATCGATAGCGGTAGAAATACCGCCAAATACCAATTCGTGCGTACCAGCAGTCAATTGAACGGTTGCTTCGCGGGTGACTTCCGCACGAGTTTGGAAAACAATGACAGCCGTTACACGCGAAGGCACCTCTTTAGACTGGCACACCAGGGCACTTAACATGAATAGCAAAACAAGCAATTTTTCCATGATTACACTTTACGTTACTTTGCGATGAATTTTTCCTTTATGACCTTATCATCCGAACATCTTCTACAATTTACACAATCCATTTTTGAATCCATCGGATGCCCACGTGGAGATGCCGCCTATGCGGCCAAAGTATTGGTAAGTGCCGACCTGCGCGGCATCGATTCACATGGCGTCGCTCGCCTGGCGGGCTATATTCGTTTGTATGAAAAGGGAAGGGTCAACCCCAGACCGAACGTGAGCATTGTGCACGAAACGCCAAGCACTGCCGTCATCGATGGTGACGCAGGCCTGGGCCTGGTGGTAGCCAGAAAAGGGATGGAGGTGGCCCTGGAGAAAGCGGCACAGGTAGGCACTGGTTGGGTAAGCGTAAAAAATTCCAATCATTATGGCATCGCCGGGTTTCATAGCATGCAGGCGCTGGAAAAGGATTGTATTGGTCTTTCGATGACGAATGCCAGCCCGTTGGTATCCCCTACCTTTTCCAAAGAAAGACTTTTGGGTACCAATCCAATATCTATTGCCATTCCGGCCGGGCAACAGCCACCGTTCGTATTAGACATGGCCACCACTACGGCTGCCAATGGTAAACTGGAAGTTTTACAACGGAAAGGTGAAGAAGCCCCAGAAGGTTGGTTACAAGACCAAGATGGTGAGATGACAACCGACGCCAGGGGTCTTATAGCAGGCGGCGCCATGCGTCCACTGGGTGGCGATCGCCTACACGGATCGCATAAAGGTTATGCGCTGGGGGCCGTAGTAGATATTTTTTCCGCCTTGCTATCCGGTGCCAATTACGGTCCCTGGGTTCCCCCATTTGTTGCATTCCTGGATGCCCCGGACGATCCGGTAGGGGAAGGCATAGGTCACTTCTTCGGCGCCATGCGAATAGATGCCTTCCGTCCCAAAGAAGAATTCCTGAGCCACATGGATAAGTGGATCGAAAGATTCCGGTCGTCGGAAACCATATCAGGAGAAACCCATGTACTTATTCCAGGAGACCCTGAACGGGCTTGCGAAGAGGAACGGTTGAAAAATGGAATTCCACTCCTGACAAAAGTGGTGGAAGACCTGCAGGCACTTGGAAAGCAGTACGGTAGGGAGCTTTAAAAACCCACAGCAAAACCTGCCCTAATAACAATGGGGCTGGCGTAAGGATATAGGTCTCCTTCTTCCCAAAGCACATTGTAGAGGGCTGTTAGACTGAATGAAGCCCGACCACCAAGTGGTTCACGAAAACCACCCCCGAGAAACAAGGCATTATTTCCATCACGCTCCGTGGCCACATCCCCGTCGGGGGTGAGTGTGCCAGTAGGAAACTCAAAACTCAAACTCTCATATTCTACATGCGCAAAATAGCGTTCGGCGATCACGTAACGCGTAAAAAGTGCGCCGCCATAATTATTGAAGTTAACCTTGGAATTACCCAAACCCACGACTGTTTGATCTACGTACTGATACGTGAGGCGAACCCCCGCCGACCAGTTATCCGTGATGCGATAACCTACCAAGGGTGAGGCACTTATTGAAGTAAAATTGGTGCCAAAAGAAGCACCCAAACCACCGCCGAAATAAAATTTATCCAAAGCGGATGATTTTCTCCGAAACTGTGCTTCAGCAAAAAAGACCAAAAACAAACAACCGAGAAGGAGACAAGCTTTTTTCATTTCAATCGATTTTATCTCTTACAATTAAATAAACGTCCTCACTGTCGCGCTTCATTAGATATTTTTCCCTGGCTATTTTTTCCAGTTGATTTTCATCCGACTTGAGGGCTTCATGATCATTTCGGATTTCCAGAATCTTATCTTCGTAAAACGCTTTTGATTGCTCCAGATCTTCCTTTTTATTAGACAGCCTGTTGTGAGTAAACAAATCATTACCATCAAAAAAAAGAATCCAGGAGAGAAAAAAAAGTCCTACCACCACATAGAAATTTTTAAAAATCTTTGGAATCCGGACCTTCTTCATAGTTATAAAGATAACGCTTTGACTTTATTTGACCTTCTGTGGATACCGCGCCACCTCTGCCAACTCCTCTTCTATCCGCAGCAGTTGGTTATATTTTGCCATCCGGTCTGAACGTGACAAGGAGCCAGTTTTGATTTGGCCCGCATTGGTCGCTACGGCGATATCGGCAATGGTGGTATCCTCAGTCTCCCCCGATCGATGAGAAATTACCGCCGTCCACCCTGCCTTGTGAGCCATTTCGATGGCTTGTAGGGTCTCCGTAAGCGTGCCGATTTGATTTACCTTGATTAGAATAGAGTTACCACACCTCTCTTCAATACCGCGTTTCAGAAATTTAACATTGGTCACTAGCAAATCATCGCCTACGAGTTGACACCTGTTGCCTATTTTCTGGGTGAGCTTGTTCCAACCATCCCAGTCGTTTTCATCGCAACCATCCTCGATACTATCGATGGGGTATTTATCCACTAACTCCTCCAGATACATGACCTGCTCATCCACACTTCTCAACTTTCCGTTTTCCCCTTCAAACTTTTTGTAATTGTATTTCCCGTCTTCGAAAAATTCTGAAGCTGCACAGTCCAGTGCAATCGTCACCTGCTCCCCGGGGGTATAGCCGGCATTCTTTATGGCAGCTATCACGCTTTCCAGCGCTTCTTCGGTGCCTCCGCTAAAATTCGGTGCAAATCCACCTTCATCGCCCACAGCAGTACTCAAACCCTTAGCCTTGAGGATTTTTTTGAGGTGATGGAAAATTTCCGTACCCATGCGCATGGCCTCGGTAAAAGTAGGAGCACCAATGGGTCGGATCATGAACTCCTGAAAAGCAATGGGCGCATCTGAGTGCGAACCCCCATTAATGATGTTCATCATGGGTATCGGCATCAGGTGTGCGTTGGCACCCCCCAAATATCGATAAAGTGATTGGCTCGTTTCCATAGCCGCAGCCTTTGCTACTGCCAGCGAAACCCCAAGAATGGCATTGGCTCCCAATTTTGACTTATTTTCCGTCCCATCCAACTCAATCATTGCCTGATCAATTCCGTGCTGCTCATCTACGTAATAACCAATAACTTCCGGCGCAATGATCTCATTGACATTTTCCACAGCTTTCATCACCCCCTTGCCATGATAAGGCGCTCCCCCATCTCGCAATTCTACAGCTTCATTTTCACCAGTGCTAGCACCGGAGGGTACCGCTGCGCGACCCACAAATCCGTTGGTCGTTGTCACATCTACTTCAATGGTTGGGTTGCCGCGAGAGTCAAATATCTGGCGGGCAAATACACTTTCAATTAAGCTCATGGGTTAGTTGCTTTGAATGAGTTGTAAAAAGTCGTCAAAAAGGTACTTGGAATCGTTCGGACCCGGGCTCGATTCTGGATGATACTGCACGGAAAATGCAGGACTATTTTTCAGTCGCAATCCCTCTACTGACTGATCGTTCAAATCCAAATGCGTCAAGGCCACGTCGTCATTTTTTTCGAGTGACACGCGGTCTACGGCAAATCCGTGATTTTGAGAAGTGATTTCACTGTATCCTGTGTTCAGATTTTTTACCGGGTGATTCAGTCCCCTGTGACCCTGATGCATTTTGAAAGTGCCTACTCCAGCTGCACGGGCCAGCAACTGATGCCCCAGGCAAATACCAAAAACTGGCAGCTTCGCGTCAACCAGTTGTCGGGTGGTCTCCACTGCATAGTCCATGACCGCAGGATCACCAGGACCATTGGATAAAAAATAACCATCCGCACCCCATGCTTTCATATCTGCTAAAGTCGTTCGGGCTGGAAATACCTTCATCTGACAATTCCTTTGGCGGAAATTGCGTAGGATAGATGATTTAATGCCGTAATCCAGCACTGCGATTTTGATGCCATCGTTTTCCTGACCCAATTCATAGGCTTCTGGTGTGGTCACCTGTGAAGACAATTCCAGATTGGCCATGTTAGGAACCTCTTCCATTCTTGCTTTCAAGGCAGCCACATCGAAATATTCCGTGGATATAACGGCATTCATGGCTCCCCTGGTGCGTAAATGCCGGACCAGTTGACGAGTATCCAATCCGGCTATGCCAACCGTGTGGTGCTGCTCCAAATAGTCTTGCAAACTACCCGAAGCGGTGGCTCGACTCGGGGTTTGGCAGAATTCGTTGACAACCAGACCCTTAATGGCTGGCTTTGCAGATTCTGTTTCGTCGAGATGCACACCATAGTTACCAATGTGCGAGGTGGTGTTAACAATGATTTGGCCGAAGTAGGAGGGGTCTGTGTAAATTTCCTGATATCCAGACATACCAGTGTTGAAACAAATCTCGCCGCCAGATGTACCCCTTTTTCCTATGGATATGCCTTCAAATCTGGTGCCGTCTGCCAGATACAAAACGGCTTTTGTTTGGGTCGCTTCCTTCATTAAAAAACAAAAATAGCCAATGCATCGGATAACGAAATACTGTAACCCAATTGTTGTGCATTTATTTCAAGAAACTAAAGCAGTGCAACCAAAATAAATGTGTACGGCGATCTATCCGCTGCCGGCGTCATGCGCACGCGCATACGGTACAGGCTGCCTGGCTTACATTCCTTGGCCAATTTCTCAATATCCTTCACAAATACATTGTTGCCAGTGGCCAGGTTTAGCTCGATGTTCTGCTTCTTCTCTATCACATTTTGGAGTTGACAAGACAGCAGATTTTGATCCACACCCTCCGTGAGCGCCACCAATCGAACCGTTATCACCAGTTCATCATCCTCCAAAGTTGCACGTGGTGGAACCACCTCTGTGCTGACAGTGCTTAATTGCTCCTGACAGCCTAAGCTCATTAACAAACTAGCCATCAGTAGTAACCGCTCGTAACGCATCCCTAAAGAAAACACAATGGCAACAAAAAACCCCACCAGAAATTCCAGTGGGGCCAAATAACTTAGCATCACTCCTTATTTACGATTCCTTGCTTTCATCTTCAGCTTGCTCATCCGATTTTTCCTCCTTGGCTGGCTTCTTCTCAGCCTTTGGCATGGCCTCTTTTTCTTTTACTTCTACAGCCGCTTCTACCTCGGACGTCTTTATTTGGTCAGTGGTTTCTTCTGCCACTTTTTTACTGCCGCCTCCTCTTCTGGACCTTCTTGTCTTGGTCTTAGAAGCACTGCTTCCCTCCAGCATCAGTTCGTTAAAATCCACCAACTCCATCATACACATTTGTGCATTGTCTCCCAACCGGGAACCCATTTTTAGGATGCGTGTATAACCACCGGGACGGGTCACTATTTTTTCAGCCACCGGTCCGAATAATTCCTGAACCGCAACTTTATCCTGCAAATAAGAGAAGGCCACCCTCCTCGAATGGGTAGAATCGTCTTTTGCCTTGGTAATAATGGGCTCAATGTATTTTCTCAGGGCCTTGGCCTTAGCCACCGTGGTGGTGATGCGTTTATGCTGGATCAATGAACTTGCCATATTGGACAGCATGGCACTTCTATGCGCAGTTTTACGACCCAGATGGTTAAATTTCTTTCCGTGTCTCATTATTCCTCTTCCAGTTTGTACTTCGACAAATCCATGCCAAAAGTCAGATTCTTATCAGCTACCAATTCTTCCAATTCAGCCAATGATTTCTTTCCAAAATTTCGAAACTTCATCATATCGCTGATCTCCAGTTGCACCAAATCGCCGAGGGTACGGACATCAGCGGCCTTCAAACAGTTGTAAGCGCGGACGGACAGATCCAGGTCGTTGAGCGACGTTTTCAACAACTTTCTCATGTGTAGCAATTCCTCATCTACCTGCTCAGGTTCTCCCTGCTCCTGTGTTTCCAAAACCATGTTTTGGTCTGAAAACAACATGAAATGCTGAATTAAAATGTTCGCAGCACTTTTCAGTGCCATCTCCGGATGAATAGATCCGTCAGTTTCAATGTCAAGAAGAAGCTGCTCGTAATCGGTCTTTTGTTCTACACGTGTATTCTCTACGCTGTATTTTACATTCTTAATGGGTGTATAGATCGAATCAATGGAAATGAAACCAATATTGCGCTCACTGTCCCTATTGTCGTCTCCAGATACATAACCACGACCCTTCTCAACATTCAACTCCAACTCAAACTTGGCAGAGCTATCGAGATTACAAATCACATGGTCCGGATTCAACACCTCAAAAGAATTGGTGGCGTCGCCGATGTCGCCTGCTGTCAACACCTTCTTGTTCGCTACAATTAATGCAATTTTATTATCTACTGTTTCTTCCAATTTTTTAAAGCGCACCATTTTTAAATTCAGGATAATTTCGGTAACATCCTCCAGCACCCCCTCTATGGTCGAAAACTCATGAAGCACGCCTGGAATTTTAATGCCCGTTACAGAATATCCCTCCAATGAAGACAATAAGATGCGACGGAGGGCATTGCCTATCGTCACCCCATAACCTTTTTCTAAGGGTTTAAAAACGAAGAGGCCGTGAAAGTCATCAGACTTCTCCATCATCACGCGCTCGGGCATCTGAAATGCTAAAATTGACATATTATCTTTCTCCTTTTAAATAGGTATTCAATGTTTATTTAGAATACAGTTCCACAATCAACTGCTCTTTGATGTTCTCTGGAATATCCTCCCTTACGGGTACATTCAAAAACTTACCACTCATGAGTGACTGATCCCACGCCAACCACGAGTAGTTTCTACGGTGATTTTCCAGACTTTCCGTGATGGCATACAGCGACTTAGACTTCTCACGGACGCCCACGATGTCATCTTGACGTAAAGTGTAAGATGGCACATTCACCACCTCTCCATTCACGGTGATATGCTTGTGAGACACCAACTGACGCGCCCCACGGCGCGTAGGTGCTATACCCAGGCGAAATACGGTGTTGTCCAGTCTAGACTCCAACATCTGCAACAGGATTTCTCCGGTAATTCCACTTTTTCGGGATGCTTTTTCAAAAAGATTAGCAAACTGCTTTTCTAATACGCCATAGGTGTATTTTGCCTTCTGCTTTTCGGCCAACTGAATCGCATATTCAGACTGCTTTTTCCTTCGCCCACGGCCGTGCTGGCCGGGAGGATAATTCTTTTTCTGAAGTGCCTTGCTTGGTCCGAAAATCGGTTCACCAAACTTTCTTGAAATCTTCGATCTTGCCCCTGTGTATCGTGCCATTTATAGCAAATATTTTTTTCTAAACTCTTCTTCTCTTTGGTGGTCTACAGCCATTGTGTGGGAGTGGTGTCTGATCTTTAATCATGGTCACTTCTATCCCAATGCCTTGCAATGCCCGAATGGCCGACTCCCGACCAGAACCTGGACCTTTAACAAAAACTTCCGCCTTTCGCATACCTAGCTCGTAAGCCTTCTGACCGCAATCCTGTGCAGCCACCTGTGCAGCGTAGGGCGTATTCTTTTTTGAACCACGGAACCCCATCTTTCCAGCCGAAGCCCAGGAGATCACCTGCCCCTGGCTGTTGGTTACCGAAATGATGATGTTATTGAAACTGGCTTTAATGTGAACCTGCCCACTGGCGTCCACTGCAACCACCCTCTTTTTAGCTTTATCTTTTCTTTTTTGTGCCATGCGTCAATTGATTACTTAACCGCCTTCTTCTTGTTAGCAACTGTTTTTCTTCTCCCCTTGCGTGTTCGCGAATTGTTCTTGGTTCGCTGCCCCCTCACCGGCAGGCCTTTACGGTGTCTCAGGCCTCTGTAACATCCTATGTCCAACAGCCGCTTGATACTCATCTGAACTTCAGACTTCAGCACACCCTCCACTTTGAACTGCTCACTGATAATGGAACGAATCTTATTGGATTCTTCATCATCCCATTCTCCCACTTTCTTGTTCCAATCAATCCCAGCCTCTGTAAGGATTTTTTCCGCCGAACTATTACCAATGCCGAAGATGTAGGTTAGACCTATTACACCTCTCTTATTATCTGGAACGTCTACTCCTGCAATACGGGCCATATCTTATCCTTGTCTTTGTTTAAACTTCGGGTTCTTTTTATTAATGACGTAGAGCTTCCCCTTTCTTCGGATCACTTTACAATCCGCGCTTCTCTTTTTTATGGATGCTTTTACTTTCATGTCAATTTCTTATTTGTATCTATATACAATTCTTCCTTTGGTCAAGTCATAAGGCGACATTTCCAACTTTACCCGATCACCAGGCAAAATTTTGATGTAGTGCATGCGCATTTTACCTGAAATATGTGCCACCACTACATGCCCATTTTCCAGTTCAACACGAAACATTGCATTCGACAATGCTTCAACGATTGTTCCGTCCTGCTCTATGGATGCCTGCTTCGCCACTATGCCGCCTGTGTTCTTCCCTTGATTCGTCCGGATTTCATCATTCCGTCATAATGACGCATGATGAGGTAACTTTCGATTTGCTGAAGCGTATCCAAAATCACCCCCACCATGATCAACAAGGAAGTACCCCCATAAAACTGTGCCATGTTTCCTTCTACGCCCGCAATCATTGCAAAAGCTGGAAACACTGCGATCGCTGCAAGGAACACTGACCCCGGTAGCGTAATTCTCGAAAGAATGGTGTCTATAAATTCGGATGTCTGATGGCCAGGTTTTATGCCGGGAATAAATCCCCCATTACGCTTCATGTCATCTGCCATTTGGTTCGGATTGATAGTGATCGCCGTGTAGAAGAAGGTAAAAACAATAATTAGCAGCGCAAAGACCAGATTATATTGCCAACTCTGAATGTTCGAAAACGTAGTTCCAATGTATTGTGCGATGTCACTGTTTTCTGCCCATATTCCAGCAATCATGGCAGGAATGAACATCAACGATTGCGCAAAGATGATGGGCATTACACCGGATGCGTTCACCTTCAGGGGAATGTAATTTCTTTGACCCCCGTAAACTTTATTGCCCACTACCTGCTTGGCATACTGAACCGGAATTCGACGCACAGCTTGCACCAACGCGACAGTCACCAAAATCACGAAGAAAAGTGCAACCATTTCCAAGATGAATAAAAGCATCTGGTTCACTCCTTTGGCGTAGAATTCTGCAAGAATGCTGCCCGGAAAGCGCGAGATGATGCCAATCATGATCAACATGGAAATGCCATTACCTATTCCCTTATCAGTGATCTTTTCTCCAAGCCACATGCAGAAAATCGTTCCTGATGTAAGAATGATCATCGAGGTCACCTGAAACATGAACGGGCTTAGGCTGGAAGTGATGGCATCGCCAGGAACATATGCATTCAGGTATCCGGTAGATTGCGCCAAACAGATGGCTATGGTCAGTACGCGTGTCAGTTGATTGATTTTCTTTCGACCACTGTCTCCCTCCTTCTGCAATTTCTGGAAATAGGGCACTGCCACTGTCATTAATTGCAATACAATAGAGGCAGATATGTAGGGCATGATACCCAGTGCGAAAACTGAAGCCCGACTGAATGCCCCGCCGAGGAAAGTATTTAAGAGACCAAAAATTCCAGATGCATCTGACGACAAAGCCTCCGGATCTACCCCGGGCAGGACGACAAATGAACCCACTCGAAAAATGATCAAAAATCCTAACGTATTTAGGATTCTTGTCCTTAATTCCTCGATGGAAAATATTTGCTTTATGGTCTCAATGAATTTTTTCATGCCTCTTGTTTCTTCACCTGCACCATTTCAACGACGGTACAAGTACCACCAGCATTTTCTATGGCCTCCTGCGCAGACTTTGAAAACTGGTGGGCATGAACCGCCACCTTTATTTTCAGTTCGCCTCTACCCAGAATTTTGACCAAATCTCCTTTGCCAATCAAGCCATTGCCTCGCAGGCTTTCAATGTTCACTTCTTTTAACTTTTTATCCTCAGCCAACTGCTGCAGCGTGTCCAGGTTGATGGGCTTCATCACCACCTTATTTCGGCTGGTAAAACCAAACTTTGGAATGCGCCTTTGCAATGGCATCTGCCCCCCCTCAAAACCTTTCTTCCTCGAATAACCGGCTCGAGACTGAGCGCCTTTGTGGCCTTTGGTAGACGTGCCCCCTTTTCCAGAGCCTTGTCCACGACCAATACGCTTGACAGATTTGGTCGACCCCTTTGCTGGTTTTAATGCATCTAATCTCATGATCCGATCTCTTTAACTTCCAATAAATGACTCACCTTCCGGATCATCCCTTCAATTTGCGGTGTTCGCTCTTTTTCCACTGTGCGGTTAATCTTGCCAAGCCCCAGTGCCTGCATCGTCAGTATTTGATCCTTCGGTCTTTTGATGGTACTGCGTACCTGCCGAATAGAAACTTTAGGATATGTCTGCTTCGCCATTTCCGTTAACCGTTAAAAACTTTATCCAGAGAAATACCACGCTGCTTCGCCACACTGTACGGATCACGCATGCGATTCAAGGCATCAAAAGTGGCTTTCACCACATTGTGCGGATTGGACGATCCCTTGGATTTCGCCAACACATCGTGCACCCCGGCACTTTCCAAAACTGCACGCATGGCGCCACCGGCAATTACCCCGGTACCCGGAGAAGCTGGCCGTAGCAATACGAGACCTCCTCCAAACTTACCCACTGCTTCGTGCGGAACCGTTCCTTTGAAAATGGGCACACGGACCAAGTTCTTTTTAGCATCGTCAATCCCTTTTGCAATGGCATCTGTTACCTCATTGGCCTTTCCCAAACCATAGCCCACTACCCCGTTACCATCTCCAACCACCACGATGGCAGAAAAACTAAATCTCCTACCTCCTTTGACTACTTTGGCTACCCGCTTGATGGCCACGACATTCTCTTTGAGGTCGATTTCGCTTGCTTTAACTGATTTTATGTTGCTTGTTGACATGCTTGTTAAAATTTGAGACCCCCTTCTCTCACACCCTCAGCCAATGCTTTTATTTTGCCATGATAAGGATAACCGTTTCGGTCAAATACAATTTCCTTGACACCCGCTGCTGACGCCTTCTCACCAAGTTTTTTACCGACCTCTTTGGAAACATCCACGTTTACCGCCTCCTTACCCAATTCTTTGGAAGAGGCTGCGACCAGCGTGTGACCTTTTAGATCGTCCACAATCTGTGCATAAATGGCACGATTACTCTTAAATACAGACAATCTAGGCGTCTCGGCTGTGCCCTGAATGCGGCGGCGGATGCCACGCTTGATTCGAAGTCTTCTTTTTACTTTGTTAAACGACATGGCTCAATATTATTTAGAGGCTGTCTTACCAGCTTTTCTTCGTACTTGCTCTCCAACAAATCGGATACCCTTGCCTTTGTAGGGCTCTACCTTTCGTAAAGATTTGATTTTAGCCGCTATCTGGCCCACCAACTGCTTATCAATTCCCTCAATCGTAATCTTCGGATTCTGTCCTTTCAGCATTTCAGCATTCGCCTTAATCTCTTCTGGTAAAGCCAGAAAAATATTATGGGAATAACCAAGATTCAGTTCCAATACATTACCCTTCAATTCCGCCTTGTAACCCACACCTACCAACTCCAACTCTTTCTTAAATCCGTGGTGTACACCCTCTACCATGTTGTTTACCAAAGAACGATACAATCCATGTGCGGCCTTGTGACGCTTCTGCTCTGTAGGTCGTGAAAGCACTACCGCACCATCCTCTATCTTTACACTGAGGTCAGGATCTAATTCCTCCTGCAATTCACCTTTCGGTCCCTGGACCTTAACTACAGAACCCTTGATGTCGACATTGACACCTTCGGGCAACATGATGGGGGCTTTACCTATTCGTGACATGACGTTTTAATTAATAGATGTAACAGAGTACTTCTCCACCGATATGATCTCTTCTCGCTTCCTTGTCAGACATTACACCCCTGGAAGTCGATAAAATCGCTATACCTAATCCATTCAGCACGCGAGGCAGTGTTTCTGTGCCCGAATACTTTCTTAAACCAGGCTTACTTACCCGCTCCAAATGGGTAATGGCCGATTGCTTGGTTTGAGGATTATACTTTAGGGCAATCTTGATGATGCCCTGTTTGTTGTCTTCCTCAACCTTATAATTCCGTATGTAACCCTTGTCCATCAGCAACTGAGTCATCTCCTTCTTCACGTTGGACGCAGGAACTTCCACTATGCGATGATTGGCTTTTATCGCATTGCGAATTCTTGTTAAATAATCAGCGATCGGATCTGTTACCATTTTTTTCTTTTATTGACCCCTAAAAAAGGGCTGCAAAGTTAAATATTTTTTCATTCTTATGAAAGTACCTACCAACTAGATTTAGTTACTCCGGGAATCAAACCTTCTGACGCCATTTTTCTGAACGCCACGCGGGAAATTCCAAATTTTCTCATGTAACCTTTCGGCCGTCCTGTAAGCTTACACCTGTTGTGCAAACGCACAGGCGAGGAGTTGCGTGGAAGCTTGTCTAGTTCCTGCCAATTTCCATCCGCCTTCAACGCTTTGCGCTTTTCTGCATAACGGGCCACCAATTTGACTCTTTTTCTTTCTCTAGCTTTTACTGATTCTCTTGCCATTTTATCAGTTATTATTTTTAACGAAGGGCATACCAAAAGCCTTCAACAGCTCAAAACTTTCCTCATCTGTTTTGGCAGAGGTCACAAACGTGATGTCCATACCGGAAATTTTATTTACCTTTTCCAAGCTGATCTCCGGAAAAATGATTTGCTCCTGCACACCCAATGTGTAATTTCCCCTGCCGTCGAAACCTTTGGTCTTTACCCCTTTAAAGTCACGGACACGTGGAAGCGCAATACTCATTAGCCTATCTAAAAATTCATACATGCGGTCTCCCCGTAAGGTTACACGTGCACCAATAGGCATACCATCTCGTAGTTTGAAATTAGAGATAGACTTCTTCGCCTTCGTTGGCACCGCTCTCTGTCCGGTAATAAGGGAAAGCTCCTCTATACCCGTATCTACCAACTTTTTATCCGCAACCGCTTCTCCAATACCCTTATTGACGGAGATTTTGGTGATTTTGGGTACCTCCATGATGGACTTGTAAGAGAATTTCTCCTTCATTGCAGGGACGATTTCCTCCAGGTATTTATGTTTTAATCGGGGACTAGCCATGGTTAATAAATTGTCCAGTTTTCTTTGAATATCTCTGTAAGTTTCCCTCTGCATTTTCCTTACGACCTACTCGAGTGGCTTCTCCACTAGAAGGGTCTACTACCATCAGATTGCTCAGGTGAATACCAGCTTCTGTTTCTTTGATGCCCCCCTCAGGATTGGTAGCCGAGGGCTTCTGGTGTTTGGTCACCATGTTGGCTCCTTCTACGATGGCGCGATACTTTTCCTTGTCAATCTCCAGCACTTTGCCTGTTTTGCCCTTGTCATTACCTGCCAAAACTTTGACAGTGTCTCCTTTTCGTACGTGAAATTTGAATCGTTTATTTTCCATGCTTAAAGTACTTCAGGTGCCAACGACACGATTTTCATGAATTGCTTCTCCCTTAACTCCCTCGCCACCGGCCCAAAAATTCGTGTACCTCTGGGCTCATTGTTGGCATTCAGCAATACAGCCGCATTGTCCTCAAAGCGGATATAGCTCCCATCTTTTCTTCGAATTTCTTTTTTAGTCCTCACAACCACTGCCTTCGAAACTGTCCCCTTTTTCAAACTACTGGAAGACAGTGCCGACTTCACCGTCACCACGATGGTATCGCCAATGGATGCATAGCGCTTCTTGGTACCTCCTAAGACACGAATGCAAAGCACCTCCTTGGCTCCGCTGTTATCTGCTACTGAAAGTCTTGATTCTTGCTGTACCATGGTTATTTAGCCCTCTCAATTACTTCAATTAATCTCCAACGCTTGCTTTTACTCAAAGGACGCGTCTCCATCACCCGTACTGTATCCCCGATGTTGCAATCGTTCTTCTCATCATGTGCATGGATTTTGCCCGTTTTGGAAACAAATTTCCCGTACATGGGGTGCTTTTCTTTTCGCTTAAAAGCCACAGTGATGGTCTTATCCATTTTGTTGGAGACCACTTGACCGACTCTTTCTTTTCTTAAGTTTCTTTCCATCTCGCTCACGCGTTATTCAATTGTTTACTGCGGATCTCCGTTTGTATTCTAGCAATAAGCTTGCGCGTCTCCCGGATTTTCATCGGATTTTCAATCGGGGTGATGGTATGTGCAAACTTTAACTTCTTAAAGTTTTCTTGTTCAGCGACCAATCGGTTCTGCAGTTCGTCAAGACTCAATCCTTTGATTTCTGAATTCTTCATGATTCGTAATCTCTACTTACAATAAATTTTGTCCTAACAGGGAGCTTTTGTGCTGCCAACCTTAAAGACTCTTTGGCCAAATCAGGGGAAACACCTGTTGCTTCAAAAAGAATTGTACCTGGTTTAATGGCTGCCACCCAATATTCAGGCGCACCTTTTCCTTTACCCATTCGCACCTCGGCGGGCTTCTTGGTTACTGGCTTGTCCGGGAAAATGCGGATCCAAACTTGCCCTTCCCTTTTCATCGCTCGGGTCATGGCAATACGCGCCGCCTCTATTTGCCGGGAAGTAATCCAACCAGGCTCTAGAGACTTGATACCAAAAGTACCAAATGCCAACAGGTGACCCCGGCGGGCAATCCCTTTCACGCGCCCTTTTTGTGTTTTCCTAAATTTCGTTCTCTTCGGCTGTAGCATTGCTTACTTCTTAAAACCTTACCTTCTATTTTTCCTACGTGGTCCACCGGCCCCTCTACGACCACCGCCACTGCTGCCAGCGCCAGTCTGATTCTGAGTCATTCCTACATTTGGTGATAGGTCACGCTTGCCGTATACTTCACCTTTGAATATCCATACCTTGATACCGATCTTACCATAGATGGTATGCGCTTCAGATATGGCATAATCAATGTCAGCACGTAACGTATGCAACGGAATTCTGCCCTCCTTGTACTGCTCTGAACGTGCCATCTCCGCACCTCCCAGTCTACCAGAGCACTTAATTTTAATACCCTCAGCACCCACCCGAATGGAAGAGGCAATGGACTGTTTCATGGCGCGACGGAAAGAAATACGCGCCTGCAATTGCTGGGCAATGGATTCACCCACCAACTTCGCGTCCAATTCAGGTCGCTTAATTTCAAAAATGTTGATTTGAAGATCTTTCCCGGTAATTTTCTTGAGCTCTTCCTTGATCTTATCCACTTCAGAACCACCCTTACCGATAACCACTCCGGGACGTGCAGTGTGCACCGTGAGCGTAATACGTTTCAAGGTTCTTTCAATAACTATCTTTGATATACCACCTTTGGGTAATCTGGCTCGAATGTAGTTCCGGATTTGTTCGTCTTCGACAATTTTGTCTGAGAAATCCTTACCCCCATACCAGGCAGAATCCCATCCTTTGATGATACCTAATCTAAAACCGATAGGGTTTATCTTCTGTCCCATTATTTCTTGGTTTCTTCTTCTTTTGTTTCTGCCTCAGGCGTTGGCGCTGTTTCGGCTTTTCGGTTGTGGTCGTCAATCACAATGGTTACGTGATTGGAGCGCTTTCTCACCCGGTGCGCACGTCCCTGTGGCGCCGGCTGTACGCGCTTCAACATTTTTCCAGCACCTACAAAAATTTCGTGTACATAGAGGTCCGCTTCTTCAATTTTTACGTCCTCATTTTTTAACTGCCAGTCAGCTATGGCAGTCAACAGCAACTTTTCAAGATCTCTGGAAGCGTGCTTCGCTTCAAAACGCAAAATGTTCAGTGCCGCATTCACACGCTGGCCACGAATCAGGTCTGCGACCAGACGCATTTTGCGGGTCGCTGTGGGAATGTTACGCAAAGAAGCCTTCGTAGAACCCAATCGACCTTTCAACGATTCCTTCTGCTCTGCTTTCGCTTCTTTCTGTAAACGGATACGTACCGATTTTTTTAATTTCTTTTCCTGCGCTTCCATTATCGTCTTCCTTTATCCTTTTTGGCAACGTGACCCCTAAAGTTTCTGGTCGGCGCGAATTCACCTAGCTTGTGCCCTACCATATTCTCGGTGACATAGACCGGAATGAATTTGTTGCCATTGTGAACAGCAAACGTGTGGCCCACAAAATCTGGAGAAATCATGGACCTTCTCGACCAAGTTTTGATCACGGTCTTTTTTCCTGAATCATTCAGTGTATCCACTTTCTTTTCTAAGCGAAAGTCTATGTAAGGCCCCTTCTTTAATGATCTAGCCATCTATTTCTTGCTTCTTTTTACAATCAATCTATCTGAATACTTGTTCGGGTTGCGCGTTTTCTTGCCTTTTGCGTACAGACCATTACGTGAACGTGGATGTCCACCTGAAGCTCTACCTTCACCACCACCCATCGGGTGATCCACAGGGTTCATGGCAACACCCCTCACCCGAGGTCTCCTACCCAACCATCGATTTCTTCCCGCCTTGCCCAAACGCACATTCATGTGCTCACCGTTGGATACCGTTCCTACAGTAGCCAGACAGGCAGACAGGACCATTCTCATTTCTCCGGAAGGCAACTTTAGGGTAGCATACTTACCTTCACGGGCAACGAGCTGTGCATAAGCGCCTGCGCTTCGTGCCATGGCACCCCCTTTTCCCGGCTTGATCTCGATGTTGTGCACAATGGTGCCCATCGGCATTTCAGCCAACGGCAAAGCATTACCCACCTCTGGTGCCACGCCTTTACCTGATACTATTTCCGTTCCCACTGCAAGCTTATCCGGTGCCAGGATGTAACGCTTTTCTCCATCCTTGTAAAACAGCAAAGCAATGCGCGCGGTCCGGTTTGGATCGTACTCAATTCCCTTCACCACTGCCGGAATGCCATGCTTGGCGCGGGTAAAATCAATTTCCCTGTAACGTCGTTTATGACCACCACCTACATTGCGGACCGTCATTCGCCCCTGATTGTTGCGGCCCCCCTTACTTTTCAAGGAACGCACCAGTGACTTTTCAGGTGCGTTTCCACTCAACTCCTTAAAATCTGGAGCCATGCGAAACCGCTGTCCGGGGTTGGTTGGTTTTAATTTCTTTACTGCCATCTCAATGATTAATTATATGCCGCTGTAGAAATCAATGATGTCTCCCTCAGCTACCGTCACCAATGCCTTTTTGTAGGCTGATGTTTTGCCCGCGATAATACCGGACTTAGAATAGCGCGTTTTACGCTTTCCTGGCTGAACCATGGTTTTTACCTCTTCCACCGTGACGCCGTAGGTCTTTTCAATCTCACGTTTAATTTCCACCTTGTTGGCAGATTTTGAGACCACAAAACCATATTTGCCGTGCTCATTCATGGCCGACACCTTCTCTGTTACCAGCGGTCTGATTAGTACACTCATCAGTTCAATCGATTTTGAATTTTAACCACAGAACTTTCGCACAATATCACTTCGTCCGCATTCATCAGATCGTATGTGTTCACCTCTTCCGCTGTACTCACCAATGTGTTTTTAATATTTCTCGACGACAGGAATACATTGTCGTTTTGCTCCGGGAGAACGAAAATTGTTTTTTTATCCATGAGGGATAGATTGTTCAAAATTCCTACAAACTCCTTTGTCTTAGGTGCATCTAAATTGAAATCTTCCAACACGCGCAATGACTTGGCCTTCACTTTTGCAGAAAGGACCGACTTACCCGCCAATCGTTTGACCTTTTTATTCAATTTGAATCCGTAATCCCTGGATTCTGGACCGAAAAAGGTGCCTCCACCGCGAAAGAGCCCTGATTTAATACTGCCCGCACGTGCAGTACCTGTACCCTTCTGACGTTTCAGCTTTCGGGTTGACCCAACTATTTCATTTTTATTCTTGGTCTTGTGCGTACCCTGACGCTTATTGGCTAGAAATTGCTTCACTGCCAAATAGACCACATGCTCATTGGGCTCAACGCCAAAAGTCTGCTTGTCTAATGTGATCTCGCGACCTGTCTTTTCCCCCTTAATATTGAGTATTTCCAGCTTCATTATTTTTCGAGGATTACAAATGAATTTTTTGCACCAGGAATGGATCCCGACACCAACACTAAATTTCTCTCCGGATAAATCTTCATCACACGTAGATTTAACACTTTGATGCGGTCACCACCCGTGCGACCGGCCATCTTCAGGCCTTTGAACACCCTCGAAGGGAATGAACAAGCACCAATAGAACCCGGTGCACGCAACCTATTGTGCTGCCCGTGGGTCGACTGACCTACGCCGCCGAATCCGTGACGCTTTACAACACCCTGAAAACCTTTTCCCTTGGAAGTCCCTACGGCATCCAGAAAATCATTTTCTGCAAACACATCTGATACTGTGATGGTATTACCCAAGGTGACCTTATCATCAAATTCTGCACGAAAATCTTTAAATTCTACCACCTTCTCTTTGGGCGAAGTTTTGGCCTTAGCAAAATGTCCTTGAAGGGATTTGGGTGTGTTTTTTTCTTTACGATCCCCATAACCCAATTGTACCGCACGGTAGCCGTCCGTGCTACGACCCTTCACCTGCGTGACCACACAAGGTCCGGCTTGAACAAGCGTGCAGGGCACATTTTTACCCTCTTCCGTGAAGATGCTCGTCATACCCAACTTTCGACCTATAATACCAGGCATTTTTATTCTGATTATGTTTCTTAAATAGCCTTCCAGCCTTTTTTCGCCAAAAGGATTGCAAAGATAGCAAATCCCTCGGCTCATCAAAAAAAATATCCGTTTTTAGCAAACAAAAAAGGAACCAATCGCTTTTGCAACTGGCTCCTTTTCTCCTACACATTGTTTCCTTACACCTTGATTTCTACGTCCACCCCACTGGGCAACTCCAATTTCATCAAAGCATCCACTGTTTTTGCGCTGTTAGAGTAGATATCAACAAGGCGCTTGTACGTGCACAACTGAAATTGTTCACGGGACTTCTTATTGACGTGGGGGGAACGTAAAACAGTGAATTTCTCCTTCACCGTGGGCAACGGGATGGGACCACTCACTATGGCGCCGGTCGTTTTTACCGCTCTAACGATCTTTTCTGATGATTTATCCACCAAATTGTGATCGTACGATTTTAACTTAATTCTAATTTTTTGCGTCATGATCTTTTATTGTACGGTCGCTCCTTTTTCTTTTTCAATCACCTCCTTGGCCAGGTTCGCAGGTACCTGGTCATAATGTGCGAAGGTTAAACTCGCCGTGGCCCTGCCCGAACTCATGGTTCTCAGGTCAGTCACATAGCCAAATAATTCCGAGAGAGGAACGTCCGCTTTAATCACCTGAGAATTACCTCGGGTGTCCATGCCCCTCATGATGCCTCTTCTCTTGTTCAGGTCACCTGTTATACTACCCGTATATTCATCAGGTGTCACCACTTCCACTTTCATGATCGGCTCAAGTAAAACTGGCTTACATTTCTTGGCCGCAGTCCTGAAGCCCAGCCGTGCAGCCATTTCAAATGAAAGAGCATCTGAATCCACATCGTGAAAAGACCCGTGGAACAACCTCACCTGCATATTGTCAATGGGATACCCAGCCAGCGGCCCGTTAGCCATAGACTCACGAAAACCCTTTTCTATTGCCGGAATAAATTCCTTAGGAATTACACCACCAACAATATCATTTTTGAACTGTAGACCCGTGGCCAGCTCCTCACCCTCAACTTCCTCACTTGGTCCAATTTCAAATACAATGTCTGCAAACTTTCCACGACCACCAGTTTGTTTCTTATACACTTCCTTGTGTTCTGTGCGCTGCAGGATCGTTTCCTTGTAGGCTACTTGAGGGGCTCCCTGATTGATTTCCACCTTAAACTCCCGCTTCAGTCGATCGATGATGATATCCAGGTGCAATTCACCCATACCACGTAAAATGGTCTGGCCGGTATCGTGGTCCGTTTCTACCTGAAGCGTAGGATCCTCTTCCACCAACTTGGAAATAGCCATGCCCAACTTATCGACGTCAGCCTGCGTCTTGGGCTCAATCGCATAACCAATCACAGGCTCAGGGAAAACCATCGATTCCAAAACGATTTTATGCTTTTCATCGCATAAAGTATCACCTGTCTTGATATCCTTGAATCCAACCACCGCACCAATATCCCCACAATTCAACTTATCAATCTGATTTTGCTTATTGGCATGCATCTGGAAAATACGGGAGATTCTTTCCTTCTTGTTGGTGCGCGTGTTGAAGACATAAGAGCCTGACTCCAATATCCCAGAATAAGAACGTACAAAGCACAAACGACCCACAAATGGATCAGTGGCAATCTTGAAGGCCAATGCCGCAAAAGGCTGATTAATATCCGGTTCACGAGTTACTTTGTCTTCTGTATCCGGATTGGTACCGGTTACAGCACCCCGATCCAATGGTGAAGGCAACAATTCCATGACATAATTGAGCATGGTCTGTACGCCTTTGTTCTTGAAAGCGGAACCACATAACATGGGAACAAAAGCCAAGTCGATGGTTGCGGCTCGCAAGGCACCTATGATTTCATCTCTGGTGATGGAATTCGGATCTTCGAAGAATTTCTCCATCAAAGCGTCATCATACTCAGCAACCGCCTCTACCAACTCCTCCCGGTATTGATTTACCTCCTCCTGCATGTCTTCCGGAATGGGAATTTGTTCGTAAGTCATACCCATGTCTTCCTCATTCCAAACCATGGCAATGTTATCGACCAGGTCCACGACTCCTTTAAACTTTTCTTCCGCCCCAATTGGCAATTGAAGGGGTACCGCCTTGGTACCTAACATTTCTTTTACCTGCTTACATACGTTTAAAAAATCCGCCCCAGCACGATCCATCTTATTTACGAAACCAATTCTGGCCACCCCATAATTGTCGGCCAAACGCCAGTTAGTTTCTGACTGGGGCTCCACACCGTCAACTGCTGAAAAAAGGAATACCAAACCATCCAATACCCGCAGGGAGCGATTTACCTCCACGGTAAAATCCACGTGACCCGGAGTATCGATAATGTTGATGTGATACTCCTCATCCTTGTAAGGCCAAAAAACGGTTGTCGCGGCAGAGGTTATGGTTATTCCCCGCTCCTGCTCCTGCTCCATCCAATCCATCGTGGCAGCGCCATCGTGCACCTCGCCAATTTTGTGACTCACCCCGGTGTAGTACAATACACGTTCAGTAGTTGTGGTCTTTCCAGCATCGATGTGTGCGGCGATACCAATATTTCTGGTCAGTTTTAGGTCTCGTCCCATGTACTAATAAATGTATCTTTTTTTAGAATCTAAAGTGAGAAAATGCTTTGTTGGCTTCAGCCATCCGATGAGTATCGTCTTTCTTTTTCACGGCTGCGCCCTCCCCTTTTGAGGCCGCGAGAATTTCCCCTGCCAATCGATCTACCATTGTTTTTTCACCCCGCGTCCGGGCATATTTAATCATCCATTTGATGCCGAGAGAAATTTTTCTTTCAGGACGTACTTCTACAGGGACCTGAAAGGTAGCACCGCCAACCCTTCTACTTTTTACCTCTACTCCGGGCATGACATTGTTCAGTGCTGTCTTCCAAGTCTCCAGACCATTTTCACCTGACTTTTCCTCTACCTGCTCAATCGCCTTGTAAAAAATGCTGTAGGCCAGACTCTTCTTTCCCCGCATCATAAGGTTATTGACAAATTTTGTAACCAGCGTATCCTGATAGATAGGATCTGGTAAGATGTATCTCTTCTTAGGTTTTGCCTTTCTCATTTCCTGGCTTACTTTTTATCTTTTGGACGCTTGGCGCCGTATTTTGATCTTCTTTGCAATCTGCCATTTACACCAGCAGTATCTAGTGCACCACGGACAATGTGATATCTCACACCTGGTAAATCCTTTACCCTTCCTCCCCGAATTAAAACTATGGAGTGTTCCTGAAGATTGTGACCTTCACCAGGGATGTAGGCATTGACCTCCTTACCGTTGGTCAATCTTACCCTTGCTACTTTGCGCATGGCCGAATTGGGCTTTTTTGGGGTTGTAGTGTACACTCGGGTACACACTCCTCTGCGCTGTGGACATGCATCTAAGGCAGGTGACTTCGATTTTGAAGTCAATTTTTTTCTCCCCTTCCTAACTAATTGTTGTATGGTCGGCATACTACTATTTTTCTTTCACGGTCAAATTTTAGGAACGCAAAGATAGAGATAATAAACACATATCCCAACTTTAAAACACTCCTTTCAAAAACCAATGGGAAAAGCCTAAGCCTCTCCCATTGTCCCCCCGAAATTTATCGGAAATTTTGGCACTTCCTCCACTTGTTTAATGTCACCAAAAGTGGCCTCGTACTTTTCTATATTGTCAGCAAGTGCATTAAGTAACCTCCTTGCGTGCTCAGGAGTGATCACAATCCTCGATTTCACTTTTGCTTTCTGAATACCCGGCATCATGCGTATAAAGTCGATTACAAACTCGCTGTTTGAGTGAGCAATCATGGCCAGATTGGCGTATTCGCCCTCGGCCACGTCATCATTCAGCTCGATACTAATCTGATTTTGCTTTTTATCTTCCTTTTTCTCAGCCATAATACTTAGTTCCCCGCCTCAGTTTCCTCAGCCACAGACTCAAAGCTTTCTCTGGACGCACGCATGGCTTCCAATTCAGCCTTGTTATTAACGATGTATGATTGGAATTTTCGAGTCCCTGTGCCGGCAGGAATAAGATGCCCTACAATTACATTTTCCTTCAATCCAATTAGATTGTCTGCCTTGCCTTTGATGGATGCCTCGCTCAATACTTTGGTCGTTTCCTGGAAAGATGCAGCAGAAATAAAACTTTCCGTACCCAAAGAAGCTTGCGTAATGCCCTGAAGAGTAGGACGAGAGACGGCCGGCTGTGCGTTTCGCACCTGTACCACCTTCAAGTCTTTCCGCTTCAAACTTGAATTTTCATCTCTAAGCTTTCGGCTGGAAATGATCATACCCGCCTTGACAGTTGCAGAATCACCCGGATCAGTTACCACCTTCATATCCAGAATTGCGTCATTTTCTTCCATGAATTGGAATCGATCTGCTACCTGATTGGTAAGGAAAGTGGTATCTCCTGAATCGAGAATAATCACTTTCTGCATCATCTGGCGGACAATGGTTTCAATGTGTTTATCATTGATCTTAACTCCCTGAAGACGGTATACTTCCTGTATCTCGTTGACCAGGTACTCCTGTACAGCAGTAGGCCCCTTGATGGAAAGAATATCTGCAGGCGTGATGGCACCATCAGAGAGGGCATCGCCCGCACGCACAAAGTCGTTGTCCTGCACCAGTATGTGCTTGGACAAAGGCACCAAATACTTCTTTTTCACCCCATCCTTGGATTCAATGAAGATTTCCCGGTTTCCTCTTTTAATACCTCCGTATGTTACAGCTCCATCAATCTCACTCACCACAGCAGGGTTTGAAGGATTTCGTGCTTCGAACAGTTCGGTCACTCTTGGCAGACCCCCGGTGATGTCTCTGGACTTTCCGGTCTTCCTTGGAATTTTGGCCAATACCTGACCCGGTCTGATCTTCGCACCCTCATCCACGGCAATGTGTGAACCTACAGGTATATTGTAACCTTTCTCCTCGTCCTTGCCCACCACGACGATGGCTGGATTTTTCGTCTTGTCCTTGGTCTCTATGATCACCTTTTCACGGTGTCCGGTTTGCTCATCGGATTCTTCCTTAAAAGTGACACCCTCAATGATGGCATCATAGGCAATCGTACCCTCAAACTCGGATAAAATTACCGCATTGTAAGGATCCCAGAAGCAAAGCTCTTGTCCTTTTTCAACCTTGTCACCTTCTTTCACCTTCAATGTGGCACCGTAAGGTACATGATTGGAAATTAACGTACGTTTTTTGTCAGTGTCTACGATTTTTAGCTCTCCCGAACGGCCCATTACCATTTCCACTTTGTGACCCTCCTCATTGGTGGTCCTTACCGTGCGCAGCTCATCATATTCAATGATTCCGTCAAACTTCGCTTTGATATTGGCATCCACAGCAATGTTGGATGCCGTACCCCCTACGTGAAAGGTGCGTAGTGTTAATTGCGTACCTGGCTCACCAATGGATTGGGCAGCAATGACACCGACGGAATCTCCTATTTGAGACATGGTACCCGTGGCCAGATTCCGACCGTAGCACTTTGAACAGACACCCTGTCTGGTCTCACAAGTAAGTACGGAACGAATTTCCACATCCTCAATGCTCGTGGATTCGATACGCATGGCTACGGCCTCTGTAATTTCTTCACCAGAGCCTACGATGAAATCCTCTGTGATCGGGTCGTAGATGTCGTGAACAGATACGCGACCCAATATGCGCTCAGACAAAGGTTCAACCACCTCCTCATTGTCTTTCAAGGCGGACACCACCTGGCCTCGTAACGTGCCACAATCATTTTCATTGATCACCATGTCCTGGGCCACATCCACCAGTCGGCGAGTGAGGTAACCAGCATCCGCTGTTTTCAATGCGGTATCGGCCAGACCTTTTCGGGCACCATGGGTTGAGATGAAGTACTCCAGCACGTCCAAACCTTCCTTGAAGTTTGACAAGATCGGATTTTCGATAATCTCCCCTACCGACCCCTGCAGATTCTTTTGAGGCTTGGCCATTAAGCCACGCATACCTCCAAGTTGACGGATTTGCTCCCTGGAACCCCGTGCCCCTGAGTGCATCATCATGTAAATAGAGTTGAAGCCCTGATCATCCTCCTCCATCTGTGTCATCAAGGCGTTTGTCAACTGAGAGTTGATTCTTGTCCAGATATCAATCACCTGGTTGTAACGTTCATTATCGGTGATCAGACCCATCAGGTAGTTCTGCCATACGGCATCTACTTCCTCCTTGGCCTGAGCGACAAGTATTTCCTTCTCGTCGGGTACGTTGATGTTGTCCAGACCCATTGACAAACCCCCTTTGTAGGCTGTCTGGAACCCGAGCGTCTTGATGTCGTCAAGAAATAGGGCCGTCCGGGACATTCCCACAACCTTAAAAACGTCTGAAATGATCCGCTGCAGTTTTTTCTTGGTCAACAGCTCATCCACATACCCTACTTCCTCTGGTACAAACTGGTTAAAAAGTACACGCCCGGCTACTGTCTCCACAATCTTCGCCTCCAACTCATCTTTCTCGTTACGGACTTTGGTACGCAACTTGATGTAGGCATGCTTCGATACCTGACCTTCGTTGATGGCAATCACCACCTCCTCAGTTCCATAGAAGGTCATGCCCTCGCCCGCTACTGTTTCCTTCTCTGTGGACCTCCTGCCTTTGGATAGATAATAGAGACCCAATACCATATCTTGAGAGGGCACTGCAATAGGAGCACCGTTTGCAGGGTTCAGGATGTTGTGCGTAGACAACATTAACAACGAAGCCTCCAGGATAGCTTCATGGCCCAGCGGTACATGAACTGCCATCTGGTCACCGTCAAAATCCGCGTTGAAAGCGGTACAGGCAAGTGGGTGAAGCTGTATGGCTTTGCCCTCAATCAATTTAGGCTGAAATGCCTGAATACCCAATCTGTGCAGGGTAGGGGCTCGGTTCAACAGTACAGGATGCCCTTTGATTACATTTTCAAGCACATCCCAAACGACCGGATCTTTCCTATCTACGATTTTTTTGGCTGACTTCACCGTTTTGACAATGCCTCTCTCAATTAACTTTCGAATGATGAAAGGCTTAAAAAGCTCCGCTGCCATGTGCTTGGGCAGCCCACACTCATGCATTTTGAGCTCAGGACCTACCACAATCACCGAACGACCAGAGTAATCGACCCTTTTACCCAGAAGGTTTTGGCGGAATCGACCCTGCTTGCCCTTCAACATGTCGCTCAGCGACTTCAGGGCACGGTTGCCATCTGAACGGACCGCATTGACTTTACGAGAGTTATCGAACAAAGAGTCCACCGCCTCTTGAAGCATTCGCTTCTCATTCCGGAGAATTACTTCCGGCGCCTTGATGTCAATCAATCTTTTCAGACGGTTATTTCGAATAATGACACGGCGGTACAGGTCATTCAAATCGGATGTGGCAAAACGACCACCGTCCAACGGCACCAGAGGGCGCAACTCTGGCGGGATAACTGGAACCATTTTAATGATCATCCACTCCGGCTTGTTCTCTACACGGGTTTTGGCATCGCGAAATGCTTCCACCACGCGCAATCGCTTCAAGGCTTCTGCCTTTCTCTGCTGAGAAGTATCTGTCGCTGCCTGATGACGCAATTCGTAAGACATGTCGTCCAGTTGCGTACGAGAGAGTAGCATCTGCAATGCTTCTGCACCCATTTTGGCTATGAACTTTTGTGGATCATTATCATCCAGCATTTGATTTTCTCGAGGTAGTTTATCCAGTATATCCAGGTATTCTTCCTCAGTCAGAAAGTCCAACCTGTTGATGCCATCTTCTTCTTTAACGCCAGGCTGCACCACGATGTACCGCTCGTAGTAAATGATCTGATCTAACTTCTTGGTGGGTAGACCCAACAAATAGCCAATCTTATTTGGAAGAGAACGGAAATACCAAATGTGCGCCACAGGAACGACTAATTCTATGTGACCCATGCGCTCGCGGCGCACCTTTTTCTCTGTCACCTCCACACCACAGCGGTCACAAATGATGCCCTTGTACCTGATACGCTTATACTTCCCACAATGACACTCCCAGTCCTTGACAGGACCAAAAATTCGCTCGCAAAACAGCCCACCCATCTCAGGCTTGTAGGTCCTGTAATTAATGGTTTCCGGCTGCGTCACCTCCCCATGTGAACCTTCCAGAATGGACTCCGGAGATGCCAGGCTGATCGTCACTTTAGAAAAGTCGCTAAAGAGTTTTTTGCTTTGTCTAAACGCCATAAATATGATAAAAATGCCCGAAGGCGTGTTATTAAACTATTTAATCAAGTGTGATTTCCAACGCCAAACCTCTGAGTTCGTGTACCAGAACGTTAAAAGATTCAGGTATGTTCGGCCGGCTCATATTGTCGCCTTTCACAATGGTTTCATAAGCCTTGGCTCTACCGATCACATCGTCCGATTTAATGGTCAGAATTTCCTGCAAAACGTTTGCTGCACCGAAAGCTTCCAATGCCCAAACCTCCATTTCTCCAAATCGTTGTCCACCAAATTGCGCTTTACCACCCAATGGTTGCTGGGTGATTAATGAGTAAGGACCTATACTTCTGGCGTGCATCTTATCATCCACCAGGTGACCCAATTTCAACATGTAGATGACACCTACCGTTACTGGCTGATCGAAGCGATTGCCTGTCAATCCATCGTAAAGATACGTTCTTCCAAATGGTGGAAGCTTGGCAGCCTCCAATTCTGCATTTACTTCCTCCTGTGAAGCACCATCAAAAATCGGGGTGGCATACCTCTTACCCAGCCTCAATCCGGCCCAGCCCAATACGGTTTCGTAGAGCTGACCAATGTTCATTCGGGAAGGTACACCCAAAGGGTTCAGCACGATGTCCACCGGAGTACCATCTTCCATGAATGGCATGTCTTCTTCACGAACAATTCGGGCGACCACACCCTTGTTGCCATGACGACCAGCCATCTTGTCACCCACTTTCAGTTTTCGCTTCTTGGCGACGTATACCTTAGCCAGACGCACGATACCGGCCGGTAATTCATCGCCTACTTCAAGTGTAAACTTCTCCCGCTTGAAGTCTCCAGAAATTTCATTTCTGTAATTCACATAGTTCTTCACCAATTGAATCACCAACTTGTTCAGCTCCTCGTCCTTGGTCGCATGCTCCAAGTTCAGGTCAGAGATTAAATTCACCTCTTCAGGGACATTGTAGTTGCTCTCGTCGCGGTACCTGTTCTTCTTAGGGAACATGTTGGCCTCAATATTCTTGCGCGTAAACTTGGTACCCTTAGAAACGATCTCCTCTCCAAACTTATGCTTGATCCCTTCACAAGTTTTTCCTTCAAGCAACTGAGTGATCTTACCAATCATCAATTCCCTCGCCTCGTTCAACTGCTGTCCATACTTGTTTTTCAACAGTTCCACCTCCTTCTTGGTGCGTAACCGTGCATCTTTGTCTTTCTTTTGCCTTGAGAAGAGGCGGCTGTCTATGACAGTCCCCTTCAGAGAAGGAGAAGCACGCAGTGAGGCATCTTTCACGTCACCTGCCTTATCACCAAAAATGGCCCGAAGTAATTTTTCCTCCGGGGTGGGGTCTGACTCTCCTTTTGGTGTGATTTTGCCGATCATTATATCACCCTCCCGTACTTCAGCACCTATGCGGATGATGCCATACTCGTCGAGGTTCTTAACGGCTTCTTCACTTACATTGGGGATTTCAGAAGTCAATTCCTCTTCACCTCTCTTGGTATCTCTGACTTCCAACTCAAACTCATCGATGTGAATGGAGGTAAAAATATCTTCCCTTACCACCCGCTCTGAAATTACAATGGCATCTTCAAAATTATATCCCTGCCAGGGCATGAAAGCGACCATCATGTTTCTTCCCAAGGCCAGCTCTCCACCTTCGGTAGCGAAACCTTCACTCAGAGGCTCACCTTGTTTCACCTTGTCACCCTTCTTCACGATGGGCTTCAGGTTGATGCAAGTATCCTGATTGGTCCTTCGGAACTTGATCAGGTCATACTCCACACGGTTGTCGTCGAATGAGATCAACTCGTTCTCCTTAGACCGCTTGTAGCGTACAACAATTCGGGTCGCATCTACATATTCTATTTCACCATCACCCTCTGCAACCACCAAAGTTCTAGAATCCAAAGCAACTCTACCCTCTAGTCCCGTACCTACGATAGGTGCCTGTGGACGAAGTAGAGGTACTGCCTGCCGCTGCATGTTCGAACCCATCAGTGCACGGTTTGCGTCGTCATGTTCCAGGAATGGAATCATGGAAGCGGCAACGGAAACAATCTGATTGGGTGCCACATCCATGTAAGACAACTCCTTGGGCTCCACCAATGGGAAGTCCCCCTCAAAGCGGGCTTTCACTTTGTCGTTTACAAAAACGCCATTGTCTTTCAATGGCGCATTGGCCTGTGCGATGTTGTTCTCATCCTCTTCTTCTGCAGTGAGGTAACGAACATTTCCGGACATGTCTACTCTACCGTCCTTTACATCGCGGTAAGGCGTTTCTATAAAGCCCATGCTATTGACCTTCGCGTGGACGCACAACGAAGAGATCAAACCAATGTTCGGGCCTTCCGGTGTTTCAATGGTACACAATCTGCCGTAATGTGTGTAATGGACGTCACGTACTTCGAAACCCGCTCTTTCACGGGATAATCCACCAGGTCCCAAGGCAGACATTCTTCGCTTGTGCGTCACCTCCGCCAATGGATTTGTCTGGTCCATGAATTGAGACAACTGGTTGGTACCAAAGAAAGAGTTGATCACCGAAGAAAGGGTTCTTGCATTGATCAGATCAACTGGCTTAAAATCTTCGTTGTCCCTTACGTTCATTCGTTCGCGTATGGTTCTGGCCATACGTGCCAGACCCACCCCAAACTGTGAATATAACTGCTCACCCACCGTTCGCACGCGACGATTGCTCAGGTGGTCAATGTCATCGACCACCGCCTTGCTGTTAATCAATCCAATCAGGTACTTTACAATAAGGATGATATCTTCAGTGGTCAAAACACGCTTATCATAACCCGTATCCAGATTAAACTTTTTGTTTATTCTGTAACGACCTACTTCGCCTAGATCATAGCGCTTGTCACTAAAGAAGAGATTTTGAATAATATCCCTTGCCGTCTGCTCATCGGGCGCATCCGTATTGCGAAGCTGACGATAGATCTGCTCCACTGCTTCCTTCTCGGAGTTGGAGTTATCCTTTTGCAGCGTATTGTAAATGATGGAATATTCTGCCACATTCACATCTTTACGATGCAATATGACAGATTTAGCGCCTGAGTCGACAATGGTATCTATGTCTTCTTCCTGTAGGATGCTGTCTCTTTCGAGAATGACCTCATTTCTATCTATCGATACTACTTCGCCTGTGTCTTCATCCACGAAATCTTCTGTCCAGGTGCGAAGTACACGTGCAGCCAAACGGCGGTCGATGGCTTTTTTGAGTTCTTTCTTTGTGGCTGGAATTTCCTCAGACAAACCGAAAAGATCCAAGATGTCTTTATCCGATCCATAGCCAATGGAACGCAACAACGTGGTCACTGGAAATTTCTTCTTCCGGTCGATGTAGGCATACATGACATTGTTAACATCAGTGGCAAATTCTATCCACGATCCTTTAAACGGAATAATTCTGGCACTGTACAGTAAAGTGCCATTGGTATGCTTACTCTGCGCGAAAAATACTCCTGGGGAGCGATGCAACTGGGAAACGATGATGCGTTCGGCACCATTAATGACAAAAGAGCCTCTCTTGGTCATGTAAGGGATGTTGCCCAAAAATACCTCCTGCTCCACCGTTTCGAAATCCTCGTTGTCCTCATCGTTGCACAAGAGGCGCAACTTCGCCTTCAAGGGAACAGAATAAGTCAAACCTCTTTCTATGCATTCCTCTATAGAATACTTGGGCGGGTCTACTGTATAGTCAACAAACTCCAATATGAAGTTGTCTCTGGAATCTGAGATCGGAAAGTTCTCTTTAAATACCTTATACAAACCTTCCTCCTCACGCTTTTCGGTAGGGGTATCTAACTGGAAAAAGTCCCTGAATGATTTAAGCTGGACGTCCAGGAAATCCGGATAGTCCAAAACCGTCTTAATTGAAGCGAAATTGTGTCGCTCTTTTGTCTTTGTAACCAAAGTATTAAAATTTTAATGAATCAAATGAACAAGCATAGTCATGCGTACAAACAGGAAAAGACCTGACCCTGACCACAGTCAGGAGGCAGGCCTACAAGGGCGCCCTGTATAGTATTGAAGCAATCGTCGATTTACTTCAATTCCACCTCGGCACCTGCTTCTTCAAGCTGTTTTTTCAGTGACTCCGCTTCATCTTTGTCGACGCCTTCTTTGACAGCCTTAGGTGCACCATCCACCAATTCCTTGGCGTCTTTGAGACCCAGACCTGTCAATTCCTTCACCAATTTCACCACGGCCAACTTAGCGCCGCCTGGTGCTTTGAGGATTACGTCGAATGAAGATTGCTCTTCAGCCCCACCTTCTCCATCGCCACTACCAGCAGCCACTACCATAGGAGCCGCCGCCGCCGCAGGCTCAATACCGTATTCATCTTTCAGGATTCCAGCTAACTCATTCACCTCTTTCACCGAGAGGTTGACCAGTTGTTCCGCAAATTCTTTTAAATCCGCCATTTTAATTTGTAATTACAAGTTTGAAATTCTATTCTCGTTCTGATAAAGTTTTGACAATGCCCGCCAATTTGCGCTCCCCACTTTGCAGCATGGAGACCACATTTTTCGCAGGAGATTGCAGCAAGGTGATGACCTCTCCTATCAACTCGTTTTTAGACTTTAGGTCCGCAAGCGCACTAAGTTGATCAGCACCTATAAATATATCTGTGTGTATAGAAGCAGCCTTAAACCGGGGACGCTGTTTAGGATCTGTCTTCTGGTATTTTTGAATCAGCTTCGCCGGAGCATTTGCTGTTTCCCTAATGAACATGACCCCAGAAACACCCTTTAACGCATCCTCAAGCAAACTAAAATCAGCATCCAATTGATCAAGTGCCTTCTTGATCAGCGTATTCTTAGCTACCCTGTATTCTATGCCCTCCTTGAAACACATTTCACGAAACTTATTCATCTCCTTCACAGTGAGACCAGAAGTATCCGTGATATAAAAATGATCATTGGACTGAAACTTTTCAGTCAACTCTGCAATGACCTTTACTTTTTCTTGTTTTGTCATGACTGTGTACCTGCTATGGTTGAATGATCAATCTTGACACCCATGCTCATCGTACTAGACATGGAGATAGATTTCATGTAGGTGCCTTTGGAAGAACTTGGCTTTAAGCGAACTACCGTGTTGATCATTTCCATTGCATTTTCTCGCAACTGCTCAGGACCAAACGATACCTTTCCTATACTGGCATGGATGATGCCAAACTTGTCCACCTTGAAGTCAATTTTACCTGCCTTCACCTCCTTAACGGCTTGACCAATGTCCATGGTTACCGTGCCAGACTTCGGGTTGGGCATTAGACCCCGTGGCCCCAACACACGACCCAACTTACCCACCTTCGCCATGACCGTCGGCATGGTAATAATTACATCGATGTCTGTCCAGCCACCTTCAATCTTTTCTACGTAATCGTCAAGACCTACGTGGTCTGCACCAGCTTCTCTGGCTTCTGCTTCTTTGTCAGCCGAGCACAATACCAGTACACGCACTTCCTTACCTACACCATGCGGCAAGGTCACTACACCGCGTACCATTTGGTCAGCCTTGCGAGGATCTACACCCAAACGAATATCCAGATCTACGGAAGCATCAAACTTAGACTTGGTAATGTCTTTAACAATATTTACTGCTTCGCCGAGGTCGTAGGCATCGGTAGGATTGTACCGCTCTAGCGCAACTTTTTGGTTTTTCGTCAACTTGCCCATCGTTAATTCTCATTTGCCCATGGGGCTGTTCCTGATACTTTTACACCCATGCTCCTTGCCGTTCCAGCAACCTGTCGCATGGCAGACTCCACTTTAAAGGCATTGAGATCAGTCATTTTCAGTTCTGCAATTTCCTTGATCTGATCCCAGGAGATGGAGCCCACTTTTGCACGGTTCGGTTCAGCAGATCCCTTCTTCAATTTGACCGTTTCCATAATCAAAACTGCCGCGGGTGGGGTTTTGATAACAAAATCGAAAGACTTGTCCGCATAAATGGTAACCACCACCGGTAACAACTGACCCTGCTTCTCCTGTGTACGACCGTTGAATTGCTTGCAAAACTCCATTATGTTCAAGCCTTTGGCACCCAGTGCCGGCCCTACAGGAGGTGAGGGGTTTGCCTGCCCTCCTCTAATCTGCAACTTTAAATAACCTTTAATCTCTTTGGCCATCTCAATCTTGCTTTTCTACCTGTATATAATTCAATTCTACAGGCGTGTTTCGTCCAAATATTTTTACTGTCACATTCAACTTTTTGCGATCTTCAAAAATTTCCTCCACAGTTCCAGTGAAACCACTGAAAGGTCCATCCATCACTTTCACATTCTCACCTGTAATGAATGGAGTATCCAATTGCTCCTCAAATTCTTCCGCCTCATCTACCCTCCCTAATATTCTATTCACCTCTCCTTGCCGCAAAGGGATGGGCTCACGTGTCGTACTACTCCCTGAAGCACCCAAAAATCCAATAACCCCCGGAATACTTGTAATCACGTGTGCGGTCTCTCCACGAGTAAGGTCTGCACTGATCAAAATATAGCCAGGAAAAAAATTTCTTTCCCTTATTCGCTTTTTGCCGTTTCGCATTTCATATACCTTCTCCGAAGGAATAAGTACCTGCGTCACCGATTCTTCCATTTTGTTTCTGGAAATCTCATTTTCCAGGTAATTCTTCACTTTCTTCTCTTGCCCACTCACTGCCCTTACCACGTACCATTTATGCTCCATAATTTAAAAGGCGCTGTAAATGCCCTTCATACCGTTTTCCAACAACAAATCAATCCCTGCAATAATCAAAGAAAATATCAACGATGCCACCAAAACCAACACTGCGCTGTTTTGCAATGAACTGTATTTCGGCCAGGTCACTTTGTGAACCAATTCGTCGTAAGACTCCTTAATAAAGGCAATTAATTTTGCCATATTTCTAAGTTTAAAATGCACGGGAGGAGGGACTCGAACCCCCAACCAACGGTTTTGGAGACCGCTACTCTACCAATTGAGCTACACCCGTAAATACCCAGCAGCTCAAAAAGGACTGCAAAGGTAGCTATATTTTTTTATAAACAAACACGTTCCAAAGATTTTTTGGAACGTGTTTTATTAATTATTATGTTACTAGATTTTTAGTCTAGAATTTCTGTTACCTGACCTGCACCAACAGTTCTACCACCTTCTCTGATTGCAAATCTCAAACCTTTCTCTAATGCAATTTTATTGATAAGGTTAACTTCAATCGTAACATTGTCACCAGGCATAACCATTTCAACATTCTCAGGAAGTTTAATCTCTCCTGTAACATCAGTTGTTCTCAAATAGAATTGAGGTCTATACTTATTAAAGAAAGGAGTGTGTCTTCCTCCTTCTTCTTTTGATAATACGTAAACTTCTGCTTTGAAATGAGCGTGAGGGTTTACAGAGCCTGGTTTACAGATAATCATTCCTCTTCTAATTTCACTCTTTTCTATACCTCTTAGTAAAAGTCCAACGTTATCTCCAGCTTCTCC
>CAYOEV010000022.1:1329-47001 GCA_964403075.1 uncultured Roseivirgaceae bacterium | reverse complement strand
GAAACCTGGTCTGGATATTATCAAACTGTTTGTAAACCAATGATTGATCTTTTAGAATATCCAATAGTCCGCTACGTGCATAGTCTGGATTTCTGGTTTGAAAGTGTCTTAAATGAGATACCGTTCGATCGATAGGGTTTCTCAAAAATGTAATAATGGTCGGCTTAACGTCTCCAAAAATTGTTTGGGTGCTGGAAGCCTTGTAATGACCAAACAATAACTTTATGCCTTTGGATGCCCGAAACGATGCGCTTATTTGACCGAGAGAAGGATAATTGTCTTTGAGCGTTTCCTTTGTAGGTAAGTATTCACCCTCATTGAACTGCCTGCATAATTCTGAATGAATCGAAGTGCCGGCTGTTTTGGGAATATGAATGTAGAATAAAGGTGATTGCCGTAGGTCCAAAAATATCTTGTGGGTTTTAGCAAATATAGAGACCAAATGGCTGGTGCAGTTTAAGTTTATCCCTATGTCTGCATTGAAGAAGTCCCGTATTTGCTTATTCATCCATCTGTATTATGAAGATACCTGGCTGGAAATTTATCAAGCCATAAAACAGCTGTTGAAAGATCAGGTCTACGTCATACTGCATTTACCTGTGGAAAGTCCATTTGCGGAAAAGATTGAACCTATCTTAAAATTAAAATTTCCTAATGTCTTGACGGTAAAATCAACCAATCGCGGAAAGGACATCGGGGCCAAATTAGTGATGCTTCACGTGTACCAATCGCTTTCCCTGAACCATGATTACTTCCTTTTTATACATGATAAAAAAAGTCAGCAAATTGGTCCTGGTGGAAATGAGTGGAGAAAAAAATTGCTGCGCATCACCGATCCGAAATGTCAAAATGAGGTATTCAGGTTATTTCAAACGGAACAAACTGGGATGGTTGGAGCGCAAGAACACTTAATTTCGGAAACAACCCATGATATACAAACGGTATTTTTGCACCAGAGGCAGTTTACACTTGATGCGGCGAAAGAAGTTGGTATTCATTATCGGAAGGAAATGCGTTTTGTAGGTGGCACCATGTTCTGGGTCAGATCAACACTCCTACTGAATTTTTTCAAGAGTATAGATCCCCTTTTTGTCCGCTCAAACCTTGAGAACGGCAATGTTTTGGAAAATGATGGGGTAAGTCTGACGCATGCGTGGGAAAGAATTTTGGGGTGGATGGTTTGTAGCCAGGGGTATAAAATTGAAGGAATTTGATCTGTTTAGTTAAGTCAGCGCCCAATCAAGCGACAGACATCAATTACCCTTACGTGGTTAAAGTCTATGACGCAGAATCGATCCCTATGACTGCAGACTTTTTCCAACATCATTCTCATGCATTTATCCTGTCTGTTACAGAATTACAAGACCTTAAAAAGCATAGTGCTTTCCTATTTCATAATCAATACTTCTTTCTTGGTCGGTCTCTTGTAATCATGATCAAGAAGGAGAGTAAAATAGATCAGGTAAAAGATTGGCTCATGTCTCAGGGTTATTTGGCCCCGATTTTATTAAATGAGGGGGGAGGTTGTCAGGTGTTTATGAATGGTTCAGGTTATAACTGGAATACCGCCAAGGAATTAGTCAGGCTTTCAGCAGATTACGCTTTTTTTCCGTCTCAGACTGAATATCGAAAAGTATTTCATTCATGGATCGAGGCATTGAAATCTGAAAACGAGGTGTTGTTTACGCAATGGACCAACGCGCTTGAGCAAAGGCAGAAACTCATCATTCAACAGAAGCAGATAGAATGGCTGAAAGCGCGCAACCAACAACTGTCAAGAGCTATCGTCCTTTCCCATCGGGCTACCCATCGAATGCTGGAGTTTAGAAATGGTATGCAGAGACGATACCCGTGGCTGTTTAAATTTCTTAGTAAATATCTTTGAGCCTATGAGAATTTGGTTCCGCCGTCTTCGCTGGCTTTTTGAAGACAATCGTTTAGAACGCATCTACTACATAGCAAAAACAGATTTCAAGGTCGTTTACTATGAGAATAAATTGGGTTTAATGTGGGCGATCCTCCAACCGCTGTCTCTGGTTGGGGTGTATTATCTTGTTTTTGACTATTTGTTAGATACGCAAATAGAAAATTTTGTAGTCCATATTTTTTCGGGCATGATCATTTGGCTGTTCTTCGCTGATTTGACCACGCGTTGCATCAATCTTCTTCGGGTGAAAAGGGGTCTTCATGAAAACACCAATATGCATAAAATGGAGCTCTTCCTCGCGCAACTGGTGAATAGTACCATCGGGTTTTTTATAAATTTTCTTCTGTTAGTGATTATATCTCTTCTATACGGGGTGTGGCCAACAATTAATTATATCTGGATCGTACCTACCTATATAAATGTGGCCTTGTTGTCACTGGGGTTAGGATTGATTTTATCGAGCATTTTTCTTTTCGTTCATGATCTTGTTCAGGTCTGGCACATTTTTATAAGAATAGGATTTTTTCTATCTCCTATTTTGTATGCCAGTACATTATTTTATGAAAAGGTACCCTGGCTGATGTACCTAAATCCTGTATCAGGTAGCATTATCAATGCCAGATTCGCCATTCTTGAGGGCTTGTCACTTGATGTCTCTCTGTATGGGCTAGGCTTAATTTACGGTTTGATATTCTTAATGCTGGGATTGGTTACCTTCAGAAAGTACGCACCATATACCTCGGAATTCATCTGACTTATGGCAGAACCAGTAATTAAAGTCAGAAAGGTCAGCAAGACATTTAAATTGAAGAATCAACGGAGAGAGAGTCTGTTGAACTGGATAAAGAACCTGATGCAACCAGGGACCTCTCGTCAAATGCAAGTGCTCAAAGGTCTTTCTTTTGATGTCAACAAGGGTGAGCATTTTGGAATCATTGGGGGTAATGGCTCGGGTAAATCGACGCTTGTAAAATTGATTAGTGGTGCCTACGTAGCAGATAGCGGCGGTGTGGTTCATCGAAAGGGAAGAACACTCATGCTAAGTCTGGGGGTAGGAATGAATCAGGAGCTAACGGCCAGAGAGAATATCATTATTTATGGATTAACTCTTGGCATGACCTTAGATGCAATTAGAGCCAAAGTAGACGAGATCATACAGTTTGCGGAATTAGAAGACTTCAAGGACGTAAAAATTCAAAATTTCTCAAGTGGAATGAAATCTAAGTTGTCTTTTTCCGTGGCCATTCATGCGGATGCTGACATATTGTTATTGGATGAAGTCTTTGCAGTCGGTGACCATCGCTTCAGACGTAAGGCCATAGATGCTTTGGAGTCGAATTGGTTGGCGGAAAGAACGGTTGTTTTAATTAGCCATTCAATGGGTGATGTAAAAAAATACTGCAAACGCGTGCTCTACCTCAAAGACGGCCAAATCGAATACTTGGGCGATCCAGCGGAGGCTGTGCGCCGATATGAGGCAGACAACTAAATGGGCATCGGGTCTTCGAGGTCGAATTTGCTGCAGGCTGAGTGGGCTTCTCAAGGCACGCTGCTCGAACACCCAATCACTGCTGCTAAAAAACATCCCGGTCTTGAAACAAAACCGGGATGAATCAAACAAAGTGTAAAAACAGGTGTAACCTGGTGAGAACCAAGTAAACTGAAAAATAATAAAAAATGGTTAATTTCTTTCTGTACCTATCGGCGAGCCGTCAGGAATTGCAGGTACGTCAAGGTCTTCCACCTTTATGCGCCCTTCAATAAGGTCCAGGCAATATTGGTGATGCGCACCTACCAACCCCTCCGCGTCTGGCTTCAACTGTTTTTTCCAGTTGTCCAGGTATTTTTTCGTAACTGCCTGTGTAATGGGCAAGGCGCCTTTGTCTGCACCCAGCTGCACCAGGTGACGCAAAAGTTGTACGTTCACCGCCATTTGTACCTGCCCTTGGAGGGTTGCGGACGGATTGTCGACGAAAGCCTCGGTTAGCAAGATGTTCAGGTAGTTGGTTAAACCCAGTTGGTCTGTGTCGCGTGATTGTTGTAATACCAGGCGGTTGGCCCTTGCCGGATGCAGCATGAGCCTCAGTACCTGATCAGATGCGGTAGAGGCTGCACCAATGGGGTCGAAGGCCACACCCATTTGAGATTTAAAGGACTCGCGCGTAAGACCGTGGCCGGGCGCACGAGGGGGAAACAATGGAAGGAGGTGCTCCGGAATGGTAAGGGCCTCGGCGTCGAGGGTTTTCAAAAGGACCTTTACTGCCTGGCGTTGGGATTCTCCATCCACTGAGTGGTTGGTTAGCGTCCCGTCGCCACGCAATGCGTAATTGTAATCAAGTCCACCGATCAATTTCACGGCTGCTTCCGCCTGGTACCGATGAAAAAAGTAAATGGGTACGAATACATCTTCCAACACGGCATAAGGCTCCGTAGAACGGATGTTGTAGGCAGAAAACTGTTGAATGGCCTGTGTGCGTACGTCCATTACCCGGTCCAGTTCCGCGACTGCATCCATGCCGTTGTCCCATAAATGGGCACGGGCATGGGCACCACTTGCCGGTCTGGCATCACTGTCGGTGATCATCCTAAAATCTTTTTCGTTGGCGGTTTGGATGGCCTGGCCGGGATTGTCACCGTAGGCGAAAGCCACGGCAAGCTTGTCCCACTCACCAATGCCTACGTCGTAGGCTTGTGAAAAGTCCAGTCCCTCATCGCCGAGGCCGATGTATGGGTGGGGGTAGTCCATCACGGACGCCCGGTCATTGGTACTGGCTGCAAAATTGTGCGCAAAACCCAGGGTATGCCCTACTTCGTGTGCGGAGAGTTGCCTGATGCGCGCCAGCGCGAGGTCTAACAGGGCAGCGGGGGCTTCATCATTTTCCCGAAAAGGCGCCCGGCTCAGACCCTGGGTGATCAGAAAATCCTGACGTACCCGAAGGCTGCCCAGGCTCACGTGGCCCTTGATGATTTCTCCAGTGCGTGGGTCGGACACACTGGCTCCGTAGCTCCAGCCACGAGTGGATCGGTGCACCCACTGGATCACATGGTAGCGCACATCGAGTGGATCGGCCTCAGCAGGCAGCATTTTTACCTGAAAGGCATTCTTGTAGCCAACGGCCTCAAAAGCTTCGTTCCACCAGCGGGCGCCGTCTAGCAAGGCCGAACGCACAGGCTCTGGGGTGCCCGCATCCAGATAATAAACAATGGGATTCTCAGCTTCGCTCATTGCTGCCCCGGGGTTTTTCTTTTTGAGTCGGTGGCGATAGATGAATCTTTTGGTTATCGGCTGGTCAATGGGCGTCGCATAATCCGTAAACATGAAAGGGTAGTTACCTGAGCGGGGGTCAAATATGCGCGGTTCGTAGTTCGCATCGGGCAGTTCCAAAAAAGAATGGTGCTGTGTCACCGTAAGGGCATTCGGGTTGGGTGCCACGCTGCGGATTTCACGTCCTTCAGCTTTGCCCTCGAAGGTGAGCATCGCTTCGAACTCTGTATTTTTTGGGAAGGAGCGGGTGTTCTGGAGGGCAATGGCGCAGCGGTTTGGATCGAGTTGGTAATGTCCCTGGCCTGCGGACTTGAGTATGTCGATGACCCCGTGCGCATCCCTTTTCAAAAAGGAGGTAAAATCAATCAAGTAGCTCCCTTTCTTTTCTTCAATGATTTCGAAGCCACCGATGACGGATTCAGCAAAGGCCTGTTGTATCGATTTTTTTTCCAGCGCATTGTCGGTCATTGCCCGGTAATACAGATTGGGCTGAATCAGTAATAATTTGTTGCCGGTCTTTTGAAACTTCACCACTTGTTCGTTGCCCAACTGGCCGCGGTCGAGCCCGATGTCGTTGCTACCCAGTCCGGTGCTGAGTGCATAGACATATAAAAACTCTTTATTCAACTCGTCTACTTCCAGCAGGATGCGGTCTTTGGCTTCCTCGTAGTGGAAATTGAAGAAGCCGTTAAAAGAAGTGTAGTTGGGTTGGGTGAACTGCTGCGCGCCCGTGCCGTGAAAACCAACAATCAGTAGTAGGGTAAGAAACTTTTGCATAGGGAATGGTTGTAAACTTATAAAGCTATCGAAATACCGTCAAACGGCATGAAGTGCCTTACGATGGGGTTGAACTAACTTTACGGTATGATCACTTTTCTTTTTTATCTGCCTTTTCTCTTTGGGTTCGTGGTCATTGCCGTATATGCGGAACGTAAGACGGCAGCGTTCATTCAGGACCGCCTTGGCCCGATGGAAGTAGGACCGAAGGGTATTTTTCAGACCGTGGCAGACCTGCTAAAAATGCTGCAAAAGGAAGACATTCGGGCAACATCGGTGGACAAGTGGCCATTTCTGGCGGCTCCAATGCTGGTTTTTGTCTTCATATTTGGAGGCTTTGCCTTGCTACCTTTAACCGTAGGTGTAAAGGGGGCGGCTGTTGATCCAGGTTTATTTTTTCTTTTGGCCATTGTATCTCTGGATGTCCTGGGCATTCTTATGGCGGGTTTGTCCTCCAATAGTAAGTATGCCCTGTATGGGGCTGTGCGGGCGGCGGCGCAGTTGGTATCTTACGAGATTCCTATGGGTCTGGCAGTATTGTCGGTACTGGTCATCACGGGGACGCTCGACTTGCAACTCATGACAGAAAATCAGGGAGTGTTGTCCACTAAAACCCTCTATTTTTTTGGATTTTGGGATGTGTCAGACATTGGTGGATTTCTGGCTTGGCAGGTGTTTCAGGCACCGGTATTGTTACCCGTCATGGTGATTTTCTTCGTGTCTGGACTGGCGGAAGCAAATCGTACGCCTTTCGATCTCCCTGAATCAGAATCCGAACTGGTAGGAGGCTATTTTACGGAGTATTCCGGATTTAGATGGGGGATATTTATGTTGTCAGAATATGGGATGATGTTGCTGATTGCATTTCTTACGAGCATACTTTTTCTTGGCGGGTGGAACACGCCATTGCCCAACATAGGGGGGGCTCATTTGGCCGACTGGACTACCGGCCCCATTTGGGGTGTGATTTGGTTGGTGAGCAAGGCGTCATTGCTCATATTCCTCCAGATGTGGATTCGTTGGACCTTCCCGCGTTTGCGTGTGGATCAGTTGATGGGGCTTGCATGGAAATACCTGGTGCCAGCGAGTCTTTTGCTTTTGTTTATTAGTAGTTTGTGGAAATTATGGGTACGATGAGTTATTGGAAAAATTTGAATCGCGGCATCTGGACCACCCTGGGTGGATTGCGTTTGGCCATTCAACATTTTTTTGGAATTTTCAAGCGTAAGCCTTCTTACCAGGTGATGACCGATAATTACTTTGCCCAGTTTGAAGGCACATTTACTGTACAGTACCCCAAAGAGAAAATTCCTGTGCCAGACCATGGGCGCTACCAACTGCACAATGAAATTGACGATTGCATTGTTTGTGACAAATGCGCCAAAGTCTGTCCGGTCGACTGTATTGACATTGAGCCAATTCGTTCACCAGAGACTTTTGGGGAAACCTCGGACGGCACACCCAAACGGATTTATGCGGCAAAATTTGATATAGACATGAGTAAATGCTGCTTTTGCGGCTTGTGCACCACGGTATGTCCGACTGAATGTTTGACCATGACACCGGAATATGATTTCAGTACCTACGACATCGGTGATCACAATTTTCCTTTTGCCAATCTTACGGAAGCAGCCATTCAACAGAGAAAAAAGGAGTGGGAAGTATTTCAGGAGGAAAAAGCTACAAAACCGGCAGCCACCACTAAGGCCGGTGGTACCGCTCTACCTAAACCCCGACCTTTCAGACCTAAAACCAAATGAGTCCTGAACTCCTTTCTTTCTACCTGTTTGCGGGTTTTATTGTATTGGGCTGCCTGCTCATAATTTTGGGTAAGGACCTGATTCATGCTTCCTACGCCCTCGCGTTGGTATTACTTTCCATGGCAGCCTTGTTCTTAACTCTTCAGGCCACCTACATTGCTGTCGTGCAACTGTTTATGTACGCGGGGGGTGTGGTGGTACTACTGATTTTTGGTATCATGTCCTCTGTAAGAAAGCGCGGTGAACGACCCACTTCAGAACGAAGAAACCTGTGGATTGCGTTGCCTGTGAGTGTGGTACTGCTCTACATGTTCATTCAACTCATCATTCAATGGCCCATGCGTGAGCAAATATCCGATCAACCGCAGGCACAGGTGAGGGTCATCGGGCAACAATTCTTTACGGACCATCTGATCACTTTTGAATTGACTGCATATTTACTGCTTGCGGCCCTGGTGGCTGCAGTTTACCTGGCCAAAAAGTCAGTTGCCGATGAGTGAGCTTACAACGACCCATTTCCTGGTGCTTTCCGCAGTGGTGTTGGTTTGTGGATTGATGGTGATCCTGACCAAACGGAACATCATTTATGTGCTCATTGGGATAGAGCTTATTTTGAATGCTGCCAACTTGAATTTCGTAGTTTTTTCGCTAAATGATCCGCAGATGACCGGGCAGATTTTTGCTGTTTTTAGCGTGGCTTTGGCAGCAGCTGAAATTACCATTGCCCTGGCCATAGTGTTGCTGCTCGTGCGGCAATATCGCCAATCCAACCTGGACGAACTTAAAACCCTGGAATACTAAATGGAACTGGCTTTACTTGGGTGGATGCTGTTGCCATTGCTGGCTGGCTGGCTGGCGATCAGGGATGCGCGTCTGGTCTTGTTGATGCAGATGGCCAGCCTGGGGACCTGGATTTATGGCTGGCTCCATTTTGTGCCGATTACCTGGCGGTTTCATTGGTTTCTGGATTTTTCTGTGGGTTTTCAGCTAGACAAGTTGTCGCTCTTGCTCATTGGTTTGGTTTTGCTCATAGGGTTTTTGGTTCAGGGCTATGCTCTTAAGTATATCTCCGGCGACCAGCAGCCCCGCTTTTTTGGCATCCTCGGAGGGTTTATTTTTTCAATGGTGGGCTTATTACTGACGGACCATTTATTGCTCTTGTTTGTTTTTTGGGAGCTTGTCGGGTTTTGTAGTTTTCTACTCGTGGGCTTTTGGTACACAAAAACTGGGGTGGGTACTGCAGCGCGCTGGACATTCATCACCAATCGCCTGGCGGATGTAGCATTTTTGATAGCGATTCTGTGGCAAGGTGCTCAGGATGGCTATTATTTCATAGAGTGGAAAGCCGAGGTCAGTCCGTGGGTAGCCTGGGGCTTCCTGCTGGCGGCCATGGCCAAGTCGGCCCAATGGCCATTTTCTGCCTGGCTTCCACGTGCCATGGCGGGGCCGACACCTGTTTCAGCCTTGATACATGCCGCCACAATGGTAGCTGCGGGAGTATACTTGCTCATCCGAACGGTGGATTATTTTCCAATTCAGGTAATAGAATGGATACTGTTTGTTGGGGTGGGTACGGCTTTTCTGGGAGCGATTTCGGCCGCTACTCAGCATGATATCAAGCGGGTGCTGGCCTACAGTACCATCTCACAGCTGGGATTTATGTTTGCTGCAGTAGGAACTGGCGCAACGTCTGCCGCCTTTTTTCACCTTTGGACCCACGCCTTTTTTAAGGCAGGCCTGTTCTTGATCGCCGGATTGGTGGTGGACCATTACCACCAGCGTTTCAAACACCTAGAGGATACCAACGGTACAGTTACCAACCAGCTCAAAGGCAGGGCCCGCGATTTTCAGGATATGCGCTTGATGGGCGGTCTGGCGAAAAAGTTGCCCCATTTGTTTTTGGGGTTCGTAATATTTGGTGCCGCACTGGCCGGGCTGCCCTTTACTTCAGGGTTCATGTCCAAAGATGGCATTCTGGAGGCCGTTTGGTCCTGGGCGAATATCACCAGCGAAAGTCAAATGCACAACTTTGCCTTATTACTGGCCTATTTGCTGTACCTGACTGTTTTTTTAACCGGGCTGTACGTGGCCCGTCTGGTCGTGTTGATATTTCTGGGTAAGCAGCGCCTCGAAATAACTACTGGGGTGAATGGTGTGCAACCATCATTGCCTGCGAGTGGCCTTTCTCTTGGGTATTTGTGGGTGTTGGGTGTCTTGATAGTAGGATCTCTGTGGTTTTCGTACGATTGGAATCCTTTGTCTACCCATACTTTTATCCAACATGCCGCGGGTATGCCGGGGGCTGAAAATAGGCATGGCTTGGGGTGGATAGTGTCTGTGTTGTTGGTGGTTGCGGGAATTGCTGTTGGCTATATGCGTTTTGGTCCTGAGAGTCCCTACGGCCGCAATTACCAATATTATCACCATCGGAAGGCAGTAGTAGAGCGGTTGGCTTCTGCTGGTTTTTATCTTGAGATGGGTTACAGTCGTCTTGCACGACTTTTTGAGCTGATCGTCTGGTTGTCCCACTTTATCGAAAAGAAAATACTGGATCGACTCATTCATTTTATTAAGGTTGTCGCAGTGGTGCTGGCCAAGCTAAGCGCGGTCATTGACCGGCATGTTGTTGATGGCATAGTGAGGGGAGTAGGTACGCTTAGTCTGGGAATGGGGTGGTTGCTCAGCAGGCTGCAATCGGGTCGGGCACAGTGGCAGCTGATTTGGCTGCTGATAGGTTTTGTTTTCATTTTAGCCGCTTTACTTTTTCTTTGAGCCGCCATGACTGCCAGTGTATTAAGCTTCATTATATTCTTACCTCTTGTTGCAGTCTTTCTGCTGATCCTGGTCCCACCAAAATATGAACGCATTTTTAAGTGGTTTACAGTTGGTGTTGGGGCGTTGCAGTTGGCCATTGCGATCGGTTTGTGGATGCACTACTCCCAAACTGCCACAGCACCCGATTCACTGGACGGCGTTTTCAAATATGTGGAGAAAGTCTCCTGGATAAACTGGAAAATAGGGGGTGGTGGTTTGTACGTAGATTACCATGTAGGCGTGGATGGCATCAGCCTGCCGCTGGTGGTTTTGTCTACATTCATTTTGCTTGTTGGGGCCATCAGCAGTTGGTCAATCACTAAGCGTGTAAAGGCTTATCATTTGCTGTACTTGTTGCTTAATACCAGCATATTGGGTTGTTTCCTGGCACTTGACTTTTTCCTGTTTTATCTGTTTTTCGAGTTCATGCTGCTACCCATGTTTTTCCTCATTGGTATTTGGGGCGGGGCCAGGAGACAGTATGCATCGTTGAAATTTTTCATATACACTTTGGTCGGCTCGCTATTGATATTAATGACAATGATTGGTCTCTATCAGTCTGTGGAAGCAGACGGACAGGCCACCTTCAATTGGGTGGTAATCATGGATGCGGCTTCCTACATTCCGGGGGGGGTGCTGTCTTTGGATGGGGCAGAAGTCTTTTGGGGATGGCGACTTCGGGAATGGGCCTTTGTCTTGTTGCTGGTAGGCTTTTTAATCAAGTTGCCTGCGGTACCCCTGCATACCTGGCTGCCCGATGCCCATGTGGAGGCACCTACGGCTGTCTCAGTTGTGCTTGCCGGCCTGCTGCTAAAAGTAGGTGGCTATGGCTTGATGCGAACGGCATTTTTCATGTTTCCGGATGTGGCCATGGACATGGCTTATGGGGTAGGCGTGGTGGCTGTCGCATCAATTTTATATGGTGGCATGACGGCCATGGCACAGAATGACATCAAGCGACTGGTTGCTTACTCATCAGTTGCCCACATGGGGTTTATGTTACTCGGGTTGGCCTCCATTACATTGGTCGGCTTAACCGGGGCGGTTTTTCAGATGGTATCACACGGCTTTTTGTCGCCGGCTTTGTTCTTGTTGGTTGGCGTGTTATACGACCGCACACACAATCGAAAGATTGCCAACTTCAGCGGGCTGGCAGCGCAAATGCCCCAATTCACATTCTTCGTAGGCCTGTTCTTTTTTGCTTCGCTGGGTCTTCCAGGTATGAGTGGATTCATTGGTGAGTTAATGAATCTTATGGGTGCTTTTGAGGGAAGCAATTTGCTTGGTACGTGGCTGGGTCCTCTGGCGGTAGTGGGTATTTTGGTTGGTGCCATTTATTTTCTTTGGACTTTCCAGCGCATGTTCTTTGGTGCTTATTGGGTGCGTGATAAGAAGTGGGAGGGGCAGATGTATGACCTGACCGCCAGGGAGTGGCTCATGCTAACTCCACTGGCTGCACTAACATTGACATTGGGTATTTTTCCTAACCTGCTCACTGCTCCGATTGAGGCCAGTTTGCAGTTTTGGTTGGATCACCTACAAAATTTTGCTCAACCATGAACGTGGTTGAGCAGGCCTTATTGATGCTGGAGAGCTACCAGTTGGAGGGCTACCTGCTTTTGGGTAGTTGTGTGTTGTTGGTCTACGGCCTGATCGATAAGAATCAAACCCGTATCCGTACCGCCTACGGCTTGTTGTTGGTGGGTGCTTTGTTCATGGCGCATGATCAGCTGTCTGTTTTGTTCGTTGGTACGGCGCTTGCTTTAACCGCTTACCGTTATACGGACGATGATTATCCTGTCACCTATTGGTTTCTGTTGCTCACGGTGCTTGTGGGCGCTTTTGTTATGGTAAAAGCCAGGAACTTATTGTTGTTTTTTGTGGCCATTGAAATGGTTTCTTATAGTTCTTATGCGCTGACCAATTTTAGTTTTCAAAAAATTGCTCACGAGGCATCTATCAAATACTTGTTATTTGGTGCCGTAAGTGCGGCACTCATGTTGTTTGGAATTTCTGTTCTCTATGGTACCCGAATGGATTTAGGGATGACCGGACTTTTTGCGGAAGATCCCCGGGATGTGCCTTACCAGTCATTGGGCGCGCTGATGTTTTTGTCTGGATTGTTATTTAAGACAGGTCTCGTTCCCTTCCATTTATGGATACCTAATGTGTACCAAAGCTGTACGGCCGGGTTTGCCTCTTTTTTGTCTGTAGTTCCCAAGGTTGCCGGCCTGGTGGTTTTGGGTGAGGTGATGGCTGCTGCCTCTCCGGAGTGGCTGCGCGTAGTTTTGCTTCTTGGCCTGGTTACCTTGTGGCTGGGCACTTTGGCGGCCTTGATACAAACACATGCACGAAGGATGATCGCCTATGGTGCAGTGGCTCACACAGGTTTTATGGTGCCGCTGGTATTGCAGGCTACGGTGGGCCAGTTTTATTGGTATGCGATGGTCTATGCGCTCATGAATGTGGCAGTGTTTTACCTGCTGGAGCGCTACGAATCCGGTCGGATATATGACTTGAAGGCGTATGCAGGTCAGGGGAGGTCTGCGATTAACGGCGTGGTCTTTCTCATTCTGTTGCTGTCATTGATAGGGCTGCCACCATTGGCCGGATTTACAGCGAAGTGGTTGGTCTTCACGGTTTTGTGGGCGCAGTTTGGGGCCACCGGAGATCCGCTGTTGTTGGCCTATTTCATTTCTGCCATACTGGCCACCGTATTGGCGTTGATTTATTACCTGAAAATTCCGTATCAGATGTTTTTTCAGTCGGTAAAAAATGAATCGGTGGTTGTCATTCGGGCAGCGTTGCTGCCGGCGGTTTTGGTGGTGTTGTTGATGGTGTTATTTTTCATGCCCAATCTGTTGTTCTAAATCGAATGTAATGACCACCTCTTTCGAAGAAATGTTTCGAAAAAGGGGCAATAGCAGTGTTTGGGCCTGCATCCGGGTTTCTTCCAGAATACCCATTTCCAGTGCGGAGGTGCGAATCTGACGCTCTGCCTTGCGGTACAGCGAGTCGACCAGCATGCGTGTTTTCTCTTCCGGTGCGTAGTTATTTTGAAATTCGTATAGCCGGGACTTATCTAAATCCAACTTGTAGTAGCACATTTCAGGTGCTGGTAAGCGCACGTACAAAGTATCGTTGAGGGTCACCAAATCCTCTTCAGAGAGTTGAGTCAAGTCGATGCAGCCAACGGCCTCACCCGCACCTATGAGACCGGCACGTGTATCGGTGAGGAAGGGGTGAGGAACGGGAATGCCAAAGATTTTTAATTGATCACGCGCCTGGTGAATTTCTGTGATCTGCTGCATCCGGTACTTGACTAATTCTATTTTGCCCATGGCCTCGGTCTCCCGGAGCAATACCGACTGGATGGTTTCGGTCTTTCCAGCTTCTCGTTCAAACAGAAAGTCGCTCTTTTGTAGCCAAATCCATATGCCCAGTATCAGGATAAGCAGCCAGGGGAGGAAACGTAGTACAAGCTTTAAGACCATGAGCACGAAATAAGTACTTTGAAATGTTAACTTTGAGATTTCTTATTAAAAAGACAGATTATGCCTAAAGCAAAAGCAAACGACAAAGTGAAGGTACACTATACTGGAAAATTGGTGAATGGTGAAATATTTGATTCTTCCCGCCAGCGAGAGCCACTGGAATTTGTGGTAGGAGGAGGTCAAATGATCCCAGGATTTGACAAGGCAGTGCAGGGATTGGAAGTAAGTGAAATTGTGGAGGTGACCATACCTTCCGATGAAGCTTATGGCGATCGTGACGATAACATGATCCAGGAAATTCCGCGTACACAGCTTCCTGAAGACCTGAAACCGAGCGTGGGACAAACACTGATGGCCACAAATGAAACTGGGCAGCAGACGCAGGTAGTGATCAAAGAGGTTTCAGATGCTGCCATCACCATCGACGCCAATCATCCTCTGGCAGGAGAAGATTTGGTCTTCGAAATTGAATTGGTGGAAATTAACTAGCCTTTTCATGAAACAACCGTTGGTTCGGCCCCTGCCCAGGGATGAAAATCCGGAGATGAGGGAAATGGCTGAGTTCTATGAAGAAACCCTTGGCTTTACCCCCAACAGTCTTGCCACCATGATGAGGCGTCCGAAGATTGCCGCCGCGTTCCTGGAGATGAATCAGGCAGTCATGGAAAATAAGGGTCGGGTCACCAGCGCGTTCAAAAGATTGATTGCCTTTGTTTCCAGTCATGCCACCGGATGTCGTTATTGTCAGGCACATACAATCCGGGCGGCGGAGAGGTACGGTGCGGAAAAGGAGCAAATGGACAATATCTGGAATTACAAATCTCATCCGGCCTTTAGCGAAGGGGAAAGGGCGGCCCTGGATTTGGCCGTGGCTGCCAGCTCGGTACCCAATGCGGTAGATGATGCCATCAGCGAGCGGATGAGACAGTTCTGGGACGAAGGCGAAATAGTGGAAATTATGGGCGTGGTGGCGCTATTCGGCTACCTCAACCGCTGGAATGACAGCATGGGTACCCAACTTGAAGCACCTGCCGCTGATTCAGCCCAGAAATGGCTGGGTAATAAAGGCTGGGAACGAGGCAAGCACCAGTATTAGAGCTGAGCCATAGGTAGCAATTTTCCAAGGCGTACAATTGATGGGAGTGACAAATGCTCAGGGCAGCCCATCAGAAGGTAGGTGCTTCATCCTGAGGCTTTAATAACCAGCAGAATAGCACAAGCATGGTCATTGACCGTCAGGTAATCCAAGAGTAAGTAACACTGCATCTTGTAATGAGACGACCAGCATTGACAAGAACATTTTCTTGACAAGGAGTCAGGGAGCTTTGGAGCCATGGATACATGGCTGGGCTGCGGGTATTCATGGAATTTTTTGGCACTGTTTCAATGAGTAATAGCCAACTGCGGTCTTACAATTGCAGCAAATAAGAGACGTTGACTCCACCTGGCGCCGTGAGGCTTGGGTTTGGCTGTTCCGAGTCGATACTGTTTATTTCATAGTTGTAGCATTAAAAAGTAGGTCAAATACTCTTTAAGCAGTATTATGTATGTGTATTGATAAATTTTACCTAGTTTCTATTCGCGACAAACCTCAAAATAATGATTGATAGATACCTCAAAATCACAGATTATGAAATTCTCATGCGCAGGATATACCGCAAACCTGTTCCGGCTACCGATTTGTGGGGCGTAGATACTTTTTACAGGTTGTGCAAAAGGGAGATGGGCTACAATGTAGCAGGTAGTCGGGAGGAGGACATTCAAAAGATACGTGATTACTGGAACCAGGCGGGCGCTCAGTTGGCTTCGTATGCCGGCGTGGATGATCAAATGAAAAAACGGTTTTCCAGGTTGACTAAGCAGTTGACCCAGGCTTCGCACACCGACGAGATGTACCGCATCATCAGTCAGGCACTTGAACTCACCTATCCTTACCGGGAGCTTTCCGGGGAGTTGCTCAAGAAATAACAGCACGCCGGTAATAGCTGGCGGTGGACGAGTAGCTGCGTTATGGCAATCCTAACCAGGATTTGGGTATTTGCGAGTTGGCCGTTTCCTCCGTAAACGTCATTACATGCTCTTGTGAAGTGCTCACTTTCGTTACAGGTGCCCGAAGTGGCAGTTGTTTACCCTCACGCTCCACCACTACGGTAACTTCCTCACCAGCATTCAACCTTTCAAATTGGGCCATGGTATCCTTATAAGACGCAAGGGTCATGGCGCCACCATTCACACTTATCAGGATGTCATCTTTTTGATAACCCATTTTTTTACCGAATGCATTCAGGTTAGATACATCGGCGATTACCAGTTGTTGTTGTTCGTTGATACCAATCCCGACTTGCCCAAGGGTATTTATTTCGATTTTCAATTCTTCTGCATACTTGATACCTGCCCATCCCAACACCCTGGCAATAGGTAGTGGCTCATCTCCTTCTACGTGCATGCGCAGGAATTCGCCTATTTCGGGATAGGTCAGTGATTCGATGACGCCGAACAGGTCTTCGTCCTTAAACGGTTCGTTGATCCCATATTTTTCAGCCAGTGCCCGCATCAACCACTGCAGATTCTTTTCGCCATTTGAGTATTTAATCAGGTACAAATCCAGACACATGGCTATCAAAGCACCTCGATTGTACACATTGATAAACATATCTTCGTAGTCAGGCTCCAGAATATTTTTGCTCATGACAGTAAACGAAACCGCCGGAAACTGCTCAGCCACCTGCAGTTTTTCGCGGATGGTTTCCAGGTATTGATCGGGTGTAATCAATCCGTATTTTACCTGCACATGGCTGGCGCTATATTCGGTAACTCCCTCATATAGCCAGAGATGCTGCGACATTTCCGGTTCTATGTAGTTGAAGTTGTGGATTTCCTCAGAGTGTATGCTCAGCGGCGTGACAATATGAAAAAACTCATGGGCAGCTACGTCGCGAACGGTTTGCTTCAACTGCTGCGGATTACTTTCGGGTAAGTAATACAAGGAAGAGTACGAATGCTCCAAGGCGCCCCAGGCTCCGGAAAGGCTGGATTCATCCGATAAATAAATGAGGTAAGCATAGCGGTCTACCGGTAATGCGCCACCCAGGTATTGGCTTTGTGCCTCCATGAGGTCTTTAAGGTTGTTCATTACATCTCTGGCTGTCAGTTGGTCGTTCGGTGAAAAAACGGAGACGATGATGTTGGCTCCCGCGATTGTTTGGGTAATAGTATCTGGTTTACAGTACATGATGGGCGCATCGACCAGGGAATTATAATTCTGGGCGCTAAAGGTGTCGCTCGTGGCGCTGGCTGATTTCCTTTTTAACGAGGTGGCCCCATAGATTTCTTCCGGGTGGATGACCGCCACTTCGTAAGGGTAGGACTTCATGCCCTGCAAATAGCCCACAATACCAAACGTATTCAGTATAAATACCTGTCGATCTCCTTCGATGTTGGTGCCTCCGGGTTCAAAAATGGGATTGTTTTTATATCCCTTGGCTTTGTCGTAAGAGTCATGTATCCGATAGGTTATTTTCACGAGGTTTTTGGCATCCGCTATGTTCCACCGGTTGGTACTCAGCCTCTCAACTGCCAGGGGTCTACCTTTTTTATCCAGGGCCTGGAAATCGGTAACCAAGCGTCCAAAATCAGAGATGCTGTAGGTGCCGGGCACTACCTTCGGCATGTGGTACTCTACGGAGTTGTTTTTCACCTCAGGTGTCATGATTTCTACCGACAGTTGATCGTTTCTGGTGTCATTAAGATCGATGGACACCTGATAGGTAGTTTGGGCCTGTACCTGTGTGGCCAAAAGCGCAAATACCAACGGAAAACATATTTTTGACATATCTTAAAATTGTTGTGGTAAGGGGGTTGTTACATGGTCAATCCCTCAGGTAAGGGTCGAATGTACGTTGGCACATCCTTGAACTTGTGAATGGTCGTTTATTCCAGGATTTCAATTTCAAACAGCATGAAACTATTGGGGGGTATAGGTCCGCGAGGTGTACTTCCATAGCCCAGGTCTGGGGGAATGCGTAGCCACGCCCTGGTACCTTTTGTCAGTTGGGCAAAACCTTCGTCCCACCCTTTGATAACCTGACCCCTCCCGAGGGTAAAAGCAAAGGGTTTTCCGCGGTCTACGCTGCTGTCGAATTTGGTTCCGTCTTCCAGATAACCCGTGTAATGTACAGTGACTTTCTCCCCTGTTTGCGGCATGGCACCGGAGCCCTTTTGTATAATTTTAATGCCCAGTCCGCTGTCTGTGTAGTTGTAGCCCAGTTGCCGCTCTTCCAACGGCCACTTTTCGAGGGCTTCAAGGATGAAGGCCATTTCCAAAGCCTTTATTTTCAAATTTTTATTTAGCGCCAGGGATTCCAGGTACTTGTAATCGTCCGGCTGGCCTATCGGTATTTGCCTGGGTTTTTTACCACCATGGAGCATGAACGAATTCTGGCCGACGTTGAATTGCGCACAATAGTTCTCCATTTGGTCCAGTTGAAAGCAATAGTCTGGTCCTTTTTCCTGTCCACAAGTGTCGCATTGTGCAGTGACAGCGTTTAACAAGCAGAAGTAAAAAGGTATCACAAGTAATAGTTTCATGTAGGCGAAGTTAGCCAATAGGCTCGAAGAGAACGAAATTGGCGCGACTGGCTAGAGTTGATTAATTTTAAATCAACAAAATCTGGTACTATGAAACGTTGGTTAGGCTTTTTTCTCTGTTTTGGGACTTTCAATTTGCTGGCACAGTTCGCACTTACGCAGGACATCAACACTGATGGCAATGGATCTTCTGTTCCACAAAGATTTTTTGTTGACGGCTCGGTGATGTATTTCCGCGCCACGGATGCGGTAAATGGCTCTGAGCTTTGGATCACCGACGGCACCTTCAGTGGCACGCGCTTGTTAAAAGACATAAACCCTGGCATTGATGGGTCGGTGCCGGCGGAATTTGCCAAGGTGGGTGAGCTGGTTTACTTCTCTGCAGCAGATCAGGAAGGGCGTGAACTGTGGCGCACGGATGGTACTGCTGCGGGTACATTGAAGGTAAAAGACATCAATCCTGGGGATGCCAGCTCAACTCCGCGTTTTCTGATTGACTTCGAGGGCAAACTGTATTTCTCTGCAACCAACGGTATTGACGACAATGGCATTGAACTATGGACCAGTGATGGCACCACGGACGGCACCATGATGCTTAAGGATATTAATCCTTCTTTCGAATCTGGCTCACCTCAGTTTTTAACGGTCTTAGGTAACCACTTTTATTTTTCTGCCAATGATGGCAGTGACACTGAGCTGTGGCAGTCCGATGGCACTGCACCGGGAACCGTTGAAATACATGATATCAATCCAAGTGGCAGCAGCAATCCTTCCTCTTTGCTGGCCAATAATGGTCTCCTGTTTTTTACAGCTACAAATGGGGCAGATGGCACAGAGCCGCATGTCACGGACGGGACAACCCTGATACAACTAAAAAATATCCGTGCGGGGAGTACCGGCTCCGGTGCGTCTGGCTACACAGCTTTGGGCGACGATGTTTTTTTTAGTGCCAACAACGGATTCGGTGGCGGAGAAACCGGCAATGAGCTTTATGTCTCCAATGGTACGGTTGCAGGCACCGAATTGGTAGCAGATATTAATATGGGCACTGGCAGTTCATTACCCAACTTTATGACAGCGGTGGGCACCAACCTCTTTTTTGCCGCAAGCAATGGCAGTGCGGGCATCGAAATGTGGGTGTATAATGGTTCTTCTGTGGCACAGGTACCAGACATTAACGCTGGAAGTGGTAGTTCCCAGCCCAGCGATTTGGTTGCTTTCAATAACCGGGTGTTTTTCACCGCTGATGATGGGGGAGGCATCGCTCAATTGTGGTCAGCGGATGCGAGTAGTCCCTTGAGAGCATCCACCGTTGAAGTCGTCAATGACTTGAGTATAACCGCAGACATGGTCGTTTTCAATGGTAGACTATGGTTTGTCGGCGATGACGCCAAGGGCTCTGAGTTGTGGAATACCGATGGCACCACAACGGCGCTTTTTAAGGACCTCAACCCAGGGAATAATTCCACCGCCATCGACAATGTCACAGCAATAGGTAACGAGGTGCTTTTTTCGGCAGATGCCAACAATTTGTGGATCAGTGATGGGACTTCAGGGGGGACCAACAAAATTATCGGTAGTGACGATGTAAACTTTTCAGGTGCTATCAATGATCTGCTGCCTTTTGGTGAGCAGGTGCTGTTTGCGGCGGGTGGTTCCACGCTGGAAAATGTGGAACTATGGGCTTACAATATTCCAGGTGGCACCACTTCCCTGGTCAAAGACATTAACACCGGCGCAGGGGAAAATGGCTCTATCCCACAGTTTTTGAGCGATATAAATGGCACGGTGTACTTTTCTGCCAGAACTGAAGATGAGGGTCGTGAGGTATGGAAAACAGATGGCACAAGCGGCAATACGGTTCGCGTAACGGATATCAATCCCAGTACCGGACAGGCAGATCCCGCCAATTTTACACGTCTCAATGCCACGGAGTTTTTATTTTCTGCCAACGACGGCACCAACGGTACGGAGCTTTGGAAAAGCAATGGGACGACGGCCAGCCTCGTAAAAAATATCAACACAGTGGCGGCTCAGGGTTCTTCACCTACAGATTTGGTCAATCTGAACGGAACCGTCTACTTTGCTGCCAATGATGGGGCCAATGGTCGGGAATTGTGGCGGACCGATGGCACCACGGATGGCACCATGATGGATACCGAACTCAATGCCGGCCCCGGGAGTAGCAGTCCTGAACTTTTGACTCTGGACGCTACCAATGACCGGATTTTCTTTGTGGCCAATGATGGCACAGTTGGTGACAAGCTTTTTGTATTGGGAGATGAAGATTATTTGGAGAGTTTTGATGATATCCAGGAAATGGTGGTCGTGGATGGCATGTTGTACTTTACTGCAGACGATGGGGTAAATGGACTGGAACTCTGGATCAGTGACGGTACAGAATCGGGGACTCAGGTGCTTAGAGATTTTCGGGGCGAATTGGGTGGAGAGCCCTTTGACTTAAAAATATTTACTGCCGACGGTAACGACATTGTGTTTGGTGTCAACGACGGTTTGAATGGCAAGCAGTTGTACGTGTCGAATGGCACCCTGGCGGGCACTGTTCGCCTGGCGCTTTTCGGCGGTCAGATTGAGCAGGTGTTTGCCGTGACGGGGAGTAAGGTTTTTTTCCTGGGTGCCACTGCGGCGGAAGGTAATGAGTTGTGGTCTTACACCTATCAACCCAATCAGCCGCCTACTGTCGAGAATGCCTTGCCAGACCGCACGTTGTCCACGGGTTTTGGCACAGAGGAGATCTCATTAGAGGAGGTTTTCACGGACCCCGAAGGTGATGCACTCAATTATGTGCTTGCCAATTCGGACGATGGGGTAGCTACAGTTTCACTGAATGGTGAACTGATCGTAATTACAGAAGTGGGTGTGGGTAGTACCACAGTAACGGTGAATGTGGACGATGGGAAGGACGGCGCCGCCAGTGACGCTTTTGTTTTGACTATTTCCGATACCCCCAACCAGGTGCCCTTCGTGGCCAATGAGGCCCCTGACCAAACCTACTTTCAGGACTTTGGGATCCGCACGTTAGACATTAGCGATGTGTTTACCGATCCTGATGGTGATCCTTTGACTTACACGGTCATTTCTTCAAATGGAAGTATTGCGACAGCTGCGATCAGCGGTGGGGATGCCATTGAGTTCGCCGGGGGTGCTGCTTTAGGCGAAACGACCATCACACTCACAGCCAATGACGGAAGGGGCGGAGAGGCCTCAGATACTTTTACCCTTACCGTGACTGACACGGATGACACGGATGACGGGGACGGCGACCCAAATACCACATTGTCCGCGGGTGATCTTGATGCCGAGTGGTCTTTCTACCCAAACCCTGCCCAGCAATTGTTGCGTGTGGAGGGTCCGTTTGTAGACCGAGAGGTGGTGCAGGTACAATGGGTGGCCTTGAATGGAGGGATTCAGCTCATGGAGGTTTCCGCCAACGCCGGGAGTGTTTTACTCGATGTGCGAAGCCTGGAGTCTGGCGTGTATGTATTGAATCTGACGCATGGCGGACAGGTGCTGAGTCGAACGATCGTGAAAGATTGAATGCCCGTTTGATCATTGTGCTTAGGAGGGGGAGCACAATCGGTACATAATTGTGCCACCTCAATGGTATTCATGGACTTATACCCCTGGATCAAAGGTACTGCCAGACATGTGAAACCCCTTTCCTCTTCAGGTCGTGACAAGAAAATCCTGGAGCATACATAGATCACCAGATATGCCACTTAACAGGCGGGCATAATGAAATGTGCGATGCTCGTCCTCGCGCCGTTATTGCCCGGCGAGTAAAAGTCTACCACCTTGCGATGAACCCTTTTGCCTGGGCGACGGTACGCATATTTTGACGTTTCCCAGGCTCGGGATTGGTACAGGTCAGACATCCAGGCAGGACTTAATCTTTTGCCATGTGCCGGTTCTTTTTACCCATAACCCCTGTCTGTTGGTGGTAAAATGATGCCTGTTGTAGGCGCATGAAATCGTTCCCACAAAGACGGCTAAAAACTGTCTACCACTTTCTCCCACTAAGTCATAATTATAAAAATAATTGTATTTATTATAAAAATATTTAAACAATAAATGTCCTGAAGTGTCGATTAATGTGTGGATAAACCCCTAAAAAATGTGGATAAATGGCGTTTTTTCCACATTTTATAGCTTTTTTTTAAATTAGTGGTAAAAAGTGGGAGAAAGTGGATTGGTATGTGCGTCTTTTCACTACATTTGTTACGGTGGTTTATATTTTACAAGGCTCTGAATGGCTTTTTTTACAAGCGAATATGAGTGTAAGTTGGATACGAAGGGTCGGTTGGTCCTACCTGCGAAGGTGAAGACCAACCTGCCCGACGTCTCCACTAATGAGCTGGTCATACGAAGGGGTTTCGAGCCAAACCTGATTGTTTATCCTATGATCGAGTACAAGAAAATCCACCAGAAGATTGCCGGTCTGAGTGAATTCAATGCCGAGCAAAGGAAGTTGAAAAGAAATTTTTTCAGGAGCATCGCTCAGGTGGAAATGGACAGCGCTGGTCGCATACTGATTCCCCGACTCATGCTCGCTCATGCGCACATCGAGCACGAAGCCAAAATCATTGGCATGGGCAATTACCTTGAAATATGGAATCCTCAGGTCTTCGACGATCACGAAGTGAATCCGGAAGAGTTGAGTGATTTGGCGCAGCGGTTCCTCGACGAGTAATGAGCGCATACCATGTCCCCGTTTTATTGCGCGAAAGCTTGGCCGCCCTTAACCTGTCATCTGAAGGCATATATGTAGATGTCACTTTTGGTGGGGGTGGTCACAGTCGGGAAATACTGAACCAACTGACATCCGGTCAGCTATTGGTATTTGACCAGGATGAAGACGCCCGCGGGCCGGCGGAGCAGCTTCAGGTGGAATACCCGGAACGTTCTTTCACATTTGTGGCATCCAATTTTCGATACCTGAAAAAGTATCTGCGGTTGCATGGCGTGGCCGGAAAAGTTTCCGGCATCCTGGCGGACCTGGGAGTGAGTTCACACCAGTTCAATGAAGGCAGCCGGGGTTTTTCTACCCGCTTCGATGGCCCCATCGATATGCGCATGAACCGGCAAAGCAGCCTAACGGCCGCCGACCTGGTGAATACTTATCCTGAAGCAGATCTAATTCATATCCTGAGCGCCTATGGCGAGGTCAAAAATGCACGCACCCTGGCACGGGCGTTGATTCAGCATCGGCCCATCACGGAGTTGGCGGCTTTGAAAGCCGTGGCCGAGCCATTGGCACCACGCGGACGGCGCAACCAATACCTGGCGCAGGTGTTCCAGGCCCTTCGCATCCAAGTCAATGAAGAATTGACGGCGCTTCAGGAAATGCTGGAGCAATCGGCTGAGGTGCTGGCACCGGGTGGCCGTTTGGTGGTCATCAGTTACCACTCCCTTGAAGATCGACTGGTCAAACAGTTTATTAATAAAGGCGTGTTCAGAGGGCCCGAGCAAAAAGACCTGTACGGCCGCATCATGCGGCCGCTGGACCCGGTCAATCGAAAAGTGATTCGACCTGAAGTGAAAGAAATAGAAGAAAATAACCGGGCGCGCAGCGCCCGACTGAGAATAGGCGAAAAAAGACATGAGTCAGAATACATATAAAAAATCGGAGCGATCCTTTTCCCTGGGCTTTAGACAGCGGTCACTGGGAGAGCTGATCCATTTGCGCTTTTTACCGCAAATCCTGTTTGTAGCCCTTCTCTGCATCATCTACATTGCTAACCGTCACCGGGCGGAAAAGAAAATCCGTGCCATCGAAAGGCTGGAGGTACAGGTGGAAGATCTTCGTGCAGATTATACCACTTTGAAAGCCGCTTACATGGTGGAAAGTCGTCATTCCATTATAACCCGTAAAGCCCATGCACTGGGCTTGCATAGTTCAGCTGATTTCCCACATTTAATACGTATCGAAGACAAAGAATGAACATTCGTAAGTCCATATTGCTGCGTGTGCGCATTTCATTACTGCTGGTGGCGTTATTTGGCGGGGCGGTGGTGTACCAGTTGCTTCGGCTGCAGTACGCACAGGGGGCAGAGTGGCAGGCCCTTGGTCAAGCCATTGGATATCGCTTTCGTGCGATACCCGCAACTCGTGGAAATATTTTTGCAGCAGATGGCAGTTTATTGGCGACATCGCTTCCTTTTTATCAGTTGGCCATCGACCCGTCCGTCATTGATGATGTGGCGATAAAGGAAGAACTTGAAGGCCTATGTAAAAATCTTTCGGCATTTTTCCGGGACAAAACTCCGCAGGCTTACCATCGTCGCATCCTCAGGGCCCGCCGGGAGGGTCGGCAGTACGTGCCATTAGGAAATCGAAAAATTGGTTACCAAGAGAAAAAACGCATGGAAAATTGGCCGGTTTTTCATCTAGGTCAGATGAAAGGGGGGGTCATTTTCGAAAAGGTTGAAAGAAGATTTCAACCTTTTGGTCATTTAGGCCAGCGCACCGTAGGCCGGGTAAATGAGGAAAATAAAGGTACGGTGGGTCTGGAGCACAGCTTCAACAAGCAATTGGCCGGATTAAATGGGCAGGCGCTTTTTCAGAAAATGGTAGGTGGAGGTTGGAAGCCAGTCTATGACGGCAGTGAACTGCGTCCGCAGGATGGCTATGATGTGTACACTACGCTGGATGTTAACCTTCAAGACATATCCACCAACGTGTTGCGCAATGCGCTCGAATCGCACGAGGCAGATTATGGTGTGGCCATAGTCATGGAGGTGGCCACTGGCGAAATTCGTGCCATGGTCAACTTGAGCCGGGGTCAGGATGGCCGCTATCAAGAGGCATACAATTACGCCGTGGGCAGCCAGGGTGCGCGAGAGCCTGGCTCTACGTTTAAACTGGCCAGCATGATTGCGTTACTGGAGGAAACTGAGTTGCAGTTAAGTGACTCGGTTCAAACCGGGAATGGTGAAATGAAGTTCTTTGATCAGGTGATGCACGATCATTCGATCGGTGGTTTTGGCACATTGTCCGTCCAGGAGGTATTTGAAAAGTCTTCCAACATCGGTGTGGCCAAATTGGTGACTGAGCATTTTGGTCGAAAGCCGGCGAAATTCATCGATTATTTCCGAAAGATGGGGCTTACTGAGCCGTTGGATTTTCAAATCGTTGGTGAAGGTCGGCCTTACATCAAGGATCCATCTGATTCCTCCTGGAGTGGCGTGAGCCTGCCCTGGATTTCGCATGGCTATGAATTGAAACTTACGCCCCTCCACATGCTGACGCTTTACAATGCGGTGGCAAACGATGGCAAAATGATGAAACCGCAGCTGGTTTCGGCCATCCGTGCCAAGGATCAAACGGTGAAGACCTTCGGGCATCAGGTGCTTAATGAGCAGATTTGCGCTGGTAAAACCCTTCAACAGGTACAGCAAATGCTGCGTGGCGTGGTGGAAAGGGGAACCGCCAGGAATATTTCTGGAGGAAAATTCAACATTTCTGGTAAAACGGGAACCGCAAAACGCTTTCAAAATGGCAGATACACGAATGCCTATTACACCAGTTTTGCAGGTTATTTCCCCTCAGAGGCACCTAAGTATAGTTGCATTGTGGTCATAGATCACCCCAAAGGATTCCGGATTTATGGGAGTGATGTGGCTGCGCCGGTATTCAAAGATATTGCTGACCGGGTGTATGCGCTTGAGCGAGACCTGCATCAACCCAAAGCATTGAAAAGAGGTATTCCCAAGGACTTTCCACTGATTCAATCGGGGCACCGGTCTGAATTAAAACTGGTTTGCGACCAGCTGGGGGTAAGTAACCACAGTCGCGGACAGGCGCAGTGGGTACAAACGGAGGTGGTCAATCAGGCGGTGATTTGGACGCCCAACGATGCGGGTGCCCAGGAAGTACCGGATGTACAGGGAATGACGCTTCGAGATGCCCTTTATCTGTTGGAAAATAGGGGTCTGGAAGTAAGTGTAACCGGTCGGGGACGTGTAAAGCACCAATCACTGCCACCCGGTACGCGTGCAGCGAATAAACACATTGAACTGACATTGAGCGAATGGCCATTTTAAAAGACATATTGTATGGTGTATCGCTGGTGGCCCTGGAAGGTCAGCGGGATCGGGAGGTTAGCGGCGTAGCTTTCGACTCCAGAAAGGTGAACGATGGGGTGGCTTTTGTGGCTGTAAAGGGTTTGCAGGTGGATGGGCATGACTTCATTGACCAGGCCGTAGCTTCTGGCGCCAGTGCGGTCGTGTGTGAAACATTGCCAGAGAGCAGGCTGGATCAGGTGACTTATGTTCAGGTCAATAACAGTGCACAAGCCCTCGGCCTTATTGCCTCAAATTTCTATGGTCGGCCATCCGAGCATTTGCATCTGGTGGGCGTAACAGGTACCAACGGTAAAACAACCGTAGCTACGTTGCTCTATGAATTATTCTCGGAGTTGGGCAACAATACTGGCTTATTGTCTACTGTAAACAACCGAATAGGTGAGGACATCTTACCCTCACAGTACACCACCGCGGACGCGGTATCGATCAACGAATTGTTGTCACAAATGGTTGCTGCCGGCTGCACCCATTGTTTCATGGAGGTCAGTTCACATGCTTTGGCGCAGTACCGCACAGCCGGGCTTCAATTCAAGGGAGGCATTTTCACCAACTTGTCGCACGACCACCTCGATTATCACGGTTCTGTGGACAATTACATCAAGGCTAAAAAAATGCTTTTCGACGGGCTGTCTGCAGATGCTTTCGCACTGGTGAATGCCGACGATCGCAGGGGTGCCATTATGCTGCAGAATACTGCGGCCGCCCCTTATCGGTACGGGGTGAAGTCCATGGCTACTTTTAAAGGGCGGTTGTTGTCCCAGTCGCTGATGGGAATGGAGGTAGATATCGACCAAACACCCACCTGGTTTAAGCTGATCGGTACTTTTAACCTGTACAACCTCTTGGCTGCTTACGGAGTGGGGGTGCTGTTGGAAGAATCACCGGAAGAAGTATTGAAGGCCCTGTCCAACTTAAAAGGTGCAGCAGGACGCATGGAGCAGGTACCTAACCAGGCACAGGTGCTGGCACTGGTAGATTATGCGCACACACCTGATGCTCTGGAAAATGTATTGAAGACCATCACAGAACTTCGCACAAATGACGAAATGCTCATCACAGTTGTGGGCTGTGGTGGAGACCGGGACCAAACGAAACGTGCGAAAATGGCTGCGATCGCCAGTGCATGGAGTAATAAAGTCATCCTCACCTCTGATAATCCACGCACAGAGGACCCAGCAGCCATTATAGACGACATGCAGAAGGGGATCAAAAAATCAAAAGAACGTGATGTGATGGCAATTGTAGACCGCCGCGAGGCCATACGCGTGGCCTGCAACCTGGTCCAGGCGAATGACATTTTGCTGGTAGCAGGGAAGGGTCATGAAACATACCAGGAAGTCAATGGCGTGAGACACCCATTTGATGATAGAGAAATCCTAAAAGAAATGCTCGACAACTGATGCTGTATCATTTGTTTACATATCTCGATCAACAATTTGACCTGGCAGGGGCTGGGGTGTTTCAGTACATCTCTTTTCGCGCCGGAATGGCCGCCCTCCTTTCATTACTCATCACCATTACTTTTGGTAAGCGACTGATTGGGATGCTCCGTCGTTACCAGATGGGTGAATCAATCAGAGACCTGGGCCTCAGTGGTCAAATGGAAAAACAAGGGACACCGACGATGGGTGGTATCATTATCATTTCGGCCATTGTCATACCGACCTTGCTATTTGCCCGTCCGGACAATGTGTACATCGTGCTGTTAGTGGTTTCTGCGTTATGGATGGGTGTCATCGGTTTCATCGATGACTTCCTGAAAGTGAAGCGTAAAAATAAACAGGGGCTGCGCGGTAAGTTCAAGATCATTGGCCAGGTTGGGTTGGGCCTGCTGGTTGGGTTAACCATGGTCTTCCATGAAGACATTGTTATTCGGGAATTTACAAAAACGGGATTTGAGGACATAAAATCGCTGATTACAACCATTCCTTTTGTGTCGGGAAATGAATTTGATTATGCCTGGTTGATTCCCAACGTATGGGGCGATTATACCTGGGTTGTATACCTGCTGATCATCATCATCATCGTGACAGCTGTTTCCAATGGAGCCAACATTACCGATGGCCTGGATGGGTTAGCTGCAGGCACCTCTGCCATCATCGGGCTGGCATTGGCCATTTTGGCCTACTTATCTGGAAATGCGATTTTTTCAGAATATCTGAACATCATGTTCATTCCCTACTCCGGAGAGATCGTAATTTTCTGTTCCTCGTTTGTCGGGGCATGCATCGGATTTCTCTGGTACAATTCGTATCCTGCTCAGGTGTTCATGGGCGACACAGGAAGTTTGTCACTGGGCGGCATCATTGCCGTGTTGGCCATGATCATTCGTAAAGAACTTTTAATACCCGTTTTGTGCGGCATCTTCCTTATCGAGAATTTGTCCGTCATCATCCAGGTAGCCTATTTCAAGTATACCAAGAAAAAGTATGGGGAAGGTCGAAGGATTTTCCGCATGTCACCTATACACCACCACTATCAAAAAATAGGTCTGCATGAAGCCAAGATTGTTTCCAGATTTTGGACTGTCGGCATCCTGTTGGCCATCATCACCTTAGCTACATTAAAACTGAGATAAAGCAATGACGATCAAAGACATTCAAAAGAAAAACGAGGGGTTTCAGCGGCGCGCATCCGGCATGGTAGACATGGTGCCTAATGGCGGCTTGCTGGACGCCATTACGGCCCTGGTCAGGAGCATGCGTGCCATTGACAAGTGTCTGCAAAAGATGCTGCACCCGTCCTCCGATACACGTTTTAAATACATCCACTCCATTTTGGAAGAAGAAATGGATGAAACCGTGTACCTGCTGGATCGACTGGAAAGCAGAAACCGTGATTTGAAATTACCGGCCCTGGAGCGCGTGCTCCGGGAAGGATTTGACTTACTCGCCATCTACAGCATGTGTGTGGATCAGATCATTTGTAATCAGATAGGTAAATACAGTAAAGGAGACGAGGAATTGTTTTGAAGCCCCGCATAATCATATTGGGAGGAGGAGAAAGCGGCATAGGCGCTGCTTTACTGGCACTGGACAAAGGGTTTGATGTGTTTTTATCTGATGCTGGTCAACTGGCACCGGAAAGGCGACGGGAACTGGAGCAAAATGGTATCGCCTACGAAGAGGGCCGACACAGTAAGGAATTGCTTTTCTCTGCCGATTTGGTGGTCAAGAGTCCGGGTATTCCGGACAGGGTATCTATTGTTCAGGCCTTTAGGGACGCTGGTGTACCCGTTATCTCAGAAATTGAATTCGCTTTCAGGTATATTCCGGAAGAGGCGAAAGTGGTGGCCATCACCGGGACAAACGGAAAAACAACCACCACGCTGCTTACACATCATTTGTTTGAAAAAGCCGGACTTAAGGCCGCCTTGGGGGGTAATGTGGGCAACAGCCTTGCCGGTCTCGTGCGCGAGGGGGGCTTTGATTATTACATCGTGGAGGTAAGTAGCTTTCAACTCGATGGCATCGTTACGTTCAAACCGGATGTGGCAGTTTTGCTAAACATCACACCGGACCATCTGGATCGCTACAATCAGGATTTCGATAAATATGTGTCTGCAAAGTTCCGTATCACCGAAAACCTAACCCAGGAAGAGTGCTTTATTTACGCCCTGGACTCTGAGCCCATTACGGAGGAACTGAGTCGTCGTCGTGTGGAGGCCACCCTGTTTGCCATGTCCGCTACTCGCAACGAGCGAATCCAGGCTTACATGGAAGAAGAACATTTGATCTTCAATTTTCAATTTAAGGATCAAGACCATAAGCACAGGATTCCTCTGTCAGAGATTTCTCTGATCGGAAAACACAACATGATGAACACGATGGCTGCCGTGTTGAGTGCGCTTTGCCTGAACGTACCCATGAATAAGTTGCTGGATGGCTTGAAAAATTTTAAAAATGCACCCCATCGAATGGAGTTGGTGGCCACTATCAAGGAGGTTGCCTTTATCAATGACTCCAAGGCTACCAACGTGGACGCCGCTTATTATGCAATAGATGGACTAAAAGAAGGTGTGATCTGGATAGCAGGTGGTGTAGACAAAGGCAACAACTATGACCAGTTGACCGACTTGGTGGAGGAAAAAGTCAAGGGCATCATTTGTTTGGGAAGTGATAACCAGCGTTTGCGTGCAGCATTTTCCGGATTGGTGGAATTTTTTGAGGAAACGACTCATGTCAACGAGGCAGTCCGATGGGGTCTGACCCGAGCCCTTCACGGACAGGCCGTATTGTTATCACCGGCATGTGCCAGCTTTGATTTATTTACTAATTATGAGGATCGCGGCAACCAGTTCAAAGAAGCTGTTTGGAATCTGAAAAAAGGAGAAGAGACTGCCGTATGAAAGAGTTTAGACTTTGGGCGGAAAAGAATTTGCAAGGTGATCCAGTGATTTGGTTCATTGTATTCATTTTATCGGTATTCAGTATTCTGGTGGTCTACAGTGCCACGGGCAGTCTGGCATACCAGCGCATGGGTGGAGACACAGAATACTATCTGATCAAGCACAGCATTCTGGTGATGTGTAGTCTGGGCGCCATGTGGTTGACGCACCGGCTGGATTACCGTTATTTTTCCCGATTGTCGCGCATTGCCCTTATTCTCTCCGTACCCTTACTTATTTACACCTGGCAATTTGGCATGAACATCAACGAGGCTTCTCGTTGGATTACCATCCCAGTGATCAACCAGGCGTTCCAACCTTCTGATTTGGCGCAGTTGGCACTCATCGTTTCCTTGGCGAGTATGCTGGCCAAGCGTCAACAGGGTGTTAAGGATTTCAAGCGTGCCGTGGTACCCATGCTTATTTGGATTGGGGTCATTTGCGGACTGATTGCCATGTCCAATATTTCAACGGGACTTTTGCTTTTTCTTACCTGCATGCTCATTTTATTCATCGGGCGGGTTCCCGTGAAGTACCTGGCTTTACTGGTGTTCATTGGCGTCGTTGCAGGCGGCTTGGCGATGCTTAAAGGGGATCGGGCGAATACTGCGCGATCGAGGATTGAAGCCTTTGTGAACGGCGACGTGCCTTTTCAGGCTCAACAGTCGTTTGTGGCCATTGTCGAGGGAGGTATTCTGGGGAAAGGCCCCGGACAAAGTAAACAAAGGAATTATCTGCCGCATCCTTATTCGGATTTTGTCTACGCCATTATCATTGAAGAATATGGCCTCATCGGTGGAGCCATTATTTTGGTCATGTACCTGGTGCTTTTGCACCGTGGGCTGAAGGCGGCTGCACAAAGTGAGCGTGCGTTCGGCGGCCTGCTTTCTGCCGGTTTGAGTTTTGCCCTCGTGCTGCAGGCCATGGTCAATATGGGTGTAGCAGTAGGATTGGGTCCGGTTACGGGTTTGCCACTACCTCTAATTAGTATGGGAGGTTCTTCTCAATTGTTTACTGGCGTAGCGTTGGGCATCATTCTAAGTGTCAGCCGTGGAGAAGTAGCATTAGAAAATTTGTCTATCAACCAATACCAGGAAGCTGCCTGATGACTGTAATCCATACATATCGCATCATGATCAGCGGAGGAGGCACGGGAGGCCATATATATCCGGCCATTTCCATTGCGCAGATGCTTGAAAAAGAATATCCGCAAACGGAAATACGGTTTGTGGGAGCAAAGGGCCGGATGGAAATGCAAAAAGTACCACAGGCAGGTTATGCCATTGAGGGACTTTGGATCAGCGGCATTCAACGAAAGTTGACGTTCAGCAACCTGCTATTCCCTGTTAAATTAATCAGCAGTCTGTTAAAGGCCAGGCGTTTGATAAAAAAATTTAAACCGCATGTGGTGGTAGGTGTTGGCGGCTTTGCCAGCGGGCCCTTGTTATTTACTTCCACCGGTATGGGTATTCCTTCATTGATACAGGAACAAAACTCCTACGCCGGCCTTACCAATAAGTGGCTGGCCAAGCGGGTGGATAAAATCTGTGTGGCACACGAAGGAATGGAAAAATATTTCCCTAAAGAAAAACTGGTGATCACCGGCAATCCGGTTCGTTCGGACATTGTCACATCTACCATTGGCCCCCAGGAGGCAAGAAGAAGTTTTGGGCTGAATCCGGAGCTCTCCACCCTCTTGGTTATAGGCGGCAGTTTGGGTGCCCGCACATTGAATGAGGCCATGTTGGCGGGCTTTCATGCCATTGTTGAAGCCGGCTACCAGGTGATCTGGCAATGTGGCGCATACTACTACGAAGAAATGAAGCAGCGCGCCATGGAGCTGTCTGAGCACGTATGCCTGTTGGCTTTCATCGACCACATGCCTGCAGCTTATGCGGCTGCCGATGTGGTGGTTTCGCGTGCTGGGGCACTTGCGATTGCTGAGCTGGCCCTTGCCGGGAAGCCCAGCATCCTGGTTCCTTCACCCAATGTGGCGGAGGACCATCAGACCATCAATGCCCGAGCACTGGTGTCTCAGGAAGCGGCGCTATGGGTAAAGGATGCCGAAGCGAAACAAACATTGATAGATGTGGTCCTTGAGTTACTGGGCGACATTGAAAAACAACAACAACTCAGTGAAAACATTAAAAAGAGAGCCAAGCCCCATGCCGCCGAGGGTATAGCGGATCAGGTGATGGATATGGTAGATGATTGATCGGGACATACATAGCGCCTACTTCATTGGTATCGGGGGCATTGGCATGAGTGCCCTGGCCAGATGGTTTCGCCACAGGGGTATCGTTGTGTCGGGCTATGACCGGACGCCTTCACCCTTAATTGAACAACTGATTGAAGAGGGGATTGAGGTTTCGTATGATGACTCAGTGGGGGTTATCCCGGACGATTATTCAAAAAAGGATGCGCTCATCGTCTACACGCCGGCCATTCCGGCTGCACACCCGCAGCTTGCTTATTTCCAAGCTTCCGGCTTCCGGGTAATGAAGCGATCCGAGGTGTTGGGTTGGATTACCTCGGGACATCGGACGGTAGCGGTGGCAGGCACTCATGGGAAGACCACGACCTCATCAATGGTGGCACATCTGCTAAATACCCACGAGGGAGCGGTTTCTGCTTTTGTGGGTGGTATCATGACAAACTACCAGACCAATGTTTTGTTTGGCACCCGAGAGGCACCTGTGGTCGTGGAGGCCGATGAATTTGATCGGTCGTTTCATCGATTGTATCCAGACATAGGCGTGGTGACGTCAGCTGACCCGGATCATCTCGATATTTATGGCAATGAGGCGGCCTTAGACGAGGCATTCTGCACCTTCTTGAATCAGACTGCACAGGACGGCACCCGTCTGGTTCATCAACGAGTGAAGGAAAAGTTGAATTTGATGGATGTTCGAACTTACGGCCTGGAAACAGGCGATTTTGCGGCCGTGAATTTACGTGTGGGTAAACATGCTTTCCTGTTTGATGTCCAATCAGATTGTGGCAATTTCGAGGGACTGGAGCTGGCGGTACCTGGAGAACACAACGTGGAAAATGCGCTAGCTGCCGTGGCCGTAGGCTTACTACTTGAAATTCCGGCCGAAACGATTAAGGAAAGAGTGGCCACCTATGCAGGGGTAAAGCGGCGATTCGAATACCTCATCAAACGAGATGATCTGGTGTACATTGATGACTATGCCCACCACCCGAAAGAAATTGAAGCAGTGATTGGCGCTGTGCGTGAATTGTACAACGGCAAGCGGATATCGGTGTTGTTTCAGCCCCATTTATATTCCAGAACCAGGGATTTTACCACCGCATTTGCGCGCCAACTCGAAGGTGCAGATGATGTGGCTTTACTGCCCATCTATCCGGCAAGGGAGTTGCCCATTGAGGATGTGAGCAGCGAAGGTCTGCTGCAACAAATGGACAAAGGACAACTTTTACAAAAGGAGGAAATTGTTAACTGGCTGGACGTCATCCAACCAGAGGTACTGCTCACGGTGGGGGCCGGTGACATCGATCGTGAAGTAGAAAAAATTAAGGCGCATCTTTTAAATCGTGTAAGCCATGCCTAAGCAAAAGCAAGTCATCGGATGGGCAATGGCCCTTTTGGTTTTGGGTGGATTGATTGCCTTCAGAGCCAGACACTCCACCCCGGTCATACAGGGCATTGACATTCACATTGAAAAGGTGGATGGGAAAAGTTTCACCACCCCTGAAGAAATTCGGGAAATGATGAACGGAACGTCTGGGGAATTGGCACTACCGGTGAGTCGTTGGGACATGTCACAGATGGAAAAACGTATTGAGGCACATCCCTTTATCAAAGATGCCCAGTTGTTTCGGGATGTGAGAGACAACGTGATTGTCAAGGTGATTCAGTCCAGGCCGATCGGTAGGATTTTTCATCGTTCAGGCCCTGACCAGTACATTGATACCGATGGCTTTTTGTTACCCACGCACCGCAGCCAGACCGCCCGGGTAGTGTTGGTGGAGTTCCAGCGGCCGCTTCATTGGCAGTCCAAAATCACTGAGACAGCTTATGGACGCGAGCTTTTCGAATTTATCCGGCACATAGAACAGGATGAATTCTGGTCTTCACAAATAGCCCACATATTGGTAAAATCTGACGGACATCTGGAACTAACGCCCCAGGTTACCCGCCAGAAAATATTTTTTGGATTACCAGAAGAAAAGGGAGAGAAATTAGAAAAATTGAAGATATTCTACGAGCAGATATTACCAGCCAAGGGCTGGAATTACTATGAATCGGTGAATCTCACATACAAAGACCAAATTGTTTGCAGATAATGAAAAAGGAAGAAATTATCGTAGGACTCGACATCGGCACAACTAAGATTTGTGCAGTCGTCGGCAAAAAAAACGAGTACGGCAAGTTAGAAGTTCTGGGCATGGGGAAAGCGGTGTCCACCGGTGTTGTTCGCGGCATCGTCATGAACATTGATAAGACCGTTCATTCCATCGAAAAGGCAGTGAATGAAGCCAGTGAGCAATCGGGGATCGACATTCGCGTGGTCAATGTGGGTATTGCCGGCCAACACATTAAAAGTACCATTCAGCACGGCTCCTTTACGCGGTCTAAAAATGATGAAATCTCCGTGGAGGACATTAACCGATTGACCAACGACATGTACAGAATTGTCATCCCTCCAGGCAGTCAGATTATACACGTGATGCCACAAGATTACATCGTGGATTACGAAGATGGCATTGCCGATCCGGTGGGTATGACGGGGGTGAAGCTGGAGGCTGACTTCCACATCATCACGGCGCAGTCCAATGCCATCAATAATATCATTAAGTGTGTCAAACGTACAGGTCTGGAAGTCGAAAATCTTATTCTCGAACCCTTGGCATCTAGCTTGTCAGTGTTGAGTGAAGAAGAGAAGCAGGCGGGCGTCTGCCTTGTGGATATCGGGGGAGGCACCACAGACATTGCTGTCTTCTATGAAGGCATTATTCGTCATACCGCGGTGATCCCTTTTGGCGGCAACATCATCACTTCCGATATCAGGCAGGGTTGCAACGTATTAGAGCCTCAGGCGGAATTATTAAAAACCCGATTTGGGCGGGCCATTGCAGAAGAAGCAAGTCCGAATGAAATTGTTTCCATACCCGGCCTGCGTAACCGGCCGCCTAAGGAGATCTCTGTTAAAAATCTGGCGCACGTCATCGAGGCGCGAATGGAGGAAATCATCGAAATGGTGCATGCGCAGATCGTTACTTCAGGATACCACAAAAAAATGGCCGCAGGCATCGTAGTCACCGGTGGTGGGTCTCAACTCATCAACCTGAGCCAACTGGTGGAATACATGACCGGTCTGGATGCGCGTATAGGATATCCCAACGAACACCTGGGGAAAGGCAAGATAGAAGAAATTAAGAGTCCAATGTATGCCACATCTGTTGGACTGGTACTCTCCGGCTTCAAGGCTTTGGACTTTAGGGAAGAACAATATCAGGAAGCTGCCAAGGGTGGCTATTTAAGCAAACGGGATCGGTCTGGGGGCCGGTTTTTTAAGAACATTTTGGATAGAACGAGAGAGTTGCTCATCGACGACTACGACGACAAAGATTACAAATAGGCGGACAGCCAAAAAAATCAGGACATGAACGAAAATACCTATTCATTTGATTTTCCTTCACAGGATCGATCGATCATTAAAGTGATCGGCGTAGGGGGTGGAGGAAGCAATGCAGTCAACCACATGTTTGGTCAGGGTATCAGGGATGTGGAGTTTGTGGTTTGCAACACCGATAGTCAGGCGTTACAGAGCAGTCCCGTGACCTGTAAATTACAAATAGGTGCCAACCTTACCCATGGTTTGGGCGCCGGCGCCAACCCTGAAAAAGGTCGGAATGCAGCGCTCGAAAGCAAGGAAGACATTCGAGAACTGTTATCAGATGGCACCAGGATGGTGTTCATCACTGCAGGTATGGGTGGAGGCACCGGAACAGGTGCTGCACCGGTAATCGCCCAGATTGCTCAGGAGTTGGACATTTTAACCGTGGGAATTGTCACTTCTCCATTCGCCTTTGAAGGCTCCAAAAAATCAAGGGCCGCTGAGGAGGGGATCACCGCCATGAAGACCTATTGCGACACTGTGCTGGTCATTCTGAACGACAAGCTTCGTGAGATATTTGGCAACCTGCCCATAAGTGAGGCGTTTGCCCAGGCTGATAATATCCTCACCACTGCAGCCAAGGGTATTGCGGAAATTATCACCGTTCCTGGTCATGTAAATGTTGATTTTGAAGATGTGCGGGCAGTGATGAAGAACGCTGGCCGCGCCGTGATGGGCTCAGCACGTGCCAGTGGAGAGGAGCGGGCGCTGACCGCAGCTGAGGAAGCGTTGAATTCTCCCTTGCTTAACAATCAACAGGTACATGGTGCCAATCGCATATTGCTCTCCATTATGTCCGGTGAAGAAGCTGAGTTACAAATGGATGAGCTTACCATAATCACCGATTACATCCAGCGTTTTGCCGGTGATGAATGCGAGGTGATTTTCGGGCATGGCGTGGAGGCAGGTTTGACAGACGGCATACGCGTGACCGTAATTGCCACCGGTTATGGGCCAGACAATGTGAGAGCCATAGAACCGGAAGAGCAGATAGAACCTCTGGAAACACATGATCAAGATGAGCGAGCCGGGCAAGGCGATCGGGTCACCTTCGACCTGGAATGGGACCAGGGATTTCGAGATGAGGAGTTGGTGCCACTGAGTGAAGAGAAAACAGGAGAACCTTTTCTTCAGCAGCCTTCACTTTTTGATGAAGAGAAAGAAGAGGAGCAGGAAGACCAACTGAGAAATGATCCTATTTCTTTCGATTCTTTAAAGGATGAAATTAGAAGAGAAATTGAAGAGGAAGATGAGCGAAATCGTCCGCGTCGAGAATATGAGTTTCAGATCGACGGTGATTTCCAGGATCCCGCCGATGAGGAGGATGAAGACGCTGAACTGGATGAGTTGATGGAGGGCCCGGCCATCCCTTTTTCACGGAAAATGCAGCTCATGGAAGAGCGCAGGAGACGGGAAGAACTGCTGGCAGGGGAGCACAAAGAAATGCGCTCCGAAGATTTCAAGGAAAAATTAGATACCCCTGCCTACGAACGAAAAAAGATCAAACTGCATGAAGTACCGCATTCGGCAGAGCGCAATATTTCAAAGTTCAACCTCACGGATGACGATCAATTGTTGGGGAATAACAAGTTTCTGCACGACAATGTAGATTGAGGGGTTCTTCCCTGGACCATCAAGGCGACAGTCTGTTATCTGCGCAGGGTAAATACTACGGTGTCTCTCCCTGGTTGAAGGCGCATCACTGCGCGGATTTAATGGTAGAGGTTTTGGTTTCTTTTGGATCTAATGTAGGGCAGGTGATCATTGGCTCGTCTGCACCTTTTTTCTTTTTCCACCGTTTGTGACTCCAAAGCCAATGGGCAGGATCTTCCAAGATTTCTTTTTCCAATTCACGGGTGTGAAGCAACGTCACACAACCTTCTGGAAGTGACTGTGGCTCGTCTGAGAGCAGTTTGAAGGTGGCTTCATAATGGCCGCGCTTCACTTTCTTCATGAACATGTAATAGACGGGAAGATTGTATTTCTTGGCGTATCGCTCCGTACCTGTCATGAAAGCCGTAGGCTGGCCCAAAAAATCGATCCAATGTTTGGAACTACGCGCTCTGGGCGACTGGTCAGCGGCAAAGATCAGTACCGTGGAGGCGTGTGAATCTTTTTTGAGAAAAAACTGATGCAAACCTCTCTTGGAAACCATGCGGATACCGAACCGCTCACGTGCTTCCCGAAGTCTGCCATCCATGAAGGCGTTGGTTAACGGCGAATAAATGCCGAATACATCGTTCTGTACATACAACTGAATGCCACAGCAAGCCATTTCCCAGTTGTTGTAATGGCTGGCGACCAGTGCAATGTGCTGTCTTTTTTGTCTGGCGGTTTCAAAAACCTCAGGATTGGTTACGCGGTAGCGCTGAAGAATTTCCTTTTTCGGCATGCTGAACATGCGTAGTGATTCCATCAACAAATCCACAAAGTGGCGATAAAAGCGTCTAGAAATTTGTCTTATTTCCCGCTCTTCTTTGGCTGGAAAACACGTCCGCAGCTGTTGCAAGACGGTTTGTCGACGATACCTGATTATGTGGGTGATCACCAAGTGGAAGGGGTTGGAAATTACGTAGAGCACGGAAAGGGGCAGATAGGAAAGTGGCTTTAGCAATAAGTAGTAAGCAATCCGCATCCTTAAAATTTTATCAAAGAGTCAATTTGTTCGTTAAGTAATTGCAAATAAAGGGGATTCGTCAATTCGCCGTCTCTCAAATTCCCGTCAATTTGTAGAAGTTTAGGTTTTTCCGCCAGCACGTGCATTTTGGCATAGTTGAAAATATCTGTCAGGTGACTCATGGCCAGGGCGCTTCCCTGCACACCGGAAGACAGTCCTACCAGGGCACATTTTTTACCTTTAAAAGTGTTGGGGTAGGCCAGTCCGTCTATGAATAATTTCAATACACCGGGAAACGAGCCATTGTACTCTGGAACTACAAATACGTATTTCTCTGCTTCTAGCATCAACTCCCTCACGGGGTTGAACGCCGTATTTTGTCCGCTGTTTTCATAAAGCGCGGTGCCCAGAAAATCTATCGGTAGGTCAGCCAGGTCCACGACTTGAGAGGAGACAGACTTATCTAAAAGCAGCTTTTCGTACAGCGCGACAATCTTGCGGGTGACCGATGGTTTGCGGTTGGTGGAGGATATCAGTGTAATCATCTATTTGCTAATCAAAATAAATTGCTTAATACTTGCGTTCAGTTCAGAATAGTGATTACTCCAGTAACGTTCCGCTTCCATCCGGGTTTTTTTTAACATATGGCCATATTTGTTGAGCACCTAATCAAAACTTACGGAACCCAAAATGCGATAGACGACCTCTCGTTTGAGGCGCCTAAAGGAAAAATCACCGGCTTTCTGGGTCCAAATGGCGCTGGCAAATCAACCACCATGAAAATAGCCACCGGTTACCTGTTGCCGTCAAGCGGGCAGGTGCGGGTAGATGGATGGGATGTGGTGGCTGAGCCGCTTAAGGTAAAGAAGTGCACGGGGTATTTAGCAGAACACAATCCACTGTATCCCGACATGTATGTGAGGGAATTCCTTCGTTTTGTGGCAAGCATCTATCGGGTACCTCAACGTAAGCAGCGGGTAGAGGAAATGATTGCACGTATCGGCCTGACAAGAGAATCCAACAAAAAAATTGGCCAGTTGTCCAAAGGCTATCGTCAACGCGTCGGTTTGGCTCAGGCATTGATTCATGACCCATCGGTACTCATATTGGACGAGCCCACGACCGGTCTGGATCCCAACCAAATTGTAGAAATTCGTCAGGTTATCAAGGAATTGAGTCAGGACAAAACCGTTATTTTATCCACCCACATCATGCAGGAAGTAGAAGCACTCTGCGATCAGGTCGTCATTATCGATAAAGGTCGCATCGTGGCAAATGATACCTTAGATGGAATTAAATCTTTGGGGCAATCTACCGACCATTTCGTGCTGACGTTCGAGGAGGCCATAGACGCGGCCATCTTCGCGGAATTCCATCCGGAGATACACACACCGAAACAACTATGGGTGCCGGTGATTGAGGGTGTTTCAAGAGAACGACTCCTGGAGGTAGTTGCTGCACACCGTTTGCCTTTGGAAGGTATCAGTAAACAAAAATCGGCTTCTCTTGAGGAGGTTTTTCATCAACTAACCCTTAAATCTGATGCTTAGTCTGCTGGGGAAGGAAATCAACGAATTTTTAGATTCATTGATTGCCTACGTGGTAATGGGTGTTTTTCTTACCGGCATTGGCTTGCTTACCTGGGTATTTCCGGAGACCAACGTACTGGACTACGGGTATGCGACCATGGAAACCCTTTTCACGTTAGGGCCTTATGTGCTGATGTTTTTGATCCCGGCGATCACCATGCGGTCTTTTGCTGAAGAAAAGCGCACAGGAACCATTGAGTTACTGTTTACCATGCCCTTGCGGCCCATAGCCATTGTGATGGCCAAGTTCCTGGCTGGATTTTTACTGGTTATTGTTTCCATTTTACCTACCCTTATTTACTTTTTTTCTCTGCAGCAATTGGGTAATCCTCCCGGCAACCTGGATACGCCCGGTATCATGGGTTCCTACATGGGTCTGATACTATTGGGTGGGGTATTTACCGCAGTCGGAATGCTGGCTTCCGCACTTTCACGCAACCAGATACTGTCCTTTATCCTGGCGGCCTTTTTATGTTTCTTTTTATACGCAGGTTTCGATTCCCTTGCAGGTTGGTGGCCGGCGCAAAGCCGTACCATTGAGCAGTTGGGCATTTTGGATCATTACGTTTCCATGAGTCGGGGATTGATTGACCTTAGGGATCTCACCTATTTCTTCGGGTTGAGCTACCTCATGCTTTTGTGTACCGCTTTAGTCATTCGCACCAAATGAAGACGATCCGTTCAAAAATATCAGTGTTATTGAATATTGTGATTGCGGTGTTGCTTATTTGGCTGCTGACCCAGCTGGCCGAACGTTACCGATTCAGGATCGACATGACCGAAGAACAGCGCTATTCGGTGTCGGATGCGACGAAGGCTTCTTTGCGTGCTTTGGAGACGCCTGTTTTCGTGGAAGTGTATCTAGGAGGTGAGCTACCGTCTAACCTGCAGCGTCTGAAAAAAGCCACTGCCAACCTGCTCGACGAGTTTTCAGTGCATGCCGAAATTCAATACAAATTCATCGATCCGTCTGCTGCCGGAAGCGAGGCTTCCCGAAATAAATTTTACCGTGAGCTGGCATCCAAAGGCATTCAGCCAACCCAGCTAAACTACGCGCAGGACGGGCAGTCTACCTCAAAATGGATATTTCCGGGGGCGGTGGTGGTGGTGGGCAACCAGGAACGGGCTGTAAATCTGCTCAAAGGCAACCGGAGTGTATCACCTGATGAGATTGTCAATGAAAGTATAGAGGGCTTGGAGTACGAGTTGGTGAGCACGATTTTACAATTGGCGTACAATCGCAAACGGGTAGGCATGGTCGTGGGGCATGGAGAACCGGATTCGTTGCAATTGGCCGGTTTTACGCGGGCAGTCCTGGAAAAATATGATTTATTTCGGATCGACCTGTCTTCGCGTCGAACGCCGCTCACCGGTTACGATGCCGTCATTCTACCCAAGCCTACCACCGCATTCAGTGAAAGAGAAAAATATCTTTTGGATCAATATGTGATGCGCGGAGGCAGCCTGCTGGTTTTTTATGATGCCCTTCAGGTAAACATGGACCAGGCATCGGGAGAAGGCACGGTGGCCGTACCTTATGAGACCAACCTTGGCGATTTGCTTTTTCGATATGGTGTACGGGTAAACAATGATTTTGTATTGGACGTCAACTGTGGCACGTTTCCGGTCGTGACCGGAGAGTTTGGTGAGCAACCCCAAATACAGTTGCTCCGTTGGCCTTTTTTCCCGGTGATTTCCAATTACGGGGATCACCCGGCCACCAAAGGTTTGGATGCTTCTTTGCTCAGGTTTGTATCCTCCATGGATACCGTGAAAGCGGCGGGCATCGTGAAGACACCGTTGTTGAAGAGTTCGCCTTACACGCGCCTGCTTTCGCCGCCCGTTCGTGTGGCATTCAATGATCTGCAGGACGAACTGCGCCCCGATTATTTTCAGGGGGGCATTTACCCTGTGGGCTATTTACTCGAAGGTGCATTTACGTCGCTATTTGCCAACAAGTTTCCACCCAGGGGTGTAAGTCACGAGGGCTTTACGGAAAAAGGAGCACCTGCCCGTGTGGTGGTGATTTCAGATGGGGATGTGCTTCGAAATGATTTGGATCCTGAAAACCAGCCGTTGGATATCGGGTTTGACCCCTATGCCAATTTACGTTATGCGAACGGAGAGCTGGTGCTGCGTTTACTGGATTACCTCACCGACGCCGATGGCCTGATCATGACCCGCGCCAAAGAGATCAAGATTCGCCCGTTGGACCGGGTGAAGTTGAAAGAGGAGGCTACCCGCTGGCGGCTGATCAACATGCTGGGGCCACTGGCGATCATCCTCGTTCTGGGGCTGATCAAGTATTACATCCGCAACAAACAGTACGTAAGGAAATGAGGAAACATCTATGGTTGGTGGTCATAGCTGTGGGACTACTTGGGGTGAACCTGGGACTGTTTTTCACGTCAAATGGGGGGTCTTCGGGCATTCGTTTCGATGAGTCGCTCTTTGCTTTGAAGGAAGCAAAGCCCACACAAATGACCATTGGAGATCAGGTATTGATTTTCGCCGATGGGTATTATTACCTCCAGACCGACGGAACTCGGGAGATGGCCGATCCGGCGATAGTCGGGCATTTATTGGACCTGCTTTCCCGCATACGGGTGCGAAGACCAGTGGCGGAAGTGGCGGACAGCAACCTTGTGCCTGTGGCCTTGCAGTACAGCAATGGGGAAGTTCAAGCGTTTGAGGTTGGTCACAACGTGCAGAAAACCAGCACCTATTTTCTTGCAGAAAGTCAGGCTTATGAGGTGGAGATACCGGGCTATACAAACTATCTGGGCGGTATTTTTGCATTGACGGCCGACCAATGGAAAGACCGTCGCTTGCTGGAGGGCAACTGGCGAACCATTCAACGCCTGGACATTACCTATCCGAAGTCGCCATCAATCGCCATTCGTTTTGTAGATGATTTTTTCACTGTCAACGGCTCGGCACCTGCAGATTCTGCGCGTCTGGTCAAATATTTGGATCAGTTTCAAAATTTCAGTGTGAATGAACGCATCACACTGGCGCAGTTTCCCAGACTGGATTCTTTGTCGAAACGGACACCTCAGGCCCACCTATTGGTAGATGCCATCAACCTGAAGGAGCCCCTGCGATTGGTTATTTACCCGCAGCTCACAGACCAGTATTTCCAGCTTGTTCAGATCAACGCATCCGACTGGGCCGTGATGGAGGCCAGTCGCGTAGCTTCATTACTGGTGGATGCTGCGTATTTCCAGTAGCTCAAAAATGTCACATACAGCTAGGGGCATCCATAACCTTGATGTAAGGCATTCTAGTAGAGGTCTTTGAGTATGTTGCAGAGAAAGCTTTGTGCCATATGTGGACGTCAGTTGACGATTGACTATCGGAACGCCGTGCTTTTTGCTCATTTTGGAAGCATCAGCAAATTTTACTACATTAGTATTATTCATAAATTTTGGGTACGAAATCAATAGATGATCGTTAGAATGTCTTCTCAGAATATAGCGTTATGGAAAATAAAATTAGTAGAATCGCTCATGAATTAACTATCAAATTTCAAGACGAGTCTGATATTCCAAATCGGTTCAAGTGGGGTAAAAAGACAATCAAAACGAAAATTAATCCAAGCTCTAAAGTCGAAAAGTCATACCAACAACATGTAGCCGAATGGAGTGAAACGATAAAATCAATTCTCCAGAATACTCCAGATTCAGACCAAGCCTGGAGATTCATCCTGATCATTCCCAAAGTTGATGATGTCAACTTAAGATCGGTGACACTGTGCGATGACTTCACTGCATTTACTGATTTGTTAATTAAAAGAAGAAATGGCGGTAATTGTTCTGATAGTGAACTAGGTAAACTTTGCATGCTATCAGGAGCATTTCAAAAGGAAATCGAAAACGCAATTGGGTCATGAGGTTTCTTGCCATTGATGTCGAAACCGCAAATGCTGATTATTCAAGCATATGTCAAATTGGGATAGTATATTTTGATAACGGGCAGATAATAGACAAGTGGAGTACTTTAATAAATCCAGAAGTCTACTTTGACCCTTTTAATGTTTCGATTCACGGGATAAAAGAGAAAGATGTAATTAATGCACCAACATTCGACTCAATCCATGGAGTAATTAAAGAAAGACTAACAGATCAAGTCACTGTTCATCATATGCCCTTTGACAAAGTTGCAATCACCCGAGCATGTCTTGAATACGATTTAGAAGTAATTAAACCTATCTGGCTTGATTCTGCTAAAATTGTTCGCTTAACTTGGAAAGAGTACGCAAAGAGCGGTTACGGTCTTGCGAATATTTCAAAACATTTGGGAATTCGGTTTAAGCATCATGATGCGTTAGAAGATGCATTAGCCACTGGACTAGTCGTTCAACATGCTTGTGAAAAATCTGGAACGGATGTAAATGCTTGGATTGAAAGAGTTGTACAGCCTCTTAGAAATAACAAAGTCGTACAGCCTCTTAGAAATAACAAAGTTGAATCTTTAATCATAAAGCAGGAGGGTAACCCAAACGGCTCATTCTACGGAGAAACATTGGTTTTTACTGGAGAGTTATCCTTGTCAAGAAGCGAAGCAGCTAAGATTGCTGCGCATATCGGATGTGATGTGGCAGACGCGGTAACCAAAAAAACAACAATTCTAGTTGTTGGTACTCAGGAGCAATCGGAATTGGCTCGATATTATAAGACTGCTAAACATAGAAAGGTCGAAGAC
>CAYOEV010000022.1:0-1319 GCA_964403075.1 uncultured Roseivirgaceae bacterium | reverse complement strand
GAGAAAGGAAGTTCCATCAAAATTTTGAGTGAAAAGGATTTCATTGAGATATGTAGCCAGGAGGTTGAAGAATTAAATCTTCAACTTCCAAAATAAATTCAACTTATTTGCTTTAAAGCTGAAATAAGGTCGATTTACACTCCTGATAAGAATAAATATGAAAACTCTTGAAGCTATTAAATCTTTTGTAGCATTTGATGTAGAAACTGCTACATCAAAAAGAAATAGTATTTGTCAAATTGGATTAGCGGAAGTCAAGGATTTAAAAATTGTAAGTAACAATTCATTTCTAGTTCAACCACCTAAAAATGAATATTTAGCAATTAATTCTTCTATACATGGAATCACTGCACTTGAAACAAAAGATAAACCGACCTTTCCAACTATATGGAATAAAATAGAATCGGATTTTGAATTAAATGTTTTGGTTGCTCATAATGCATCATTTGATATGTCAGCGCTGCTACAAACTTTGGATTTTTACAAAATTGATGCTCCAAAATTTAAGGTTATATGCACTTACCAAATGACTAAACTAAATTTACAAGCACTATGTGACTCATTACAAATAATTCTTGATGATCACCACAATGCAGTTTCAGATGCTGTAGCATGTGCATCAGCTATGATAAATATTCTAAATGGTAATATGCCTGATCATTCTCTAATTAAAAGTCATAAAAAGAATAACTTCTTTGAATTTGAGGGTCATGAAAGACTATGTGGTGACATTCTTAAGCCTAATTTGGATGTAGAGGATAAGGATAATCCATTTTATTCTAAAAAAGTAGTTTTGACTGGAGTGTTGAAATCAATGTCTAGAAAGGAGGCAGCTCAAATACTTAAAGATAAAGGTGCTGATATTGACAGCTGCGTTACTAAAAAAACAAAATATGTAATTGTTGGAGCAGAAGCCGGGCCAAGTAAATTGAAGCAAATTGAGAAACTCAATTTTGAGGGTGCGGAAATTCAAATAATCGAAGAAGAAAGATTTCTTTCCATGGTAAAATAGACAATACGTGTGCTCATATATTGTATGTGAACATTATCTCAATAGGCTAATAACACTGGTTAAACTTTCAAGAAAGATATTTAATTTTATTTCCAAAATGAGGTGGTAACGCGACATGCAACTGGACTTTTTTAAATGGGAACGACTAGTTGTAATTAATATCTTCTTCCAGTAAATCGTTTACCCGCCCGGCATCTGAAAGATTGAAAAACAGTAGACGACTGTCTTCCGATTGAGGCGTCAGCATCTAGCAGGTCATCTCCCCACAGCCCTTGATTTTGTGCTGTTTCTTTCTACCAGGGAAAAG
>CAYOEV010000021.1:2362-47630 GCA_964403075.1 uncultured Roseivirgaceae bacterium | reverse complement strand
ACACATTTGCCATCCCCCTCTACCCTCCCTTAACCAAGGATGTCAAAAGAGTGCTCTAATTCTGCTAAAAATTGAGGTATTTGCTTCTAAGGACGAAAAATACCTCCCCTTCAGAAAAACTAATAATCCCTTTCCCACAACCCAATCTATATTAACATAACGCAGGCCATTATCATTATTTAGTACTACAAAGGCAAAATTTCAATCAGAGGTTGGCTACTCATTAATTTCCAATCAATTCCGATAGCTAACTTTGCAAATATATAAAATGGAACAACGTATTTATTTAGATCACAATTCAACCACGCCTCTTGATGATCGCGTATTGAACGCCATGATGCCCTATCTGACGAATCTTTATGCCAATGCATCCAGCAATCATCAGTTTGGGCATGAGATAAATCAGGCTGTGAAAAAGGCAAGTAATCAGATTGCTGAATTGATTCAATGTCAGCCAAACGAGATTGTTTACACCAGTGGAGCAACGGAATCTATCAACCTCGTCATCAAAGGAGTAGCCGAAGCATACAAAGAAAAAGGCAATCACATCATCACCGTTCAAACGGAGCATAAAGCAGTTCTTGATGTTTATGGTTACCTAGAAACCAAAGGCTTTGAAGTCAACTACCTTCCGGTTCAATCAGATGGACTAGTCCGCTTAGAGGATTTGAAAACGACTATCAGGGATACGACAATCCTGGTTTCGATCATGACGGCCAATAACGAAACAGGCGTGATCCAGCCAATCAAAGAAATAGCAGAGATCACTCATCATGCAGGGGCATTATTCTTCACAGATGCGACGCAGGCTTTCGGAAAAGTCCCAATGAATGTAGATGAACTGGGTATTGACTTGATGGCCTTCTCAGGGCATAAAATCTACGGCCCGAAGGGAGTAGGTGGACTGTTTGTGAGAAGCCGCAGACCAAATCGTGTAAAACTGGAAAGCCAAATCCATGGTGGGGGTCATCAAAAAGGGAAACGCAGTGGCACACTAAACGTACCGGGCATTGTGGGGCTTGGAGCAGCTGCTGAACTGGCCGGAAGGGAGATGGTAAAAGATGCACGTCACTCAGCGGAACTCCGTGACTATCTGGAAACGGAACTATTGAAAATTCCTGGCACCAAAGTGAATGGGAACACTGCTAAAAGGCTGCCCAACACATCCAATATCCATTTTGAGGGCATAGATGCCGATGCGCTGATGATGGGCATGGAGAACATCATGGTGAGTAGTGGCTCGGCGTGTACCTCTGCTATTATTGAGCCCTCGCATGTGCTCACAGCCATGGGATTGAGTGAAAGGGAGGCGTATTCCTGTTTGCGGTTTGGTATTGGGCGGGGCAACCAGCTACAGCAAATAGAACAGGTGATTGCATCCATTGACCAAACGATCAAGACATTGAAAGTAATGACCTAGAATTATCGACTATGGCAAAAGGGAAAACAATAGAGGTAAAAGGGAGACAAATTGCATTATACTCCGAAAAGGAAACGGATTTTATTTCATTGACTGACATTGCCAAGTACCGCGGATCAGGCACATACAGATGATATTATCAAAAATTGGCTGAGAAATCGCAATACCATTGAACTGTTGGGATACTGGGAGTTGCTGAACAACCCGGATTTTAAACCCGTCGAATTCGACGGGTTTAGAAAACAAGCGGGCCTCAATAGTTTTGTACTGACACCCAATCGATGGATCGAGACCACCAATGCGATAGGAATCGTTTCTAAATCAGGAAGATATTGGGGCACCTACGCCCACAAAGACATTGCTTTTGAATTTGCCTCGTAGATATCCATTGAGTTTAAACTCTATGTCATCAAAGAATTCCAACGCCTCAAAGAAGATGAAAACGATAGATTAAAATTAGAATGAAATCTACAGCGGACGCTTGCGAAGGTTAACTATCATATTCATACGGATGCCATCAAGGAAAAATTGATTCCCCCTTCCATCAGTAAGCAGCAAGCCGCTTTCACCTATGCCACTGAGGGGGACTTGCTCAATGTGGTGCTCTTTGGTACCACAGCCAAGGAATGGCGGGAAGTCAATACAAAACTAGACAGCAACATCCGTGACCATGCCACCATTGAGCAACTGGTAGTGCTCTCCAACCAGGAAAGCCTGCCTGCGGTAGGCAGGCATCAATGCCGTGCTGATTCATCAGGGACTTACGCAGACCAACTGACTCCTCCAACTCAACCAAATAGCCATCAACCAAATGCGGAGCTTGCTGAATGCGAATGGAGTGGGGAGATTGAAGAGGTGATGATCATTTTGTAGCCTTCACCAGCTACAAATGATAAAAAGTTTTTTCTCTTTCTGAAATTAAAGAGTCAGCTAGAGCCATTGGCGCGCAACTCCAAACTTTAGTTGTACTTCACACTAATTGCTTCTAATTTCTCAATTCAGCATAGTAAGGGTAGTACCTATATGTTTTGTAATACTTGCCTCGTTCATCCTCAGGTATAAAAGATATTTTCTTCAAATTCATGAACCTTTTCTCTCCATGTGGGAGAAATGAATTCATAAGGTCTATTTCCTTGTTAGTGATTATCGGTGATTTCAAATCTAAAATGTCCTGATTGTAGCTAACAAAGGGTAATTTTTTCAATCCATTTTTCTTGAACTCTCCAAGTGTTTTCTTTTTGGCTATGTATCCTCCATATGAGTACATTGTCGCACCATCCTTATATTTAATATTAAGTATTTGAGTAAATACTAGATGATCTTCTTCAGTCGTCATAGCATTCCTATCCGCCAAAATCCGGTTAATTCGATTCAAAATCATGTTTCGAATAAGTACTGTAGAGTTGGAAGAGGTCAAATCCTCCGGTTTTAATCCTAACGGCGCATAGTCATTGAAATCATTTACAAAACGTTCTTGGTCATAAGTACTAGTCTTCTTATTTTGATATTTTGTTAATGAACTGTTGCAAGTGAAGAAATAGAAGCTTCCTGGTTTTAGGTAAGAAAAAATAGTTTCTAAATCATCAAACATAAAAGGTTGAAGATTTTCATCATAATCCATCCACACTATTTTTCTCCCTCCCCAATCAAGCACGGGCAACACATCCGTACTTCTACCCCACTTAAGCTTTATGCATTTGAATGGTTTATTGAATTTGAAACGTTCTTTATCCTGCTCATTGAGTTCAATATTTATCATTTCATTGATATTCAATTCCTTATGAATCATTCTGAAATCAGTGAAATAGATTGAACCCAAGCCGATATAGGAGAGGTCTTTTTCGGGTGAAACTCCATAAATCTCTTTGAGAACATCTAAGAAAATTCTTCTCTCAATTGCTTTTGCCGGTCGGCAGTTATAATTAAACATTTCATAGGTTGGAGGTCTCATAGCTCGTCCTCATTCATTGAAACAAAGTAGTCAAAAGTCCTTATGCCTACCTCTTGACTCGTGGATACTCCAAAAAAAACCTTCACTTTCTCCACCAAGGCTCTTTCTTTAGCATAGGTAATGTTAACATATTTATTGGCCCTCATCTGTTTGTTTGTGGATGGGTGCTTAAAAATTTCCTTATATTTTTTTTCATTATTCCTTACCTCAGTAATGTCAATTATATTTGAACTGTTAATAATTGTTTCACCTTCTTCTTTGTCTTCAACCTTCTTAAGAAATGACACAACTTGTTTTAAGGCTTGTAAGATATATGGTCTCGTTGCTTTGAAAACAGAATGATTTGAATCAATTCCTGTCTTAGTGGTTGTCATTGGAAGGTTAATAGAGTTAGGTGAATCAAAAAAGATTGCTCCCCTGAACATTGCATAATCATTATGATATTTCACAATATTACCCTCATCATCTTTATTTTCTTTCCAACCAGTTGTGTAAGATTTGTCAGCTTCAAGAACAAGTCTATCATTGCAGAAAATATACCATCCCGCACGTTGTGGAAAATATTCGCCTACACCTGCATATATTCTAACGGTTACGTTTTCAAATTCCTTCTTTATGAAAACTGGTCTTAATTCTTCCGATTCAAGTAAACCAATATCAATTCTTTTGATATCAGTTGAATTAACTTCAATCTTAATATTTTTCAATAAACTGTAGCTCAACGCCATACTAATCTCTCTTCGGAGTTTATTATGGAATTCCACATCTCGAAAATCGTCTTTTATGTTATCGTATAAATTGCTAACATGAATAACCGTCCCGCCCTCTCCATTAAGTCTGCTTTTATCTTTAGGTATATCGTCATGTTCTAAATAACTAAAATCCCAGTTTTCCGGCTTCTTGAGCCATTCAACCACATCCACATCCACTAGAAAATGATCATCTCCATGTTTAGATTCAACGCTAAAATTCCTACCCATTTTTAGCAGTGATCTTTTCATGCCTACTCCAAACCTACCAATGGAATGCTTAACAAAATCTGCGCCTTTAGGTCTACCGAATCGGAATGCATATTCCTGGGCTACCTGCAAAGGAAAGCCCCCGCAATTGTCCCTTATTGAAAAGCTGTCTTCTGAGAACTGAATGGCTACATGAAGTCCTTCATAGTTCTCTTGTTCTTTTAGATTTTTTGCTCCATCAATACAGTTGTCGACCAAATCAATAATCGCCCTATCCAATCGGATGTCCCGTGTCAGCATGTCAATGAAAAATTCTTTTGTTGGTGATCCTTTAATGATTCTTTCACTCATGATTGAGAAGTTGTTTTAATTGTATTACGTTCAGAGCTGGATTTTCCTTAAGGTTCGTAAGACATTGGCCTTTGCTAATTTTTCCCATATTCTTTATCAAAGCATTGTGCTCCTTCTCACCAACTCCTAAAAATTTACTCATCAACCGTACGTTGCTTTTGTCTTTGATGTCTAAAAGGAAAGCTGTTTCACAATTGCTTGAGAAATCGATATCCGGCTGGTTAAACTCTTCTATGCCCTGAGAGAGCAGGAATACCGAGACGCCTTTTGAGCGAATTTCTCTAAGGATTTTGTCAAGTAGCCCCTGTGCCTTTTTGTTGTTAAACACATTGTGCGCTTCATCAATCAGGAATACATACCGCATCCCCACCTTTCCATGCTCCACCGGCGTATTGGCCATGTTCATAAAGGTGTTGTAGATGTAGTTGATGACCAGGAAGGTTGAAGTAAATCGAATCTCGGATGGCAAGTCACCTGATAGCGAAAAATAATAGTTCCTGTCCAGAAAGGTGTTTAAAGGATCTATTTTTGTTTCAAAGATGGTGTAGTCACTCAGGCTGAAAAGGATGTTCTTAAGCGTACTTTGTTTGTCACCCTCTATGTCCATCACCAAATCATAGACCTCCTTCATACTTGGGTATTTCCCGTCCTTGGCATGGCTATCAAATGCGGCCAGTGTTCCCTCCCGCAGTGATTGTTCTTTATTCTTCCCGATGTTAGCAAAGCTGGAAATTATGTCCACAAACTTGGCCACTCCCATTTTTTTGTTGGTTTCATTGTCTTTATCAATGAATGAAAGCGGGTTGAGTGGAAACGGCTTTTGTGGGCAGTCGATGTACGTGGTATTGGTCTTTTCGAAAAAGGGCTTCAGATAATTGAGGTCATCCCCTTTCAGCCCCTTGAAATCTAGGTAAACGAAATTTACCACGCCTTTAGCGGCTACATTCATTTGCCGGAGAAATTCCAAAGCAAACTGTGTCTTTCCGGTACCCGAAGCACCCGCTACGGCGATATGCTGGTTGTTGTGGATGTTTACATCGTTGACCCGAAACTTGATCGGCTCACCTGAATCAAGCGTTTTGCCTACTTCTATTTCGATCAGTTCCATATAGGCCACCTTGTCCTTGATTTTCAGGTGGCGGGTCTTTTCATCATAGATTATAGGCTCAAAAGATATATCAGAGGACTCTAATGCTTCAATACCCTTTTCTACCTCAGCAGAGAGAAAATCAAAGGTGTTGTAATTTGGGTTGTCAAGGAAAATCTTGTCGATACGGTACAAGCCGTCATCAATGTGCATCTTAATATATTTTCCAATCTCAGGCTCAGTTTTATGAAGGCTATAATGCTGACAAACCAGTGCCACATAAAAATCTTTATACCGCCCAAAAAGCACATCATCTTTATATTCTTTCCCTTTGGCATCAACGTAATCTTTCTTGAGGTCTAGTTGAATGTTTTGAGCAATAGAGTAGGAGAAAGCAATTCTTGAGATGATATTCTCAGTCCCAAAGTTGAGTTTACTGGTGAGGTTCGAAACGACCTCTTTATTCGCTCCAGATGTCTTGATATTAAACTGCATGCTGCCTTGTTTCTTCGAATTGATTAAATAAATCAGCCGGATTTACTTCCCTGAATTCAGATTGGTCATTGCCCAGGTTATTGATCAAATAAGCATTAGAGACCTTAGGCAGTATAATTTTATACTCATCAGCCGTCATTTCCTTTTTGATTAAAGGGAAAATCACTACCTGATCACTGATATTGGGATAGAAATAACGAACAATATTCTCTGCGTGTTCGACATCAAATTTTTGCATGGGACTATCAATGAATACCGGAAATTCAATATTGGATTCTTCCACCAATCCCTTTAATAGAGCGGAAGCATACATTTGTTTTTCTCCATTGGAAAGGCCCTCCTTCCTTATGATTTCATTTCTTTCGTTACGTAATTGAATATCAATTTCATCACCTATAATGTCTACTTCAACTTTTCGAATAAAGTTCTTTTTGTGCATCAAGCTATTGAGGCCTGATAAGATTTCTTTTTCGAGAGACTCTTTCTTTTGCTTTTTAAAATCCTCAATAAACCCCGTTAACTCTTGTAACAAACGTTGAGCTGTCTCATCTTTTGATTTGTTCTTTTTGGAGACCTCAATTTTCTTTGAAATATCTTCGATTCGTTTTCGGTGCTGAACGATATTATTGTTTAAGGCTCCAATCTCTTGATTCAAACTGGCCAGCTCAGAATTAATCGACTCAACTCGTTCGTCAGCAATCCCTTTCTTGTCACGAAGAGCTGTAACCACGGGATCTTCGGCATTGGATTCTGCTGCTTTCAATGTCCTCCTGATAGAAGAAAGCTCATTTCTGTAATAATTATAATCTGTATTTATTCTTCTGAAGGATTCCTTGAAAGAAAGCTTGAGGTTGTTAGCCAATACACTCAACTCATTTTTTTCTGTATCCGAATAATCATGAATTGACTGAAAGTCTTCATCTATTTGGGGAACGTTGGCAAAAAAATGCTTTTTAATGAGATTTTTGATGGTTGTCTTGTAATAGTCCTGAACTCGATAGTCGATTATAATATCTGCAGGTTTAGGCTGAGCGATTAAGTCATTGATGATTTTATCCGTAGTACTCTTTACTTTTTCCTGATTAAGCTGGGCGTTTCTGAGTTCAGATTCTATTTCTAGTTGCTTCCTCACACCTAATAGCATTTCTCCGGCAATTGCAAAGGGGATCATGTCATATGAAGCTCTCAGTTGATCTTGCAGGTTACTAATTTTCTGTTCATATTCGGAAACCTTTGATCTCAATTCTTCGAGCTGCGCCACGCTCATTTGATTGCCTTCTCGAATAAGTTTTTCCTGAATTTGATTTGATTCAGATTGAAGTTTTTCTTGTTCTGCTGTTTTGGTAGTTATCTCATCATCTTTTTCTTCAATATCGATCAAATAGTTATCCACCTCGCTTTGCAAGCGGCTCAAATCTTTTCGTTCTTCCGGGCTTGCAGAGTCTTGCCGGATTCTTAGTTGATATTCTTCCAGTTCATCCTTCAGGTCTTCATACTTTTTAATCCCCAAAACTTCGGAGTAAGCCCTATTGAGGGTTCTTCTTTGTTCTTTGCTGGCGGATTCCGCCAGAGTGATGATTTTCTCAGCATCAAAGAAGAAAAACTTTGCGATCTCCATGGGCATGACAAAATCGCGAATGAAAATTTCTTCTGCGGTCAATTTATCATCTCCTAAGTCTCTGACTAATTCACTTTCATGTCCATCAATTAAAATCTTTACATTGTCAGAAGCTCCAGTGATGATGTCGTAGGTTCTGGTGATCTTGATCTCCTGACAGGGAATTTCAGGGATATTGACGTCACTTATAACAATTGATACATGGAATTTGGTATCACCTTCCTTATGTGCTAGTCGATTAAGACTATTCCCAATATATTTATCATAGCCACCATATCCTTTGATCTCCTTCTTGTAAAAATCATCTACCTGATCCATTTGCCGCCCATATAGGCACCAGACCAGTCCCATGAGAAAGGTTGTTTTGCCGTACCCGTTGAGTCCGCTTACAATGGAAATATTTTTGTCCGCTTCAGGAGCGAGGTAAATAATGTTCGTTCCCTTATAGATTCGGAAATTACTAAACTCGGCTTCCTTAAAAATCATTTCTTCAATTTTAAAAAGGCATCAATTCTAGTATTAATATCATCTTGTAAGCCTCTCTTCCGCTTCATCAATACTTTCGTTTTTTGAAGTTTGAGTAAATCTTGAATCAACTCAAAATCTTGTTCATTCCCTTTGCAGGAGGCTTTGAGGAGCTCTTCCTCTTTGCGTAATTTTTTTTCGTGTTCTCCCATAGCGATGTTTTTTTTATTCACACGGTTATAAATTTCTGATACTTTGTATTTGAATAGTCCGTCTCGGTACCATGCCAATTGAATGGCCACTAATTCCTGATGCCTCACCAGTTCCATCTCTGGTTGCTCTTGCTGGATTTCATACTGGGCTTCAAGAATTTTTTCTAAAAGCATGGCCCTGACCCATTCTCTGTAAGCCCCTGGGCCCGGTTGTCCATTTTTCCTGAATTCCTCCCGCCACTCAGGATTGTTCCGCTCATCCGCAACCAGGTTCCTTATTTCAACTAAAGGCAACATCCACTCTTCACCATTATCGATCAACCCTTCCATGGATTTGTCTTTCTTCACTACCGTACATACCCAACAACCAAACCTGCTATTTCCACAAGAAGGTGTTGTATCATCAATTACTAATGGACAATCATCACTATTTGCATTGCGATATAGAGTTACCAACTCTTTATGGCTACCACTCCAAGGTGGTGACATTTGCATTAAATATTGCCAAACTTGATTAGTGGTTATGTCCTTAATTGGAGCATATACAAAAGCATTGGGGAGAACATGCTTTCTTAATCTGGCGTGTCCATACTTTTCATGCTTTTTCATGGACCGGGAACGGGTGCTGCTCTCATCGGTACGAGTACCAAGCAGAATAATAGCCTCCCCATTTTTTTCAATTATGCTTTGGATGTATTTGGTGGTTGGTTTTATTTTCAGCCGGTCTGTACACCAGCGAAAGTTCGAAATTGGGGCCGGATATCCTCGCCCCAGCAGGTTTGTCCAAAAGCTATCTTCAAGTTCCGGAGTGGTTTGTTGCACTGTGATTGGCAAACCTTGTGTACTTGCCCCCTCCTGAATTTTCTGTAAAGTTCTATCTATGAATGTGAGAATCCTTGGGTTCTCAACAAGGGTATTGTTACATATGACATGGATTTCCCTGTTTCGCAGTTCATGAGGAATTTTTCGAAGGGCATTCCAAACCAGTTGTAAAAGAAGTGTAGAATCCTTTCCCCCGCTAAATCCAATGACCCAGGGTCTTGATTGATTCTCATCATATAAGTATTGGGAAATGATTTCGGATTCTATGGTCGAAAAGTCATTCATTTTAAGCTAATAAGAATATGAATATGAAAATATGACTGTTTTTAGTAAGCCTACTAATAGGCTTTGGTGATATCAAAAATTAAACTGATTAAATATAATAGGATTGAATTTTTTAGAACTATTTATGTAACTCCACCGTGTGAAATGCTTAATTATTTCATCAAATTAATCATAGATTTTATCTTATTCACGATATACAAAAGTCAATTATAAAATGAAAAAAAATTATCTATCAATACAATTCCCAACCACAGTGCCTAATCTAAATATTTGCCTTATATTTAGGATAATATTTATTATTCATCGTTTGTCTTTAACAGTGGAGATGAACCCTTGATCTCCCCTACACTCATCTCTATCTTAAAACCAAAAATACCAAAAGAGTGCTCTAATTCTGCTAAAAATTGAGGTATTTGCTTCTAAGGACGAAAAAGGCCAACTCTAAACTATTAATCCCCACCCAGAACCAAAGCTATATTAACATAACGCAGGACATTATATAACAGAACTAGTGATTGGCTGTAATATGAGCGCAGCAAATATTTAACCAAAAATCAGTGTTCGCTACGCAGTACGATTACGGTACCGCATGATAGTTAGTTAATCCAGCACGGTTCCAATGTACTCACTATTCATCAAAACGATGGCCGCGATCGAAATCTCTTGTGGACATACGGCTTCACATGCCCTTGTAAAACTGCAAGCGCCGAAGCCTTCCGCATCCATGGCCTGTACCATCTTTTTTACCCTTGATTTCGCTTCAGGTTTTCCTTGTGGCAAAGTAGCCAGATGTGCGATCTTGGCACCTGTAAATAAAGAGGCACTGGTATTCTTACAAGCGGCAATACATGCGCCACAGCCAATGCAAGAGGCGGCATCCAACGCCTTTTCTGCCTGCTCTACAGGAATGGGTATGGCATTGGCATCAGGTGCCTGACCTGTTTTGACAGATATGTATCCTCCCGCTGAAATGATTCGATCCATGGCAGACCGGTCAATTTTAAGGTCTTTTTTCACGGGCATACTTTTGGCTCTGAAAGGCTCAAGGTTCACTACTTGTCCATCTGTAAATGATCGTAAATAGACCTGGCAGCTCGTATTGTGGGCGCCAGGACCGTGCGCCTCTCCATTTATCCATACACCACACTGACCACAAATACCTTCCCGGCAATCATGATCAAACTCTATCGGGTCTTCCCCTTTTTGCATCAGTTCTTCGTTGAGCGTATCCAATGCTTCAAATAATGACATGTCCGTGTGAAGATCATTCATCTGATAACGGACAAATTTTCCCTTACTCTTTTGGCTTGCTTGTCGCCAAACTTTAAATGTGAGTTGCATCGTCATTTGTAGCTTCGTTTGGTAAGTGGTACTTCTGTAAAGGTGAGCGGTTCTTTGTGGAGCTTTGGTTCTCCTTTCGGATTGTATTCCCACACCGACACAAAGCAAAAACGGTCGTCATCGCGCAAGGCTTCCCCATCCGCTGTTTGATATTCTTCTCTAAAATGTGCGCCGCAGGATTCTTCCCGGGTAAGCGCATCCCGAACAATAAGCTCAGCCAACTCCAAATAATCTGCAACCCGACCGGCCTTTTCCAATTCACTGTTGAGGTTTTGGTGGTCAGCAGGTATGAGTAAATCGTTGTAAAATTGTTGGTGCAAATCCTGGAGCTTGGTCAGGGCGTCTTTTAAATCCGTTTCCTTTCTGGAAAGTCCACATTGGTGATACAGCAATTTTCCAATGGCTTTATGAAAAGCCGTGGCCGTGGTTTTGCCTTGAATACTTGTGAGGCGTTGAATGCGGTCAGCTACCTGCACACGGTCGTTTCTGAATGTCTCACCGTCCACATTTACCGGACCGGCCGGTACGCCAGCCAGGTAATCCATTATGGTGGTTGGGCCAATGAAATACCCATCGACACAGGCTTGCAACAGCGAATTAGCGCCTAGTCTATTGGCACCATGATCGGAAAAATTGGCCTCTCCCAATGCGAAAAGTCCGGGAATGGTGGTCATTAGGTGATAATCTACCCACAATCCCCCCATGGAGAAATGCGCAGAAGGCGCAATCATCATAGGTTCAGCATACGCATCACGTCCGGTAATCTTCTGGTACATGGAAAACAAATTTCCATAGCGATTATGGATTTCCTCTTTGCCTATGCTTTGGATGGCATCTTCAAAGTCAAGGTAGACAGCATTTTTCATGGGGCCAACACCCTTACCCTCATCGATGATACGTTTGGCCGCACGTGAACTAATGTCTCGGGGTGCCAGATTGCCAAAAGAGGGATATTGACGTTCGAGGTAATAGTCACGTTCATCCTGTGGAATTTCTCCAGGCGGACGGTCATCTCCGGATTTCTGTGGCGCCCACAATCGGCCATCGTTACGGAGCGATTCAGACATGAGCGTCATTTTAGATTGAAAATCACCCATCAAGGGCAAAGAAGTGGGATGAAACTGTGTCCACGAGGGTGCAGCAAATCCTGCTCCCTTTTTGTGCGCCCGCCAGATCGCTGACGCATTGCATTGCATGGCCAACGTGGAATAATAATAGATCTTGCCGTAGCCTCCCGTAGCCAATACCACCGTGTGTGCACCATGTGACGACACTTCTCCAGTATCCAGGTTACGACAGATCACACCTTTTGTAACACCGTCTTCTACCACCAATTCAAGCATTTCGTGACGTGTATGCAGTGTGATCTCACCAAGTGCTACATGACGCATCAACTGCTGATAAGCGCCCTGCATGAGTTGATGGCCTGTTTCTCCCCGCGCATAAAAGGTCCTGCTGACTTGCACACCCCCAAAACTGCGATTTCTTAGGTATCCGCTGTACTCCCTGGCAAACGGAACTCCCTGTGCAACGGCATGATCGATAAGTGCCTCTGAGCATTCAGCCAAACGGTAGACGTTGGCCTCTCTTGAACGGAAGTCTCCTCCTTTGATGGTGTCATAAAACATCCTCCACACCGTATCGCTATCATTCATGTAGTTTTTCGCCGCGTTTACCCCTCCTTGTGCCGCAACCGAGTGTGCACGTCTTGGCGAATCATGATAAGTGAAAACCTCTACCTCAAAGCCCAACTCGGCAAGCGATGTAGCCACTGCGGAGCCTGCCAGACCTGTGCCTACAACGATCACTTTATAACGCCTACGCATGGTGGGATTGATCACCCGGCTGGTCGAACGGAGATGACTCCACTTTTTTTCTATAGGCCCCGACGGTATCCGATCAATTAAATCCATTGTGTATGTATGACTTTGGGATCAGTCTTTTCAAAGAATTCCTCTAATGAGAAAAAGAGATGCAAAAGCAATAATGGCGTATAATTCAGGAAATACGGCCATGATCATGGCCCTACCGAATATGTCATTACCAGAACCAATACTATCTATACTGCTGGCACATACCTTGCCTTGGTACATGCCTGAAAATAATCCTGCGAGGCCAAGCGCAAGTCCGCCTCCCAGTACCCCAGCCCCCTGGAGCAAGGTGATTTCAGGCGTGATCAAATCCTGCAGGATGAAAAATCCTGCGAATCCGTAAAGTCCCTGCGTGCCAGGCAAGGCGCTCAACACAATAAAAGACCCAAATGATTCAGGTCTTTTTTTCATGGCACCAATGGATGCCATGGCTGCCACGGCTGTACCCATCGCACTTCCGCATCCCGAAAGCCCAACAAGAAGACCAATGCCAATAAACGCTACGATTAATGGTGTTACCTCCATAGTTATAAATTAAAAGTTTGTTTTGATTTAGTGAAAGGTCTGTACTCCAGGCCTTTTCCCTGAAAACCCACATTGCCATAAAACTCGACAAAAGTGAGCCGCAGTGGGTGAACGAAAGAACCTAATGCGGCAATCCCGAAATTGAGTGTATGGCCAAACAATAGGAATAAGACACCAATGACCATATTAATGACACCACCTTCCATGATCTGGAGGCCAATTTGATTCACCACAAGCCCCAATACCGATGAGGCCAGGCCTAAAGCGAAGAGCCTCACATAGGACAGTACGTCGCCCAGTATACCCATAAAAATGAAGAACAATGGCATTATCGATCCTCCCAAACGTTTCAACAACGGCGTATTGATATCGTGATAAAACATCACCAGTCCGATACCAATAAAAAGTGTATATTTTCTCACATCACCTAAGATGTCTAATGCAAATACGCCTTGCATGTCGGCCAGGAATATCCATATTAAACTGCAAACAATAAGCAGCTTGCCAAAGGATGAGACCGCATAGGCATATCCTTCATACTTGAATTTATTGTAAATGGATAGCATAATACCGGTCAGTATTTGAATAACACCAATGACCAGCGCTACACTGAATGAATTAAAAATGAAGGAACTATCGTCTCGAATAATCACCCATTGTGACAGAAGTCTTATCCATGCCGCCGGATGGTCTGGAATCAGGGCGATGCCGAAGATACTACCAGATTTAATCAATCCTACGATCATGGTCACACCCCCCAGTATAATTCCCAATAGCGCCACATTCCGCGTTGTTTTTAGAAAGGAAAAATAGCCCGCCAGCATAAGGAGTGTGAGTACAAAACCATATCCAGCGTCTCCAAGGCAATAAGCAAATAAAATGGGATAAAATACCGCCAAAAAAGGCGTCAGATCGGTTTCATAGTAATCTGGTAAGTCAAATATTTTTGTAATTGACTCGAAAAGTTTGGGATATCTTCCATTCTTAAGCACGACCGGAACGTCTTCATCCTTTTGAGGATCTCTCACTTGCCAGGCCACCCCTGCCCTTTCCAGAAATTCCACCACGCGTGGTTCATTCTGAGATGGAAACCATGCAGCAATCGTGATCAGCTTTCCTTCGAACAGTTCATCAAAACTGGCCTGTATTTCAACAAGTGATAGCTTGTCATTGATTGCCCTTAAATGTGACTGGAGTGCAGGCAAATGAACCACATATTCCTTAAGTGTAGCACGTAGCTGAAGCTGTTCAGCAACCAACCTCTGAATGTGACCCTGAAGTATGGATGGTGATTTTTCGGGAATAGGAATGCATTCAAACGGAACGTGGTAATCAGCATCATCGGTAAACAAAATGAAATAAATATCTGACCCTTGCTGCTGGATCTTTTCAATGATGACCTCCGTACGATCCAGCTTATCAAAGGATTTTTTATCCGTAGAACACAAGTATATATGCAGCCCTCGCGCAATCAGTGGCTCAAACTTCTGATAGTCATAATCACCCCAGGGTGTCAGACGATTGGCTTCTTTTTCAAGTTTTTCAATCTCTTGATGGACTTTATCAAGTCTTTCTTCCGTCTTCTGGAGTTGTGGCAGTAATTCTTCTATCTCCAGGGCCTTATGCTCTTTTGCTGCCTGTTTTTCAAGATCTTGGTTTTCTAAAAGCCGTATAGAATGTATTAGCTTACTCTGTTCATGCATCAGTGTTTCAGCATCCTCGGGCAAGCTTTTTGTCTGTTGCTCAATATGAAGAAGTCCCAAGTCCTGCATCGACTGGGTCAATGACTGGCGTTGACTTTCCGTAGCCATCAAGGTCACTTTCCTGAATGTATTTTTCACGACACCTGGATTTGTGATTTACGATTTTTCATGACCTTTTGCCCTGCTTTTGCGATATTCTCCTTATCCTCTAAAAAACGTTTTACCTTTAGTAATGCCTGCTCCATTTCAGGAATCTGCACTTTTTCGTACAAATTGACTTTTTGAGTGGTCTTCTTTCTGGCGTTATCCAATCCAGTAATCTGCAGCTCCAAAAGGTCGATCTTTATGTCCAGCGTAATGGCTTTCTTTAACAGTTCTATTCCCGCCGGAATCCATGCCGGATAGTTCCACCAGCTGATGTCCGCCATTTTGAATACAACCTCTGAAACTTCTGCCACTTTTACCCCAATGACATTCATTGTGTGGGTTTCTAAGTTATCGATGAATAGAATTTTAGGAAATTCCCCCCAGATTCCTACATAATGCATCATCTTGGTCAAAAGATCAGACCGTTGTTCTTCCGCTTTCAAAAGTTCTTGTTGCCGCTTTTTTACTTCCAATCGAAGCGCCGTTTCTTTGTTCTTCAGGATTGGCAACGCCTTCTGACGAATCGAAAGTTGCTTGTTTAGCTCCTGTATCGTGGTTTTATTGTACTGGAACTTCAGCGCCATGCCCTTGCGGTTTTTTATCTTCTTTCGTCCAGAACTTATTTAAGAATTCATCCTTGATTCCCACTTCATATTTTTCAAAATGAGCTTGTAGTAATTCCCAACCTGTATCCAGCATTTCATCGATCGTAATATTTATATCCACCGCCAATAACTTCAAGACATAATCCTTGGCAAAAGCCAGGCTTCTGACGTCATAATCATTGAGATCAAACCCATTTTCCTTCTTGGTCTTAGCATTCATCGCATCGGCATAGAGGCGGATCAGCGCGTTCATCACCTGCGGATGATCTTCCCGGGTTTTGATGCCTATCACGTTTTGTTTCAATCTGGATAAACTTCTAAATGGGTCGACAATCACCTTACCAATATCGGCATCATGTCCAAGATAAAGCTGACCTTCAGTAATATATCCTGTATTGTCAGGAATGGCGTGGGTAATGTCTCCTTCATTGAGTGTAGTCACAGCGATAATGGTGATGGAGCCACCATGTTCAAATTGAACGGCCTTTTCATAAATACTTGCGAGGTCACTGTAAAGAGATCCCGGCATGCTGTCTTTAGAGGGAATCTGATCCATTTTGTTTGCGACTATGGCAAGCGCATCCGCATACAGGGTCATATCGGTAAGCAGCAGCAATACCTTCTCTTTTTTGTCATTGGCGAAGTATTCAGCTGCAGTACACGCCATATCTGGTATCAGTAGTCTTTCCAGCGGGGGGTCTTCCGAAGTATTGATAAAACCAATGATCTTATCCAATACACCAGCTGACTCGAAGATGTTTTTGAAGAAAATAAAATCATCATTGGACAACCCCATGCCACCTAGGATGATCTTATCTGCTTCCGCCCGAAGGGCTACTTCAGCCATGACCTGGTTGTATGGTTGCTCCGGGTCTGCGAAAAAAGGTATTTTCTGACCTGTGACCAGCGTGTTGTTGAGGTCTATACCTGCAATACCCGTAGTGAGCAAAACGCTCGGTTTCGCCCTTTTTACCGGATTTACTGAAGGGCCATTGATGGTTCGCTCCTCCCCGGTGATGGGAGAAAGACCGTCTACAGGTTCGCCAAGGGCATTGAAGAAACGACCAGCCAGTAAATCGCTAACAGCTAGTGAGGGCGGTTTACCCGTAAAAACCACTTCCGTGTGTGTAGACAATCCCTCAGTTCCTCCGAAAACCTGGAGGGTGACCATATCCCCAATGACACTTATGGCTTGCGCAGGTTTGTTCTCAACCCACGCCAGCTCACCAAACCTCACCGAAGAAGCTTTCAGTACGCAAGTAGCTTTAGTAATTCGCTCGATCCGCGTGTATATCTTACGAAATGCCCTCGTTTTCATGTGTCACTGTTTTTTCTTTCAGAATGTTATCTACTTGGCTTTCATACTTCTCAAAAAGCGCTGATTGGAATTCAGAAAAATTCATTTGAGAAACGAGATTGATGATATTTTTGAAGAAATTTCGAACCTCTTCAAATTCTTCAAAATAAAATTCTCGTGCGCATATATCCAAGATGAAATTCAGCATGTACCGTTGACGATCCATATCAGAGCGCATATCAACAGGATCAAATGAATTTTGCTGGATGATTCCAAAATCAATCAATTCACTTTTCCAGAAGCTGACATGGTAATCAACTGGTACTGCGTCATCGCCAAGGATATTGATTTGGTCTCTGGCTTCCAGTCCTATTCTTAGTATGTCCTTCAATCTTTTTACAGACTGTACCCATCCTTTTTGAATATTTTGGTCACTGTATTCCATGAATTCTTGGTAATCAATGTATTTGGAATAAGAAGCCAATGGATCAATGGCTGGATATCTTTTGGAATCTGCCCGTTTCTGAGAGAGTGCATAAAAGCATCTTGCCACCTTGCTCGTAGATTCTGTGACCGGTTCCTTAAAGTTTCCGCCTGCGGGAGAAATGGTACCAATAAATGTCACTGATCCCATGGTGCCATTTCCAAGTTTCACGATACCAGCACGACTGTAGAAGTTGGCAATGGTTGCCGGAAGTTCTACCGGAAATGCATCTTGACCAGGAAGTTCTTCCAGGCGGTTCGACATCTCCCGCAAAGCCTGCGCCCATCTGGAGGTGGAGTCAGCCAGCAACAATACCTTGTATCCCATGCATCGATAGTATTCGGCCAATGTCATCCCTACGTACACGGATGCTTCCCGGGCGGCCACTGGCATGTTTGAAGTATTGCAAATGATCGTGGTTTTTTGATCAAGTTTATTGCCGGTCAGGGGGTCGATTAGGTTGGGGAACTCGGAAAATATTTCAACCACCTCATTGGCCCGCTCTCCACAAGCCACAATCATTAAGATATCTGCTTCACTGTTTTTGGCAATCGCTTGCTGTAAGACCGTTTTTCCAGTACCGAAAGGACCAGGAATATACCCAGTTCCACCCTCCATCATCGGATTGAGCGTGTCAATGACCCGTAATCCGGTTTGAAAAATTTTACCCGGACGCATTTTTTCTACAAACCCGGTCAGAGGTAGCTTCACAGGCCACTTCTGGACCATCGTCAATTCGTGTACATTGCCTTCATTGTCTTGGACCCTGGCGATCACATCATTGATCCGATGGTTGTTCTTGGAAGCAATCCAGGTAACCTTAAAATTTCCCTCCCATGCAAAAGGTACCATGATCTTATGGTCAATGTTATTCTCCTTGACAGATCCAATCCAGTGTCCGGCTGCCACTAACTCGCCTACTTTCACAAGCGGAATAAATTCATACATTTGATCCTGATCCAATCGGTCTGAACTATCTCCAATTTGGATAAATGTCCCAGAAATTTTTTCCAGGTCATTCTGCAGACCGTCATATTTCCTGGAGAGTATTCCCGGCCCCAACTCTACCTCTAGCATTTTGGCGGTGAACTGAACCTCAGCGCCGACATAAATAGAGGAACTAGATTCAAAAAGCTGGGCGGATGCAATATTTCCCCGAATACGAATCACCTCAGCTTTTAGCCATTTTTCTGCATGGACAAGACAAATTTCATTTTGCACAACAGCACCTTCTGCCTCAATCAATAACAAGTTGGATATTACAGCGATTACTTTTCCTTTGGTCATGTGACAGGCATTTTAGGGGATGACTCTTTGTTTTTTATTTCATCAACCATTTGTTCGAAGTAGGTTTTGGCTATCTCCGCATCTGTATTCAACCCTTTCCACCAATACCACCTAATGACTTTGAGCAGATAGGCAAACACCTGCTCTGCTGAGAATGGCTCCCTCCAACTATCTGCAAATTGCCAATAGTATTTGTTGACCATACGCTCAATGGCGTAAAGATCCATTGACTCCATTAGGGGCTGCATGTGCGTAACGATTTCTGTCGGTGCAGTGACGCCGTGAAGCGTTAGTTTACCTGAAAAGAACGGCTCACTGGAGTCATTTTTGGATTTTACGGAATGAAAAGATTTCAGGTTGGCCTCTGCCAAGGCCTGGGTCAATTGAAAATTCCAGGAGAAAAAAGTCTTTAGGAAGATGTGGTTAAGCCCATTTAGGTAATCGTTGAAATATAGCTCAAGCCGTTGCTCCATCTCGCGCATGGTCATGGATGAAAAGGTACCAGAAAAATCGTTCAGGTAGTTCATCATGTAATTAGGTAGGGAAGAAAACGCTCTGCGATAATTCTTTAACACCTGAACGGGCACTGACATAGGCCTATTGAAAGCAGAAATCTCAAAATCATGGTATTCGTTAAAAAGAACATAAAGCAAATTGTGATTGTCGTGCTTATGAAATAAGCAATTCATCACCACCAGATCTTCATTGACAAGGTTGCGGGAGATCAACGCAATGATGTCATCAAATTGATCTCTGGACAATGAACAATCCTCTGCATCAAGCTCCGGTAAAGACGGAAGGAGATAATAATAATTCATTCACTTCGTTCAAATAAGATTTTTCGCACAACATCCGAAAGATAAGGTTCAAACAGTGCCTTGAAATCTGAATCCGTGAAAGATAAAATGTAACCTTTTTCAGTGTCCTCTATTTTGAAACCAGTATCCAGATGAGGGCTAAGCGTGACTTTGAGACCAGATAAATGCTTCTGTATTTTGGCCTGGACGTCCGACGCTACACGCTCAAACGATTCAGAAATCAACAATTCAACCTCTTTACCCCCATTCCATGAATTCAATGAAGAGGTGATTAGCTCCTTGACAAAGTCCTGATCGGATAAAACTTCCTTGAGTGGGTGACTCAATACGCGGGCGTTGATGAGGTTTTGAATCTCAGTTTTCAAGTCTTGCTTGACTTGCTTTGCTTTTTGTTCAATCTCGCTTTGTACAGTAGTGAAATGCCTTTTTGCATCTTTCTTGGCCTGCGATGTGATTGCTGCCGCTTCTTTGGCCGCTTCAGCCAGCTGCTCTTCCGCTTTTTTTCGGGCTTCGTTGATTATCTTCTCCGACTCCCTTTGGGCTTTTTTCAAACCCTCTTGGTAGAGTTGGTCGGCTAGCGTGTCGAGATTTTTGAATTCAGACATATGCGCTTAGTGTATTTTAAATGATCATCAATTAGGTGATGCGTCCCGTCTTACAAATAAAAAAGGAATTTTTTCCCATGCTCCCCCAGCATAGATAAATAATTACCAAATAGTGAAGATTTTTTGATCCTCCCAATTAAGCCAACCGCCGGTAAACTTGTGGATTACTATCCATGATTAGGCGCTAATATCGTTATTTACACCTATTTTAGTTGTCCTTTAAACCTTTAGCACTCCCTATCAATGGTGGTCATAAACATAATTAAACTGACCTTGGATTTTGTACTTTTGAAATGATTAGGGCATCAAGTATACACCCATTGCTACATAAACATCATCTTCACACTCAAATAGATTGCCTTATATCCTTGAAAGAATGAAGAGGCATTTCATTTAAAAATAAAATTGTAACGGTGCTTTTCTATCGTAAGCTACCCCCCATCAAGTTCATGGTCTACCAGTCAACCAATGTCTGCTTCGAAGTTCGGCTACAATTTTTTGCTCCTCCAGTCGTGTACGAATTTCCTGCGCACGCTCTCGGCTTTGGTCGGCCTCTTTTTTCTTGTGCAACCTTTCGTAGGCCAGGGACATCCCAACCCATGATGGTGCGTGTAAATTATTGATACTGATCCCGCGTTTAAATTGATTCAATGCCTCACTGGGTAATCCGTTTTCTAACATTTCCATACCTTGTTTAAAATGAAAATCCAGATCTTGAAGACCCGCATTCGCTTGAAGAACAATAAACTCTTCCTCTTTCATTGTAATGAATGAGCATGGTAAGGCCCTCGTCACCTTTTCAGTTACGCTTCCAACTAGAAACTTACTGAAACTGGTTTTACCAGTAGTGCCCATAACCAGCAGGGTGGCTGGACCATGACTTTCCAGCGTCTTCAAAATTTCATTTGCTGGTTTCCCATGCGCTATCTTTTTCTCCCAATTCACACCATGAAAATCAAATTCTTCGAGAAAATTTACCAGGTCATTGTCTTGTTGGACAGAGTTACCCGTTTCTTCAAGCTGAATTTCCAGTCCGTCCGGTAGGTCATTGTGCGATTCCATGACATGCAAAATCGTGAGCTTCACTTCAAAATTACGGGCCAAATGGATGGCATTCCCCAAAGCTCGTCGCGAAGGAGCTGATAGATCCACCGGACAAATTATTGATTCGATAGTCTCAGAAGAATGCGCGGTAGTCACCCAAACGGGTTTAGAAGATGTCTCAATGACTCTCTTCGTGGTAGTACCAATATGTGCATTACCCTTAGTGCCCATCTCCCCTGATCCCATGAGGATCATATTCACCTCCTGCTCCTCAGCTAGTTCATTGATCGCATGATATTTATTTCCTTTCCTGATCACTTCAGTTACCTTTTGAATACCAGCATCAACAATTTTTGAATGAATGGCTTGCAATCGTCTGTCGACCTCTTCGTTAATCAGCGCTCGATGTTGACTTAAATAGGTTTCGTCAGTGAGAACATGAAGTAGCAAAATTTCTGAATCAAACTTTTTCGCCAGTTCTATGGCCATGTTGATGGAGCGGTCTGATGAGCCATAGAAATCAGTGGGTACAAGAATTTTTTCAATTAGTTTCATTATAAATGGTTTTGATGGCCTTACGATTTGCTTTTGAACTTGAAAGTTATACGTACTTCAACAATACTTCTAGAAATGATAGTCCCGTTCCTTTCTTTTTAACTGCAAGGATCGAGCATGTGGTTTTAAGGATCACGTCTTCTGTAACACTTCCAAGCAGTAGTCCGGCCCCTGCCTTTCTTCCTCGCGTTCCCAGGACCACTATATCAATACCGTTTTCCTCCACCACATTTTGAATGACCGTGGCAGGCTGTTCATGACGCACGAAAATGGGATTTATACTGACCCCTTTGAGATCTATATTCTTTATGAATCGTTCAAAGTCTCTGCTGGCATTACGTGTCATAATCTCCGTAAATTCTTCCTGGCTTTTCCCTGTTTTATAATAACCTAAAGGCAGCTGAAATACATGCAGGACATGAATTGTTGCAATATCATTGGCTACTGCAAGATTGATAGACCGTTCTAAAGCACTTATACAAAATTCAGAAAAGTCAATAGGTGTAAGTATTTTTGTTAGGGTAGCATCAGACTTTTCCGGAACCACCAATACAGAACATGGTGCCTTTCGAGCGAGATTTACGGGTAATCGTCGCGTATTTACCGCATCTTTTTTTCTTCCGATCACTACGAGATCAATGTCCCTCTTTGCAATTTGCGCAAGAAGAACCTCCAACGGCCTCCCCTCCTTGACATCAAAAAATATCTTGGTCTCCTGATGCCCTTTGAATGTCGCCTTGATTTGCGCTTGCATTTGTTGTTTCCTTTCTTCAATAGAAGGAATAACCAGCTCTGGATATTCATCTAGGATCCCCTGTGGTATACCGGAAGGCCGTTTCACATGAAGGAAATGCAGTCGCTTAGACTGGAATATTTGGCTGATCTGAGCAGCAAACCTAACCGCCGCATCATCGATGGTCGTTAAATTTAGCGGGACCAGAAGATTTTTATAGTCGTACATGCTATCCAGGATTTTAGCATCTGTTGAATTCTGTCAGAAACAATACCCAAGTCATCACCAAAAGTAACCTTAGGATACCTCTTTTTTTACTTCAATGATAGAGGTTTCTCAAATGTTTTCATGCAGCGGTCTAATAAAGTTCATTGATATTTTCCGGACCTCCTCACGATTTCTCCCGGAAAAGAATTTTTCTGTATACTGATTCATTTCTTCATGTGGTCACATCCAATATTGGTCTTGATTGAGGAAAGTTTAACATTGATTCACCACTTACTTTATTTTAGATTTTTCTAAGACCTGTTGTAATATTTACCTCACCCCACTTCCAACTTCCGGGTACGGGCCTTCATCAGAGCAATGGCCTCTTCAGTGGAATTAAACGTATTGTCAATATTTACCAGATGACTGGCCAACTTATGGTAGTTTCTACACATCAGGAAATACCACACTTGAAGGAAACCTATGCCCTCGAATACCATTGCTTGGTTTTCAGCATATTTCGCCAGATGGGTCTTTAGGTGGTTGGGGTGCTCAGTCCAGTGCAGGTTGGGACGTAAATGATGACTGATATGGTAGCCATCATTCCAGCACTTATGGTTGTATTTTGTATTGATACAAGTAACTGAATTGCGATAGCTATTGGAAGGTTCATCTGCATCTATGAACGCGTGTTGCGCAAAGTTGCCGAGCATCATTACATATCGGGCAATGAGCAAAGGGATAAGGTAGACCACCAGTGTCGCACCCAAATTCACAAAACATAATCCAATGACCACTATCCAATAGATGACCTCTCCAATCAGCACACGATTCCTTAATTGATATCGCTTTCTGATGTTGAAATAGGCAGTCAAATTATAGACGGCGGTCAGAAAAAAAGATAAAAAATAACAATGAAAACTTCTCAAGCTATCCCTCAGGTAGCCCAAGGTGCTGCTGTCATCTGCTTCCATATTATTTTCCCGGTGGTGCATGCCCAGGTGGTGACATCTGTAGGTGTGTGGAGTTTGCCCGAAAAGTGGACCGATGATCCAATTTAGATATTGATAAACCAGTACACCAAGCCTACCCTTGATCCAGGGACGATGACTCACACAATGAAACATCAATCCATAGGAGGCTTTAAATATGAATGTATTTACAAACAAATAAGCAATCGCTGCCAGATACCACATCCATCCGCTCAATACGGGCAGAAATAGAAACACAGCGAAGGGCACAAGTATGACGGACACTTGTAACGATAGGTGTACAAACGGCAGGTCACGTGCATCATTAAGGAATCTGATCATTACTCGATCTAACCCGCCTGAAGGTGGAGTTGATGGTTGCGGATCAGTGATTTCTTTGGGAAATTGTCTCATAAATAAGAAAATTATGTTTAAGCCTCCGCCATACAGCCATTGAGTCGGTTCACCAGCAAGATAAGCCATCGAAACAAAAAATCATGCCCGCCTTTGGCTGATTGAATAGGTTTGGCGCACCTATTTATTTAACAGAAAATGTATCGGCCGCAACTTAGACCGCTGCTCCCTCTTTTTTATCTAAATATTCATCGTAGGAACTCAATGTATCCAGATAACCATCTGGCCGTAACTCTACGATTCTATTGGCAATGGTCTGCGTGAAGGTGTGGTCATGGGAGGTAAATAGCACCGAGCCAGTAAAGTCTCGTAAGCTATTGTTCAAGGCCTGTATTGATTCCAGGTCCAGATGGTTGGTGGGCTCATCAAGGACTAGCAAATTGGCACCCTGCAGCATCATACTTGCTAACATGCAACGCACCTTTTCACCGCCTGACAGCACACTGCACTTCTTCAGCGTTTCCTGCCCTGAAAACAGCATTTTACCTAGAAAACCCCTGATGTAGACTTCATCCTTTTCTTCATCTGAGTACTTCCGCAGCCAGTCTATTAAATTTTCATCTGTTTCAAAATAGGCCGTATTTTCGTTAGGTAGATAGGCCGGTGTGATGGTCTGCCCCAATTTAAACGTCCCTTCGTCCGCCGTCTGTTTACCCATTAGGATATCAAAAAGCGCAGTTACTGCACGACTTTCATCTGCCACCACAGCAATTTTATCTCCCCGATTCACAAACAAGTCAAGTCCCGAAAACAACGGCTGGCCATTGCTCATTTTAGTCAGTTGTTTCGTTTCCAAAATCTGATCACCTGCGGTCCGCTTCTGTTCAAAAATAATTGCCGGATACTTTCTATTTGAGGGTTGAATATCCTCTACATTGATTTTATCAAGTAACTTTTTTCGACTGGTGGCCTGCTTGGATTTTGAGGCGTTGGCGCTAAAGCGGGCAATAAACTCCTGCAGTTCCTTCTTACGGTCTTCTGCTTTTTTGTTGGCCGATGCACGTTGACTAAGCGCCAGCTGACTAGACTCATACCAAAATGAATAGTTTCCGGTGAATACCTTAATTTGGCCAAAGTCAATGTCTGCCACGTGCGTACAAACTGTATCCAGAAAGTGACGGTCGTGGGAAACCACCAGTAGTGTATTGTTGAACTCTAGTAGATAATCCTCTAGCCAGGAAATTGTTTTTATATCAAGGTCATTGGTTGGCTCATCCAATAGCAGAATGTCTGGGTTGCCAAACAACGCTTGCGCCAGTAATACCCGTACCTTCTCAGTGCCGTTCAGTTCCTTTAATGGTCTGTGATGATCGGCTTCCTTGATACCCAACCCACTCAATAGCGCTGCGGCATCCGATTCCGCATTCCAGCCATCCATATCGGCAAACAACGCTTCGAGTTCTGAAGCCCGGACTCCGTCAGCTTCTGAAAAATCGGGCTTCTCATAGATGGCGTCTTTCTCCTGACTTACTTCCCAAAGTTGCTGGTGCCCACGGATTACAGCCTGCAAAACAGGCAAGTCATCGAATTCGAAATGATTCTGCTTAAGTACAGCCATTCGTTTACCCGGCTCTATAGACACCGATCCTGAGTTTGGTGTGATTTCTCCGGAAAGGATTTTCAGAAAAGTGGATTTCCCGGCGCCATTGGCACCGATGATGCCGTATGAATTTCCGGGTGTAAAATTAATGTTGACCTCATCAAAGAGGACACGTTTGCCATATTGCAATGAAATGTTCTGAGCCGTAACCATGAATGTCTCTTGTATTACCGTAAAGTTAGCCGGAATAGTTGCCTATAAAAACCTGCCACCGAAATCTGTGGCTGTTGAGTTTTTAATATAAAAAAAGCCATCCCTTTGGAATGGCCTCATTCAATTTATCAGCGATTAATACTTAATCGAGCAAAGAAACGTTGACTGCGTTCATTCCCTTCTTACCTCTCTCTACATCAAAGCTCACTCTGTCATTTTCCTGAATGTCATCATTCAAGCCTGATTCATGAACAAACACATCCTCACTACTGTCAGATGGCTTAATAAACCCAAATCCTTTTGAGTTGTTGAAGAATTTAACTACTCCTTCTTTCATTGTTATTGTTTTTGCGGGTCAGAATCGCCTAAATTTTGATTCATCTCCAATATTACTTTTGAGCGGCGATCATCTAACTGGAAAACTCATCCACGATTTTAACCCAAACAACCTTTAAGTCATCTGGCACCTGCTCTATCGAGAAAATTGTAGGAAAAATGGAAATTTAAAAAGATCGACTATTTCTTACTTGACTCTGGATGAATCCAGATTTATTTTCTTATTAGCGCAGCAAAAGTAGACAAAAACTAAAAAATCAGCCTAATTATTTTTAACCCAGCCTTTACCTTGTCAATGCTAAAAGATCAGCGGTCACATGAACCACCGCCTCAGACAGGCATGCCAGACCTTCTTTTAACATATTTTATGCAGCTTTTTTTGGGGGTCTAACTATGAGTCAAAGGTGGTTGTTCCAATTCATTATCAATGGTTTTGCAGATGTCCAATAATTCTTGAATAATTGTAACTTCCTGAAAGTGGCATAAACAGATTGGTAAAATTCACACGCTCAAATACCGGCTTGTGGTGTACACAATCGAGTGCAAAAGCCAGCAATGAAGTGGTCGGAGGTTTTCAAACGCGCTACTGCATGAAACTGGATTTTTTACTACTTAGGTTTTCTCGTACTTTTCCCTTTCAAACGCTTGTGTAACTCAGGTATGAGCATACCATTTAAAGCCCCTGTTAAGAAACCTACCAGAATGTCTGTTTTAAAGTGTTTACCTGCTTTAACCCGGTGGTAACCCACTAAAGTTGGCGGTACAGATGCCACGCCATAAAACAACACCCTTTTCCAGCCTTTTATATGGTGGTAGTCCGTGTACACCTTCGCCATAAAAAAAGTAGCTGTCGCTGCAGCTGAAACATGACCGCTGTAGAACGAATTGCTGCGTTGCTCTCCGGTTCGCTCACCCGGTGATAATTCCTGGTTGTAAGTGAGGGGCCGGGGACGACGGACAGAGAAGGCCCCCATTTGATACATAGTGGTGTTAACCATTTGCGTTTCCAAATACAAGACAAGAAATTCTGACCAATCCTCGCGTATTTGTTGGTCGGCCAGCAAGGTAAAGGGTGCTAGCAAAGAAATATTCATCCACAGGTCCGAATTGCTCTGACCCACCTTAAATCCATTCGGATCTGTATTTATGACGGAACGGTCAAAGGCATTGACATCTTCACGGTCCAGTAACAATACATCATTCTCTCTTAAAGTAGATACCTGATACAATCGGGGGAAGAGTAATGAGGTGGTTACAAATCCTAAGGCAGAAAGGCTCCCCTCCAATGGCAAATTCACACGATAAAAAGAGGAATCCTGAGCTTTTAATGGATGAACGATGTGGGCAATTAAAAACATCCCCCATATGGCTGCATGCAATGGTTTGAGTGGTTGCATAAATTGACGGCGAATATAATGGCCTGATGTGCTAAGCATAAAGAGTTGAAAAGATTTATTGTAGAATAAAATTCTTTATCTACATTTGCGGCAGATTTAGCGGCATAAGGGTTTCAATACGTCTTTCCTGTACAGCCTCCGAATCTGGAGGAATCTTAGCCGATTTTTTCACAACAATTTTTGAAGTTAATAAAACCGCATGATGGGTGAATAAAAGCCTTGTCGTGAAAATGCCTATATGGGCACTACTTTGAATGAATAGAACAAGAATTTACAAGAAGCACAATTTCAAACCTTCAGGCAAATCTGGCCGGAAACGCTACCTGTCGAAGTCTTCGGATTTTGACATCAACAGGTACATCCAAAAGATTGCGGAAGCAACCGAGGAGACCACCTACAGCCCGATGCACAAAAGTTTTGAAGAAATGAAATTGCCACAGGCGCTGGTTGGAAATTTGAATAAACTGGGCTATGAAACGCCAACAGAAATTCAGGACAAGGTCATACCAACCCTTATGGCAGGACAGGATGTCATCGGTATTGCCGGTACAGGCACGGGCAAAACAGCTGCTTTTCTGTTACCTGTACTGGCCCGCTTGCTTGAAGCACCCAGGGAAGACAGTGTATTGGTGTTGGCACCTACACGAGAACTGGCTAACCAGGTCGGGAGAGAATTCATGAACCTGGCCAAGGGTTTAAACTGTTTTTGTGTTACACTTATTGGAGGAACTTCCATGCGTGAGAGCAGTGAAGCCCTTAGAAGAAGGAATCACGTCATCATTGGAACGCCAGGGAGAGTGATGGATGTAGTAAAAAGAAAATGGCTGTCTTTGGATAACGTCGACACATTTATTTTAGACGAGTTCGATCGAATGTTGGACATGGGTTTCATTGAACCAATTACCGAAATCAATGATCTAATGCCTAAAAAAGCACAGACCTTGCTATTCTCGGCAACGAAAGAGGCCAAACAAGAAAAGCATATAAAAAACCTGACGCACGACGCGATGGAAATTCGTAGTACAAGATGTCAGCGGATAGGTGAACATGTAGATCAGGATGTTTTACATGTTTCCAAAGGAACGTCTAAGTTATCTGCCATTCATCCTTTGCTGACCGCACACGAACAAGACCGGGTGATTGTGTTCTGTGAAATGAAAAAACAGGCGGAGGAAATTAGTGATGCCATCAATAAAGCTGGTTTCCGATCTGATTCCATACATGGAGACAAACCACAACGTAAACGTGAATCTGTACTGAGAAAATTTAAACGTGGGCAGTCCAACATTTTGGTGGCCACCAATGTATTGGCCAGAGGTATCCATGTAGATGACGTATCCCTGGTAATTAACTACGAGCCACCGCAAGATTACAGTGACTATGTGCACCGCATTGGTCGAACTGGACGGGCAGGAAAAATGGGAAAAGCAATAACAATAATTCAAAAGTAATTTATGGGAAGATCACAAAACAGTTATATCAAAAAAGTAAAAGCGGAAAAAAAGCGAAAAAAACAAGCAGAGAAATTCCAGAAGCGTATAGATAAAAAGGAACAGTCTACAGATGGGTCTTTGGATAACATGATGGCCTATGTGGACGAATTCGGTAATATCCTGGACGAACCACCCCAGGAGGAAGAGAAAAAAGAGGATAAGGATACCCCCAATTAAATACCGACACACTTCGTAGGGACTTCCTTGTGGTTATAAATGCCTGTCATTTGCTTAAAATAGACCTCATCAAAGCACCTTCCTTGTATGAATTTACGCAGACGCCCCGTCTCTTACTAAATGCATGGCGGTGCTTGATCAGAAGTTGTGTGGGAGAGGTGTTGAAAATGGTCTCTTCGACCAGGCAGTGAATGAACACCAATTCTTTGAACCTGCCATTGGACGTCATGTCTTGCAAGTCTTTCATAAAGGTCCACCATAGACGAAGCACCTATCACAATACGTGAACGATACGTACGTGGCACACGCAAAATTTCAGGCGTTCAACTTTATTTTTTCACAAATCGTCGGGTAATACGTTTACCAGTCTTGTCATCAAAGGCAAATAGATAAGTGCCAGGCTTAAGGTCAGATACATTCATTTGTGTGGATAGTATCCCCTTTTGTACGACCACGCCCTTTGCATCATAGATGACGTATGGCGTTTGCAGATTGTTCACTCCGGAGATGGAGATGTAGTTGGATGCCGGATTCGGATACAATTGGATAGATTCTAATTGATTGTTACTTGCACCCAACACCTGTGTAGACGCACAATAGATGTTGTTTCTTGGTCGTACCACTAAAAGATTGGAAAGCACTGTGTTGCCGGTAGACGCGTTGCTCACCCTGGCTTGGACGGTCAATGTTTGATCCAGACTTTGCCCGGTAATACCGGGGCCTGATAGACCTGGAATTAATTCTCCATCAACCAGCCACTCATAAGTCAAATCAGAAGTCGAAAACTCCTGATTAGCAAATATTGTGTATGACTCACCCTGACAAGGGAAAGACTCCAGGTAAATTTTGGGCTGCATTGGCACATCCAAAAAAGCCTGATATACACCTTTGCCGTGGGTAGAAACCACCAGGTATCCGTCGATGGTCCGCACGGCTAACTGATCAATAACTACGTTACCAATGGTCGTGGCTCCCGCCTGCTGCCAGACCGTAGACATTCCATCCAACGTTTCCGTAAAATACAATCCAGTACTTGTCCCCAATAAATAAATATTTTCACTGCCATTGGGCATGATTTCAATCCATCGGATAGATGGACCAGCACCTGATCCATCAGAATTCTCTTCCAAATTACCTGCAATAGGAAACCACGTAGCACCCCCATTCTCGGATTGCCAGACACTAATAAGATCATAATTGGAATAAACTACGGTTATTCGATTGGCATTCCTTGGATCTATTTTTATGGAATTGATGTAACCGTCTGGCAAGTTACTGCCCGTAATATCTTCCAGCGGCAATGGCTCGTCCGTATTGGCGATGCGCAGGATGCGACTCTTACCCGTGCCTATGTCAAAGGTGCCTGCCAGCAATTGGTTGTTGTCTGCTACCGAGGCAGAAAAAGCCGTGATAAACTCATCGCCGGATAATTCGGATTCACCTAATGCGAACCAATCGTCTCCATTGGGATTTTGGGTGATGTCGTAGGTGGAATAAATGGCACCCCTTCCCGAAACAAACACCTTATTCGGTACCACAGGATCTGCTATGAAGGGAGCTATAAACAAAGCGCTGTCTTCATTTCCTGCATTCGGGGGATAAGCGATATCGGTGTCAGTTCCATCATCAAGAATGCTGAATCTAAGCAATTGTGCGTATTGCGCAGACACAATCAAAGAGTTCGGGGTGATGGCCGTAAAGGCGCCATCTCCTCCAAAAAGCGTTCCCCAAAACTCGTTCTCATCGTCATTATCTGAGAGGACTGTACTGTTGTCTTGCAAACCACCAGATATCCAGGGAAATCCTTTGATCTCCTGGCTGATAGCCATCGCATGAAATTGGGAAGTTACATAGCGATCATTGAGCTCTTCCCACTCTACCGTAACGCTATCTGAGACAGTTTCATTAAAAAAAGGATCTTCAAAGGAGTCGAGCGTCACTGTAGACTTCAGTATGTCGTCAGTAATAGCCAATCCACCATCATTGGCAGTAACCACACGTCTTGGATCACTGGGAAAGAAAACCATGTCGTGCTGATCCACATGATGATTGATGTACAATATCCCTCGGCTTGGCCCCAGTTGACTTCCTCCAATCTCTTGGTTGGTAGACCCATCTGCGAAACCATTGGTTGAGCGGTAAAGATCTACACCGCCCAAAAAAACAATGTTTGGATCCGTTGGATACACTTTCACATATTGGTCGTAAGATCCCTGCGTATTGAGTCCGACAGGCAAGGCCTCTGGCGGACGGGCGACCAACTCATCTTCATCTGCATCGTAGACAAAGAGATTGTAATCCTCTCCACTTTTTTCCGTTCGAAAGAAATAAACCACCGACTCATCGGAAGGACTTATGCCTATGGTCGTGCGTTGAAATCCGCTGGTTGGCACTCCATCCGGTAGGGTAATTTCCGTCCAGTTAATGCCATCGTCCGATCGCCAGATACCGAAGTCTTCATTGAAATCGGTTCCATTGTCTGAAATTGTCGCGTAAACACGTCCCGTAGACGTGGTTGCCACATCCGTATACAAACTTGTATTGTCAGGGCTGCCCAACACAAATGAATATGTTTCAAAGCCGTCAGTGCTTCTAATAATGCCATCAATCACTGCTGCATACACTTCATCTTCTGTCGCGTTGGTAGTGTCAATGGCTAGGTTATTGATGAACCTAAATACGTTGTCAGTAGTGGTAATGTCTCCGGTGCTGGTAGTTGGTAAAATACTCCAACTATCTCCCCCGTCTGTTGATTTATAAATGCCATCTCCCCGATAAAACGCACCACCACTTCCATCTGCTGAATTTCCACGGATTTCTCCCGTGCCCACGTACCACTCATTTGTGCGACCTGGCCTTGTATCCTGCATGAGGCTCACCACGCTTGGAAACTGGTTGGCAGTCGTGGTTCTCACCCAATTGACCCCCAAATCGGTGGTCTTCCACATGCCACCAGAAACGCCGCCAGCCAAAATTGTTTGTTCGGTATCGTCAGAGATATCCACGGCCACAGCACGCGTGCGACCGCCAATATTTCTAGGACCTCTGCTGGTAAAATCAAAAGTAACCGCTTTACCCCTCGCGTTAGGATTACGGAGGGCATCCATCTTCGGTAAACGGGCCGCATAGTCGAGTTCTACGGATCTAATATTTTGAGGAATCATACCTGTTTTGGGGCTTCGGAGCCGGAAGATCTCAAATTGACTTCTCCCTGTAATGTCTTCACTTGTCCCTGCAGTTCGTTCCAGATCAGTCCACTCGGGTTCGTCTATGCGATCTAAGGCCCAGGCGATGGTACCCTGAGCTTCCGACCAATAATCGGGGGCTGCCGTATCTATAGACAAAATGCCCCCTGTAATGGCAACCACTGCAAAATAAGGGTATATCACCCCTAGCTTCACTTTTTTCAAATATCGACGCATATAAAATGAATTACTCTAACCATTCCGTTATAGTTCCCTCCTGGCTATTTTCCGGGTTCAGCAGCGCAATCACCCGGTAAGCATTGGCTTCTTCTACCGAAGTGGGAGGATTCCCTATTCTAAGTCTAAGCACACTACCCACTCTGGGCGTTGTGGCGCCGTGATTTGGCCCCATCGCCATGACTTTGACCAACTCAGCGGTACAGATGTTGTCTACGATTTCCAATAAACGAATTTCCAGTTTCACTGCTCCCATGGAAAGCTCTGGCTCCCGTGGTGCATCATTGATTTTTTCAGGTAATCGGGTTGGTTTTCCATTGACGTTCTTCAAACCCGATGTGGATTGCTTACAACCCATCAGCAACATCAGCACAATGAAAATCCCCAGCCCATTTTTACGCATGTTGCAATGATAAGTTGATTGCCCCATTCTACAGCGGCACTTGCAGAAAATAAGTGAGCAAACAAAAGCTTCGTTTGTGATATCGTTTGAAGACTTAAATTGCGGCCATGAAATTTGAGGAGTTGGGCCTGAACGAGCAGTTGCTTGAGGCCATACAATACATGGGTTTTACAGAGGCGACACCCATACAGGAGCAGGCCATTCCGGTAATCATGCAGCAAAAGGATCTGATCGCCTGTGCGCAGACCGGTACAGGTAAAACAGCCGCTTTTATGCTACCCACTTTACACCGCCTGGCTGAAAACGATCGTCCGGATGTGGTAAAAGTTTTGGTTCTCGTTCCCACCAGGGAGCTGGCCATTCAAATAGACCAGCAGGTTCAGGGATTGTCTTATTTTTTGCCCGTTCATTCGATAGCCATTTATGGTGGTGGTGATGCAAGTGGCTGGGAACAGCAGCGAAGAGCGCTTACAGAAGGTGCGGATATCGTAATTGCCACACCTGGTAAGCTGATATCACATTTGAACATGGGGTACGTAAAATTCGATCAGGTAGATCACTTCATATTGGACGAAGCCGATCGCATGCTTGACATGAATTTTTATGAGGACATCATGAAAATCAAAAGCTTTCTGCCCAACCTGAAGCAGGTCTCCATGTTCAGTGCTACCATGGCGCCAAAAATTGAAAAACTGGCACGAACCCTGCTAAATGATCCGGTAATTATTACGCTGGAATTGTCGAAACCGGCCGAAGGGGTCAATCAGGAAGCTTTTGAGGTAGAAGAGCGAGACAAGCTGTCATTGACTACGCGTCTTTTGAAGCGTTACCAGAATTTTGAAAGCATTCTCATATTTACCTCCACGAAGAAAAAAGTTGCTGAAATAGTGAATGGCCTGAAAGCGGAGAAACTGGAGGCCAAGGGCGTTTCATCTTTACTGGACCAATCGGAACGGGAGGCTGTTCTTCGAAAATTTGCAGCCAAAAAGGTGCGTATCCTAGTAGCCACCGATGTGCTGAGTCGAGGCATTGATGTAAAGGACATAGACCTGGTAATTAATTACGAGGTACCCGGAGATGCAGAGGATTATGTCCACCGGGTAGGACGAACGGCCCGGGCCAAAACAGAAGGTACTGCCATCACTTTTGTGGAAAGAAGAGATCGCAGGAAAATGGAGCAGATTGAAAAATTGATTGGATATACCGTTGACAAAGTAAAATACCCCATGTCTAGGGCGTAACTCACTTACTTAGTCTATTCACGAAAAGATGGCGGGGGTATAGGCATTTAAGGACTGAAGAGGTACAAGGAAGTGATGTTCATTGCTGCCACTTATTTAACCACGGGGATAGGGCGATAGGGTTGCTGTGGTGCGCCAACAATATCCCTACGCTACACGTTACTTATGCAAAGTTAGATTTTGACCGTATGACGCGAAAATTCATTCTGGTGACCGTCTGTTTGTTGATTGTTTATGCGTTGTCGGGGCAGTATTCTAAAAAACAAAAAAAAGAAGGTCGTCGGATGCTCCATTCGATCATGGCTACGCAAGGTTTATATGAAGACCGGCCGCTGCTCGCATGGGTAATGGCCATTGGTCGAGACCTTGAATTATCACTGGAACAAGATCACCACTTTAAGTATTTCATCGTGGACTCCGCTTTGCCAAATGCTTTTGCAAGCTCAGGGGGATATGTCTATGTGACGAGAGGATTGTTGTCAATAATCAATACCGATGATGAACTCGCCGCCATATTGGCGCATGAATTTGTACATGTTATAGAAAATCACCCTAGCAAACGGGAAACGATGGGTGTTGTGCCAAAGGTATTGGAATTGCCCGCAAACATCTTGGGTATGCTAACTTACAAGGAAGTGGCACAGGTGATCAATCTGCCCATCAAGACATTGTCCGATTTGGGCATAAGTGCCTTCAGCAGAGGACAAGAAAAAGAAGCAGACATTCGGGCCGTAGATCTCATGGTTGATGCCTTCTATGATCCGAATGCTTTTATTCACGTTTTGCAAAGAATTCAAAAATATTTAAACCTGCAGTTTGATATTGACGAAACAAAAACGCTATTTGCTGATCATCCCATCACCGAAGACCGGATCACCTACCTTGAAGAGAAAATCTACTCTTCCAATCAATTATTGGATGATCCCTCGGTGGGTACCACAGTTCTGGATGCACATAACCTTTTGTTTGACCAGAATCCCTCGTCAGGACTGCTGGCAGGTAATCGGTACATTCATCCCAATCTTCAATACTATGGTGAGTTTCCTTCGGGCTGGGACATACAAATATCACCGGTCAGTGTGACCGCCATCTCTCCAGATAAAAAATCGTGTATCATTCTTTCGGTTGAGTATACCAGAAGGCCAGCATCACAAACGGCTAATTATGACTTGCAGCATTTGAACAAGTTGGAAATTGTCATAAAAAAAGATACGGTCATCAATCAAATGGAGGCCTTCTATGCAGCAGCCATCAAAAAAAGCGTCAAATACCCGGACAAAAAATCCCAGATGCTTTGGATTAAGTTACCTCACATTGGCGTGAATCTGAAACTGGTTGGTATTTCCGACCTCAAACATCAGCATGCGGATGCTATTCAAACCTGCTTTGATTCTTTCAGGGTTTTGGTTGGTGATGACCTCAACCTGGCGGCAGTGGGGAGAATTAAACTGCAGCCGGCCACCCAATCAGACCAGATCCCAGCCTACCTTCAGACTTTATCACCCAAAGAGCGACAACTATTCGAAGTTCTCAATGAATGGAAGCCGAACGATCCATTTCCTGAAGGGCATTACATGAAAACGATGGACTACCAAAGGATCGAATATTGATCAACTCTTGTTTACTTCAATAAAAATTGAGAAAGCCTACCATTGCCATCGCCGGTGCCACAGGATTCATTGGCCGCTGGTTCATTGATCAGTACCATGACCAATACAACATCATTGGACTAAGTCGAAGTGAAATCCAGGAAAATACGAACGATTCGGTCACTTGGCGTACCGTCGATTTGTATTCTTTGAGCAGCACCACAGCTGCTTTGACGGGTGCGGATTATGCCCTCTATTTGGTACACTCTATGGCACCGTCCACGAGGCTAAACCAAGGTAGTTTTGAAGATACAGACTTGCTGTTGGCAGATAACTTCAGTCGGGCGGCTGAAAACTGTGGATTGAAACAAATTGTCTTTCTGGGGGGCATTATTCCTGATGTTGATCCGGAAACATTATCCAGACATTTACGCAGTCGTTTGGAAACCGAACAGACACTGGGCTCAAGAACCACACCTGTGACTAATCTTCGGGCAGGAATAGTAATTGGTCCCGGTGGTTCATCCTTTCGAATTATTCAGAACCTGGTTCAACGCCTGCCAGTGATGGCCTGCCCAAAATGGTGCCTCTCGCCTTCTCAGCCCATCGATATCAATCAAATGCTTGCCATTATTCATCAGAGTCTGGGGAATTCTCAGGTGTACAATCAATCCATAGAGGTGGGTGGTGAGGAGGTGCTTAGCTACATGGACCTGTTGAAAAAAACCGCTCGGCTTATGGGTAAAAAGCGACCGATCTTTTCAATACCTTTTTTTACGCTGGGTTTGTCGAAGTTATGGGTTGGTGTTTTTTCCAACTCCAGTACCACTTTTGTGTCTCCGCTTGTAGAGAGCCTGAAGCATGACATGACCGTAAAGCAAGACACCCACCGTATGTTTAAAATACCCGTAATAACAACCGATGACAGTATTAACCGGGCATTGAAAGACGAAATGCCGCGTTTGCACCGAAAAAAAACATTACAAACCGAAAAAAATACTGTCAGGAGTGTTCAGCGTATCTCGAATCCGGCCCAAAAAAAGGTGGCCTGGATTGCAACCACATACATGTCCTGGCTGCCCAAAAAGTTTCGTTACATCGTTAGGGCCCGCGAGAATAATCAGGCCGTGACATTCAGATTGATGGGTATAAGTCTCCTGAAACTGCAATTTCAACCAGATCACAGCGACGACAAACGGCAACTATTTTTTATTGTCGGGGGTAAATTGGCTAAACGAACCGATCATGGATGGCTTGAATTTCGATCGGTGATGGACAACCGCTTCGTGATTACAGCCATTCACGAATTTGTACCTGCCTTACCTTGGGCGGTGTACACAAGTACACAAGCCATTATGCACCTCTGGGTGATGAGACAGTTCGATCGATTCATTAGTCGCACCTGAAACAGTAAGATGACCTTTTTACTCGACGAAAATATTAGTCCTGAGCTGCGCGATTATTTTTCAGAGGCCGGTTTGACTTCCATACATGTAAATCAGCTAAAAAAGCACAAAAGACAACGAATCGTGGATGACCAGATCCGTCATCTGGCCATATTCAGTTCCTACATCATTGTCACCCGCGACGATGATTTTGTTAAATCTTACGTGGATCGCAAAGTGCCAGAACGAATGATTTTTGTTTACCGACTGGATAACAAATCTGATCTCTTACAAGCGTTTCATGCGCTGATCCCAAGACTACAGTCCATAATGGAAGCTCATGATTTTTTAGAAGTGAGGCCAGAAGGCTGCAGATTTCCCTTCTAGACCTAATGCAAAAGTGCTGGTACGAATTACGAAATTCATTCAATGACCATTTGAAAAAATTGGTGAACTAGTCTTTGTCCTTGTTGAAGGGATTTACATTTTGTCGCTTATTGTAGCGGCCTGGGTTTTTATCCATCTTTCGGAATTCCAGAAATGAACCTACCAACCATATTACCGTGACAATTACGCCAATGATGAAGATAATGTTATTGGTAATCATTGGCTCTCCTCTCTTTGTCTTTTGACATATTTAAGGTAATTGCCAACAGCTAAAATGGATGGCACCCATATCCCTACATAAATACCTTCCTGTGGCTGACCTGAAAAGTAGAGGTATACGCTGAAAACAAAAGATAAAAAAGCCGAAATCAAGATAAAGTAGTCAGAACTTCGCATGTCATTAAATATTTACTCATGTAGTACAAATTGTTCATCCCAATCATTCAGATTATTTCTGACTCAACACTAAAGGGGGTAAAAAATAAAATCTTCGGAAGTCCTTGGAAGTTAGACTTTTTCTTCCTGACTATGGATCAATAAAACAGATTTCTGAATGACTACACTGTTGGGGCAGTAGACTTCACCTTGATCGGTTTGAATACGTACGGAAAACATGGATAAAGCCAACACCGTACCCGAAATACTGGATTCCCCATCGAGGATTTTCACCTTGGAGCCAACTCTGAATGGAAAAAAAAAGAACAACACCATAGATGCGGTGATGTTACTTAAGATGGACCAGGTTGCAAACAAGGCCACCCCTACGATAGTGAGTAATGAAGCCAGGTAAAGTGCCAATCCAGCAAAATCAACTTTCCAAACCCAACCCAGGTAAATGGCATAACCCAGACCAATCAAGAAATAAATCACCTTTTTAACGTAGGCAATACGATATGCATTGAAATCCCCATGTTGTCCCCTATGTCCTATATAGGCTCCCACGGTCATTCTTACGATCATGAGGATGAGTAATCCCGACAAGGTCCATATCGAGGACCAAAAATAAGGTGAGTGGATTAAGGGTATGTTTACAAGCATGATTTAAAAAATACTATTCCCAGTCGCTGAGGTAAACAGTTCTAAAAATTTCATTCCCTTGAAGGAATTTCCTTTATTGTTCAACTTTGGGCTCCACACGGCCAAAGCGTACCGATCCGGATGAATAGCGACGATACCCCCTCCGACCCCACTTTTTCCAGGAATGCCAACTTTAAAGGCAAACTCACCGGCTTCGTCATAAAAGCCGCACGTAAGCATTAGGGCATTTACTCGTTGACTTTTGTCGTAATCAATGATCTTTTTATTGGTAATTGGGTCTATCCCATCGTTGGCAAGGTAGAGAAAAGCACGTGCCAGTTCTTCACAGGTCATTTCGATTGCCGACACCCTCGTGTAAACCTCGAGCACTTTTTCTACCGGATGGTGAATGTTTCCAAAACCTTTCATAAGATTGAGTACCGCCGAATTTCTATAGGCAACGGACATTTCAGCGTTAGCCATCTTTTCATTAATGGTCACCCGTTCCAATCCGCACAACTGACTCACAAATTGTAAAACGGATTCTACGGAGTCATCAAATAAGTCGATCAAAGCATCACTCACCACCAAAGCCCCCGCATTGATAAAAGGATTTCTAGGAATTCCCCTGTCGTACTCCAATTGTATCAAAGAGTTAAATGGGGTGCCCGATGGCTCGACGCCCACTCGATCCCAAATGGCCTCTCCCGTCTCATTGTACAGTAAACTCAATGAAAAGACTTTAGCAATACTTTGAATAGAAAATTTGACTTTGTGGTGACCAATACCAAATTTTTGTCCCTGAACGGTAGTTAACTGAACCCCAAACTGCTTGGCATCTACATGTTGCAGTTCCGGAATGTAGTTGGCCACCTCCCCTTCCTGAGGCATGGCCATCACCTGCTCGTAAATATGCCGGGTAATGCCTGGGTAATCCATACTTGCAAAGAAAACCGAACTATCCAAACTTGGAGCCATGTAATGTGATGCCAAGCTTCTCTCGACTAATTCTGGTTGTCCTTATTTTTTTTGGTGAACAGTTGTCGATATTCTATAGAATTGATGGAATGATTGGGATCAATGACGTCCAGCAGCCCCACCACTAGCTTTCCCAGGAATTTCAGCGTACCTAATTGCTGGTTTTTGCCCAACACACTGGATATCACTTCATCCTCATTGCCGAAAAGGTAAGGTGATTGTTTGGTAATCAGCAGTCGATTGAACAGATCTCGCATCACCACATTCCCCAATTGATCAATAGAAACAGCGATATCAAAGAAGTAAGCATTCAAATCCTTCCACCGCCCGTTTAAAACCAAAGAAAAAAGAGTGTAAGTGAGGCCCAGCCACATGGTAGTAATAGATAATACAATCGCTACAACCGTCAGTATAAGTCCGCGCATGGTTCACGTTTTGAAGGCTAAAATTAATTATCCGGGCCTGTGATTGGTAAGTTGCCAAGATCAACCCGCTGTTAACTTTTATTCTTTTCGAACATTTTGTGTCTACCAAAGGTTATGAGTGCCTAACCAAATTTTTCATTATGAAATATTTTAATTTATTATCTCTTACACTTTTGGTTTCATTCGTAGCATGTAGCACTCCGAAATCAGATGAGACCACTGAAACAGATACCACTGCAAACGAGTCTGCGTACGATGCGCCTGCGCAAACACCTGATATTGTAGGTTTAGCTGTAGCGACAGAATCATTATCAACTTTAGTAAGTGCATTGAAAGCAGCTGGATTGGTAGAAACATTACAAGGTGATGGCCCCTTTACTGTTTTCGCACCAACAAATGATGCATTTGCTGCCTTGCCTGAAGGTACTTTGGACAACTTGTTGAAGCCGGAAAATAAAGACCAACTGACTGCAATCCTTACTTACCACGTAGTAAGCGGTAATGTAATGTCAACGGATTTATCAGACGGAATGAAAGCTGCGACAGTAAACGGTGCAGAAGTAACAATTTCTACAACCAATGGCGTACAAGTGAACGGTGCCAATGTGACTACTGCCGATGTAAAAGCTGCAAACGGTGTGGTTCATATCATTGATGCGGTAATCTTACCACCTGCCAATTAACATTGGTTTACAATAATTTACGAAAAGCTGCCTCTCCTGAGGTGGCTTTTTTTTTGCTACCAATGCTTAGAGAAATAAATAGGTGCAATCGCAATAATACCTGTGGATGAACAGCTTACAATCAAACTTGCGTCCAGCCAATATTTGACGATGCATTAAATGGTCTATGGATGACTAACTAAACAGATATTGTAGGTACATACCATTCTCGTCTGTATATCTGACCCTACCGCATGGCCGTACCCAATGAACGTTCACGCGGTCAAACTGTTCAATCTTTGAACTTATTTAGGTCCCTGAAACATCCCATCAGGAAAAAATATTTTTGATGGTTAATCGCCGTGCACTTTGCCCAATTTTTAACAGATATTTGAACTTGGTAAAAGATTTTCAGGATTATGCAAACAACACCTATCGTAAAAGCTGCAGCCTGGCTCATTGTTCTGACGCTTTCCGTCATCATTTTGATGGAATATCGGACCATTCTTCAACCCTTTGTCATTGCCCTTATCATTTGGTATCTCATTAGCCTATTGCGTCAATCGCTTCGGAAAATTCCGATTTTAAAATTGAAAGCCCCTGAGTGGTATTACAGCTTGTCTGCTTTTTTGATCATTATACTGGTTGTTTTTGCGGTCACTGAGTTGTTGATCAACAACATCGAACAGATCAATGGTAATCTCAATCAATACCGTATCGAATGGCAGCCACTGCTTGAACAAATCAAAGCCAACCCCTATTTTGAAAGTTTGGCGGCCAACTTAGAAGGTCGATTAATAGATTTTGATTACCAGAAAATACTAGGTCCGATAATATCGTCCCTGTCATCGATTCTGGGTAATACCGTTTTAATCCTCATTTACGTAGTTTTCTTATTAATAGAGGAAAATATTTTTGATAAAAAATTGCACCATATTTTTCGCGATCAGGAAAAGCAGGCCAGGTTATCAAGCTCGTTGAACCAAATCAACCGATCCATATCCAAATATGTAGGACTTAAAACCCAGACCAGCTTACTCACCGGGGTATTGAGTTACATGATAATGATGGCTTTCGGATTAGATTTTCCATTCCTGTGGGCTTTCTTGATTTTTACTTTTAATTACATCCCCTATGTTGGGTCCTTGATCGCCACCTTGTTACCTTCATTTTTTGCACTTATACAATTTGGTTCAATTTCCACAAGCCTGTTTCTCTTCGTTTCCATTGAAATGATTCAGTTGCTGGTGGGTAACTATATAGAACCCCGCCTCATGGGTAGAGGGCTCAACCTGAGCCCCTTGGTGGTTATCCTATCCCTAACCTTTTGGGGAAGTGTTTGGGGCGTGCTTGGGATGATGCTTTCTGTACCTATCATGTCCGTGTTGGTTATTTTCATGTCTGGTTTCGAAAGCTCCAGTCAGTTGGCAAAATTTCTATCCAGCGATGGGCAGGTGGAAGGTAATAAAGGTTGAAATGGGCAGCCAAAACAGCTGGAAAATAGGCCTTTTTTTTGGTAGCGTAAGTGTAATTTGGTTGTAGAAAAACAAATTTTAAAATTTACTACAATGGTCCCCTATCCCGTATCCGAAGGTTTGCGCACTTTTCTGGAAGAGAAAGGATTTGAAGTCCGCAACCGACCCGGTTTATTAGACGTTTCCAGGACCTCAAACCAATCCTCATGGTACATACTTTTTGTTTTTTCTTTGGTGGCGGCTATGCTGCTGCTCAGCGGTTGGAATAATGGTGACGTTTTTTGGATGATGATGGGCGTGGTCACACTTTTGATCGCTGTGATGGTTTTTTTTACCCTCCTGTACGCTACGGCCAAAGGAAAAAGGGGACTAATCGATTTGCGGATAGACGATCAACACGAATCCATTGCAATAAGATATGATGGCAAGAGTCATTACTGGCTCATGAGCCAGGTCAGGAGCTTCAAGTGGAATTCGAGGTTCATCGCTGAGTACTCCAGCGCTTTCAAAAACACCTCACAGGAATTTGAGTTAATCTTCCAGTTACAGACCAATGAGGGTCTCGTTACCATTTTCGATTGCACCTCCGATTACGACGAACCTAGAGGCGTCATTTTGGAATGGTACAATACACTAAATGAAAGTTTTTCACTTGCCAGTCAAACCTCAAGCACATAAATGGGATGATCGGTATAAGCCAGGTAGTTTACATTCAATAACCTTTCACCACCAGGAAGGCTGGTAGAAATCAACTGATCTACTTGCGTATGCCCAAACACCTGATTGACACGCAACAATGGATCATGAATCAATTCCAAAAAATAATCACACCATATCGGTCCACCGTGTGCAGCCGAACCGCCACGTGCCCGACCCGCTACAAACAATTGCTCAAGATGTTCACCATTCCGAAGCCAACTATTTAAGGTTTTGACAATGCCATGGTTATCCATGTTAGAAAATCTATTGAATAACTGGAATTCTTTCAACCAGGTAGCGCTAATGCCCGCGTGGGAAAAAAGGTAAGGGCCGAAAGAAGCACCCAAATCAAAGAAGGTGCGATGAGACCGGTACTCCTGGGTCAAAGATGCCTGAACGTCGGAACGAAAACCTGAGCATCTATAATCCGGAAAATAGAGGTATTGTACATCATGATTACCCAATAGCAGTTTTACACGCGTTTCGTTATTGACCTTAAATTCAAGAATGTCTTCAAAAACTGACATGACCTGCTCGTTATCATACACCTTTGAGTCTACCAGGTCTCCAACGAAAACAATATGATCAACGGATAGATTTTTTACTTCTTCCCACCTCCGCGAACCATGTACATCACCTACGCAAGCAATTCTCATGGAGCCGTTCGGGTGTAGGCAAACCCTCCTTGCTTTCCAGCCGGCCATTCTGAAAACTTAATTTCAAGATAAGCATCATCGGCTACGGCATACATCACGAGATTAACGCCAACCACATTTTTAGGCCGAATCGTATTTCTAAACGTATCGAAACAAAGCGTCTCAACTTCCGACAAAGAACCCAAAGCCCATAATGTACCTACCGGACTAGTGTCCGGATCTGCGCTGGTTTCTAGCTTTCTATTGTATATCTGCCCACCGTTATTTCCACGTGTAATCCAGACATTTGGTGAGATTTGATCCTGGTTGGTAGACAGTTCGGGGTCGGCACCCGATGCTTTACTAAAAGTAAGGGTATCACCAGTCCATAAGGTTAAGGATTCCGGCCGATCGATCAAATTGATAGCCACTGACAAATTCGTACTGCTCAGGCTATCGGCAACATTTACTGTTGCAGTAATGCTGCTGTTACGCTCAAAATTAAAACTGCAGCTGTCGTTAACAATAATTTCTCCTGATGCATTCACAGTTAAGGAACCAGCTGGCACCTGGCTCCCCATGGTATAATTTAGCGTTCCAGTGCCCGATACTTGTAAGGTGCCAAGCACCTGCCCAACCGACTGATTTTCAGATACCCCTAAACTAAAATCTTCTGCCTGAATCGGATCTGGCCCTTGTATGTCATTTTCAGCATTATCCGCACAGGATAGCATTACCAGACCTAGCACAACCCACAAATGAATAACCTTCATACTCCGCATGCATCAAAATTAATTGACACGATTTATAATAATTCATAATTTTAAAAGATCTAGCTATTTATTACTGAATTACCAATCATGAAAAGTCTCCTGCTCACCCACCTTATGCTTGTGATCAGTTGGGATCTAAGTGCCCACGACCTCACCATTACGGATGTATGCGATCCGTCTAATATCAATGGTGGTACCATTGTTTATGATGGTATTTTTGACCCAACCGGTATAAATATCATTGTCAATGAGTATTTACCATCAAGCCCATCGGTAACGGATCCCTCCAGTTTTGAATACATTTGGCTGAGTAGCCTGGTCAACGAGCCAAATACACCGGGCAACCCCCACTGGAAGGTAGTAGCTGACAGTGAAAACCTGCTGGACCTGGAAGTGGGTGACCTCAATCAGACCACCTGGTTCATTCGGTGTGCCCGAATCACCGGATGTGAAGATTACTGGGGAGAAACGCCCAGAGTCAAAGTACCCGTAGACCAATGCAAACCCAACGGGATCAATGGTGGTGAAGTCGCCTTTGATGGTCATTACCAGCCCAACGATGACAATGTGGTCTATAACGTACAGGAAGCCTACAGCAACTACACAGACCCCGACCTAACGCTGGAATATATATGGATGTTTTCGCACGTGGATACTGAAAATGTGGTGGGCAACCCCCACTGGAAGGTGGTACCTGACAGTGAAAACCTGCTGGACCTGGAAGTGGGTGACCTCAATCAGACCACCTG
>CAYOEV010000021.1:0-2262 GCA_964403075.1 uncultured Roseivirgaceae bacterium | reverse complement strand
ACTGGGGAGAAACGCCCAGAGTCAAAGTACCCGTAGACCAATGCAAACCCAACGGTATCAATGGTGGTGAAATTTCTTTCGAACAAGTCTATTTTGATCCGCAGGGTAACAATGTAATCGTAAATGAAACATCTGGTTTCAGCCTGTTTCCGGCTTACCCTGAAATTGAATACATCTGGCTGGTAAATGATCAAAATCTACCAAATATTGTAGGTCAGGATAATGGATGGGAAATTGTCTACAGCAATGCTGGACTTCCAGTGGTAACAGACCAGTTGGAAGTCAGCGGGTTAACACAAGATCGATACTACATACGCTGTGCGCGTATTGTTGGATGTGAAGAATATTTTGGTGAGTCCAATGTGGTTCCGATACGCGTAGATATTTGCCTCCCTAATGGACTCGAAGATGGTGGCGGCATTTCGTTAAACGAAAATATCACCAACAGACTATCCATTTTCAATACCAATGCTGCCAGCAGCACGTATCCAGGTCACGTCGTAGAATACGCTTGGGCACAGAATGAGACAAATGATCCCAATATTCTGGGAGAAGGTACTAGCTGGGAGATAATAGCTGGTGAAAAACAGTTGAGTCTTGACCTTGCATTACCTGCAACCACTCGATATTATGTGCGTCTTGCTAAATTGGAAAGCTGCGATGATTATGTGAAGCATTCGAATGTTGTGGCGTATAATAGGGATCCCTGCCAGCAAGCCACTTTTACAGGAGGAAGTATAGATTGGACATACGATACCTCAAACGACCTTTTTGTAGTCAGTGGACCTCCAGCTACCTCCACCAATGTGGAACTCCTGGCTGAATACCAATGGTATCAAAATGATACGGAACGACCCTCTTTCGATAACACCTGGGAATTGATTGAAGGTGCCAATGCAACGAATTATGAACTCAGTGGAAGTGAGCTGAGCGGTGAACTGTATTTAATCAGGCAAGCCCGTTTTACGGGCTGTCAGGATGTGGAGGTATCGTCAAATATTGTAGTGATATCACCAAACTGTCCGGATATTGGCTCACCGGGTACCCTTACCTACGAAGGGGAAGATGAAGAGCTATATTTTGTAGGTACTGGACGTGTTGACGTGCCCATTGACTATGCATGGCAGCAGTATGTGTTTGACGGTGAAGATGAACAATGGGAAGACATTGAAAGCAAATCCAATTATGACGGCTTTATTCACGGGATTTATGTGCCCGGTACTGGGTATGAAGTACACACCATCCAATACCGATGGGTGGCCAAAGCCTCTTCCTGTCCCGGTGATTACACGTACATCTCCGATATAGTTGAGATACTGGGCTGGGATGATTTCGGAGATGAGGACAATCTTAGAAACATGGAAGTTTTTCCTCAACCAGCCCCACCGAATTATGACCTTACCTTACGTATTGTCAACGCCGAAGATCCCAGTTTAAAGATTCAGCTTTATGACATTCATAGCCACCTGATAGACGCCACAGAGAAGGATTTGGCAAAAGGCCGCATAAACGAGGTGAAAGTTCAAACCAATCAACTGAAAAGTGGGCTATATATAATGGTCGTTCAAAAAGGTAACCAATTGGAAAAAAGAAAAATTGTGATTAAGTAGTCTTAGCATAACGGTAATGATTAAAAGCCATTCTATCTGAATGGCTTTTTTATTTTACACTCTATTTAAGCACATGGCCATGAACAGATTTTTTTTAACCATTGGTATTCTTCACAGTCTTACTCAGTTGCCTGCACAAGACATTTACAAATTAGCTTTTGGTTCATGCAGTGATCAGGACAGACCGCAGGAATTATGGGATGATGTCATTGCCGCGCAGCCAGATTGGTGGATTTGGTTAGGAGATAACATTTACGGCGACACAGAAGACATGACCGTAATGGCTGCCAAGTACAACAAGCAACGATCAAACGAGCAGTACCAGCAGCTATTATCCTTCGCTCAGGTAGATGGCGTATGGGATGATCATGATTATGGAGCCAACAACGCAGGAAAAGAATACCCACAAAAAGAAGCCAGCGAAGAGCTATTGTTGGATTTTCTAGAGGTGGAAGCAAATGATCCCCGAAGATCAAGGCCCGGCACTTATGGCGTTCGATACATCGAATGGGAGGGTTTACAAATCGCACTTCTCCTACTCGATACCCGCTATTTTCGCGACCCGATCACTGCCAAAGGCAAAGGCACTCTTTTAGGCCCGGATCAGTGGCGTTGGCTGGAAGAGACGCTCGCTTCGAGCCAGGCCGATGTG